>CAMUML010000001.1 GCA_947089855.1 uncultured Eubacterium sp.
ACTTTTTTAACATTTTTCATTTTACCCATTGACATTTCTTAGCTGGACTTTCTTTCATTGTAGCTGTGTATATTTGTTTTTATGTTTTAATTTCTGAATTGATTATAGTATATAGCATGTTATATATCAATATACATTTTTCACAAATATATAGCATGTTATATGTGCAAGTTGTATATAGCATGTTATATTTTGTTATGGTATAGTAAACAGGGAGGTATATGCGCATGGGAAAAGATTATACAGATGCACAGAAAGAAGCCACAAAAAAATACTTAAATAAACTGAAAAACTTATCTATTCGAGTAAAGCCAGAAGAAGCAGAGAGATTTAAAAGAGAAGCAGCTAAAAGAAATATGTCTTTAAGAGCTTTTGTTTTAAGCTCAATAAACGAAAAAATTGAAAGAGAGGATATAAATAATGAGCAATCGTGAAAAAGCTGTACAATTATTAAATGTAATTGATGATGAAAAAATGATTTATGTTGTTGGTATATTAGAAAATCTGACTGGATTTGCAGACATACCGAATAATGAAACAATAGAAGCCATATAAAGAAGGTGATGAAATGCTTAAAAACGGAACTGGACAACGTTTCACAGGCTCAACAGAAGATTTCTTTAATATGCTGTTGGACGAATAGAATGTTAAAAATATCGACCACTTCCAAATTTACTAAGGATTTAAAATTATGCAAAAAAAGGAATTACAATTTACTATATACTATTGTAAATACGTTAAGAATGTCCCAGCAATTACCTCCTCAAAACAAAGATCATGATTTAAAAGGAAACTTTGCCGGAAAAAGAGAATGCCACATTGCCCCTGACTGGCTGTTGATTTATAGAATAGATAATGATGAATTAATGCTTGACAGAACAGGTACACATTCCGATTTATTTAAGAAATAAAAGTTTCAAATATCTAAATACCACACTCAATATAGTAAATCATTAGATTATATCAATAAAAAGAGAGGGCATATAACCCTCTCTTTTATACTGCTTCTGTCTTTGCGTTATTGCTGTGGTTCTTAACAATACGGTTTACTGTGCTTCTGGACAGCTCTGTATTTCGTACTATGTCAGCTATCTTCATACCACTGCCATATAATGTCATTACCATTTCAGCCTTCTCATTTTGTTTGCTTGGTCTGCCGCCATTGCGCCCCTTGCCTTTGCAGATACTAACCCCTCTTTAGTTCGTTGGCTAATCAGGTCACGCTCAAGCTGTGATAGGCCAGACATAACCGTTAGTAAGAAAAATTGTACCACAAACATTCGTTTTTGACACACTTAATATAGACGGATATTACTGTTAGTATTGTTATATGGTTGGCAACGGATCAAAGAAAGCATTAATTTTATTTGTTTATAGCAACGTACCGGTAAGGGCGATGCATTGAAAGGTAAACGTGTGGGCGGAATGCATACGTTGGAATTATTGGAGGGATTAGGCCATCATCCATAACAGTAACAATTTTTTATATGGTTAATCCAATGCTTTTACTTTTCTGGTTGCCGGTTGTGTGGTGCATCTATTCCCCAACGGGTTTTTGAAACCTCCTGAAAAATTGATGGAGTGGACACAAAAATTATCACCTACCACTATTCATAAACCAAAGCCGGTTTAATTGCTGCAACTGCTTTTTTAGCCGCTGGTTTTGACTTTACAACTGCTGCATCCCTCTGGCAATTATCTATAACCTATCCCTTGGCTTAAAACGCACTAAAATGGCCAAATCCGCTTTTAAATTGCCCACCCCTGAAAGTATACCTAAACAGCAAAAATGGATTCTAGGGGCGTATACGTGCATAAAATCTATATTTTATAATGTGTGCTATCCAACCGACAAAATTGACGGATAGATCTTATTACAATAAATACGGGCACGAATTTATGAGTGTCCGTGGTTCAGCCCCTTGAGGGGCGTGCCGAATGAGCAAAGCGAGTGAGGTGAACCGGGGGAGGATCTCTGGCCTTATATAAAGCTGGCGCACTCGCAGGCTCGTTTGCCTTGCCATTCGCTGCCGCTCATAGCAACTATGTAAAATATAAAAAATGTGGCAATTTATTGTTAGGGTACTTTAACCTATAATATTATTAAACAAATTTTTGCGACGATTTTTACACAAATTCCTTAAATTTACACAAGTAAAATTAAAGGACGATAAACACAAACATATGCTTTTGCATTCTTTCAAATAATTCTAGGATTAAGGTTAAGATTCTGGAAAATTTGCCGATATAGTATTAAACTATCTAACGAGATGAGTCTGTACGTCCAGCCCTTTCTGCCGAACATACAAGCTTTTCTCTATATATAGATATTCGTGTGCAGAGCCTGGCGTATAAGAGGGGAAATGGGCGCCCGGTGCAGCGGTACACGGAAGCAGCCAGTTGATTCTTAACGGAAACGTGCTCTTTTCTTTCTGTATTGATTTACCAGATTTATATGACAGGTTTTGGCTAGGCGGCCGGTTGCCTGTTGTACGGCAGACAGAAGGATAGGACGCAGCTTTTTTATCTGAATCTGAAGCAATCGGCTGCAACAACGGGTATATTGGAATTGCATGTTTAAAACTAGTACGCCGTATCTGGTGCGGCATCTCCCAGTGGGTACAGCCAGCTGCTGATTGCTGTACTGCATATTGTAGGACAGGTGCTGTATGGGCTGCGGCGTGTGGCTGTGAAATGCAGTTTTTTCTATGCCCTGGCAGGTTCAGGTAATCCGAAAATAAGAATAAGGTCTTCAGTTTTTAGGATGACGGAGAGGAAGGTAATTTATGTACAAGGATGTATGGAAGAAATTCGGGGCAAAGATATTCATTGTGCTGTGTTCCGTACTGCTTTTGGGCGGGGTGGCGATTGCTGCGCCGAGGTTGCGGGCGGCGCCTGGTGGTGGAATTGCAACTATTTCACCGGGAGCGATTTTTATAGGAACGGATGTAACATATGATCTTGATCCAACGGCATTTAATTCAGATGGAGAACCCCTGAATTCAGATAATAGCGTAGGCAAACAGAATTTGCCAGAGTATATTACAGATAATGCAGGAAATAGAATGTCAGGATCATGGTTTACTCCGGCAAATCAAAACAATATTCAAAGGGATGCAACTAATGGTTATATAACAGCTGAATTTAAAGCTACAGCTTCGAATGAAATTTATTCAGTTGGGCAAGTTGTGAATGTTAGGTATCAAATATTGAAAAGAAGGACAAATGCAGTAAGCTCTATTTCTTGTGAAATATCACAAGAGAATGGGGTTGCAGGAGCTTACATTGTTTCGGGAACAAATTATAATTTGTCTGAAAACCATATAAAAATTAAAGTTACGAATAGTAGTGGGACGTTTACACTTCCGCAGAGAGAAATAGAAGGTATTCAAATAACCAGTGGTACGCCTGCTTTGGGGCAGGATGTCAACTATTCTGTACAACTAAAAAATTTTGAAGTAGTTAACAACGCACCTGTTGGTGGAACTTATAAACCGAAAAAGTTGTTTGAGAATCTTAGGGTGGAAATAGATGGGCGTCCTCCTACAAGTTATCCTTTGCAACAAGATGATGATGCAGATACTTTATCAGAAAAGACCAAGGTATATGATGAGGGAATTCTCGTATATGATGGCTCAAATACAAATCAACCAAGTAATTTTGGAATCAGTGTAAGTTATGATCGTCCGACTTTTACTGTTAGGAGTAATCAAAGTTGTTATGTTGGAGATGCACGGGTGTTTACACTTTCAGCTGGTAACAGGGGATTTGTAACATTTGCGGATAATGTATCACAGGTTTTCGAATACAACGCTAATACAGGTTACGAATATACACCGCCTCAAATATTGTATTATGAATCAGCAAGTAGTACACCAGAAACATATTATTCAACAAATAATGGATTTCAAATTACTCGGTGGGAAATTCTTGGCGGAGGTACTGCAGGACCGGCAAGAATGTATATTACAATACCAGATAAAGTGACAAATGCTACGTTGGATTATTATGTAAAAAGGGAGATAAAGAATGACAATGTTACAATAACTTTAGATCCAAATGAGTTTACTTATGATGAAGATGTAAACGAGCAAAAACCAGCCGTGCATATTGCCTTTAACGATGATCCGGATTATGAATTAACGGAAGATATTGGCAATGGAGGCGATTTTACATTATCTTATCAGAGATTACAAGAAACGACAGATTTGAAGTCAGCTGGAACCATTCGGATTATAGTAAATGGTACGGGCAATGATACAACAGGTGGTTATGTAACTAGACCGAATAGAGTATCAAAAACTTATGAGATTAAACCTAAACCAGTTAGTGGTACAGTTACACTGAATGTAGATGGTATACCTGATAATATGTTTCATGCTTATGACGGACAGCCGGCTGGAGTAACACAGTATGCAGTCATAGATAATAATGGCGAAGAGATATATATTAGGGATCTAGCTTCCGCTGATTACACAACTTCATTCCAAAAGAAATCTGAGGGCGGTGCATGGGAAGATGTTCCAGGTACACAGCAACCATCTGAAGTTGGTGTATATAAGGTTACGTTCCATTTTAGAGGGAATTATTCAGGCGATGTAACAAGTGATGAGTACGAGATAGCAGCAGCTTCATTTGCAGGTGCCGAAATAGTCGTACAAAACGATTGTGATTGTGGGGCGCAGGGAGAAGAAGGCCATATTTATAATAAACAGCCACACAAACCGTCTGTTAAAGTAGTACAAAGGGATGGTACGGAAGTTCAGGAAGGGGCCTATAGTGTAGATTGGGGTGATAATACCAATGCCGGAACAGGAACGATTACTGTAACAAACCGGTCAAATGCAGATGAAACAATTGAAAAAACATTTAATATTGCACAAAGGCCAATTTCGGATGGCGATCTTACCTTTTTAGATAATTCTGAATATCGGTTCAATACGGATACAGATACGTATGAGCGTGCATATGCTGGTAAGACACCACCTCCACCATTGTCAGGTGTTAAATATACTGAAGTTGATACAAATGGCAATGTTGTATATGAGGATGAGTTGGGCCGGGGAGATTTTGAAAATGTAACCCTTGTTACTCCGACAGGAAGTGGTCGTTATCCTACTGTTGGATCCGAATATCAATTGAAAATAAACGGAAGTGGAAATTATTCAGGAACACAAACAACGGTAGCTTTTAAATTGATAGCGAAAAATATTAATGCAGTAAATAGTGAAGGGGTGCATACTGTAAGGATACAGGAGCAAGGGTTGTCGCCAATGCCGATACAAACCAGTACACCAACCGTGGCAGATTTCAGAGCACATTTAGAGGCGAATTTACATGTATTTGATTATGAATTTGCGACAAACGGCGAAGAGTTGGAAATCGGTGTGGATTACCAAATTACAGATATATCTCCAGAAACTGACGGGAAAATTACTTTTAAAGTTAATGCAGACCAAGGGTCAAGTGGTTGCTATAAAAATTCATTAAGCGGTGAGTTCTATTATGGGAATAGTATTGAAGATAACCGTACTACCATAATGGATAGAAGTGATTTGGTTACTAGTGGTGTTTCCAATAAAATGAACGGTATTTTGGCTGGCACTGAAGTGGCTACACGGTATGAAAATCAGCTCTGGTTCAATAGACAGTTCGATGTGAACGATGAAGGAGCAGCTGAAGATAATGGCAAATATGTTAGTATGATATTTGCAGATGCCAATACTGCTAGTGTAGATAATGCGATTAGGTTGGAACATAGCGGGACACCTTTACGTAATGGCACTCATTATCGGTTAGAATGGGGGACTTTAGAATATATCGGTGGTAAAAAGATTCGTTCACTAACATTTATTGGTAAAAATGGGTATTATGGTAAAAAAACGGTCTATTTCCTAATTGCGCAAAATAGCATGAGTGGTGCTATTGAGGTGGAGTGGGATCCAGATAATAATTTGGATGGTCGAGTTTATAATGGTGAACGTCATCTTCCAGAACCAATTCGAGTACTTTATGGAACTGCTCCAAATACTGTTGAATTGCGTAGAGATCATGATTATACAGTCGAGTGGGATGAAAATAAAAATGCGGGTACCGGAAAGGTTTATATCGTTGGCCTGAGAAATTACGCAGGTAGAAAAGAGATTCCGTTTACTATTGCAAAGCTTGATATAGGAGATGCATTTGAGGCAGGTAATATGGGGCTTCCAGAGTTGGAAGCGAATGGAAGAAAATATAAGTATTCTTATTTATCAACAACTGGCGGAATTGATGAATGGGGGGTACGTCCGGAATCAAGCGTAGTATATAATCCAAGAGGGTTTATTAGTGAAAATTTAACACTAAGAGAAACGTTGGATCCAACAACATACAAAGTCAATTACTTCAATTACGATCATGCTTGGCAAGAGGATAATGCACAAGATAGTGCTCATCCGGAATTGCATCCAAAGATCCGTATTGAAGCATTGCCTACTTCGATCAATTTTACAGGCGTTTTTGAGATTGACTATGAAATTCTAAGGGTTAGTATTCAGAATGAGTGTGAAGTTGAATATACAAATACAGTAGAATTTACAGGCGAGCGTCTACTCCCTGCAAATTTGACGATAAAGTATGAAGGGCATCCTATACCGGATTCAGAATATACCCTTGAAGGAAGATATAATAGGTATGTAGCAACGCTTAATACAGCTTCTGTCAAGATTCAACCAACAGAAAACAGTAATTTTATGGATACAAGGGTAGAATCGTTTACTGTAACAGGTAATTTGAGCCCTCGTCCAAATTCGTTAGCAGCAACCAATTCTGAAGTGATCGTTACGCCGGAAAATCCTGATGATCGCCGTGTTAAATTTGGAAGTATTGAAAATCCATTGAGCTCTAATCCTTTTACCAGTGTAGATTTTTATCAGAAGGCGAATGTAGATACTAGTCCAATAATAATGGAAGATGGACGGTTGGAGAATGCTGAATGGGATCGTTACATGGTAGAAGGTACAGATTATATACTATCATGTAATGCTGTACAGATTGGGCCGGCTATTGTTAAAATAACAGGCCAAGGCAATTGCTTTACAGGTGAATATTCAACCGGAGTTATGCTTTATGGTGATTTAAGGGAAGCTGAATTTACGCAGCCAGGTGTTATTTCCGTATCAGATCCATCGTCGTTTTCACTGTCTCAGGTAATTGGGACGGTTAGGTGCGGAAATAGGACATTGCAGTATGGTGTAGATTATAAATTCGAGGGAGATGCAACCGCCTCGATTGGTGAACATCGAGTATACATGGTGCCATATGATGAGAACGTAAAGTTTTTAATTGGTGAATGCCCGATTATTTATGAAGTGAAGCAAGGTGTGGATGGTGTAGAAATTCCAGAATTGTTGGATTCTTATCCGTATAACCAGGGGGATCCGGTTGTGGATTTAAATACACTTTCTGTAACAATGAATGGTACGCCATTAGACAGAGGCAACTATACACTTGAACTTGTAAATGGTACAGAAGTTTCTACTACAAATGGCGCATATATTAAAATTACAGGCCAGAATAATTTTACTGGCGAAGTGGAGAAGCATTTTACCGTTACTCCTTACAATTTGAAAGATGCCTATGATGCCCAAGATGGCAGCATGCGAATTTCTTATAATGATACTGTTATTTATACTGGAAGTGAAGTATTTCCAGAAATGGATGTCATTAGTGCAAGGAAATCAAGTGGTCTTTATAAGGATTTGGAATTAGGAGTGGATTATCGGATTGTTGCTGGTACAGGTGATAATATAAACTATACCAAGCCAGATGCTGAGAAACCAACCTTTTTAATCCGTAGTGCAAGCCGGAATTATGATGGGACGATTGAACTGCCATATTCGATTGTAAGAAGGTCTATTGATAACGCAGAGTTTGATGAAATTGCAGATGAATACTATCGAAATGGTAAGCAAATTAAACCACTTCCACATGCTACTTATAATAGTAGGGAGTTAGTGGGTGTGCTTTATGATAATGAAGCAGATTATAGTAATACAGAAGCAGATTTTACTTATCAATACGACACAGATTGCAGTAGCGTAGGTGAAAAACAGATTTTAATACGGGGTATTGGTAATTTTGATGGTCAGTTGACATTATATTACAATATTGAAAAGAAAAATATTGGAGATGTTGACGTAACATTAGAAATTACTGGAAATTCACTGGTATATAATGGGCATGAGCAGATACCTGCTTTCCGTTTGTCGTATGATGGAGATGTTATTTTGACCTACTCAGGGGATTCTGTACTTACCAATTTTATGAAGAATCCAAAAGTAGAAGGTAGAAATAATATTAATGCAACCGATAGTGCGCAACTGGTTATTACCACAAGTGAAGATGATAACTATACAGGTACTAAATCGGTTGACTTTGCAATTGCAAAAGCATCTTTGGCAAATCATACAAAATTTTTGTATCGTCCAGAAGGCGGAGAAGGCAACGTAGATTTGAGTTCCTATAAACTTAACCTTCCATTTGTCAAAAATCAGTCAGCAAAACCTAATTTCGCTGAAGAAGTAGACGCGGCAGAGTTACAGGAGACACAACTTGGTGTTTATTATAACGATGCTGAAAGTGAAAATAATGGTGCTTTTCTTAAAGTAGGCCGTGATTATACAATTGTATATGAATACGTAGAGCCTGATACAGATGATGTTTTGATTAGGGAAGAGTATAGAAATCCTGATCCAGAGTGCAGTTATGCAGGGAAAGTGCGTGTAACTATTACAGGTACGGAAAATGGAAATTATGTTGATAGTGCAAGTTTCTGGTATTATATCGGGAAAGATATAAGTACGGATGCAAACATTAGCATAAGTCCGACAACAAATGTATATAATGCGCAGATTCAAGCTCCTACTGTAACAGTAACGGGTGTTGGTCCAAACGAATATGTAATCGCAAATTACAAAGACGAAATCACACTTGAAAATCTGATCACTGAGAGAGGATTTGTAAACGCAGGAACCTACTATATCCGCGTAGAAGGCGACCCAACAAACGGCACCTACGCAACCAAACCGGAGACATTGACCTATACGATTACACCAAGGCCAATCTCCAGCTCTGTGGTAATTGACGGTTATAAGAAAGAGTACTCTTTCACCGGTTTTGATATTTGCCCGGTAGGTATATCCGTTACAGACTACATTGACAAGATTAAATACAAACTGACAGAGGATGTGGATTATTCCTTATCCTATACAAACAACCTGAATGCAGGGACCGCTATTATTAATGTAAATGGCAAGAACAACTTCAGTGGCACTGCGACTGCGAAGTTCCTGATCACCAGCTCGACCATAACCAGCGGCGGCAGTGATGCAAACAGTCCATACAATCAGGGTACTGGTGAGATTTCCGGATCGAAACCAGTGAAACCGGATGATGTAACCTTAACAATGGATACTACCGATGCAATGTACTATACTGGAAATCAGGTATATCCAAGAGTGTCAATTGCAGGCATGACGGAAAATATTGATTATACGGTTACGTACAGCAATAACGTGGAAGTTGGTACAGCGGCTGTATATATCAGCGGTATTGGCAACAATAACGGAATGATCACAAAGAATTTCAAGATTGTTGCACAGTTGTCCAAGTGTACGGTGGCGCCGATTCCGGCACAGCAGTATACTGGCTCTGCAGTAACGCCGACATTAACCATTACATGCGGTACAAATATCCTGGTAGAAGGCACGGATTATGTCGTAAGCTATGCAAACAATATTAATATTGGTACTGCTACTGCAACGATCCGTTCTGCTAAGAACTCCAATTACCTGGGTTCTACAACAGCGACCTTTAGCATTGGAAATGATGTAGGCGGGTTTATTATCAGCGGATATGCACCGAGCTATGCTTATACCGGTTCTGCAATCACACCGGGTATCATAGTAGAGTCTGGTACCGCAACGTTGTCGCAGGGTACGGATTACACCGTGACGTATTCCAATAATATTGATGCTGGCAAAGCAACAATTACCGTAACGGGTGTTGGAAGGTATTCTGGCACGCAGACCGCAAACTTTATTATCGAGCCGAAGAGTATGCAGTCATTGGATACCACAGCGGTAGAAGATAAGGTTTATACTGGTGATGCTTATACACCGGCGATTACGGTCAGCGATGGTACGAAGGTACTGCAAAATGGCGTAGATTATACGGTAACGTATGCAAATAATACGGAACCAGGTGTGGCTTCCATTATTATTACAGGTACGAGCAGCAATTATTCTGGTACAAAGGTTGTTAACTTTAAGATCGCAGGTGTTGCAGTCAAAGGCTTAAAGGCTTCGGATGTGAAGTACTCCAGCTTGAAACTGACATGGACGAAACAGGGATATGCAGACGGTTACCAGATCTGTGATTCCAAGTCAAAGGCGATCAAGAGTGTAACGAAGAATACAGCAAGCATTTCAGGGTTGAAAGCAGCGACGAATTATAAGTACAAAGTAAGGTCATTTGTCCGCAATGCAGACGGTACGAGGTCTTACGGTGCATTCTCGCCTGTAGTCAGCGCGACTACGAAGCTGAAGACTCCGACTGTTAAGATGTCTTCTCCAAAGAAAAAGCAGGCAAAACTGAAATGGTCGAAAGTATCTGGCGCAACTGGCTATGAGATTTATTACAAGAAGGCAGGCGGCAGCTACAAGAAGCTGAAGGTTATCAACAAAGCGAACACAAGGATACTGAAAGTGAAAGGATTAAAGAGCGGCGACCGCGTAGTCTTCCGTGTAAGGGCGTTTAAGAAGAGCGGCAGCAAGAAGATCTACAGCGCTTGGAATCCATCAAAGGTTCTTACGATTAAATAAAGGCTGGGCATGAGTGAAAAATATAAAATAGGCGTTTATGAATTTAATACCTATGAAGAGTACCTTGCGGCACAGGAAGATGTAAAGAAAATTGATTATATTACCAAAAAGATCGATATTACAGATGCCGATGCTGCCGTAAGGCTCTACACTCTTATCAGGAATAAGGAGATCATTTTCCGAAGCAAGATCGGGGTTTCCTTTTCCTGGTACCTAACCGATATACTGGCACAGAATTCCCAAAATCTGCTAGAGGAAAAGCATAAAAAAGAGGAACAAAAGGAACAGGGGCACAAACTCAAGCTTGCAGGTATCGCCTGTATCGTGGGTGCAGTGCTTTGCCTTGGATATTATGGTATTACGCTCTGGCAAGATCATTTGGAGAGCAAAGAGTTTCAACGGCTGCAGGATATGCAGAATATGACCGGGCATATAATAGAAGATTCCTATGTAGAAGATGCCGGGCGCCAGGAGATACCTGACAGTACAAAAGACGAAACAACGTCAAAAACAAAAAAGGGAACAAAAAAAGCAGGCAGCAAGGCTTCCGGTGTTGCCGGGAAATCTGCCAAGGCGGGGGCAAAAGGATCAGACCCTGCAAAACTTACTGTTTTAAAGAATTATAACAAGCTATACAAGCAGAATAAAGATTTGGCGGGCTGGCTAAGGATTGAGGGTACAACGATTGACTATCCGGTTATGCAGACCGGGGAAAGCCAGTCCGATTTTTATCTGCATCATGATTTTAACAAAAAAGACAGCGACCACGGTACGTTATTCCTGGATGCCAGGAATGATTTTGTGAACCGTGATACCAACCTTATTATATATGGGCATAATATGAAGGACGGGACGATGTTTGGCAGCCTGCCCAATTATATGGATAAGGATTATTGGGAATCGCATAAAGAGATTGTATTTGATACGATTTATGAAAAGGCCCGCTATCAAGTTGTGGCGGTTTGTTTGTCGAAAGTAAATTATCAAGACGACGATAGTTTTCGGTATTACAATTTTCTGAATGCAGGGACCAAGGAAGAATTTAAGGCGTTTTTGGCCAATATACAGCAGCTCACTGTGTTTGACCAGACAATTGACATTTCGTATGGGGATGAGCTGCTTACTTTGTCGACCTGCAGCTATTATGTACAGGATGGCAGGCTGTTCCTCATTGCGAAGAAGGAGTGACAGCTATGAATGTTTTATCAGCCAAAAGAAAGCCAGCGGCTAATTATTTTTCGGCTGGCAGATACAATCATTTGAAACAAAAATTTGCAGTAGCGCTGGCATTTGCGGTCTTTTCCTTTTGGATGCCATGCAAGGCACAGGCGGCTTCTACATCAGGCAACATGACGATCAATGCCGGGGTGCTGGTTTCCTATAACGGCGGAGGCGGTGCGGTCACGATCCCTTCAAATGTAACGGCAATCGGGGCAGGCGCATTTTCGGGCAAGCCGATCAGTTCGGTCAGTATTCCGGGCAGTGTAAAGAGTATTGGGGATAATGCCTTTGCAAACTGTTCCGCGTTATCGAATGTAACGGTTCCAGGCAGTGTGACGAATATGGGAAGCGGTGTATTTTCCGGCTGTTCAGGGCTTAGTTCGGTAAGTATGCAGGCGTCGATCGGGGCTATTCCGGCATCTACATTCAGCAATTGCCGTGCGTTATCCAGTATCGCAATTGCAGCGGGCGTGACTACAATTGGCAGCGGTGCGTTTTCCGGCTGTTCCAATTTATCGACAATGGCGGTACCGTCTGGTATCACCAGTATTGGGGACAGTGCCTTTGCAAACTGTTCCGGCTTAACAGCGATTTCCTTGCCGGCAAGTACGACCAGTATCGGTGGCAGTGCATTATCTGGCTGTTCCAGCCTATCTACGATTAATGTGGCTTCCGGCAATTCCGCATATGCATCTGACGGCGGATGCCTGTATAATTCATCATTAACCCGCCTGGTCATGGTGCCAGTCGGAAAATCCAGTGTTTCGATCTATTCTGGTACAAAGATTATTGGCAGCGGTGCCCTGGCTGGCTGCAGCAGGGTTACTTCCTTAAGCCTGCCTACGGGCTTGACTACGATTGAAAGCGGTGCATTTTCTGGCAGCGGAATCGGTTCCATTACCATACCGGCTTCCGTAACCTCGATCGGTTCACAGCCAGGATGGTCGCCATCGCAGATCACTGGTTACAGCGGTTCAGCGGCGGAATCGTTCGCATCATCGTCCGGCTATGTATTTTCCAGCCTGGATGGCGGTTCTTCTGACAGCGATGCTTCCGACGACGACGAGAGCGGTACGGGTTCTGCGTCTGGTTCTGCAGCACCGGACAGTGCTACGGTAAATGTAGGAAGCGGCAGTGGTTCCAGCAATACCGGAAACAGCGGTTCTGGCAGTTCAAACAACGGTTCCGGCAATTCCGGCAACGGTTCATCCGGCGGGGATAAAGCGGACAGTGCTACAGTAAATGTAGGCGGCGGTTCCAATAGTTCCAGCAATAAGGGCGGTTCTAATGGTTCCGGCAATACTGGAAGCGGTTCAGCTGGTACGTCTGGCAACACAGGCAGCGGTTCAGGCAGCAATGCAACTGGCACTACAGGCAGCGGTTCGGGTGGCAGCACATCTGGTTCCAGCACAGGCAGTGCTTCAGGAGGCAGTACAAGCGGTGGTTCCAATATCGGCAGCGGTTCAGGCGGCAGTGTGTCTGGCAGCGGCAGTGCGGGTACCGGCGGTTCTGTTTCAGGCGGCAGTACAGGTACCGCAGGCGGCGGAACGTCGTATACGTCCAACAGCGGCTCCGGAAGCACGTCCAATGGGCATACGCTGGATGAAACGCCAAAGACAGGGGATGGTTCCATCGATGCATGGCTCTTCCTTGTCCTGGGGCTGATTTTTATTGGATGCGGATTTATCATTGCAGGCAAACGGCGTGGTGTATAAAAATATAAGATACAAGGAAACATAAAACTGGATAGAAATAAAATGCCGATGGCAATAAGGCAGCAGGAATCGAACTTGTAAGGAGGGCGGTTCCTGTTTTTTATTAAGGTTAATAATTGCCGGTGAAGCTATCCAAACAAAAACTTGCAAAAAATACCATTCCACCTTATAAAATTAGGAATTTTTGACAGAAATATGAAAAACATCTTGCAGAATTGCTTATTTCATAATAAAATAAAGAGCGGATGGAAATGAAATTAAAATAAAAAGGAGACAAATAAAATGAGTTACGTTGATGATGTACTTGCAAGGGTAAAAGAAAAAAATGCTTCCGAACCAGAGTTCCTTCAGGCAGCAGAGGAAGTATTGGAAACCTTAAAACCAGTTATTGAAGCCAATGAAGAGCTTTACAAAAAAGAAGCCTTATTGGAGCGATTGACAGAGCCAGACCGCCAGTTTAAATTTCGTGTTCCTTGGGTAGATGATAAGGGCCAGGTTCAGGTAAATACTGGCTACCGTGTACAGTTTAATAATGCGATTGGACCTTATAAGGGCGGCCTGCGCCTGCATCCGTCTGTAAACCTTGGTATTATTAAATTTCTTGGATTTGAGCAGATATTTAAGAATTCTTTAACAGGGCTTCCGATTGGCGGCGGCAAGGGGGGTTCCGATTTTGATCCAAAGGGGAAATCGGACCGTGAAGTAATGGCATTCTGCCAGAGTTTTATGACAGAATTATGCAAATATATCGGCGCGGACGTAGACGTACCGGCAGGTGATATTGGAACAGGTGCAAGGGAAATCGGTTACATGTTTGGCCAGTATAAGAAGATCCGCGGCTCTTATGAAGGGGTTTTAACGGGCAAAGGCTTGACATATGGCGGTTCTTTGGCACGTACGGAAGCGACGGGATATGGTTTATTATATATTACACAGGAATTGATGAAATGCCACGGCGAATCTATGGAAGGAAAGACAGTAGTTGTTTCCGGTGCTGGCAACGTAGCTATCTATGCAACGCAGAAAGCGCAGCAGATGGGTGCTAAAGTTGTTACTTGTTCGGATTCTACCGGCTGGATCTATGACCCGGAAGGGATCGACGTAGCATTATTAAAAGAAGTAAAAGAAGTAAAACGTGCGCGCCTGACGGAGTATGCGGCAGCTAGGAAGAGTGCAGAATACCACGAAGGCCGCGGCGTATGGCAAATTAAATGTGATATTGCCCTTCCATGTGCAACACAGAATGAACTGCTTATTGACGATGCAAAACAGCTGGTAGCAAACGGCTGCAAAGCAGTTTGCGAAGGCGCAAATATGCCAACTACGATCGATGCAACCAAATATCTGCAGGAAAACGGCGTGTGGTTTATCGGTGGCAAAGCTGCAAACGCAGGCGGCGTTGCAACATCCGCACTGGAAATGACACAGAATTCAGA
The DNA here is from genome assembly GCA_947089855.1 of uncultured Eubacterium sp. Lineage (GTDB taxonomy): Bacteria > Bacillota > Clostridia > Lachnospirales > Lachnospiraceae > Eubacterium_J. Next base: position 15,235 of record CAMUML010000001.1, read on the forward strand.
GCGGTTGAGCTGGACATTTGAAGAAGTAGATTCTAAGCTGCAGCAGATTATGGTAAATATTTATCATAATATTGATAATGCGGCAAAGAAATATGGTATGGAAGGCGATTATGTAGCTGGTGCAAATATTGCTGGATTTGAAAAAGTGGCAGAAGCTATGATTGCGCAGGGCGTAGTTTAGAAGCTAGCCATATCATCCTAAATAAAACATGGCATAGCAATTACGCTGAGTAAAAAAGGGGCTGCTGGGAAGTATTAAATTATCCCGGTAGCCCTGTATTTATTTTAGATTCAAGAGTGTAATTGCCGGTACTGACGGACGATGCGAGATTTCTGGAAACAACAGTAGCGGCAAAAGTAGGAGGTGGGCCTAAAAACATGAATGAAGTGCTAGACAGAATTGAAAATAGGGGTATTGAAATTGGTATAGAGCGAGGTATAAAGCGAGGCATAGAGCGAGGTATAGAACAGGGGGATAGGAACCGTGCAAAAAAAGTTGCTTTCCGCTTAAAGAGGAAAGGACTTCCAATTGAGGATATAGCTGATGTAGTAGAAATGGATATAAGTACAGTTGCTTCCTGGATACAAAATATGCCGGAAGGTGACGGAATATGAACAAGGGAGGCGTGCAGTATAAAAAATGTCATACGCAACGAGGGAGGACGATGTCCCTTTCAGGTTTGTGTAAAAGCAGCTTCTTATTCCGGCCACGGATTGATCTGGGAGTAGGATGTTTATGAAAAGAAACGGATTGTCTGGCTTGGATACTATAAAAAGAACCCTGCCGAAAATCAAAGTTCAAAAACTTCGATTTCCGCAGGGATCTTTTATTATGATTGTTCTAATTCATTAATTTTCTATCTGGTATACTTTGCTTACTGCTGGATTTCCTCAGAGCCCGTTTCCATAGCGCCTGGCCCGTAATAAACCATTGCATTTTCTGTAGTCCGGAAAATAGTACTGCTGGAACCAACCTGGCAGACTTTTAATACATCCCCGTTTTCCAGATCTGCAACGTCCTCTGCCGGAAGTACTACCTGTTTATCAGATACAAAAACGGTATTCATTTTTTCATCATTTACATAGATACGGCTCCAATTTGTAAAATTCGCCCCATAAAGTGACAGGCTTCCGTCGGCATTCGTACGATAATTGTATAGATAAGTTTTGTCCACACCCATTTCTAAATCGGAAGCTGGGTATAAATCCTTGCCGTCATAGCAGAAGCGTTCTCCATACAGGATGTCGTACTGCAAATTTTCCATCCCATTTTGGTAGCGGCTGTCTTCGGTGCGGTAACCGCCTGCCTGGTGGTAAGTAAACATGGTCCCTTCATGCAGGCCTGCCTGTTCCATTGCATACGCAAGGAGCTGGTAAGCGGCCAAGTCTGAGTTTTTCTGCTCCAGGCCAAAATTATTCCAAGTAGCATATTTTGTCTTAAATATATCGCCGGATTTCATGTCTTCATCCGTAAGGCCCAAAGTTGGAAGATGGTCGCCAAACAGCACGAGGATAGTTTCTTCATCCCTTTGTGCCAGCATATCGGTTAGTTTGCCAATAAACTTATCTACTTCGTGGATCTGGTTTACATAGTATTCCCACTGGTAGTTGGCTTCTTCCGTTTCAGCGCCGGTTACCTGGATGTCTGGATTTTGGATAACCTTTTCTTCCGGATAGTTTCCGTGGCCCTGTACCGTAATGGTATAGACAAAATCGGACTGGCCTGGGGTGGAATCCAACGCTTTCTTTGTTTCTTCTACTAATATATCGTCGGTTGGCCACGAACCGAGCGGTGTATATTCCTGGATATTCATTAATTCTTTGCTTGTAAATGTATCAAAACCAAATTGCGAAAAAACGTGTGCCCGGCTGTAGAAGTTTCCACCATTGTTGTGGACTACATGGGTTCCATAGCCGATTGCGGATAAGTCAGAAGCAATGCTTTCACAGTCGGTATCTTTTAAAATGGTTTTGTATGGGTACTCGCCTGTACCGAAAAAGCGCAGGTTCATCCCCGTAAGTACTTCAAATTCCGAGTTTGCAGTTCCCGCGCCTACAACTGGGACGGACAGGTATCCCGAGGTGTAGTCCTTGCTTAATTTCCGGAAATTTGGGATTGGGTCTTCGGACAGGTTTAGGAACTTGATTTCCGTTGGATCCATAAAAGATTCAAGCAGGACGCAGACAACGTTTGGCTGCTGCCCGTCTTTGGAATCGGATACTACCTGGCCGGAGTCGGCTACTTTAAACGAAGATTTTTCTTCTTTGGCACGTGCCACCTCTTCTTCTATATTTTTGATTTTATTTTTGGAATAGTCCAGCGGTTTATGCATACCGCGATCCATTACACTGGAGGAAAATCCATATACGAACCCGTAATCGGAATATCCTTGTGCGATATTTGCAAAGTACGTAGCCATCCAGTCGGAATTTTGTGCGAACGTAGTCGCTGCCGACATAATGACGCACATCCCAGCACACAGCAGCACAGCGCGTACCTTATGTGCCCGCCCCTGGAATTTTGGCCCCTTAATGCCTAGGATGATTAAAAATACTGCCAAGGCGCTTAACAGGATAATGACACATATTTCTTGAAACTTTGTAAAATATTGCGTATTTGTCATAGTCAGCAGGTCAGATACACATTTAAGGTCGGTGTAGCTAAATGGCGTGACCCGTTTTGACAATACACAGCCATTTATAATACCAAGCAGCAGCCATACGCTGCTGATAATAATCCGCATCAACATCCGGCGGCGGAACAGGTATACAATGATCAATGTTGCATAAATGATCAAAGAATTAAATAAAAATGCAAATGTATGACCGGCAAGAAATTCGAATGCCCCAATAATCGACCTTCTGGAACAGATTTCGATTACTAGCACCAGCATACACGATAATAGTGCGTGGAATAACAGGGAATAACGGTTTAAAAAAGCAATCTGTCGGCTGTAATCGCGTTTTTCCTTCTGCCGTTGTTGTAACTTATTTTTCAGTGCTGTTTTCATAAACGGAAAACCTCCTTACAGAAATTCCTTACATAACTTTATTCTGGCTGAGAATAAAATATATCCTATCGGGTAAAAAATCAATCGGTAAAAACCATAAAAATTTCTTAATATTTAATTAAATTGAGGAAATAATGAATAAAGAGTATTATTATAGAAAAAAGTACCATCAAAAACATTGGATTTTTATGGCTTTTTAGGCAGGAAGCACCGTATCCACACCACTTGCATATACTGTTAGTAACGAAAAGATAGGAGACAGATGCGTTGGATTATAAACAGGAACTGATGCGTATGCAGCAATACCAAAATGCACCCCATATGCCGTTTTACATGAGCTACCCAATCCAGAATATCTACATGACAGAACTGGAATACGAACGGGATATGGAACGCATGAAAGAGCTGTATCCAGAAGAAGCCAGGCGGATTCAAAAACTGGTCGAAGAAGAATGCGACAAAATGGAGTATGAAGGCAGCATGATGTTCGACGAATATCCAGACCGCCTGATGCTAAAAGTAATCTGTGAACGTATTTACCAGGCTGCCGCACAGCCTGGCCAGGCCGATGCCGTTGCAGGTGACAGCCAGGACGCAATGAAAAACCAAGGCCTGAAAGCAGAGCAGTCCAATGGGCAGATGGAAAGCCAAGCATTCCGCCCGCCCGGCCCAGGAGGCCCGCCGCCCGGCCCAGGCCGCCCACCCGGCCCGCCTTGGGGCCCGCCACCACCGCCCGGCCCACCTTGGGGCCCGCCGCCCGGTCCAGGCCGCCCGCCCGGCCCGCCTTGGGGCCCGCCACCACCGCCCGGTCCAGGCCGCCCACCCAAAAATCCAGGATTAAATACACTGATTGAAGTGTTGCTTTACAATGAAATGTACAAAAGGCGCTGCCGTCATAACCGCTGCCGCCGCTGGTGGTAATACACCTGCAGCAAGCATAGAGGCAGGGCTCTTTTGAAAATTGCTAGATAATTATTGACAAAATATGCAGAAGCTGTCATTAATAGTAGTGGCAGCTTTTGCATGTACTGTTTAAATTGTTACTATTTACAGCCTCATAACTTAGAATGTTTGTCAAGAGCAAATTGGCTGTGAATAGTAACTTATACTGCAAACCGCCAGAATATACAGTAATGTTAACCAAGAAAGTGCCTGGCTGGCGGTCCGCAGTCAGGATATACTGTAAATTTAACTGGTGTGCAGCATAAATTGCATCGCACCAACATAACCGCACCGAGAAAGGAACCGCCGCCAATGAAAAAAGGACTGATAAAAGCCGTTGTACTTATCACGGTATTTTGTATAACCATATCCATATCGGGCAAAATGACAAACCACGACCAGCGGGATCTTACAACTGATATGGAAGAAGCCACTTTGCCAGTGGTCGTATTATATGACGGGGATGAACAAATTAACGAGCTGCATGGATATACTGTGCAAATGGATGCAACCGGGATGCGGGATACGATCACACCGCTTTCCAGCAGTAAAGAAATCCCGCTTCAGGTACGTACAAATGGATACCGGGTAGATGCCTTTGCTTATGAAATCCGAAGCATTGATGGCAAACGCCTGATCTCGGATGGCAGCATGGATGCGGTTGAAGAAAAAGACGGCCAGATACGGACAAGCATCCCTGTACAGAGCCTTTTGGAGCAGTCTAAAGAATATATTTTAACGTTAAAGCTGAAACAGGATGAGGATACCTGCTATTATTATACCCGGATTACGGATGGGCAGGATTACCATGTGGCGGAAAGCGTAGCGTTTGCACAGCAGGTAAATGAGCTTACTTTTTCCGACACGCCAGACGATTTATCTGCATATTGGGAGCCAGATGCGTCGGAAAATAATACTACGCTTAATAAAGTCACAATCCATTCGAGCCTGCGGCAGGCAAATTGGGCAGACTTTGCATGCAGCAGGCTGACAATGCCGGTGCCATCCATTAAAGAAATGAATGAATCCTATAATGTAATTATGCTGAATTATGTGGTTACCGCAAATGGCAGTGAAGGGGAATTGGAGTATTTCAATGTGGAAGAATTTTACCGGATACGCTATACCAGCCAGCGGATGTACCTGTTAAATTTTGAACGTACGATGAACCAGATCTTTAAAGGGGAAAATGATTTCCTGTATGAAAATTACCTGCAGCTTGGCATCCGGTCAAAAGACGTTGAATATATGCAGAATGAAGCAGGGACGGTTACCTGTTTTGTGCAGGAAGGAGATTTGTGGAGCTATAACCAGGCTTCCGGGCGTCTGGCGGAGGTGTTTAGCTTCCGGGGGCATGAGGGCATTGAAGCGCGGGAGAATTATATGCAGCATAATATCCGTATTTTAAGCATTGATGAAGCTGGGGATATTAATTATGTGGTCTATGGGTATATGAACCGTGGTGTGCATGAGGGCCAGGTAGGCATTAGTTTCCTGCATTATAACGGGCAGGCAAATACGAATGAAGAAAAGCTGTTTATGGTTTTTGACAAGTCTTACCAGGTGCTGCAGGCCGAGCTAGGCAAGCTGCTTTATGAAAATACAGCGGGCGGTATTTACCTGCTGTTTGACGGGGCGGTTTACCATATGGATATGGCGGCAATGGAAATGGAGGTGGTTACAAAAGGGCTAGCGGACGGGATGTATGCGGTTTCTGAGTCCAACCAGTTCCTTGCATGGATTTCGGATGATAAAGCACAGGAGATTACGGTTTTAGACCTGGAGACGGGTAGGGAACGCAAGATCAAAGCAAAAAAAGGCCGTGTGCTGCATGTGCTAGGGTATTTGCAGGAAGACTTGGTATATGGGATTGCATCTGTATCTGGGCAGCGCCCTATGCATGCGCTCCGGATTGTCAATGCAGCCAATACAAAGGTATTAAAACAATACCATAAAAAAGGCTATTATATAGATAGCGTAGAGTTTCAAAACGGCGTCCTGCTGATCGGCCGCCTGACGGAAAGCGGCGGGGGTTATGAGCAGGCACCGCAGGATTCGATTGTTAACCGGGGCAGGGAGAAGGAAGAAAAAGAAGTGGTCCACACAACGGTAACAGAAACCAGGCAGACGCAGGTGCAGCTGGCTTTGGCTGAGGTCGAACAGGAAGAACCGCCGGTTTTTATTGCAGCCAAACAGGTGATCAACCAGGAAGAAAAAGTGGTTGCCTTGGAGGCAGAACAAGAACACGAAAGCTACTATGCGTATGCGAAAGGCAAAGTTTCAGCTGCTACGACCAATCTGGCGGAAGCTATCCGCAGCGCCGATGAAAATATGGGGATTGTAGTGGATGGGCAGCAACGGTATATTTGGAAACGGGCCAGGGGCAATATACAGCCGTATATGGACGTCAAACCTTCGGATGCAGATACTGCAGGCCCAGCAGCAGCAAAATGCATCAGCGCGCTGTTAAAACAGGAAAGTATGGATGTCAGTGCCGGCCAGCTGTTGGAACGGGGCAGCACGCCGCAGGAGATCTTAGAATCCCTGCTGCCGGAACGGGAAGTGTTTTTGATAGAAGGGTGTTCCCTGCAGCAGATCCTTTATTATGTAGGGCAGGGGACGCCGGTTATGGCAATTGGAGGTACACAAGGCGCCGCGCTGGTGGTCGGCTATGACGAGTTAAATGTTTGGATCTATGACCCGCAGGCAGACAGTATCGTGAAAAAGGAGCTGGAAGAGGCAAATGTGCAGTTTGGTGCATCAAGTGGTATTTATCTGGCGTATCAATAATAATAATTGACAATTGCTACAAAAAGTTATAGAATAAATAAGGATTTTTCATCTCAATGCCGGGACAACGCGCAGGCGTTGTCCTTTTTCATGGCAGCGGCGGGGATCGTCCCGTATGTGGTTTCCAGATACGAATATTTTATGGTATGCTGCATAACGATAGTAGAAGACAGGATTTCGTAGGGAGGGTAAGGTTAGGTGGAAGATGAGGAGGGAGTGATTAATGATGGAGGCTTTGACAGATGTTTTAAAGGCTGTGGATGATTTCGTATGGGGTCCGGTCATGCTGGTGCTTTTGGTTGGGACAGGGATATTTTTAACCATCCGCTTAAAATTTTTAACCTGGAAGAACCTTCCGTATGCGGTCAAAAGTACATTGAGCAAAGAAGCAAGGACGGTTACTGATGGTACTGGGGATGTATCCCCATTTGCGGCCTTGACGACTGCGCTTGCGGCTACGATTGGTACGGGCAATATTGTAGGCGTTGCGACTGCAATGGTATCCGGCGGGCCGGGCGCACTTGTATGGATGTGGATTTCTGCGTGTTTTGGGCTGACATCCAAGTACAGCGAATGTATGCTTGCGATTAAATACCGTGAGAAAAACGAACAGGGCGAAATGTCCGGCGGGCCGATGTATACGATGAAAAAAGCATTGAAAAATAAAAAAGCAGGCGCTGTATTAGGATGGCTGTTTGCTTTGTTTGCTGTAATTGCATCTTTTGGGATCGGAAATCTGACACAGGCAAATTCTATTTCGGACGCTTTATATGCAACGTTCCAGGTGCCTACCTGGCTGACTGGCGTGGTGGTTACAATGCTATCCCTTGTCATCGTTGTAGGCGGCATTAAATCCATTTCAAAAATATCTTCTGTCGTTGTACCATGTATGGCCGTGTTTTATGTAGTGGGCGGCGTAATTGTCATTTTAGGCAATATTCAAAATGTCCCTTCCGGCGTGGCGGAAATATTCCGTATGGCTTTTTCCGTAAAAGCAGTAGCGGGCGGCGTAGGGGGTACGATTGTATCGTCTATGATGGGCGGTATGCGCTACGGGATCGCACGCGGTGTATTTTCCAATGAAGCGGGCATGGGTTCTGCGGCAATTACGGCAGCATCGGCATCTACCGACAATCCGGTACGCCAGGCATACATAAATATGACAGGCACGTTCTGGGATACCATAGTAGTCTGCACAATTACCGGGCTGTGCATAGCATCGTCTGGAGTACTTGGCATTACGGATGCAGCGGGAAAAGCCGTAGAAGGTTCGGCACTGACTATAGAAGCGTTTAAAACGGTGCTTGGCCCGGCTGGAGGGTGGATGGTGACCATCGGTATAGCGCTGTTTGCATTTTCTACCATCCTTGGTTGGGAATATCATGGGGAAAAAGCATTGGAATACTTGATGGGGACGCACCGGTATAATATGGGGTACCGCATTATTTTTTCTCTGGTCGCTTTTGTAGGCGCGACGACGACGCTGCAGATTGCATGGAATTTTTCGGATATTGCCAATGCATTGATGGCTGTCCCAAACTTGATCTGCATGATCTTATTAAGCGGCGAAATCGCCAAAGATACAGAGGCTTTTCAGAAAATTTTGGAACGAGGGCGCAGTTAATGAATTTGTAAAAACAATATCTGATAAATGTGCTGAAAAGTGCATAAAATTTAGCATTGAATAATAAGCCATTCGTAAGTTTTTAACAGAAATTTTAAAAACACTTGCAAATGCTTGATTTTTAAGCTATATTACGAGATGAACTTGTGTATTCTGCACTGATTCTAGGGAGTGGAAAGGATATAAGGGAAAATGAGTAATAAGCAGATTATTGTTTCAAATGTAGCAAAGGGGCATGAAAATCCAATCGCAGAGCTTGTCCAGGTAGCGTGCCAGTTTGACAGTAATATTACGTTTGTCAATGATAACCGTAAGATTAATGCCAAGAGCATCATGGGGATTATGGCATTCAACCCCTCCAAAGGAATGAGCGTAAACATAATTACTGAAGGCAACGACGAGAAGGAAGCTCTGCTAGCAATGGAAAAGTTTTTAGTGTGTGAGTAAATTGTAGGAGGTCTAGGAGATGAGCTCAAAAAGTACAGACAAAGAAACCAAGACAGTTGTTGCAGAGGCAGCAGGAATAGACAAGTCAGATACAGTGCAGGCGGCTGCGGGATCGGATAAAGCAAAAAAAGACGAGGCAAAAAAAACAGAAGGCACCAAAACAGAAGCAGTAAAGCCGTCAGATAAAAAAGCAGAAAAAGTAGAAAAAGAAGAGACGAAGGCAGTAAGGAAAACGGCCGCTAAAAAAACGGCAGCGAAGAAGGCGGAAAGGCCGGAAGTAAAGCCGGAAGTATACATTGAATATCATGGACAGCAGGCACAGCAGACAGCAGTGATTGAACGGGTGAAAGCTGCATTTGTTGCCAGCGGGCATAGAGTATCATCGATTAAATCCTTAAACATATATATAAAACCAGAAGAGTTTAAAGCTTATTATGTAATTAATGATGGAAAATATACTGGCGGTGTCGATTTATTTTAAACCGCACGGTTTATAATTGCAAAAGCGTTTGTGCATTGTACGGTGTGCAGGCGCTTTTTTTGCGCAGATAAGGAACTGCCTGAGGCAGTTCCTAAATAGGGTATCTATAGAAGCTCTTTTTTGGCAAAACGCCTAATATAGCATACTATGGGTTTAACTCCCCGTTTTCGTAGCGGGCCACAAGCCGTTTGATCCGGTCGTATGGATTTAAAAGCTCACTGATGGAAGCGTCATGGTTGAGCGTATCAACAATATAAGCAATGTATTTGCTCATATCGCAGTTAATATAATAAGGCTTGCTGAGTAGTTCCGGTGTCTGATAAGTCAGATTTGTCGTGATCAGCCGGTAGATAACTCCATCTTCTACTGCTTTATCGAATTTATCCAGCCCATTTGTAAATAGCCCAAAAGTAGAAATTACAAAAATACGTTTTGCTTTCCGCTTGGTCAATTCGGTTGCGACATCGATCATACTGTCGCCGGAAGAAATCATATCGTCGATGACCAGGCAGTCTTTGCCTGCTACGGAAGCGCCAAGGAATTCATGTGCAATGATCGGGTTGCGCCCATTGACAATGCGGCTGTAATCACGGCGTTTATAGAACATGCCGATATTGATGCCGAGTACGCTGGCCAGGTATACGGCACGGTCAGTAGCGCCTTCATCCGGGCTGATGATCATCATATGGTCCGAATCAAACTTTAAATCAGGCACATGGGAACAAAGCCCTTTAATAAACTGGTAGGAAGGCCGGATCGTTTCGAAGCCGGATAATGGGATTGCATTTTGTACACGCGGGTCATGGGCATCGAACGTAATGATATTTTCTACGCCCATGCGGGTCAATTCCTGCAGTGCCATTGCACAGTCCATCGATTCACGCCCGTTGCGCCTGTGCTGGCGGCTTTCGTACAGGAACGGCATAATTACCGTGATCCGGCGTGCCTTGCCACCGGCAGCCGCGATAATGCGCTTTAAATCGGCAAAATGGTCGTCCGGCGATTTTCGGTTCGGATGGCCGCAGACCGTGTAAGTTTCATTGTAATTGGTGACATCTACCATAATAAACAAATCATAGCCCCGGATCGATTCTTTGAGGAACCCTTTGGCTTCTCCGCTTCCAAAGCGCGGGTTCTGTGCATGGACGATATACGTATCACGTTCAAAGCCGCGGAATGCGATCGTATCTTTGTGGTCGGACTGGCGCTCCCGCCGCCATTTAACCAGGTACTGGTCTACTTTTTCACCCAGGGAAGTACAGCTTGACATTGGCACAAGCCCGAGTACGCCGACAGGAATGGATTCCAACATGTTCTCATCATAATGCATAATTCGTTCCTCCATCGTTGTTTGTTTTTTTCTTTTGGATTCTAATATCGTCACCAAACAGCTCGATTATGTTATAATTGCTTAACACCCGGGAAGAAATCCGTTCCGTATAAGTTTTGCTTAACAGGTTTAAGTCAAAGTTAGTGGAAATAAGCGTTGACTTTTTGCGCAGCAGCCGTTCGTTCAGGCAAAGGAATAAGTGCGATACGGTAAACGTGTTCGACAATTCCGCACCCAGGTCGTCAATAATTAAAAGGTCACAATCAAATATATTTTGAAAATGCCCGGAAACTTCCGAATCATTTTGGAATTTTTGTTTTTCCAGTATTTCAAAAAGCTGGAATGCCGTAAAATAAATAACGGAAAACCCATCATCCAGCAGCTGTTTTGCGATGCAATTGCATAAAAACGTCTTTCCGGTGCCGGCTTCCCCATACAGTAGCAGGTTTTGGAATTCCTGGTCAAACGATTTAATAAAGTCAAACGCCTTATAGACGGCTTCCCTGGCGGTGTCCAACGAATTCATCCCTGTTTTGGGGTTTATTTTATTTTCTGAAAAATACGAGTACGAAAAAGTCTGGAAATTTTCTTCCTCCAGGATATGTTTTAAATTCGACTGTGTATATACCAGGTCAATGGCGGCCTGCTGGAAACAACGGCATTTCTCAGATCCAATGTAGCCGGTATCTTTGCAGTATGGGCAGGCGTATGGCGGGTCAAAGTAAGCTTCATCCACTCCGGCAACTGCGAGGACTGCTTTGCGCTCGGCCCGGTAATAGTCCAGTTCCTGTTTTAACCGGCTTAAGGCCATATCGTTGCCGTTTAACATTTCTTTTGCACGGTATACGCTTGTAGCGGCAATCCGCTCATCCAATTCCTTAAGGCGCGGATAGATCCGGTATAAATGCGTTTTGCGCTCTTGTACCACATGCTGATTATACAATTGCCTGGCATCATATTGGCGTTGAATCTCGTCGTATTGTGCATTTGATAAAGGCATTGTTCCATTCTCCATTATCTGGTTTTGCCCAGCAGTTCACGTTCCAGTTCATCATAGTTATAAGTGCGTTGTTTAAAGCTCATATAAGGGTTGATCTTTCCTGTCCTGGAATTTTTGCCAGCCCCGTCGGAAGTATACTTAGCGGCTTTGGAGTTATTGGCCTGCTGGCGCTTCCCTTCCTGGAACTGCGCGTCCAGCAGTTTTACATCATTTATGGTCCGGGCATTCTGCCGGTGCCAGTCTTCCAGGATGGAATGTGCATACTTGAAGTTGATGCTGTGGATACAGCTAATGGTCCGCTGGCATGCAAGTTCGATCAGGTCTTCTGGCAGATGCATTTCTTCTGTCCATTTTTTAAAAAAAACAAGTTCATCGCTGCACAGGTTCCGCCCATAGATGCCGAACGCCTTTTTGACACGGCGGGCAGCCTCGCTATAGTTGGTGGATTCCTGCTGCGCCTGTGCAAGCGTATGTATACCCTGCTGCGCCCATGAAATAGCGATGCTGTTCATATACCGGATGTCTTTATGGTTTTTCGCTACGCACTGTTCGATCAGGTAGTCGATCATATCCTGCGACAGCTTCAGTTTATCCATCCAATAGATAATGGTTTGGATCTCCGCATCTTTTAGTGTCCGTGAAAGGTAGCGCTCGGCAATAAATAAAACTTCCTGTACCGTTTCGTCTTCGCTGAACAAGGCCAGCTCCAGCGGTGTATAATCGGTGCGTTCCGGTATGTTGCCGGATCCCTCCTTTTCTGCAAAGGCTGGCGTGGCGTTGTATTTGCCGCAGGCAGGGTAAGCGGAAGCGCCAGGTATATCGGCAGATAACGCACGGTATGCCGGTGCGCCAGGCATACCGGTAGCTTTTTGCGGCAGGACGGATACAGGGCTGGCACCAGGCAGCTTCCTTACAGGGTAGCTGGCGGCTTTTAATGGTGCGCCAGGGTCGTGGAACGCCCGTTTCCGTTCGAACGGTATGGCAGCATCGTCATTTTCGTAAATATTCATTGCACCAGGTATATTGTAAGCGCTTCCTTTTGGTTCTTCCTGGGGCATCTGCAGGCTGTTGGATGGTACTTTTACAGCTGGGATGACGCCAGCCTTTGCAGGGGAAACCACTGTTTCAGGCAGTGCGTAGGCCGTAGGTTCTGACAGGCAGACGCTGATCACATCGTCTTGTTTATTATATTCCAGTTTCAGCAGCTTTAGCTTCTCCCAATACTTTAAAGCACGCTTCACGTCTTTTTCCGTATGGTCAAACTTGTCCGCGGTATCCGAAATGGAAAACACGGTTTCTGAACTGCTTGCCATGCATCGGAGCAGATACAGATAAATTTTGACAAATTCCCCATCTGCATGTGTCATATATTCGTCTATAAATGTATTTGGTACGCAGGTGGCAGCGAACCTGCTGTCACGTTTCAATAATAAATCAGCCATTTGGATCACCTCTCTTGTATTCCTGTCTCGCTGCACCGATTATAGCACAGGATTTTCCAATTGAGAAGCCTAATTTTTTTGCAAATCCCTGTAAAATCAAGGGATATGGATATTTGTGGACATTGTGGATAACGTGGATAAGCGGTGAAGTGTACATTATATAACCGCGGGAAATGGCGGGTATCCTAATGTTTTTAATATCCGCTTGCATACATGGATAGGGCACAAAAAATCCACATTAAAAATTGCACTTTTGCACAATTAAATGTGGATAATGTGGATAACTATTGTTCAAGGAAGCTTTCGCCCACTTTTAGTATATCTCCGGCACCCATAGTTATCAACAAGTCGCCGTTCATTGTTTTTTCTAACAAAAATTTTAAAATTTTATCAAAGGACGGAAAATGGTAGCTTTCCACGCTGCGCCGCTTTAAATCGTTTAGAATATCTTTTGAACTGATGCCAAGGTCGTCGGTTTCCCTTGCAGCATAAATATCCGCCAATACGACGAGGTCAGCTTGGGATAAGGCATCTGCAAAGCCGTCTAAAAATGCCTTTGTCCTGGAATAAGTATGCGGCTGGAAGACGCACACAATGCGCTTATGTGGATAATTTTTAGCAGCGCTTAATGTAGCTGCAATTTCCGTAGGATGATGCGCATAATCGTCAATAACGGTAACGCCGCCACGTTTCCCCTTTAACTGGAACCTGCGGTCAGTGCCGCCAAACGCATGCAGCCCTTCGGCGATTGCGGCTGGCGCAATACCCATCTGGACAGCCAATGCAGCGGCAGCCAGAGCATTGCTGATATTATGGCGCCCTGGGACATTTAAAGAGGCGTCACAAAGCTTTTTCCCATGCTGCATGATCTGGAACCTGGCCAGGCCGGTATCCGAGTAAGTGGCTGCCTGCGGATAAACGTCACAGGAAGGGTCAAAGCCAAAGGTTACGGTTTTTGCATCAGCCCCTTCCAGCAGCTCTTCCCAGCCGTCGATCTCACGGTTAATAATAATGGCGCCGCCTTTAGCTGTCTGGGATGCGAAACGGCTAAAAGACCGGCGGATGGCCTGTAAGTCCTTAAAGTAGTCCAGATGGTCTTCTTCTACATTTAAGATGACACTGTACTTTGGATAGAATTCCAGGAAGCTGTCTGTGTATTCGCAAGCTTCCGTAACAAAATATTCGGATTTGCCGACGCGGATATTTCCGTCGATGGCTTTTAGGATCCCTCCTATCGAAATCGTAGGGTCGCATCCTGCAGCTAACAGGATATGGGTAAACATAGAAGTAGTCGTTGTTTTGCCATGCGTGCCTGCAATGGCTGCTGACAGCTTGTAATGCTCCATGATCTGGCCTAGGAGCTGGGCACGGCTCAACATCGGGATGCCTGCTGTTTTGGATGCCTGGTATTCAGGGTTATCCGGATGGACGGCCGCTGTATAAACAACGAGGTCTGTCCCTGGGCGGATGTTTTGCGGACATTGCCCGTAAAAAACCGTTGCCCCTAACTGTTCCAGCTTTTGGGTCAGCGCGGATTTCGCCGCATCAGAGCCAGTTACCGTAAAATGCTGCTGCAAAAGGATTTCCGCGAGCCCGCTCATGCTGATACCGCCGATTCCGATAAAATGGACGTGGACCGGTTTGTTAAAATTAATCTGATACATTTATCACACCTGCACAATCTATTTTTGATGCCCGCATACATAGGCCTGCTGCCTGCCGCTGCGGGTTTGGGGTATCGGTTGCAATACGCCCTAACATTATTATAATCATATCCTTGTTTTTTGCAATTTATTTTGTTTGGAACTGGCAAATCTTTACAACGGCGGTTTCGCTTTAGCAAAATATATGTTAAATCTTGTAAATTCTTACAAAAATAGGCGTTGTTGCGGCAAATTAATGTGAAAAATGATGTACTTTTTGAATCGGTTATGTTATACTGTTTGTACAAAAAGACTGAATATCAAACGAGAGGTGAGCGAAGTGGTTTGTAAAGAAATGATTGCCATGCTGCTGGCAGGGGGACAGGGGAGCCGTCTTGGGGTGCTGACTTCCACAGTGGCCAAACCGGCAGTAGCATTTGGTGGAAAATATCGCATTATTGATTTCCCGCTTAGTAATTGCATTAATTCCGGGATCGATACAGTAGGTGTATTGACACAATACCAGCCGCTGAGGCTAAATACCCATATCGGCATTGGTATTCCCTGGGATTTGGACAGGAACAATGGTGGCGTCACCGTACTGCCGCCATATGAAAAAAGTGACAACAGCGAATGGTACACCGGCACAGCGAATGCGATTTTCCAGAATCTGAACTATATGGAAAATTACCATCCAGAGTATGTACTGATATTATCCGGTGACCATATTTATAAGATGGACTACGAAGAAATGCTTGATTTTCATAAGGCGAATAAAGCAGATGTGACGATTGCCGCAATGCCGGTCCCAATCGAAGAAGCAAACCGGTTCGGCATTGTAGTTGCAGATGAAGAAAAACGGATCCAAAAATTTGAAGAAAAGCCGGATCACCCGAGCAGCAATATGGCATCAATGGGTATTTATATCTTTAGCTGGAAAGTACTCAAAGATGTCTTGGTTGCCTTAAAGGACCAAAGCAACTGTGATTTCGGCAAACATATTATACCGTATCTTCATGAGAAAGGTTCCAGGATATTTGCCTATGAGTATAACGGATACTGGAAAGATGTAGGGACCCTTGGGTCTTATTGGGAAGCAAATATGGAGTTGATCGACTTGATTCCGGAGTTCAATTTATATGAGAAATACTGGAAGATCTATACCAAGTGCGACATTATTGTACCACAATATGTTGCGCCGGAAGCAATTGTAGAAAAAAGTCTGATTGGCGAAGGGTGCGAAGTTTTCGGAGAGGTATACAGTTCTGTGGTAAGTGCAGGCGTAACGATTGGAAGGGGTTCTGTTATCCGCAATTCCATTATTATGAAAGACGTAGCAATAGGTGAAAACGTCGTCATTGATAAGGGTATTATCGCAGAAAATACAAAAATTGGCGATCGGGCGCAGGTTGGTATTGGGGAATACGCGCCAAGTACTTACAATCCAAAGGTATATGCATTTGACTTGGTTACAATTGGAGAAGATTCCATCATTCCTGCGGATGTCAGGATAGGAAGGAACACCGCGATTGCCGGCGAGACGCTGGCGTCTGACTATCCGGATGGGATGCTTGCAAGCGGGGATTCTATTATAAAGGCAGGTGAAACGGCATGAAAGCAGTAGGACTAATCTTAGCCGGCGGTAATAATAACCGTATGCAGGAATTATCGAAAAAAAGGGCAATTGCAGCAATGCCAGTAGGAGGCAGTTTCCGCTGTATTGATTTTGCGTTAAGCAATATGACCAATTCGCAGATCCAGACCGTTGCCGTACTGACGCAGTATAATGCACGTTCGTTAAATGAACACTTAAGTTCTTCAAAATGGTGGGATTTTGGCAGGAAACAAGGAGGTTTATACGTATTTACGCCGACCGTAACAGCTGATAACAGCTGGTGGTACCGCGGGACGGCAGATGCAATGTATCAAAATATTGATTTCCTCAAACGCCGCCATGAGCCATATGTGATCATAACAAGCGGCGACTGCGTATATAAGGTAGATTATAATAAGATTCTTGATTACCATATTGAGAAAAAAGCGGATATTACTGTAGTTGTAAAAGACATGGGTTTATCAGAAGATGTCAGCAGGTACGGGGTTGTGAGGATGAATGAAGATTCCAGGATTGTAGAGTTCGAGGAAAAACCGATGGTTGCCCGTTCCAGTACGATCTCAACAGGTATTTATATCATCCGTAGAAGGCAATTGATCGACTTGCTGGAACACTGCGCACAGGAAAGCCGGAATGATTTTGTTACCGATATATTGATCCGCTATAAAAACCTGAAGCGCATGTATGGCTACAAACTGGAAGGGTATTGGAGCAATATTTCGACTGTAGATTCGTATTACAAGACAAATATGGATTTCTTAAAGCCAGATGTCCGAAAGTTCTTCTTCCGGGATTATCCGCATGTGTATTCAAAAGTAGATGACCTACCGCCGGCAAAATATAATTTGGGCTCCGAGGTGCATAACAGTTTGATATCAAGTGGTTGTATTATTAACAGCAAAGTGGAGAATTCCATTTTATTTAAGGAGGTATTTGTAGGTAAAAACTGTGTGATCCGTAATTCTATCATTTTAAATGAGGTTTATATCGGGGACAACACACATATTGAAAATTGTATTGTAGAGAGCCGTGGGACTCTTAAGGCAAATACTTATTATTCCGGGGAAGGCGAAGTCAAAGTAGTCGTTGAAGATAAAAATGAACGATATAGCATTTAATGGCTGGAAGCCTTTTGAGGAACAGAAAAAGGGGGCGAAAGATGATGCGTATAACAGATGTCCGAGTCCGAAAAGTAGAAAAAGAAGGCAAAATGAGAGCCGTGGTATCCATTACGATTGATGATGAATTCGTCGTGCATGATATCAAAGTCATTGAAGGAGTTAAGGGGTTATTCATAGCAATGCCAAGCAGAAAGGCGGCTGATGGAGAATTCCGCGATATTGCACATCCAATTAATTCTGAAACGCGGGACCGGATTCAGAACATCATACTGGATGAATATCGGAAAGAAATGGAGCAAGCAGCAGATGCAGGCGGAGAAGCGGTGACAGAAGAATAAGCTGCCCATTGTGGAACTGCAGCAGGCGGGGTATTATTGAAAATTAGATCCGCTGGCTGCAGTTTTTGCGTTTGCCTGCGGTTCTTTCGCCGTTTATGCAGCAGGCTGTTTTGCGGTACGTTTTTTATATTCTTCTACAGCAGGGTCAATCATTTCCTGGACACGGTGCCATTCTTTTGTTGTCTCGTCTTTTACCGTTTCACAGCGGTTTTGTGATAAAAACCTGGTAAGCTCATAGCAGCTGATCCAGATCTCGCCATTGCCGTCTTTTTGCGATTCGTCAAAAATAAGCTGAAGGCCAAAATGCAGATGGATAATGTCAATATTATTTGTATTTTCCTTATCGCTGTATCCGGTGTGCCCCATATAGCCGATCACATCCCCGGCAGTAACGATACTGCCTTCTTTTAAGGTTTTGCAGTAAGGGAAATTTTGGCGCAGGTGGGCATAATAATAATAGCGTTTTTTGTCAAAACTGCGGATGCCGATACGCCAGCCGCCGTAACGGTTCCAGCCAAGGCATTCTACATAGCCGGATTCTACCGCAATAATAGGGGTCCCGATCTGCCCCATCATATCATGGCCAAGGTGCTGCCGCCGGTAGCCAAAGGAACGCGATGAGCCAAAATCATCGTAGTCAGTATAAGGGAAGCCTTTGGCGATCGGGGAAAAAGCCTTTAGCCCATATTGGACGCCTTGCGTACCCGCCAGCTGATAGGTGCCTACCAGGCCGCCCAATACGGCGTGGTAAGCTTCATTATAGTAGCTGTAGTGTTTCATATCTTTGGTTATCTGTTCCAAGGTAGATTCTTTGTTTAAGATTGGTTCGGCAATGGCAGCAAGGTCGTCTTTTTTATAGTTTTTAAAATCTCCCCCATATTTTACGCCCAGTGTGGCCAATAGGCATACCCAGTCAATGGGCGTACCGGTATCGTGGGCTTTTATGCCATATGCTAAAGCATCGTTCATGGCTTCGCTTGTTACATGGAAGTCTACCCATTTTATAAACTCTTTTTTAGGGCTGCCAGTGCCGTTTTCACCAGAAGACGGTGGCCCTGCAGTATGGGAGGCGGTGGGCAGCTGCATAATAGATGCGCCGTAATGGGACTGGTACCAGGTAAGGGCTGCGATTGCGAAAAGCGCTAGGATTTCTATCGAAACAATAAATTTAAAGAAAGATGGTTTCATATCAATACACCGATCGTAGGCCGCTATTTGTATTAATATATGAAACGGGGGTAAAAATATGTCATACCCTTAAACGACAGCTTTTATGGCCATTTTTTGTCCATAAAAGCTGCCTTCCATCGTTACTATCGTTACTATTCACGGGCAGGAATGCGCATAAACTGCGCATTCCGTGGGAACATGATTCAGGAGCGAGGGGCGATTTTGCGAAGCAAACTTCCAATATCGCCCCGAAAGGTTACTATAAGCGGCCCCCAGGCCGTGAATAGTAACTTACTATCAAAAAAATTCCGCAATCTGCTGGTGACAAAATCAGAAAAATAAGGTAAACTACACTATAATATATA
This sequence comes from uncultured Eubacterium sp., assembly GCA_947089855.1. Lineage (GTDB taxonomy): Bacteria > Bacillota > Clostridia > Lachnospirales > Lachnospiraceae > Eubacterium_J. The sequence goes on from CAMUML010000001.1 coordinate 34,554, forward strand.
CTTACGGGAAAAACTTACGTATGCTGTATGGAAAAGGAAAAGATGGAGATAGGGTCAGATGTTTCGTTTTATGAAAATGTTGCAAAATAAGGTATGTAACAAAAATAGGGACAATGTTGAGAAAGAGGAGCCAATTGTGTATATAATAGCTGGTCTTGGCAATCCGGCCAAGCAATATGAAAAAACCAGGCATAACATTGGGTTTGACGCCATCGATGCCTTGGCGGAAGAATACCATATTACGATAAATGAAACAAAGTGCAGGGCGGCCTGTGGACGTGGGGTGATAGCCGGGCAGAAAGTGCTGCTTGTAAAGCCGCAGACATTTATGAACAACAGCGGTGAAGCGGTCGGCGCGCTGTTGCGGTTTTATAAGCTGGATGCAGCGTCGCAGCTGCTCGTTATTTATGACGACATCAGCTTAAGCCCTGGCAACATCCGTATCCGGCTCAAAGGGAGTGCCGGGGGGCATAATGGGATAAAAAGTATTATTGCGCATATTGGTACCCAGGAATTTGCCCGTATCAAAATTGGCGTCGGGCAAAAACCGGAAGGGTGGGATCTGGCGGACCATGTGCTTGGGCATTTTTCTACAGCAGACAGGGAAGCGGCGCAAGGGGCAGTCAAAGAAGCCGTAAAAGCTGCGGAATTGATTGTAGCTGGCAACGCAGCGCAGGCGATGAACGCATATAATAAAAAGAAAATATAAATAACAGCATCAATTCGCTGTTTTTTTGTGTTTGTTATAACACAGCAATGGGAGTGAGAATTATGAATGCATTTATGGAGCCTATTTGGTCCATGACAGAATTTAAGGAAATCCGTTCGCATCTTAAGTCAAGCCCTGGTAATGGCGTGCTAGAGCTTTCTGGCTGTATTGATTCACAAAAACTTCATATGGTGCATTGTTTAAGCGGGACGGAATTCAACCGGTTAATGGTAACCTTTACGGAGCAGCGTGCCCGTGAATTTTGTGAAGAGTACCGTTTTTTTGACCGGGATGTGCGGTATTTTCCGGCAAAGGATATTTTGTTTTACCAGTCTGATATAAGGGGCAATGAACTGGAAAAGGAGCGGATCGAAGTTCTAAAGCTGCTGTCTGGGGAAGGGCATTGTACGGTTGTTACGACCTTTGACGCACTTATGAACCGTATGGCTGAACCGTCCGGTTTTTTATCTAGGATAAAAAAATTGGAAGTCGGCGATGTGCTGAATATGGACCATATGCTTAAGGAGCTGGCTGTTATGGGCTACGAACGCAGCTATCAGGCAGAAGCTCCAGGGCAGTTTGCTGTCCGTGGCGGGATCCTGGACATCTATGTACTGACCGAGGACAATCCTTACAGGATAGAACTATGGGGCGATGAGATTGATTCTATTCGAAGCTATGATGCGCAGAGCCAGCGTTCGATTGAAAATTTAAAACAGATTCAAATATTCCCAGCAGTAGAATTCCTGATGGATGACGCCCAGAAACGGGAAGGGGTCGGCCGTATGCAAAAAGAGGCAGAAAACGTATCCCAGAAGCTGCGTATGGATGGGAAGACACAAGAAGCAGCACGGCTCAAAAATACGGTAGATGCATTGGCCGAGGAACTTTTGGAGCTTGGCAGCAGCGCCAGCCTGGATGCCTATCTGACGTATTTTACGGATCAGACCGTATCACTGCTGGATTATTTTGACCTGGCGCATACGCTGGTGGCACTGGATGAACCGGTACGCATTGCAGAACAAGGGGCGGCCGTAGAAAGTGAATATATTGATAGTATGCAGCAGCGTTTGGAAAAGGGGTATATCCTGCCAGGGCAAATGGATGCGTTGTACCGGGCTAAGGAGATTTTTGCGCGCCTGGAACGCCTGCATACGGTGGCGCTGGCGACCTTGGAATTAAAAGTGCCGGAATTGTCCATCCGGCAGATTTATCCGATACAGACCCGGACGGTCAACCCCTATAACAATAGTTTTGAATTGCTGGTAAAAGACCTCATCCAATATAAAAATAAAAATTATAAGGTAATCTTATTATCAGGTTCCCGTACCCGCGCCCAAAGGCTGGCACAGGATCTGTCAGAAGAAGGGCTGAATGCTTTTTATACGGAAGACTACGACCATACCGTAAAGCCAGGCGAGGTCATGGCCTTGTACGGCAAAGTCAAGCGCGGCTACGAATATCCGATGTTAAAATTTGTTGTAATATCGGAAAGCGATATTTTTGGGGCCGAAAAAAAGAAGAAAAAACGGCGCCGGGTAAACAGCGGGGAAAAGATTTCCAGTTTTTCGGACCTGAATATTGGCGATTATGTTGTGCATGAAAACCACGGGCTTGGCATTTACCGCGGTATTGATAAAATAGAAGTAGAAGGTACTACAAAAGATTATATTAAGATTGAATATGCAAAAGGCGGTACGCTGTATATACTGGCCACACAGCTGGATATGATCCAAAAGTATGCAGGGGCCGATGCGCGCAAACCAAAACTGAATACGTTGGGAAGCCTGGAATGGAAAAAGACAAAGACAAAAGTACGTACTGCAGTAAAGGAGATTGCAGGGGAACTGGTACAGCTTTATGCTGCGCGCCAGAACCAAAAAGGGTATGTATATGGGCCCGATACGATCTGGCAGAGGGAATTTGAAGAAATGTTCCCGTTTGAAGAAACTGAAGACCAGACGCTTGCGATCGAAGCTACGAAACGCGATATGGAAAGCCCGAAAATTATGGACCGTTTAATCTGCGGGGATGTAGGCTACGGCAAAACAGAAATTGCAATCCGTGCAGCGTTCAAAGCGGTACAAGAAAGCAAACAGGTCGTATACCTGGCTCCGACGACCATTCTGGCGCAGCAGGTGTATAACAATTTTGTCCAGCGTATGCAGGATTTCCCGATCACAGTCGGGATGCTTTGCCGTTTTAAGACACCGGCGGAGCAGAAAAAGACAATCCAGGATTTAAAAAAAGGCTTGGTGGATATTGTTGTGGGTACGCACCGGGTACTGTCAAAAGATGTGCAGTATAAAGACCTGGGGCTTTTGATCGTGGATGAAGAGCAGCGGTTTGGCGTGACGCATAAGGAAAAAATAAAGAGGCTGAAGACGAACGTAGATGTCCTGACCCTGACTGCAACCCCAATCCCAAGGACGCTGCATATGAGCCTGATTGGGATCCGGGATATGAGTGTATTGGAAGAGCCGCCGGTAGACCGTGTCCCGATCCAGACCTATGTAATGGAGTACAATGAAGAACTGGTACGGGAAGCCATCGTGCGGGAACTGGCCCGGGGCGGGCAAGTATATTATGTCTTTAACCGTGTCAACCAGATCGAAGATGTAACGGCAAAGATACAAAGCCTTGTGCCGGATGCGACAATGGCGTTTGCACATGGGCAGATGAAAGAACGGGAACTGGAAAATATTATGTATCAATTTATCAATGGGGAAATTGATGTATTGGTCTCTACTACGATTATTGAAACAGGGCTGGACATTTCCAATGTCAATACTATGATCATCCAGGATGCAGATAATATGGGGCTGTCGCAATTGTACCAATTGCGTGGGCGGGTAGGCCGCTCAAACCGGACGGCCTATGCGTTTTTAATGTACAAGCGTGACAAGATGCTAAAAGAAGTAGCAGAAAAGCGCCTGGCTGCAATTAAGGAATTTACCGATTTGGGGAGCGGGTTTAAAATTGCTATGCGTGACCTGGAAATCCGCGGGGCGGGAAACCTGCTTGGGGCGCAGCAGAGCGGCCATATGGAAGCCGTTGGCTATGACCTGTACTGTAAGATGTTAAATGAAGCTGTCCGCCATGCAAAGGGGGATGCTTCTGCAGAAGATTTCGAAACGTCCATTGATATTGATATTGATGCTTATATTCCGCCTTCCTATATTCCAAACGAATACCAGAAGCTGGATATTTATAAACGGGTTGCAGGCATAGAGACACAGGAAGAAGCAGACGAGATGATGGAGGAACTGCTGGACCGTTTTGGCGATCCGCCAAAATCGGTTGTTAACCTGCTTAAGATTGCGCAGGTCAAAGCAAAAGCACATCATATTTTTATCAAAGAAATTACTCAGAAAGGCACTGCAGTCCGGATTATGATGCATGAACAAGCACAGGTGGATACCGGTAAGATTCCGGATATTGTAAGGGAGTATGAAGGGAAGCTGACGTATACGCCAGTCGGCAAAAACCCGGTATTTGTCTATCATATGGCGAAAAACTTGCGCGATTCCAAAAAACGGGAAGTGCTGCCGCTCATAGAACAGCTGGTGGCGGCGATTTCTGTGAAAAAAACATGAAAATTCTTGCGGATGCCGTTTAATTGCACTATAATAGACCAGTGCATAAAGGCAGAGACAGAAAAATTTTGTGAAAAATAAAAAGAACGTTTAGGAGGCAATTCATTTATGAAGCTTAAGAAAATAGCAGCCACATTGTTAGCGGCATCTACCCTGGCATCTTCTGCATTGGCAGGGTGCAGCGGTACGGTCAATGCAAATGCATCGGCAGCCACCTTAGATGGAAAAGAAATTTCAATGGGGGTAGCTAATTTTGTGGCCCAGGTACAGGCAGTGCAGATGGACTCGTATTTACTGTCTTATTATGGGGAAGACATGTGGGATTCTGATGCCGGCGAAGACGGCATGACAATGACAGAATCTGTGAAAAAAAGTGTTATGGAACAGCTTCAGGAGTACTATCTGCTGGATGCGCATACTTCGGATTATGGGATAGAACTGACAGAGGACGAAAAGGCAGCGATTACACAGGCAGCATCCAAGTTCCTGTCTGACAACAGCGAAAAGGCATTGGGCGTTATGGGTGCTACACAAGATACGGTAGAAGAAATGCTGCGCCTGCATAAAGTGCAGTCAAAAATGCGCGCGGCCATTGAAAAAGAGATTGATACGAATGTATCAGATGAGGAATGCGCGCAGAAAACATTCCGTTACGTAAGGTTCCAAAAACAGGAAGAAGGCGCGTCTGCTACCGATGATACGACAGCCGACGAAGCTGGTACAGGCGACCAGAAGGAAGATGCACTGGCATTTTTGGAGGCTGCTGCCGATGGTATGGAGGAAGCTGCAAAGGAAAAGGAGTATACGGTTCAGACTTGTTCCTATGGTGAAGGGGATTTAAACGAAGATGACAATACAACCAGCATGGATGTTTCTGTCCTGCAGGCTGCGGATAAGTTAAAAGACGGAGAGCTGGCAAGTGCGCTGGCTGAAACAGACAGTGCCTATTATGTGGTACAGATGGATTCTACCGATGACAAGACGGCTGCAGAAACGAAAAAAGAGTCTATTTTGTCACAGCGGCGCAGCGATAAGTATGACGAAGTCCTAAAAGGGTACCAGGATGCCTGTGAGTGGAAGGTCAACGAGGGCGAATGGGGGAAAGTGAATTTTGATGAATTGTATACCGTAAAACAGCCTGAGACTGCAACGGACGATGGAGCAGGGGATGCAGGCACAGCCGCAGATGACGGAGCAGGGGATGCGGGCACAGCTGCCGATGGAGCAGGGGATGCAGGCACAGCTGCCGATGGAGCGGATGCAGGCACAGCCGCCGGCGATGGTGCAGGAAACGCGGACACAACGGCCGGCGATGGTGCGGAAAATGGAGGAAAAACTACAGCGGAGGAATAACCCTGCGGGGCAGGTATAAGAAAAGAATAAAAATGGAAAGTAAGGCAGATACTGTAATCACAGTACTGCCTTCTTTGCAAGAGGAAACAATTATTATTAAATCGAGGATAAAGTTATGAAAAATATATTGTATTTTCTGAAAGATTATAAAAGGGAAAGTATACTAGCACCGCTGTTTAAGATGTTGGAGGCGACGTTTGAACTGATTGTGCCGCTGGTTATGGCGGCGGTCATTGATGTGGGGATCGCAGGCGGAGATAAAGATTATGTGGTCCGTATGTGTATAGTAATGATTGCACTTGGGGCTATTGGCCTGGTGTGTTCTATAACAGCGCAGTTTTTTGCGGCAAAAGCAGCAGTTGGGATGGCTTCCAAGCTGCGCCATGCGGTGTTTGGGCATATCCAGAGCCTGTCATTTTCCAAGCTGGACCAAATAGGTACGTCTACGTTGATTACGCGGATGACCAGCGATATTAACCAGGTACAGTCTGGGATCAATTTATTTTTGCGCCTGTTTTTACGTTCGCCGTTTATCGTATTTGGCGCTATGGTTATGGCATTTACGGTCAATGTCAAAGCTGCCCTTATTTTTGTAGTAACCATTCCGCTTTTATCTGTTGTGGTGTTCGGTGTGATGTATGTGAGCATACCGCTTTATAAAAAAGTGCAGGGCGGGCTGGATGAAGTGCTGACGATGGTACGTGAAAACCTGACGGGTGTGCGTGTGATCCGTGCGTTCCACAAAGAAGAAGAAGAGGTCAGCAATTTTAACAGCAAAAATCAAATGCTGAATGAAAATCAGCAGTATGTAGGCAGGATTTCTGCTTTAACAAATCCAGTAACGTATGTTATAATCAACGTGGCTACGCTGGTGCTGATCTGGACAGGCGCCATCCAGGTAGACAATGGCTTTATCACGCAGGGGGAAGTAGTGGCTCTGGTAAATTATATGTCACAGATCCTGGTAGAATTAATTAAACTGGCAAATCTGATCGTGAGTGTGACCAAAGCCATTGCCTGCGGCAAACGTGTTTCCGATGTATTGGATGTAGAAGAAGGGCTGCCGCAGGCAGTGGTGCCGGGCGTAGGCAAAAAAGTGGACGGCAGCCCGAAAGTCGAGTTTCAAGGGGTTAGTATGGCCTATCATGGATCTGGGGAACATGCGGTTTCCGATATTTGTTTCCAGGCATTTGAGGGGGAGACAATCGGTATCATTGGAGGGACTGGTTCGGGAAAAAGTACCGTTGTCAACTTGATACCAAGGTTTTATGACGTATCGGAAGGTTCGGTAAAAGTCGACGGTATCGATGTACGCGATTACGATACGGACCAGCTCCGCGCAAAAATTGGCATTGTCATGCAAAAAGCGGTCTTATTTAAAGGGACGATCCGGGAAAATTTAAAATGGGGCAACCCGAATGCGGCCGATGGGCAGATTTTGGCAGCAGTACAGGCGGCACAGGCGGCGGATGTAATAAAGGCCAAGGAGCTTGGGCTGGATGAGATGGTTGAGCAGGGCGGGAAAAATTTGTCAGGCGGGCAGAGGCAAAGGCTTACGATCGCACGCGCACTCGTCCGCAGGCCGGAAATTTTGATTTTGGACGACAGCGCAAGTGCGCTTGATTTTGCAACTGATGCGAAACTGCGTAAGTCGCTGCGGGAGCTGGATTACCATCCAACAGTATTTATTGTATCCCAGAGGACTTCATCGGTGCAGTCGGCTGACTGTATCCTGGTGCTGGATGATGGGGAATTGGTTGGGAAAGGCACACATGGGCAGCTGCTGGAAAACTGCAGCGTTTATCAAGAGATTTATGCGTCACAGTTCCGATCGCAGGATCCACAGGGACAGGCCGATATGCCGCAGGGGCAGGCAGACGGGGCACAGGCAAGCGATGATTTGGGAGGATCAGGCTCCGGTTCACCAGGCACAGAGGATCAAAAGAAAAAAATGGAAAGCAAAAGGGATAACGGAAATAAAGAGGAAGCCGAAAAAAATAAAGGAAAAGAGGCAAAAAAAGACAAAGAAGCAAAAAATAAAGGAAAAGAGGTAAAAGGCGGCAAAGGTATAAAAAACAAAGGAAAAGAAGCAAAAAGCGGGAAAGAAGCAAAAAATAAAGAAATGAAACCTAAGGATAAAAATAAAGAAGTGAAACATAAAGAGGCAAAAAAAACGGAAGCAGCAAGCAAGCAGAAAGGGAAAAATAAAAAAGGCGGAAAGGGGGAAGCGTAATGAAAACAGCAGAAAAAAGCAGGCAGTCACAGACAATCAAAAAAGTGCTGGCATACATCCGGCATTATTGGCCCTTAGTATTTATGTCGCTTGTATTTGCGGCAGTGACCGTATTTGCTACCCTGTACTTCCCGATTTTAACCGGCGATGCGGTAGATCTTATTATTGAAAAGGGGCTGGTAGATTTTGAAGGCATCCGGGCGATTATTCAAAAGGCTAGTATATTGATCGCGGTTACGGCGCTTGCACAATGGCTGATGAATGTAATTAACAACCGGATCACGTACCAGGTGATCCGTGATATTCGGGAAGAAGCATTTCAAAAAATTGAGGTGCTGCCTTTAAAATATATTGATTCCCATTCCGCTGGGGAAATCGTAAGCCGTGTCATTGCGGATGCGGACCAGTTTGCAGATGGGCTTTTAATGGGGTTTACACAATTATTTACAGGGCTTTTGACAATTGTAGGGACGCTTTGTTTTATGGTGTCTATTAATATCAGGATAACGGCTGTAGTCGTTGTAGTTACACCAGTGTCGCTTTTGGTGGCGGCATATATTGCAAAAAGCACTTACCAGATGTTCCAGCAGCAATCGCAAAGCCGCGGGAAACAGACGGCCTTGATTGATGAAATGATCGGAAACCAGAAAGTCGTCCAGGCATTTGGCCAGGAAAAACAAGTTATGGGCAGGTTTGACGCGATCAATGCGGATTTGGAAAAATATTCGCTGCGTGCAATTTTCTTTTCCTCCATTACAAATCCAGCGACGCGGTTTGTAAACAGCCTGGTATATACCGGGGTTGCAATTTTTGGCGCATTGGCAGCGATTAACGGCAGCCTGAGCGTTGGCCAGCTTTCTTGTTTTTTAAGTTATGCAAACCAGTATACTAAGCCGTTTAATGAAATATCAGGGGTAATTACAGAGCTGCAGAATGCACTGGCATGCGCAGCCCGTATTTTTGAATTGATTGAGGAGGAACCACAGATACCGGATAAGCCGGATGCGATGGTGCTTGCCAGTGCAGACGGCAGGGTGGATTTGGAGCACGTAAGCTTTTCCTATGTGCCGGATAAAAAATTAATAGAAGACTTTAATTTGAATGTACTGCCGAGCCAGCGTATTGCAATTGTAGGGCCGACAGGGTGCGGGAAGACGACGATGATCAACCTGCTGATGCGTTTTTATGATCCGGATGCAGGCGTGATCAAAGTAAGCGGCACGGATACCAGGGATATTACACGAAAAAGCCTGCGTGGGGCTTATGGCATGGTGCTGCAGGAAACCTGGCTGCGCAGCGGTACGATCCGGGATAATATCTGTATGGGAAAGCCGCAGGCATCTGATGCAGAAATGGTACAGGCAGCAAAAGCAGCGCATGCGCACAGTTTTATCAAGCGTTTGCCGGATGGCTACGATACGGTGGTTACGGAAGATGGCGGCAATCTCTCACAGGGGCAAAAGCAGCTATTGTGCATCGCACGCGTGATGCTGTGCCTGCCGCCGATGCTGATCTTGGATGAGGCAACTTCTTCGATCGATACACGTACCGAAATGAAAATACAGAATGCGTTTGCGGTTCTAATGCAAGGGCGTACCAGCTTTATCGTTGCCCACCGGCTTTCTACGATCGAAAGCGCGGATGTGATACTGGTTATGCGGGATGGCAAAATTATCGAACAGGGTTCCCATCGGGCGCTCTTACAAAAAGGAGGATTTTATGCAACACTTTATAATAGCCAGTTTGCCCGGTGATTTGGACAGGAACCATATGCAGGCGGCGGAATAATATAACTAAAAGAGGGTTCCCCGTATGACATATTGGATAGTTTCTCTTTCTGTAGCCGTTCAAAAGTATAGAATCTGCCATAATTAATTTGCAGGCTTGACAAATAAGAAAACGAGCTACTATAATTACTTGTTGGATAAAGGTATTAGAACCTGCCAATGACAGGAAATGGAAATTCGGGCTGGTATTTGGAAAGGAATAAGCTGGAAACGGCAGAAAAAATAAAAAATCGTGGGAAGTATCGGGCTAGGCATGATAGATTGAGGTGTGAGATGGAACAGTATTATGTGATTAAGGGTGGAATCCCGCTGGTAGGGGAAGTAGAAATAGGAGGAGCCAAAAATGCGGCGCTGGCAATTCTGGCGGCGGCAATTATGACAGATGAGACGGTTACAATTGATAACCTCCCTAATGTGCGGGACATCAATGTACTGTTGGATGCTATGGCGGAAATCGGGGCAAAGGTTGACCGCATAGACGGACACACGGTAAAGATCAATGGCTCTTTTATCCAGGAGCTATGCGTAGAATATGAATATATTAAAAAAATACGTGCATCTTACTACCTGTTGGGCGCGCTGCTGGGCAAATACAGGCATGCAGAAGTAGCGCTGCCAGGCGGCTGCGATATAGGCAGCAGGCCGATTGACCTGCATTTAAAAGGCTTCCGTGCCTTGGGGGCAGACGTGCGGATCCAGCATGGGCTGATCGTTGCACAGGCAGACCGCTTAACAGGCACCCATATTTATCTCGATAAGGTATCGGTTGGCGCTACGATTAATATTATGATGGCAGCGGCTATGGCAAATGGCAAGACGATCATTGAAAATGCCGCAAAGGAACCGCATGTAGTCGATGTTGCCAACTTTTTGAACAGCATGGGGGCCAATATCCGCGGTGCCGGTACGGATGTAATCCGGATTGTCGGTGTCAGCCGCCTCCATGCAACGGAATATTCCATTATCCCTGACCAGATTGAAGCTGGCACGTTTATGTTTGCAGCTGCGGCCACAAAAGGCGATGTGACTGTAAAAAATGTAATTCCAAAACATCTAGAAGCAACCTCGGCAAAATTAATTGAGATTGGCTGTGAAGTAGAAGAACTGGACGATGCCGTAAGGGTTGTTTCTTCCAAGCCGATGCGCCATACCCAAGTAACGACGCTGGCATATCCAGGGTTTCCAACGGATATGCAGCCGCAGATGTCCGTCCTGCTTGGTATAGCCCAGGGCACAAGCACTGTGACCGAAAGCATATTTGAAAACCGCTTCCGCTACGTAGATGAACTGACGCGGATGGGGGCTAATATCAAGGTGGAGAGCAGCATTGCAATTATTAACGGCGTTCCTAATTATATGGGCGCCAGGGTCAGTGCGCCAGATTTAAGGGCTGGTGCGGCGCTTGTGATCGCCGGTTTGTCGGCAGAGGGGATTACTGTTGTAGACAATATACAGTATATTGAGCGTGGATACGAGGATTTTGAATATAAACTGGCGGAATTAGGGGCGCAGATTGAAAAAGTAAGCTCTGAGAAAGAAATCCAAAAGTTTAAGTTAAAAGTAAGTTAGAGGAAGATAGTGGGCTGCCAAGGGTGTGGCAGCTCTTTTTGTATGTAAATTATACTGCACACCAGTTAAATTTACAGTATGACCTGACTGCAGACCGCCATTCAGGCACTTTCTTGGTTAACATTACTGTACATTCTGGCGGTTTGCAGTATAGATTATAATAATTCACCGCCCAAATACAGCGGAAAAAAATGTCAAGTTTTGCCATTGACATTTCCTAACACATAGTGTATGGTAGATTTAAGTTAGATTTGAGAATTCAAAAATTGCATACGATTTTTCTCTTATTCAGAGTGATGGAGATACATAGGATCTGTGAAGTCACGGCAACCCCCTGCTTAATGCATGGAAGGTGCCAGCCTGAGCGAGTGATCGAACAATAAGAGGATTTGATTATTTAACCGAGGTGTCAGGTCCGCTTTTTGAGCGTACCTGTTTTTTATTGCATATTTATTTGTGCAAGAAAAGCAAAGGCACGGACAAATTATACTGCAAACCGCCAGAATGTACAGTAACGTAACCAAGAAAGTGCCTGGCTGGCGGTCTGCAGTCAGGTTATACTGTAAATTTAACTGGTGCGCAGTATAAATCAATCATGAAAGGAAAAAGTATGGAAAAGTTATTATTTACCTCGGAATCAGTAACAGAAGGGCATCCGGACAAAGTATGCGATGCGGTATCCGATGCGGTTTTGGATGCATGTATGGAACAGGATCCAATGAGCCGCGTAGCCTGCGAGACGGCATGCTGTACAGGGTTTGTTTTGGTAACCGGTGAAATTACAACGAAAGCGCAGCTTGATATACCGGCTATTGTAAGGAAAACCGTTAACGAAATTGGCTATAACGATGCTAAAACGGGGTTTGACTGCAATACCTGTGCTGTTTTTTCGGCAATTGACCGCCAGTCTACTGATATTGCAATGGGTGTAGATAAGGCGTTAGAAGCAAAAGAAAATAAAATGACTGATGAGGAGCTGGAGGCAATCGGAGCCGGGGATCAGGGGATGATGTTTGGCTATGCAACCAACGAAACGGAAAGCTATATGCCATATCCGATTTCTTTGGCACATAAGCTGGCGCTGCAGCTTACCAAAGTGCGTAAAGATGGTACGCTGCCGTATTTAAGGCCGGACGGAAAGACACAGGTATCGGTAGAATATGATGAAACCGGCAAGCCGAAAAGGCTGGAGGCAGTCGTTTTGTCCACGCAGCACGACGATAACGTATCCCAGGAACAGATCCATACGGATATTAAGGAGCATGTATTTGACCAGGTAATTCCAAAAGGGATGGTGGATGCCGATACAAAATTTTTTATCAATCCAACGGGACGGTTTGTCATCGGCGGGCCACAGGGGGATGCGGGCCTGACGGGGCGTAAGATTATTGTGGATACATATGGCGGTTATGCGCGCCACGGCGGCGGGGCTTTCTCGGGGAAGGACTGCACAAAGGTAGACCGCAGCGCAGCCTATGCGGCACGCTATGTTGCGAAAAACATCGTAGCTGCCGGCTTGGCTGAAAAGTGTGAGATCCAGCTGTCGTATGCGATCGGTGTAGCACAGCCGACTTCCGTTATGGTGGATACATTTGGAACCGGTAAAGTGTCAAATGATAAACTGGTAGAGATTGTCCGCACGAACTTTGACCTGCGCCCAGCCGGGATTATTAAAATGCTTGGCTTAAGGCGCCCGATTTACCGTCAAACGGCTGCGTACGGCCATTTTGGACGTGACGACCTAAACCTGCCTTGGGAAGCATTAGATAAAGTGGATGTGCTGAAGAAATACTTATAAGTATCCAATTTAGAAAAAATTTAGAATCTTTTCTGTGAAAATTTATGTGAAGTGTTGGATTACGTGATATAATAATCCGTAAGACGAAACATGGTTGTGCAGATGGAACCGCAGCGTATGTTACATGCCGCTGCGGTTTTTTGTTCTAATTTTCATATTTACTGTACTCCGTAGAAAATCCGCCTTGCAAATTGACAAAATATTCAGCACGTATACAATCAATGACAAACAGTTGTATTGTTGCTTGTAGTTTTTTATTAAGACAGGAGCTGGAACAATGAAGTTAAGCACAAAGCTGATAATTTCTTTTTTTCTGATCGTTTTTATACCGATCCTGCTTGCGGTATTTGCCTTTTTTATTATTCGATTGATCCAGGTAAATGCAGTTGCACAACAAGACGGGATTGATATTGGGACGCTTGCGTACCAGATAGACTACCCACAGATGAAAGCGCTGGTCGGCGATATGGCGTTGTGTATTATTTTTATCCTTATTGTAACGGGCCTTGCGATTACGGCATGGATTTATCATGGCATTGTATCGCCGATACGCAGGCTGGATGAAGCAGCGCAAAATATCAAAGAAGGCAACCTGGATTTTACAGTAGAAGTAGAAAGCAACGACGAGATGGGCGGGCTGTGCCAAAATTTTGAAGATATGCGCAAAAGGCTGAAGGAATCTGCCGAAGAAAAGGTGCAGGCAGAAAAAGAAAACCGGATCCTTATCAGCAATATTTCGCATGATTTAAAAACGCCGATTACCGCGATTAAGGGTTATGTGGAAGGAATATTGGACGGCGTGGCGGATACGCCGGAAAAGATGGATAAATATATCCGGACGATTTACAGTAAAGCAATCGATATGGACCGGCTTATCAATGAGCTGACTTTGTATTCTAAGATCGATACCAACCGTATCCCATATAACTTTAATAAAATCAACGCTGCGGATTATTTTAACGACTGTGTGGAAGAAATCGGGCTGGAGCTGGAAGCACAGCATATCGGGCTGTCGTATTTTAACTATGCTGGGGATGATGTAATGATCATTGCCGACCCAGAGCAGCTAAAGCGGGTGATTGATAATATTATCGGGAATTCTGTAAAATATATGGATAAAGAACATGGGTTGATCAATATTAGAATTAAAGATGTGGGCGATTTTATCCAGGTGGAAATCGAAGACAATGGAAAAGGGATTGCGCAGAAAGACCTGCCGTTTATTTTTGACCGGTTTTACCGTGCAGATGCGTCCAGAAATTCAGCGACTGGAGGCAGCGGCATTGGTTTATCAATTGTCCAAAAGATTATCGAAGACCACGGAGGGAAAATATGGGCGACCAGCAAAGAATATACTGGCACGATTATGTACTTTGTGATCCGCAAATATCAAGAGGTACCAGTGAAACAGGAGGTAGCCAATTGACCAGAAGCCAGGACATGGGGCCGTTTTTGATCAAAAATAGCAGGAGGGTTTTACATGAGCAGGATTTTAATTATTGAAGACGAGATGACGATTGCGGAATTGGAAAAAGATTATCTGGAGCTGAGTGGTTTTAAAGTAGAAATTGAAACAAATGGGGAACAGGGGCTGAAAAAAGTATTGGAAGAAGATTATAATATGGTTATTTTGGATTTGATGCTCCCTGGCATGGACGGCTTTGAGGTGTGCAGGCAAATCCGTGAACATAAAAACCTGCCTATTTTAATGGTTTCTGCGAAAAAAGATGATATTGATAAAATCCGCGGGCTGGGGCTGGGTGCAGACGACTATGTAACAAAGCCGTTTTCCCCAAGTGAACTGGTAGCCAGGGTAAAAGCGCACCTGGCCAGGTATGAACGGCTTATCGGCAGTGGCATCCCACAAAACGATATTGTGGAAATCCGCGGTATCCGTATCGATAAGACCGCAAGGCGTGTCTGGATCCATGAAGAAGAAAAGCAGTTTACGACAAAAGAATTTGACCTGCTTGTATTTCTGGCGCAAAATCCAAACCGTGTCTTTACAAAAGAGGAATTATTTAAGGAAATATGGGATATGGAATCCGTAGGCGATATTGCAACTGTTACTGTGCATATTAAAAAGATCCGGGAAAAAATTGAAATTAATACGGCAAAGCCGCAGTATATAGAGACGATCTGGGGTGTAGGGTACCGGTTTAAAATGTAAGGGACTCTGCAAATCCAAGGAAGGAGGTGGGCAGGGATGGCTTTTGTTCCATTTCAAATACTGTATGAAGACGCAAATATCCTTGTCTGTGTCAAACCGGCAGGCATAGCGGCGGAAACGAAAAAAGCTGGGCAACAGGATATGGCCAGCCTACTGCGCAATTACCGGCACAGCAAGGGCGAAGAGCCTTATATTGGGCTTGTACACAGGCTGGACCAGCCGGTTGAGGGCATTATGGCATTTGGAAAAAATACGCAATGTACTGCGGCATTGTGCAGGCAGCTAACACAGGGGGCGTTTTTAAAAATATACCTTGCAGCCGCAGAAGGAACACTGCCTGCAGATAAAGGGTGCATGCTGGATTATCTTAAAAAAGACGGGCGCACCAACACTACCATCGTATCTCATCCAGGCGACCCAAAGGCAAAAAAAGCAAAACTACGCTATGAAGTACTGAAAACAGACACGAAAACCCACCCAGTGCAAAGCCTTGTAAAGATACAGCTTTTGACCGGGCGGCACCACCAGATACGTGTGCAGATGGCCAGCCGGGGCGCCCCGCTTGTAGGGGATGCCAAATATGGAAGGAAACCGGCGTCTAATACAAGCGATAGCGGGCTGGGGCTATGTGCCTGTGTGCTGGAATTTAAGCATCCATTTTCCAAAGAAGATATGAGGTTTCAAATCGTGCCGTCACAGGCAATATTCAAAAAATACCAGATCAACTGGGGCGGGTTGGAAAATACTTAGGGACTGTCTAAAAATGGAAGTGCCAACGGCCGTTTTTCATACATATTTAGACAAAAACCACACATACTTTTTCTATGAAATGGTATGAAAATGACAATATAAAAAAAGCAATATTATTTATAGGGGTTACGATAACAGTATATCTTAGTATGAGATATGTCTTTCCTGTCGTAGTTCCTTTTTTATTAGGCATGTTGCTGGCAGCAGTGCTGAATCCGGCAGTTGAATGGATTGTTAAGAAAACAGGCAGGGGACGGAGTGTAATCTCAATGTTTGTAGTTATTGCAGTGCTGGCGGTAGCTGGAACACTGTGTTTTTTTGCATGCCGTGCAGCCTGTCTGCAGCTGGCACAGCTTGCAAAAAATATGGATTCCATTGAAGTGGGCCTCCGTGACCTATGGTGCGGTTGCTGTGCAAAGATTGAACGTGGGTTTGGCGTGCAGTTAGGGGAAGCCGAACAACTATTTGCTAAGATGCAAAGATCTGTCCAGTCGCGGTTTCAAAACACTACGCTGCCTTACCTTCTGAAAAATTCCGTTTCGTATGCAAAAGCCATTTTTTCGCTTATGGGCGTAGGGTTGATCGCTGTGATTTCTGGTATGCTGCTATTAACTGATTATCCGCAAATCCTCCAGACAGCCAAAGCATCCAAAATTGGGATGTTGGCTATACAGGTAAAAGAACATGCAAAAGAGGCTGGCGGCACGTATCTAAAAGCACAATTTTTGATCTTATTGGTGATCAGCCTGATTTGTGTGGCAGGCCTGTTTATAACGGGCAACCCCTATGCGCTGCTGGCCGGAATGGGGATTGGCTTATGTGATGCACTGCCTTTTATCGGGACAGGCACAATCTTTGTCCCGTGGATGATCATCGATATTTTAAATGGCAAATATGTGTTAGCAGCCGTATATGGGGTTTTATATGTCGTCTGCAGCTTTGTGCGCCAGCTGTTAGAACCAAGGCTGATCGGAGGCCGTCTGGGGTATCCGCCGATCGTAGTACTGATGAGCCTGTATATCGGCATCCATGTGTATGGGGCTGCCGGCGTTTTGCTGGGCCCGGTTTCAGCATTTTTCATTTATGAACTGTATACGGTTGGGGCGCAATATTTTATTACGGGTGAATGAGGTTGGAGAATTTCGCCACAAGCCATCGTACCCAGGCTTGAAATATAATTTTTTTATGATACAATTAGAAAAGCTTACTTCAGGTATCGTAAAATTATTAAAAGGAGAAAGAAAATGGCTAAGGACAAAAAACTGGTGGAATCCATTACAAGCATGCAAGAAGATTTCGCACAATGGTATACAGACGTGGTCAAAAAGGCAGAACTGATCGATTATGCTTCCGTCAAAGGGTGTATGGTGATTAAGCCTGCGGGTTATGCGCTGTGGGAAAATATCCAACACGAATTAGACCGCCGTTTTAAAGCAACCGGCGTGCAGAATGTATATATGCCAATGTTTATACCGGAAAGCCTGTTAAATAAGGAAAAAGACCATGTGGAAGGCTTTGCGCCGGAAGTGGCCTGGGTGACGCATGGCGGGCAGAATGAACTTCAGGAGAGGCTTTGCGTCAGGCCGACGTCAGAAACGCTTTTTTGTGATTTTTATAAAAATGATATTCAGTCATACCGGGATCTGCCGAAGGTCTATAACCAATGGTGCTCGGTTGTAAGATGGGAAAAAGAGACCAGGCCGTTTCTGCGTTCCAGGGAATTTCTCTGGCAGGAGGGGCATACCGCACATGCTACGGCGCAGGAAGCGCAGGAACGTACAGAGCAGATGTTGAATGTCTATGCAGATTTTTGTGAAGAAGTGCTTGCGATCCCAGTTATCCGCGGCCAGAAAACAGAAAAGGAGAAATTTGCCGGAGCGGAAGCAACCTACACGATTGAAGCGCTGATGCATGACGGCAAGGCGCTCCAGTCAGGAACCAGCCACAATTTTGGCGATGGGTTTGCGAAGGCATTTGGGATCCAGTATACAGATAAAAACAACCAGCTCCAATATATTTATCAGACGTCTTGGGGGTTAAGTACACGGATCATTGGCGCGATTATTATGGTACATGGGGATGATTCCGGATTGGTGCTGCCACCGAAGATTGCGCCAGTGCAGGTAATGGTGGTTCCAATCCAGCAGCAAAAGCCAGGTGTTTTGGAAAAGGCAAAGCAGATTTGCAGCAGCTTGGAGGGGAGGTTCCGCGTAAAGGCCGATGATACGGATAAAAGCCCGGGCTGGAAATTTGCAGAGCAGGAAATGCGCGGTATTCCAGTACGGATTGAACTGGGCCCGAAGGATCTGGAAAAAGGGCAGTGTGTCCTTGTGCGCCGCGATACGAGGGAGAAATACGAAACTGCGCTGGATGAAGTTGTGGACAAACTGGCTGAATTGCTGGATACGGTCCAAAAGGATATGTTTGCACGCGCAAAAGCACACCTGGATTCCCATATTTCAGATGCTGCCGATTATGAAGCCTTTAAAGAAGCCTTGGATAAAAACCCTGGGTTTATACGCGGTATGTGGTGTGGGGATCAGGCTTGCGAGGACAAGATAAAGGAAGAAACGGCGGCGACATCGCGTTGTATGCCGTTTGAACAAACCCGTATTTCGGATGTATGCGTCTGCTGTGGCAGGCCGGCGAAGAAGCTCGTCTTCTGGGGGAAGGCGTATTAATGGAATAGCAGTATGTATGGAAAGAAAATGAAATCGGACATAAAATGCAGGATCTTAACATTCAAAACAAACAGATACGGCAGATAAACATCTGCCTCCCGCAAAAAGTAAGTTTTATACTGGACCGGCTGATGCAGCATGGGTACGAAGCATATGCGGTAGGCGGTTGCGTCCGCGACAGCCTGCTTGGGCGGGTGCCGGGGGATTGGGATATTACAACTTCCGCGCAGCCAGCACAGGTAAAACGGCTGTTTGCCAAGACGGTGGATACTGGGATTGCCCATGGTACGGTAACCGTTATGTATGGGCAGGAGGGGTTTGAAGTAACCACGTACCGGATTGACGGAAAATATGAGGACGGCAGGCACCCAAAAGAAGTGTCGTTTACGCGTAGCCTGCTGGAAGATTTAAAACGCCGTGATTTTACGATCAATGCAATGGCTTATAACAGGCAGGATGGCCTGGTGGATGCATTCTGCGGTATGGATGATTTGGAAAAAGGTGAAATCCGGTGCGTAGGCAGGCCGATAGACCGCTTCCAGGAGGATGCGTTGCGCCTGCTGCGGGCAGTCCGCTTTGGGGCGCAGCTTGGGTTTAAGATCGCAGATGAAACTAGGGAGGCGATCAAAGAAGCGGCACCGGACTTAAGAAGGATCAGCGCGGAGCGGATACAGGCGGAACTGGTCAAACTGGTTGTATCGCCGCATCCGGAGCGGATTGTGGAGTTATATGAACTTGGAATTACAAAAATAATAATGCCTGAATTTGACCGTATGATGGAAACCGCGCAGAACCATCCCCATCATTGCTATAGTGTAGGTGAACATACCGTGTATAGCATGATGTATGTAGAGCCGGATAAAATACTCCGGCTTGCGATGCTGTTCCATGATATTGCAAAGCCAATCTGCCGTACCACCGATACAGATGGGATTGACCATTTCCACGGACATCCGGCCAAAAGTGCGGAGATGGCAAAGCAGGTTTTCCGACGGCTAAAATTTGACCGGGATACAATGAATGCTGTATGTAGGCTCGTAAACTGGCATGATTATAATCCTCCTTTAACAAAAAAAAGTGTCCGCAGGGCAGTCAGGAAAGTCGGACAGGCGCAGTTCCCGGCAGTTTTTGCCGTAAAGCGGGCAGATATTCTGGCGCAAAGCAGCTACCAACGTGCGGAAAAATTGGCTTATACCGATGCGTATGAGCAGTTATATCAGGATATAATTGCACAGCGGGATTGCCTAGACTTAAAGCAGCTTGCCGTGTCAGGGCGTGACTTGATCAGCCTGGGCGTACAGCAGGGCAGGCAGATAGGGGAGATCTTAAACTATCTTTTGGAGATTGTTTTGGAAGAACCGGATAAAAACGAAAAGGTATATTTATTAAATCTAGCAAAAAGTTATATTTCCGATACTTCAAATGATCAAGCACCACAGTGAGCTTTTCGGTAAAGCAGCAGGTGGGTGCAGGTTCAGGTGCAGTTCAAAAAACAGGTTCTGGACGTCATATTCTGGCACTCCTTTACATATAGATAAATGGACACGTTAATCCGTGATTTTGACTTTATGTAAAGGGGTGTAGTTGTGTATAACCGGACAGAAATTATCTTAGAAGCATATCCATTTGAATTCACTGACATACAAAAAGGCAGGGGTGTTTACGTATGCTTGGACAGCAGCGGCGGCAGAAAAATCCTAAAGGAATTTTCCGGTTCGGCATCCAAAGCTGCACTTTTAGACCGTTTTTTGATTTATTTAAAAGAACAGGGAAGCTATGTAGAGCAGATTGTATATACAAAAGAGGGGCAGCCGCTGTTTACTGATGTGGATGGCATACGTTATTATATGCGTACTTGGATGGAAGGGCGGGAGTGTGATACGAGGAACCGGGAAGATGTGCTGTGTGCGGTGCGCAGGCTGGCGCAGTTCCATTTAAAAACCGCCGGGTTTGCAGAAAAACTGCCGGAAACCATGTGCCGGATGCCAGATTTCCTGGAAAAAGAATATGAACGCCATACACGTGAGCTACATAAGGTATATCATTATATTAAAGCCAAGAAAAAGAAAAATGAATTTGAAGCGTATTTTTTGAATGAATACCGCTATTATTTAAACCAGGCGGAAGATGCGGCAGCAAGGCTCCGGGAGTTAGGGCGCAAGCCGCAGGCAGACTATTTTGGCATCTGCCACGGGGACTACAGCCAGCATAACCTGCTGTTTACACCACAGGGCGCGGTAATTATTAATTATGAACGGTTTTGCCAGGATGCCTATATCAGTGATTTTGCACATTTTTTCCGTAAGATCATGGAAAAACATAATTGGAATGCCGCGTTTGGGATGGATATGATCCGTGCGTACCAAAAAGTGCGCAGCCTGGATTCTTGGGAACTGGACCAGCTGGGTGTGCGGATGGCCTATCCAGAAAAATTCTGGAAGGTCGCAAACCATTACTTTAATTCCAAGAAAAGCTGGGCGAATAACCGGGACAGTGAAAAACTGGCCAAAATTTGCCAGCAGGAACACGAGCGGGCAGCATTTTTAAAAATCATGCGTTAGGCGGTAAAACGAAAAATGGAACGCTTGCACAAGCACCTTATTAGTGTTATAATGGCTACAAGTGTGGATGCACGAGAAGAAGGAATTCAAATAAAATACATAACCTGTAAGCCAGGGAAAAAGGATGGGTCTATGAAAAAACGATTTGCGGCAGTATCGTGCCTGCTGGCGGGCATGATGCTGTTGAATGCATGTACGCCTGCAAAGCCGGGCGGCCTTTCGGCGCAAGAAAAAAATAGCCTGCCTGCTGCAGTAAACGAGGCAAAGCCTGCGGATGATGCACAAGGTATGGCGGATATTCCAAAGTCGGAACAATCGGTCTATTTGATCATAAAAAATGATTTAGCCAATTACCAGATTACCTTAATGAATTTATCCAGCCATGCGCAAATATGCTATGAATATACGGATGGAACCGAATTTTTTGATAAATATGGGGATTATACGCCAGGCAAAGATTTCAGCGAAGGCAAGCTAGCCGTTATAAAGCGGTTAAACAGCAACGATACGTTAGGTGCAATTGCATTCACAGATGCGACTTGGGCATACGAGGATGTACGCAATTATAACATCGATGCGCAAAGGAACCGGATTTCGATAGCGGACACCAGCTATCATTTTGACGATGAGCTGCGGGTGTTTTCGAATGGGGAAGAAACCGGCATACATACGGTTGGGGAAAATGACGTGCTAAATATTTATGGCATTGACCGCAAAATATATGCCATCGTAGTGACGTCAGGGCATGGCACGCTGGAGCTAACCAATACGAAATTATTTGAAGGCGGCTGGCTAAACCTGGGCGCTAAGATCTATACAAAGATAACGCCGAATATGTCGATGGAACTTCCGGAAGGGATTTATGAGCTTTCGGTTGCAAACGACGGCTACGGGGATAGTGGGGAGATCCGGATCCGGCGTGATAAAACAACGACAATTAATTTAAACGACTATAAAGGGGAAGGGCCGAAGATGTGCAAACTGACCTTTGATGTGGGCGTGGACGGCGCAGTGTTAACTGTTAACGGCAAAAAAGTGAACCATAAAAAGCCGATGAAGCTGCGGTACGGAGTCTATCAGCTGGGGGTCTATGCGGATGGTTATGATGCATGGAATAAGCAGCTTGTGATCAATTCGCCAAAAGCGAATGTGGCGATCGTGCTAAGTGAAACGGACAGCAGCAAGGACAGTGAAAAGGCCGCTACGGCAAATAGCGGCGGCAGTTCCGGGACAGGCAGCAGTTCTGCCAAAAACAACACAAGTACTAAGATAGGCGGCAGGGCAGGTTCTATGGCGGGCTCAATGGCAGGCTCGATGGCGGGCAGTGCAAGTAAAAGCAGCGAAAGCAGCGGTTCCGGCAGCAGCAAATCTTCGTCGGGCGGCAGTGCAAGCAAGATTGCTGAAGCGGCCTTGGGTTCTTCGCTCGCAGGCATTGTTTCGGGCGGCAAGTCTACCGACTATCTGGATACGCTGTCGAATTTTGTAGATGCGGTGGAAAAACTGAATGAGACATCTTCGGATAACAACAGTTCCAATCAGTCAGATGACTAGACAGAGAATCAGGCTGTTTGTAATATATTAAACATGTAGATGGGAGGAAGCAACATGGACTATAGGCAAATGTACCAGCAGTGGCTGGACAACCCTTATTTTGATGAAAGTACCAAAGCGGAATTAAAGGCGATCGAAGGAAATGAGAAAGAGATCGAAGACCGTTTTTACATGGATCTGGAATTTGGTACAGCCGGGCTGCGCGGCGTGATCGGCGCGGGGACAAACCGTATGAATTTTTATACGGTACGTAAGGCGACGCAGGGGCTTGCCAATTACATTAAATCGTTAAAGGGAGAAGGCAAGGGGGTAGCGATCGCATATGATTCCAGGCATATGTCGCCGGAATTTGCAGATGAAGCCGCGTTGTGTTTAGCGGCAAATGGCATACCGGCATATGTATTTGAAAGCCTGCGCCCGACACCGGAGCTGTCTTATGCAGTACGCAAGCTTGGATGTATAGCTGGTATCAATATTACAGCAAGCCATAACCCGCCAGAATACAATGGATACAAAGTATATTGGGAGGACGGCGCACAGATTACGCCTCCGCATGACAGCGGCATTATGGATGAAGTTAAGAAAGTAACCGATTATGCCTCTGTAAAGACGATGCCTTTGGAGGATGCGAAAGCAGCAGGGCTATACCGTACCATTGGCGCAGATATTGACGATGCGTATATTGAAGAGCTAAAGGGCCTTGTGCTTCACCAGGATAGCATCGATGCCGTTAAGGACAAGCTTACCATTGTATATTCGCCGTTACATGGGACGGGCAATATTCCAGTACGCCGTGTGTTAAAAGAGCTTGGCTTCCAAAATGTCCATGTAGTGCCGCAGCAGGAGCTGCCGGACGGGGATTTCCCAACGGTCAGCTATCCAAACCCGGAAGCGGCAGAGGCATTCGAGTTGGGGCTTGCACTTGGCAAGAAAGTAAATGCAGATTTGATTCTTGCTACGGATCCTGATGCTGACCGCCTTGGCGTATATGTTAAAGATTCTAAGACAGGCGAGTACCATACTCTGACCGGAAATATGTCCGGCTGCCTGATCGGGGATTATGTAATTGGGCAACGCAAAGCCCTGCAAGGTTCCCTACCGGAAGACGGCGCTTTTATCCGTTCGATTGTTTCTACTAATATGGCCGATGCGATCGCAAGCTATTATGGCATACAGCTGGTGGAAGTTTTGACTGGATTTAAGTTTATTGGCCAAAAGATTTTGGAATTTGAAAAAACAGGCAAAGGAACATACCTGTTTGGGATGGAAGAAAGCTATGGCTGCTTGACCGGCACTTATGCAAGGGATAAAGATGCGGTAGTAGCTTCTATGACATTGTGCGAAGCAGCTGCATATTATATGACGAAGAATATGACGCTGTGGGATGCAATGCTGGAAATGTATGAACGTTACGGCTATTATAAAGACCATGTAGAGTCCATTACTTTAAAGGGGATTGAAGGGCTTGCAAAGATCCAGGAAATCATGGATACGCTGCGTAAGGATACACCAAAGGAAATCGGCGGGCTGAAAGTACTTGCAGCAAGGGATTATAAAGCGGATACTGTACAGGATTTTGTAACAGGGTCGACAAAGCCGACAGGGCTTCCGAAGTCAAATGTGCTGTATTATGAACTGGAAAACGATGCATGGGTATGCGTAAGGCCATCTGGCACAGAGCCGAAAGTTAAATTTTATATCGGCGTAAAAGGCAGTTCCATGGCGGATGCGGATGAGAAATCAGCATCGTTGGGCGCCCAGGTATTAAATATGATAAATAAGATGTTGTAGTATTGCAGACCTGGCTGGACGGTTAACGCATAGTAACAAAAAACCCTGTAAAATGGGGATTTCTGCTTGACAAACTATGGAAAAGTTAGTATAAATATATTCGTAAGTATTATGGAGAAGATAAGTTCCGACTCTTATTAGTTACAATAATATTTTAATCCATAGGAGGAATAGAAATGAACAAAACAGAATTAGTAGCGGCTATTGCCGACAAGGCTGAAATATCCAAGAAAGATGTTGAGGCATCCTTAAAGGCTTTTACAGACGTTGTTGCTGAAGAGCTGAAGAAGGGCGAGAAGATCCAGTTAGTCGGCTTCGGAACTTTCGAAGTATCAGAACGGGCAGCCAGGACAGGACGGAACCCGCAGACAGGCGAGGAAATGACGATCCCGGCATCCAGGGCACCGAAGTTTAAGGCAGGAAAGGCTTTAAAAGATTTTGTGAACGAATAAATCAATAAATCAGAAAACAGGGGGCTGCGTGCGCGCAGCCTCTTTTCCATACATTTCCAGTGTAGGTTCCAAGTGTTGGAAAATGGGCAGTCGAAAGCAAAATTAAGAAAAGGGGTGGGCCATATGAGGTTGGATAAATTTTTAAAAGTGTCCCGTTTGATTAAGCGCAGGACAGTTGCAAATGAAGCTTGTGATGCGGGCAGGGTTATGGTCAATGGAAATCCGGCAAAAGCATCTGCCAAAGTGAAAGTAGGCGATATAATTGAGATCGCTTTTGGCACAAAAACCGTGAAAGTACGGGTACTGGACATTCAAGATACGACAAAAAAGGAACAGGCAAAAGAGTTATTTGAATATCTTTGACCTTTCTTTTCATTTATTAGGCATATCCTTTCTATCTGTTTCATATATTTTATTAGCAGGGCTTTCTTATAAGTTTATCATGTTATTTGCTTATAGTTCCTTAGGACAAGAATGGAGGAAGAGGATATGGATGAAAGAATGGAGAAAAATCAGCAGAAAGTACACAAAATCCTGCTCTCAAACCGTAAGACGGCAGCATTTACTGGGGTTTTGGATGTACTTTCTTTTGATGTGTCAGAAATATTGCTGGAGACCGAACAGGGGATGCTGTTAATAAAAGGCAATGACCTGCATGTAAACCGGCTGACATTGGAAAAAGGCGAGGTAGACGTGGAAGGCAGGATTGACAGCCTGTCCTATTCCGATGTCGGCGGCGGCAAAAAAACGGCGGAAAGCCTATTAGGAAGAATTTTCCGATGAACCATGCAGTCAGTGAGAGCATTTTTCATGAACTGGACTTTTTTGCAGTCTCCTTCCTGCTCGGCATCCTTTTGGTACTTGCTTATGATTGCCTGCGGATATTCCGCCGGATATTCCGGCATGGGGTAGTGTGGATTTCATTAGAAGATTTAGCGTACTGGATTGTTGCCGCGTTTGTAATTTTTGCGATGCTGTATCAGAAAAATGAAGGGCTTATCCGGGGGTTTGCCATTGGCGGAATTGTATTAGGGATGCTGCTGTATAACCGGTTTATCAGCCGCTATACCGTATCCTGGATGGTTCTCTTCCTTGAAAAAGTTATACATATTATAGAAAAAATATGCAGATTTATCTTTTCACCATTCCGCAAGCTACATAAGGCTGCTACGGCAAAAGGCAGGGCAGTTTGCGGCAGGGGAAGAAAATTTGCAAAATTTCAAAAGAAGCGATTGCAAAATTTGGAGAAAAAGATTAAAATAGGTATAACAAAGAAATAATGGCGGCTGCTTAGGCGGCTGCGGGGGCAAGGAGGTTGACATTGGGGCGCAGGTACAGCAGCCGTAAGGCAAATAAAACTGGTAAATTATGTGTTACGATCATTGTTGTTGCAATGATAGGAGTGATGTCTATTCAAATTGTGAACCTGTATCAGAAAGACCAGCAGTTTGTAGCTAAGGAGGAAGAGCTTGAGAAACAAAAGAGGGGGGAATTGGAACGTCAAAAAGAATTGGAAGCGTACGAAGCTTATACACAGACGCAGGAATACATAGAAGATATTGCCCAAAGCAAGCTTGGGCTAGTTTATAAAAATCAGATTATATTTAAAGAACAATAAGGGAAAAGGGCTGGTGAAAACCAGGTCTTTTTTTGTTGCCCTTTTTAATGGATAACATGAAGTATTTCAGGGGCGCGAATGGCTTAGAATCGACTAAAAAACAGATTTGAACGGATAAAAACACGATTAAAAATTTTAAATGCATGCATGCTTTGACAAATATCGCAAACCACTCTTTTTATAATGGCTGTCATATGCCGCCAAGCAAATGTGATAGCAAGATAAGAGATTCTGGCTGTACAAAAAATCTTAAGAAAATATAGGGATTTTGATATAAATTCTATGCAGATTTAAGGGAAGAGAACATGGCGGCTGTACTTCGATAGGTAAGATGCCTGGCTTTGGCAAAAAATTTGGACCAGAAAGGAGGGGGGGCAGGCAGCCAAGACGGACAATCTGGCCAAAAAAAGCAGAAAATACATTGGACGGATAGGGATTGATAAGCAGAAACGGGGATTGGCGTCTCTGAAAAATACATAAGGGAAATTAAGGTAAGAGGGGCCGGCGGGGAGATTTATCTAAGCTAAGAGGAACCGGCGGTAAAAAATGAAGCGGACTGGCTTCTTTCAATGGGAGGGTGCGATGAAAAGACTGAGTATGAAACAAATTATTTTGTACGTAGGAGGAATTTTTGCGTGTCGTATATCATGGATGGGATGTTTTCCGCTGATACCGGCATACTATACGGCAGTGTGTTTGGAGGATACGGGACGGGTAGCGTTAAGCGCAGCTATGGCGCTTGGAATTGCGCTGTCTGTGCCGGTCACAGCGGCAGTCAAATATTTTATGGCTTTGTCTGTTACGCTGTTAACGATAAAACTGTTTGAATGGGTGGAGGGCCGGTGTACGGTATTGTGCGCTGCAGCTGCGGCTACCATCGCAACGCTGATGATGTCGTTGTCTGGGGAGCTTTTGAATTTCCGCGATACAGCCGGTTTTATGGCCAGTGCCCTGGAGGCAGTGTTTGTATTTTCCGCAATTATGGTTGGTACAAGGTGTGTGGATTTTTTCCTTCAATTAAGTTTGATTCCGCAGAAGGCAGAGGCAGGGCATTACAATGGGCAGCGTCTTGTCAACTATGCAGATTCTTTTAGTGGGCTGTCAAAGATTTTTTCACAGATGGGCTGCGCACAAAAGGAGTTGTCTACCGAACAGATGGGCCGTATCCAAAATGAGCTGACGGGAAGTTTGTGCATGAACTGCAACCAGTGTGCTTTGTGTTGGGATAAAGGGGAAAGCCCGATGTATTCTTATCTTGCATATATGCTGCAATCGCTGCAGCGGACCGGGGAGCCTGACCATGAGGTTGTCGTCCAGATGCAGGAGTATTGCCCTTATACGGATGTAGTAGTCCAGGAAGCAATGCGTATTTTTGAAAAGGCCAGGCTAAATCTGGCATGGTATAACCGCCTTTTGGAAAACCGTGAGATTATTGCGCAGCAGCTGGATGCAATGGCCTATATTATGGAAGATTGTGCGAATGAACTGGTTGAAATTACACAAGAGAACCGCCAGCTCTTGGCAGAAGTGAAATACCGTGCAAAAGAGCGGGGCGTGATCGTGTCCAAATTGCATTTATATGAAAATAAGGACAAGCGGTGGCGGTTTGTTTGTGATGCTTCTACCAAATATGCGGGCTGTATCAGTATGAAGGAATTGACCAAAGCTGTCTGCGTGGGCCTGGAAGTAGATATGCGCCCGCATAAGGATGAACGGGCGATGGTCAGCCCGCAGGGTACAACGGTTACGTTTGAAGAAGACACCTGTTTTCATGAAACGCACGCAGTTGCACGCAGGGTAAAAGATGGCGGGCGTGTTTCTGGGGACAATTTTTCTTTTTTGGAAATGGACAACGGGCAGATGGTTATGATGCTGTCCGACGGTATGGGCTCTGGAAGTACCGCATGTAAGGAAAGCGAGCTGGTGCTGGAGCTTTTGGAAAAATTCCTGGAAGCTGGTTTTTCCAAAGAAACGGCGTTAAAAATGATGAATTCTGCGATGGTGATCCGTGGGGAGGACGATCTATATTCTACGGTCGACATCTGTGCGGTTGACCTGTATACGGGTATTTGCGATTTATATAAAATCGGGGCGGCAACAACGTTTATAAAACATGTAGATTTTGTAGAACGGATCGAGTCCTGTTCCCTGCCAGTTGGGGTCAGCCACCGCATGGAGATCGTAAATACAAAAAAACAGCTGGAAGATGGGGACTTCCTTGTCATGGTGTCGGATGGTGTGTTAGAATATTTGCAGGCGGAAGAGCCAGACCGGAAAATGTGCGGGATTTTAAAACAAGCTGCCTACCAGCATCCAGGGCAGATGGCAGATGCCATCCTGGAAGAAGCATTGCGTGCAAATGGGGGCGCAGCTTTGGACGATATGACAGTCATGGTATGTGCTGTCTGGAAAAAGTAATGGTGTTTGGAGAAAATAAATGGAGATATTACAAAAGATTGAATCTTATATCAAGGAATATCATATGATAGAAGCGGGCAGCCATGTCATTGCAGGGGTTTCTGGCGGGGCGGATTCAGTATGCCTGCTGCTGGCACTGCTGAAGCTGCGGGGGCGGCTTGGGCATACAGTGTCTGTTGTGCATGTCGAACATGGCATCCGTGGGGAAGAAGCATTGCAGGATGCGGCATTTGTCAAACAATTGTGTTGGCAGTGGGGCATAGCATGCAGGGTTTGCCATTGCAAGGCGCCGGCATATGCGGCTGCGCATGGCATAAGTGTGGAAGAGGCCGGCAGGCTATTGCGGTATGCTTTTTTTGAAGATGAAAAAAAAGTATACGAAGCCAGGGCAGCAACCAAAATAGCAGTGGCACACCATATGGGAGACCAAGCAGAAACAGTGCTGTTCCATTTAGCACGGGGGACGGGTATCCGCGGGCTGGCTGGCATGGAGCCGGTCCGTGGTGATATTATACGGCCTCTGTTAGCGGTTAGCCGGGTTGAAATAGAGGCCTGCCTGGCCCGATACGGCCAGGGTTTTTGTACGGACCGTACAAATGAATCAGATGATTACAGTAGGAATAAGATCCGCCATGCAGTATTGCCTGTCTTAGGGCAGGTCAACAGCAGGGCGATAGCCCATATAGGCCAGGTGGCAGAACAGTTAAGGGAGGTAGAAGCCTATTTAAAAAAACAGGCGGATTTGGCAGCAGCAGCGTGTTGTGTATGGCAGGGGGATGGCGTGTGTATTGACAAGGATGCATTTGAGCAGGCCGAACCGGTTTTGCGTGCCAAAATGCTGCACCAGATATTGGGAAGGCTGTGCGGGAGCAGCAGGGATTTTACCAAAACCCATATCAGCCAGCTTTTGGCGCTGTTTGAGCGGCAAAACAGCAGGCGCCTGGAACTCCCGTATGGGATACAGGCCGTAAGGGTATATGGCGGCATAGAGATATTTCAAAAACAGGGGGCAGGCAGTCAGGCGCAGGCAGACAAGCAAGCATTGGAACAGCAGTTCTCATTCCGGGTATTAGAGGATTTTTCTTATAATCTGATTCGAAATTCAAAAAAAACGTATACGAAATGCTTCGATTATGATAAGATAAAAGCTGGTTTCCAAGTTAGATACAGGCAGCCAGGGGATTATCTGGAAGTCGACCGTTTTGGAAACAGGCAGAAATTGAAAAAATATCTGGTCAATGAGAAAATTCCAGTAAAGGAACGGGAACAGCTCCTGCTTCTGGCAGACGGCGCCCATATTATGTGGATAGTAGGATACCGTATCAGCAATTATTATAAAGTTGATGAACATACCAGGAGAGTATTGGAAGTTACGTTTTACGGAGGAAAAGGAGATGGATGGACAGATTCATGTAATGATTCCGGAAGAGGAAGTGAATGCAAGGATCGCTGAGATGGCCGCACAGATCAGTGCGGATTTTCAAGGGGAGGAAATTCTTGCAGTTGGGATTCTGCGGGGCGGCGCTTATTTTTGCACAGAGCTGACAAAGCGCATCACCGTACCAGTCATTCTGGATTTTATCGAGGCATCTAGCTATGGGGATGGCACGTGTTCCAGCGGGCAGGTTAAGATTACAAAAGATCTAGATGAGGATGCATCAGGAAAAAATGTAGTTGTGATCGAAGATATTATTGATACCGGCAGAACACTCAGCCTGCTTATGGAGAATCTAAAAAGCCGTAATCCAAAATGCTTGAAACTGTGTACACTTTTGGATAAGCCGCAGCGGCGTGTTGTGGAAGTACACGTGGATTATAATGGGTTTCAGATTCCAAACAAATTTGTTGTGGGATATGGGATGGATTATGCGCAAAGATACAGAAATCTTCCTTATATTGGAGTTGTAGAGTTTGAGTAGAAGGAGGTTATGACTTGAAGAAAGGTTATCGTGGTTTTATCTTATACGTTATCTTTGTCTTGGCTGTGGTGGCAATCTGGTATTTTTTAAGTGAAACAGCGGTTACGACGGATACGTATACGTATCATCAATATCAGTTGGATTTGGAAGCAGGCAAAGTTGCATCTGTAATCATTGAACAAAATGCGGAGACGCCAACCGGGACGCTTTTGATCACAATGCAAAACGATGCGGGTGCAGACCGCCATGAAGTGACGGTTTCCGATGTAAATGTGGAGCAGGATTTTATGCAGGAAAAGGGATTTTACAATTATTTTGTGAAAAATATCCCACGTACCAGCTGGCTTTCGACCTGGCTTCCGTACCTGATCATTTTTGGGGCAATGTTTATTTTGTTTATTATTATGAATAATATCAACCAGTCTGCCGGTGGCGGCGGGAATCCGAAAATGATGAATTTTGGAAAAAGCCGTGCAAGGATGTATACGGACGAGAATAAGTCAGTCAATTTTACGAAAGTAGCTGGGTTAAAAGAAGAAAAAGAAGAACTAGAAGAAATTGTGGATTTTCTGCGCGCACCGGGCAAATATACGAAACTGGGCGCAAGGATACCAAAAGGAGTCCTGTTAGTCGGCCCTCCAGGTACAGGCAAGACATTGCTGGCCAAGGCTGTTGCAGGCGAGGCAGGTGTGCCGTTTTTTAGCATTTCCGGTTCGGATTTTGTAGAAATGTTTGTCGGCGTTGGCGCGTCCCGTGTCCGGGATTTGTTTGAAGATGCTAAGAAAAACGCACCGTGTATTGTGTTTATTGATGAAATTGACGCTGTTGCCAGGCGGCGTGGGACTGGCATGGGCGGAGGCCATGACGAGCGGGAGCAGACCTTAAACCAGATGCTTGTGGAAATGGACGGGTTTGGCGTAAATGAGGGTATTATTGTTATGGCAGCTACCAATAGGGTGGACATTCTTGACCCTGCAATTATGCGCCCAGGCCGGTTTGACCGCAAAGTACATGTAGGAAGGCCAGACGTAGGCGGACGGGAGGAGATCTTGCATGTCCATGCCAAAAGCAAGCCGTTGGGCGATGATGTGGATTTAAAACAGATTGCACAGACAACGGCAGGGTTTACCGGGGCTGACCTGGAAAACCTGTTAAACGAAGCGGCTATTAAAGCAGCCAAGCAGGACCGTGCCTACATTAAGCTGGATGATATACGCAGCTCTTTTGTAAAGGTCGGTATTGGCGCTGAAAAAAAGAGCCGCATCATCAGCGAAAAAGAAAAGCGGATCACTGCATTCCACGAAGCCGGGCATGCGATTTTATTCCATGTGCTGCCGGATGTAGGGCCGGTATATTCGGTATCGATCATCCCGACCGGGGCAGGTGCGGCTGGCTATACGATGCCGTTGCCGGAAAAAGACGAAATGTTTAATACCAAGGGCAGGATGTTGCAGGAAATCGTTGTGGACCTGGGCGGGCGTGTTGCCGAAGAGCTGGTTTTTGACGATATTACGACTGGGGCTTCCCAAGATATTAAACAGGCAACCGCAATGGCGAAAGCAATGGTTACGAAATATGGGATGTCTGAAAACCTAGGTTTAATCTGCTATGATGAAGAAGACAATGAAGTATTTATCGGCAGGGATTTGGCTCATACAAAAGGGTATGGGGAAAATGTAGCTACGGTGATCGACCAGGAAGTAAAGCGCATTATCGATGAATGCTATGAGAGTGCGAAAGAAATTATCCGCCAGCATGAACCGATACTGAACCGTTGCGCACAGCTGCTATTAGAAAAAGAGAAGATCAGCAGGGATGAGTTTGAGGCGCTGTTTGCCGATGCTTCTGTGCAATATTAAAATAAAATAGAAGTATGAAAAAAAGTTAATCGGCAATAGTTATAAAAATGGAAGAAATATTTTTTGAAGTTTGTGCAGACTTATTTACAGATAGGTGATATTATAATTCTTGTAAAACCCCCCAATACATTATATAGTTTTTGCTATACCCCATAGTAAAAATACCTTCTCCTAAAAAAGACAGCGAAAGCTGTCTTTTTTACTTTGCACATTTGGATTGCTGGGGCATAAGATATAAAAAGAGCAAAAACAGGATGCGATATGCAGATCTATGTTGTCAAAGAAGGCGACACTGTTATGAAGATCGCCCAAGAGCAGGGGGTACCTGCGGATACTATTATTTATAACAACCAGCTGGAAGACCCCTACCCGCTGGTAGTAGGACAGGCACTGCTGCTGACCAAAGGGGAGGGTGCGCTGGTCAGGCAGGCTGTGGAAACCGCAGGCTACGCATATACTTATATCAATCCGGATACGTTAGGGCAGACGCTGCCGTATTTAAGCAAATTATGTGTATTTTCTTATGGGTTTACAGCAGAAGGCGATCTGGTGCCGCCGCAAAATGATGATTCGTTTATGATAGATATGGCCACCGCAAATGGGACAGCACCTATTTTAACAGTTACGCCGTTTGGCGCAGATGGCAAATTCAATAATTATCTTATCAGTGCAGTTACCAATGATATGGATGTACAACAGAAGTTTATCGGGCAGCTAACGGAGAAAGTGCAGCAAAAAGGGTTCCAGGGCGTGGATATTGACTTTGAATATATTCTGCCGCAAGACCGTGTGCCATTTGCGGAATTTGTTGCAAATGTACGGGAAGCCATCAATACGCTGGGGTATCCAGTATCGGTGGCACTGGCTCCGAAAACGTCGGATAACCAAAAAGGGGTTTTGTATGAAGGCAAAGATTATGGCTTGCTGGGCGAAGCCGCGGACAATGTACTGCTAATGACTTATGAGTGGGGTTATACGTATGGGCCGCCAATGGCGGTTGCGCCGCTTCATATGGTACGCAAAGTAGTAGAATATGCGCTGACCCGTATTCCTGCCGAAAAAGTCAATCTAGGCATCCCAAATTATGGGTACGACTGGACGCTGCCATTTGTCCAGGGCGTTTCCAGCGCCAAGGCAATCGGAAATGTGCAGGCA
Source organism: uncultured Eubacterium sp. (assembly GCA_947089855.1). Classification (GTDB taxonomy): domain Bacteria; phylum Bacillota; class Clostridia; order Lachnospirales; family Lachnospiraceae; genus Eubacterium_J. The sequence goes on from CAMUML010000001.1 coordinate 68,524, forward strand.
GTCCAGATTGCGGCGGAAAACGGTGCGCAGATCCAATTTGACGAAGTATCGCAGTCCCCATATTTCCGCTATACCAAAGATGGGCGGGAGCACGAGGTCTGGTTCGAGGATGTGCGCAGTATGCAGGCAAAATTTAACCTGGTGGAAGAATATGGGCTGCGCGGCATGGGATATTGGCAGATTATGCGCTTGTTCCGGGCAAATTGGATGTTGCTGGCAGACCAGTTTTGGATACGGCATTAAATAAGCATAGAAAAATCTGTTACAAAAATCTTCTTTTATTTTTCATCTCCTATGGATTATTTTGGAAATATGGTCTATACTGAATGCAGGTGGTTTCCGGATTTACAAGCCAGACTATACTGCAGGCCGCTAGAATGCACAGTAATGTAACAAAAAAAGTGCCTGGCTGGCGGTCTGCAGCCGGGTTATACTGTAAATTTAACCGATGTGCAGTATATTCTGAAAAACACGAGAGTTTGCCAAATAACGCCGGCTCACGAGCGTTGTTATCTTGAGTCATGTGGTAAACTTTATCGCTCGTGAGTATAAATAGCAAAAGGTGGAGTTTTTGGAAATGGATAAAAAATCGATATATGAATTAAACAAAGTACAGCGTTATATGATGCAGATGCGCCCGGTTTTATATAGGCAAGTCCTGTTCAGTGACGGTTCGCCGGATTACAGGCAGCCGCCAGAGCCGGATGCAGGGGAAGAAGTAACCATACGGTTCCGTACCAAAAAAGATAATGTCGACGCTGTATTTTTATGTACGCAAGACCAGAAATCTGAGATGAAAAAAATAGAATCCTGTGAAGGGTTTGACTATTATGCTTATACATTTACGATGCCGGAAGAACCGTTTGCATATTATTTTGAAGTGGCAGATGGACTGCTGATTTGGAACTATGATAATTATGGGCCAACCAGGGAAATCCGTCCGCAGTATTTTTTCCGGATCGTACCTGGCTTTAAAACGCCGGACTGGGCGAAAGGTGCGGTTATGTACCAGATTTTGGTAGACCGGTTTTACAATGGGGATACCACAAATGATGTAGAGACAAACGAGTATTTTTATATCCGTACTGCAAGCCAAAAGGTAGAAGACTGGCATAAGGTGCCGGAAAATTTCAGTGTGGCGGAATTTTACGGCGGCGACTTGGAAGGGGTGCGTAAAAAGCTGGATTATCTGCAAAACCTTGGCATAGAGGTGATTTATTTTAACCCATTGTTTGTTTCCCCTTCCAACCATAAGTACGATATACAAGATTATGATTATATTGACCCGCATTATGGAAAAATCGTAGAAGATGGCGGGGAACTGCTGCATCCAGGTGCCAGGGAAAATAAGATGGCAAGCCGTTATATTAAGCGTGTGACGGATAAGCGGAATTTGGAGGCAAGCAACCAGCTGTTCGCCGAACTTGTCCAGGAGATCCATAGCCGTGGTATGAAAGTCATTTTGGACGGTGTGTTTAACCATTGCGGTTCATTTAATAAATGGATGGACAGGGAAGAGATCTACCGTGCGCAGGAAGGCTATGCGCCGGGGGCTTATGTTTCAAAAGACAGTCCATACCGGGATTATTTCAAATTTAAAAACCAGGATGCATGGCCGCATAATACTACTTATGACGGCTGGTGGGAGCATGATACGCTGCCAAAGTTAAATTACGAAGGTTCCAGGAATTTGTATCAGTATATTTTGGACGTTGCGAAAAAATGGGTATCCCCGCCTTATAATGCAGATGGATGGCGGCTGGATGTTGCCGCTGATTTAGGGTACAGTGAGGAATTCAACCATCAATTCTGGAGGGATTTCCGCCAAGCGGTCAAATCGGCGAATCCGGATGCCGTGATTTTAGCGGAACACTATGGCGACCCAAAGAGCTGGCTGGCAGGAGACCAGTGGGATACCATTATGAACTATGATGCATTTATGGAGCCGGTGACCTGGTTTTTGACAGGGATGGAAAAACACAGCGATAGTTTTGAAGGTGGTACCCTTGGAAATATTATGAACTTTGAAGGTTCCATGAACCATTATATGACCAGTTTTTTGGCGCCGTCGCTGTATTGTTCCATGAACCAGCTGTCAAACCATGACCATTCCAGGTTCCTGACCAGGACAAACCGCAAGATCGGGCGGATCGATACGCTGGGTGCGGCAGCCGCTTCTGAAGGCGTCAATAAAGGCGTATTCCGGGAAGCAGTTGTAATCCAGATGACATGGCCAGGCGCACCAACGCTGTACTATGGGGATGAAGCAGGCTTATGCGGGTTTACTGATCCGGATAACCGCCGCACATATCCCTGGGGCCGGGAAGACCGCGACCTTATTTCTTTTCATAGGGAAATTATCCGTATCCACAAACAATATAAGGTATTCCGTACCGGTTCCGTAAAGTTCCTGCAGGGGGAATACAACTTGTTGTGTTATGCGCGTTTTAACCGGGAGGAGCAGATGGTTATCCTGGTCAATAACGATGAGAACGAACGGGAAGTGGATGTTTCCATATGGGCAGCGGGCATACCGAAAAATGCACAGATGGAGCAGCTTATGTTTACAAATGAAATTGGATATTCTATTCTGCCAGTTATTTATTTAGTCGAAGACGGAAGGCTGAAGCTGACAATGGCAAAGCATTCTGCTTATCTAATCCGGAGGAAAAGTTAAGAATGGGTAGATTGGTTGGCCTGCACGGTTGTGCAGGCTGATTTTTATGTGGCTTTATTTTCTGCAAGCATTTTATTTTTCCACAGTTCCTAAATTTGGTGCAACACAATCAGCTCCTTTGGCCACTATATATATGTACAGTAAAACACGTGTATGAAAATAGATATGTATTTTCAATTGTACCGCGGTACAAGGAGGCTAGTTATGGAAAATTATCTTGAGCGGGTGCGTTTGGCCAAACGCGGCGATACGGAGGCGTTTGCCAGCTTGTATCGGGAAATTTATGGTGATTTATACCGGTTTGCAATTTATATATTAAAAAACCCTACAGATGCGCAAGATGCAGTTAGCGATACCGTGGCAGATGCGTTTGCCGCTATCCGCAGGCTGCGTGCAGAGGAAGCGTTTAAAGGGTGGATCTTCCGTATCCTTTCCAATAAGTGTAAAAAGAAGCTAAAAGAATATGCCACTAAGGCTGTACAGTGGACAGAAGAATGGCCGGACCGGCTTGTTTTGCAGGAAGGGGGTTTGGATATGGCGGAGGATGTACAGGTACGTATGCTGTTTTGGCAATTGCCAGCAGACGACCGTATGATTATTGCAATGCATGTATTTGCCGGCTATACAAGCAGAGAAATAGCAAAACAGCTACATATGAATGAAAATACGGTGCGTTCCAGGGAAAGCCGTGCATTAAAACGGCTAAAGGCTGGTTTGGAATGCCGTTAGGCGAAACAAATGGAATATTGGATCTGAGGAGGGATGTAGCATGGATGAACGCAAAATGCTAGAAAAAATTGCAGAATCTGCCCGGAATGTGGAAATACCAGATGGCCTGGAGCCGCAGCGGGTACACATGTTTTTACAAAACAGGCAAAAGAAAAAACGGAGGTTTTATAAAGTGGCAGCGGCTGCCGCCTGCCTGTGCCTTTGTTTCGGAGTGGGCGGTTATACACTGCATAGGGCGGGCCGGGCGGCATCTAGTGCGCAAGAGGGCAGCCTATATGCAAACCGTGCAGATGATGCATCCGAAAAAGTGCAAAAAGCAGGTGCGGATGGGCAAGCGCCTGCAGTTATTGCACCGCTGAAAAAAATAGGCCGTATGTATACTCTGGCGGAAAATTATGGGGATGTATATGATGTGGTTATGGCATCGCAACAGAACATGAAAAACAGTGGGGAGAGAAAGGGCATTGCGGACGGTGGAAAAGAAATAGTAGAAAATGCACGGGAAGAAAGTGCCATATTCGATATGGATGATGCTTCCAAACAAATGGCAAATGCTGCTGTTTCCAAGCAGGATGATTACTCCGGGACAAACTTACAGGTGGAAGGTGTGGATGAAAGCGATATTGTCAAAACGGATGGCAAATATATTTATGTGGTGCATAACAGCCAGGTGCAGGTTTTGAATATACAAAACCGGGCGCCAAAGAAAGCCGCAGCCATCAAGCCGGATTTGAATGAAGATACAGACATGGTTTGTGAGATGTATGTGTCCGGCAACATCCTGGTTTTACTGGTGCAGACAGAGGAAACTGCTTTGGAACAAGGGGAACCGCAGGCTGGGCAAGGGACAAGCGAAAGCAAAAAGCTTGCACTGGATGATGTGGTTTATATGAACCTGTCCGCTTCCACAAAGGTGCTGACCTATGATATAGCAAATCCAGAAAAACCATTTTTAAAGGATACGGCTGTTCAGGACGGATGGTACCAGACATCCAGGAAAATAGGGGATTGCCTGTATCTTTTTACCAGGCAGGATATGTACCCGCCGAATGATATTTTGTACAAGGCATCGGAGGAAGGCAAAGCAGATAAACTGCGTGAACAGGCAGTTTCGGATGCTAACGCTAGCCAGTGGGTACCGCGTGTGAATGGGGAAGCGGTGGATGCCGGCTGTATTTACTTGCCAAAAAGGGGAAACAGGGGGCTGCTTATTACCTCTATTGACCTGGCGGACCACAATAAAGCCCTGGATACAAAACTGGTTATAAATAATGCTGCAGAGCTTTATGTTACCAGGCATTCCGTATATTTATATGAAACAGATTATGTGAAAAATGTACAAAAGACCAGGATTGCCCGTTTTGCATTAGAAGAAGGCGGCAAGATTTCTGCAAAAGCTGCTGCGGTAATCAAAGGCGGAATTGAAGATACTTTTGCCATTCATGAAAGGGACGGATACTTGCAGGTGCTTACGTGCGTTACCAGTAAAGATCCATGCGAGAACCGTGTGTATGTATTGAATGAAAATATGGAGGTAACAGGTAAACTGACTGGGTTGGCAGAAGGAGAACTGATTTATTCTGCACGGTTTGCAGGAACGGCCGGATATTTTGTAACATACCGGAATACAGACCCTTTGTTTTCCGTAGATTTTTCAGACCCAAGCGCGCCAAAAGTAATTGGGGAATTAAAAGTGACAGGGTTTTCCGAATATTTGCATTTTTGGAGCGGCACCCAGCTGCTTGGAATAGGAAAGGAGACAAATCCGGAAAGCGGCGAGGTAATCGGCATTAAATTATCCATGTTTGACATTTCAGATCCGGCAAAAGCAGTGGAAGAAGGGAAACTTGTGTTGGAAGGGGTAGAGAATTGTGAAGGGATGTATAATTATAAGGCAGTCCTAGCTGACGGTAGAAAAAATGTAATTGCATTGACGACGGAGAGCTATCAGGATGGATATAAAAAAAATTACCGTGTATTTTCCTATCAAGATGGGACATTCCAAAGCCAGGCTGTAAAGCCGTTAAAGGCCGATTATGAAAGCCAGTGGCGTAGTGTTTATGCCGGGGATATTTTATATCTGGTTGGTGAAAATAAGACGGTTGCATTCGATATGAAAGATGGCTGGAAAGTGGTTGGGAAAGTCAAATATTAAAAAGGGTATAGAATCCGAATGGTTACTATGAGCGGCCTCCAGGCCGTGAATAGTAACGGTTGTAAATAGTAACCATGTATTCAGTTTGGATTTGTCTTGCATTTTAGGAAAAACGGAGTAGAATTAGGGCAGGGGATGTAAAATAGAAATAGGAAATTGGTAAAATTATGTCATGGGGAGGCATTTTTCCAATGAAGTCAAGCCATAAAAATCAGCTTAGTTATTTATTTTTTATCCTGCTTGCTGTACTTGCCCTGTATACGGTGTTTCATGATAATGATGCAGGTTTGATTATGGCATCGTTAAAAAAGATGCGCATTGCACATTTATTGCTGGCAGTGGCTGTTGCCCTTGTATTTACTATGATGGAAGGTATGATGATCTGGTATTTGCTGCGTGGCCTGCAGGGGAAAGCAGTATTTGGGCCATGTATCCGTTATTCGTTTGTTGGATTTTTGTATTCAGGTATTACCCCGTCGGCTACCGGTGGCCAGCCAATGCAGTTATACCATATGAACCGGGATGGCAACAGCCTGTCTGCAAGTACAGTTGTACTGATGACGGTAGCATTAATATATAAACTGGTACTGGTACTGATGGGGATGGCCATGCTGGTTTTCCGTTTTTCTGTTTTAAAAGGGCATCTTGGGACGTACCTGCCTTTGTTTTATTTAGGTATGTTTTTAAATACTGCGTTGGTAGCTGTACTGCTTATGGTTATGCTGCTGCCCAATATTGCACGCTGTATGCTGATAACTGCAGAAGGGCTGCTTGTCCGCATAAAAATTTTCAAGAAATCTGCAGTAAGGGCGGATACAATAGAGCGGTTTATCCAAAGTTATCAGGATGCAGTATTGTTTTTGGTCCATCATAAAAAACAGGTTGCTATCGTTGGCATGGCGACATTTTTACAACGCTGCCTTGTTTTTGGATTGCCGTACATTGTTTACCGTGGGTTTGGGCTGAGTGGTACAAGTGTACTTGATATTCTAACGGTACAGATGGCGATTTATCTAGCAGTTGATATGCTGCCGCTCCCAGGGGCACAGGGGATTACGGAACTGATGTACCAGCATGTATTTTATGATATTTTTACAGCAGAGTTTGTTGTACCGTCTATGTGTGTGACGAGGGGGGTCAGTTTTTATTTTTTGCTGTTTTTCAGCATGGGGGTATGTATCGTCCATCATATACAGTTCCGTTTGCAATATAGAAATTGATGCATTTGTTTTTCCGGATAGTATGTTTTTTGTACGGGATTCATATGATACAACAGCAACCGGATGTAAAGATAGCATATGATAACATTAGGGACCTGTAGAAAATAGGCAAGGCCAGAAAGATAGGGTAACTAAGTATAGATAGGAGGCAGTATGGCAGGGGAAATCACAACGGATTTTGACCAGGTGGTGGAAAAGATCACACGAAATTATATATCTGATGAGGTATTTGTAACAAAGGACAACCGCCGCCTGCCGGGCAGGAGCAGCATTATTATATTGATCAAACGGCTGCGGTCGCTGATGTTTCCTGGATATTTTGAGGAAAAAAACTTTGAATACCAGGATGCACGTTATTTCGTAGGGAATACGCTTAACAGTATCCGCAGGGAACTGCGGCAGCAGGTAGAGACGGCGCTGCTTTATACCAATGACAGCCATACCAGGGAACAGGTTGCTGAAAAATCGGATGCAATTGCAAAGCATTTTATTGGAAAGCTGGCTGAGATACAAAGCTTGCTGTTAAAGGATGTGCAGGCAGGTTTTGACGGGGATCCGGCGGCGAAAAGCAGGCAGGAAATTATTTCGTCTTATCCAGGTGTGTTTGCGATTTTTGTATACCGTATGGCACACGAATTATATTTACAGCAGGTGCCGTTTATCCCACGTATTATGTCGGAATATGCACATAGCCGTACCGGAATTGACATTAATCCGGGGGCGGTGATCGGAGAATATTTCTTTATCGACCACGGAACCGGTGTTGTCATTGGGGAGACAACAAAGATTGGTGATAATGTTAAGCTTTACCAGGGGGTAACGCTGGGGGCGCTTTCAACTAGGAAAGGGCAGCTTCTGGCCGATGTAAAGCGCCATCCGACAATTGAAAATAACGTTACCATTTATTCCGGTGCAACGATCCTGGGCGGGGAAACGGTAATCGGTGCAAATTCAATTATCGGTGGAAATACATTTATTACGGAATCCGTCCCAGCTTATACAAAAGTATCGCTAAAGGCCCCAGAGATGGTATTCCAGGTAGATACGCCGAAGGACGATGGCCAGGTATGGATGTGGGACTGGGTGATTTAGGGTGTGTTTTACGGCCTGTCGATTTGGTGCGCCGATATGCGCATATTATGGGATTTTAGATACGTACTTTAGTAAATGCCAATACGATTGGCCAAGGTATGGCAACATTATGGCGTTTATTTTTCAGGCTGTATGTCACTAACCGTGACAATACAGCTTGCTTTTACGCCGTCTTCACGGGCATAGATGTATGCACGGCCTTTTTGGCGTGCAGTAATCTGCCCGTTTTCGTCTACGGTAACGACATTCAAATTGCTTGTGCTCCATTCTGGCGTACATCCAGAAGAAACCGAAGCGGTGAGGCGATAGGTATCTCCGGTTTTTAGGGAAAGATTGGAAGCGGAGAGCTTGATCTTCGGCTGTTTTACAGTGATGGTACAAGACTTGGATACGCCGTCTACGGTGGCAGTGATTTTGGCAGTTCCATGCTTGACGGCCGTTACCAGGCCATTTTCATCGACCACTGCTACACTGCTTTTACTTGATTTCCAGGTGGGTTCATGCCCAGTTGATACGCTTGCTATCAGCTGTTTTGTACCCTGGCGGTACATAGAAAGGTTCGTAGGCTTTAAAGTAACTGCCGTTGGCCTTACGGTGATGCGGCAGGATGCTTCTGCATTTTTGATTTTTGCTGTAATCTTGCAGGTTCCTGCTTTTTTCGCGACGATATGGCCATAGGTATTGACAGATGCGATAGAAGATTTGCTGCTTTTGAACGTAGGCATCTTGCCATTGGAAGCCACTGCGGCTAAATAGAATTCGTCCCCGATAGACATGGTATGGGAATACTTGGTGAGTACGATCAAAGGATATAGTTTTGCATCGACCGTCATTCTGGTAAATGGGGTAAATAAGAATACCACCGATAATAGTAATACTGAAATAATAGAATATTTAGATCTGCGTGTCATATCAGATACCTCCTTGCATATACTTGCTTATTTGTACTGCACACCAGCTAAATTTACAGTATAAACTGACTGCAGGCCGCCAGCCAGGCACTTTTTTGGTTACATTACTGTACATTCTGGCGGTTTGCAGTTATCATGCTGCCTGCATATACGGTATCGGACACACCGAATCGATGGAGAGATGATAACATGAAAGATGTAAGCTGTAAATGGGTAGAAATTCACAAAAATTTTATACGGAAGTTTCTGGAAAAGACTGTATGGGCTTATAAATAAAGGGATAGGGCTTGTCAAAATTTATGAAAAAGTTATTGGAACAAGTCTTGTTATTTTTGTACAAATAACCTATAATAACCAATAATGAGGGGGTTTCGGGGAATACGGCAAAAGGAGAGGATTGCATGAAAGAACTATTTCAAAGGCTGCGGATTGCAGCATATATGTCAGCTGTACTGACAGTTGCGTTAGGCATTGTACTGGTTGCCTGGCCGATGGAAGTTACCGGCTTGATCTGCCGCATTTTGGGCGCTCTGTTGGCAGTCATGGGTGCAGTATACTTATTTGGTTATTTTATGGAAGGCAGGGGTATTTTGTCTGTTGCAGGCGGGCTGTTGTTTTTGCTGCTTGGCGTGTGGATCTTTATAACGCCAACGTCGATTGCTACCCTTGTACCGATTGTTATCGGCGTGGTTTTGCTGGTACACAGCCTAAAAGATTTCCAGATGGCTTCCGAGGCGAAACGCAGCGGAAGTGAGCGCTGGGTTATGATGTTTTTACTCGCGTTTTTAAATAGTGCATTGGGTGTAGTCTGTATTTGCGATTCCTTTGGGCTTGTATCGGTAGCAGTACGGCTGCTGGGGATGGCGCTTATTTTTGACGGTATCTCTAATATTATCATTGTATATCATACAGTGCAGGTAGTACGCCGTGCGGCAGAAAAAATAGAACCGATTGATGTAGAAGCGCGTGAGGAAGAATTGTAAATCATGCAATTGCAGCGCATACGCGTTTTTTAGGAAAACTTGGGCTGATATATGATAGAAATGTAGGCAGGGGGCAAAATTATGCGCCAGATGGAATTTAAAATGGAACGGACCGGGCTATTGAAAGAAGGGGACGTGCTTCCGGTTACAGAAGGGCGGCTTCCGGATTCTTATTATTATACGCTTGGCAGCGCTTTTGCGATGTCGGCAAATTACAAATACCGGGAGCGGCTAAAGTCGTCAGAAGGAAAAGTGGTAAGGGTCCATGAAACGGAAAAGGGTTTTTTTGTAACGGTAGAATTTGATGAGTAAGGCAGGCCAGGATTCCCAGGATAGGCGGGGGTCCGGCAGCCTATATGGCCAGGCTTCTGGCCAGGGAGGGGAATATGGCATATTTGGATAATGGTACGTTGGATATATTGTCCATCCAGTATCGTCTGGAAAATGGATTTGTAGTAAACAGAATAAGGCTGAAGCCGCTGGCATATATTATGCGTGTGGATGAACCTGAAAAAAACAGTGTAGGGAAAATTGTGTTTGCAAAAGTATACGGCCTGACGATAAAAGGGCAAAAAGTGTGGCTGTTAGGCGAGCAGGATCTGGAGGCAAGCGGGATTTACGACGATACTTGGGTGTGCCGGGTAGAAGGTACGCATCAGCTTGTCTGCTGGAGGGAAGGGACAAAAGAGCTGCAGCCAGTGCCAGAGGACTTATGGAATAATAAGCTGGAGGAAAAATAATACATGGCCCAGGGAAAGAAGGAGATAGACGGGCTGCTTGCAGACAGTTTTAAAGAGCTGGCATGCCAGAATCCGATTGAGAAGATTACGATCAAAGAGATAACAGACCGTGCAGGCGTTATCCGGCCGACGTTTTATAACCATTTCCAGGATAAATATGAGCTGCTGGAATGGATCATTAACCGTGACCTGATAGAGCCGGTCAGGCCGTTTATCCGCAGCGGGCTGACAACGCAGGCAATGACATTTTTATTTATCAATATTGAGAAAGAAAAAGAATTTTATATGAAGGCCAGTAGGCTGGAAGGGCAAAATTCCTTTTACAGCATTGCACAGCATGGGATCCAGGTGCTATTTGAAGAAGTGTGCGGAGAACACAGCCAGCGCAGGCATCCGAAATATGAATGGCTGACGCCGGAACGGCTGGCACAGTATTATGGCCAGTCAATGGTTTTTGTACTCATCCAGTGGATACAGAGCGGTATGACAATATCCGGCCAGGATTTGGCGGAACTGTACCAGTATATGATCAGCCATTCGCTGGAAGAAGCGTTAAAGGACTTATAAATCTATACTGTAAATTTAACTGGTATGCAGTATATACTCACGAGTGGTAAAGGTTGCCATATGATTTAAGATAATGACACCCGTGAGGCAGCGTTATTTGGCAAACTTTAGTGTTTGCCAGGATAGATGCAGGGGGCACCATATACAATTCTGCTGATTTGTATCCGTATTTTAACAAAATTGAAGAAATGTAAATGAATAGATACATACCAAAAAGATTGAATATGTTAAAATTCAATCTTTTTTTATATGATTTGTTACAGCACTGGTGCAATGGAAACCATTATGCAGGCAAAAAAATATAGAAAGAGATGAGTGGAGACATGATCAAGTTTGGAAAAAAAGTAGTTAAGTTTAGGATACCGATTTTGATTATCAGCCTTTTGCTGCTGGTTCCATCCATTATCGGTTATCTGAATACCCGCATCAATTATGATATTTTGTCCTATCTTCCAGGGGATATTGAAACAATGGAAGGGCAGGATATTTTGCTGGAAGAGTTTGGCACAGGGGCGTTTTCCGTTGCGGTAGTAGAAGGGATGGAAAATAAAGATGTGGCGATATTAAAAGAAGAGATTGAGCAGGTTGACCATGTCAAGGATGTGCTTTGGTATGATTCCATTGCCGACCTTTCCATACCAATGGAAATTCTGCCGGCCGATATTAAAAACGAGTTGAAAAATGAAGATAAAAATGCAACGGTTATGATTATTATGATGGATACGTCGATGTCGGCGGATGAAACATTGGATGCAGTTGAAAAAATCCGCGGCCTGACTGACCAAAAATGCCTGTTAAGCGGAATGTCTGCCGTGGTAGCCGATATTAAAAAGATTTGCAACAGTGAGGCAATTATGTATGTTGTGATAGCGGCCGGGCTGTCAACGGTTGTGCTGTCACTGACGATGGATTCTTTTTTAATCCCTCTGTTTTTCCTATTAAGTATTGGGATGGCAATTATATACAATCTTGGTACAAATTTTGTAGCTGGAGAAATTTCATTTATCACACAGGCACTGGCAGCTGTCCTGCAGCTTGCAGTTACGATGGATTATTCGATTTTTTTGTGGCATAGCTATCAGGAAAACCAGGAACGGTATCCGGGGGATAAAAAACGGGCAATGGCACATGCCATTTCCAATACCATTTCTTCTGTGGTAGGAAGTTCCATTACAACAGTGGCTGGCTTCCTTGCCATGTGTTTTATGACGTTTACCCTTGGGCTGGATTTAGGGATTGTTATGGCAAAAGGCGTCGTATTTGGGGTAATTGGCTGTGTTACAATTTTGCCGTCTATGATTTTGATTTTTGACCGGGCAATTGAGAAAACAAGGCACCGTGCAGTTATACCGGACCTTGGGCGTATCGGAAATTTTGTAACAAAGAAATATATGGTATTTATAGCGCTGTTTTGTATTATTTTAGGCCCTGCTTATTACGGATATACCCATAACCAGGTGTATTACGATCTGGTCGGCACACTGCCGGACCACTTGGAAAGCGTTATGTCCAATACCAAGTTAGAAGAAGATTTCCAGATGGGCGCGACCCATGTTATTATTGCAGACAGTAGCCTGGAAGCAAAGCAGGCAAGGGCAATGCTGAAAGAACTGGAAGAGGTAAAAGGGGTAAAACTGGTAATGGGCCTGGATTCCTTGTTGGGGCCGTTAGTTCCAAGGGAAATGATACCAGACAGTTACCAGCAGATATTGGATAACGGCAAATATCAGATGATGTTTATCATATCTGAGTATAAAACCGCTTCAGATGAAGTGAATGCGCAGTGCGATACAATTAAAGGTATTATCAAACAGTACGACAGTACGGCAATGCTGATAGGGGAAGCGCCGTGTACACAGGATCTGATTACGATTACAGATAAAGATTTTAAGACAGTTAGCGCTGTGTCTATTGTATTGATTTTTATTATTATAGCAGTTGTATTAAAATCCGCTTCACTTCCGGTCATACTGGTAAGCGTTATTGAGTTCGCCATTTTTATTAATATGGGGATCCCGTCCTATACGGGGACAGTGCTGCCGTTTATAGCGTCAATCGTAATCGGTACGATCCAGTTGGGTGCAACCGTGGATTATGCCATCTTGATGACAAATAAATATAAAAAGGCCAGGTATGGGGGCGCAAGCAAGCAGGAATCGATTTCTACGGCGCTAAATAGCTCGCTGCAATCGGTATTTGTAAGCGCACTAAGCTTTTTTGCAGCGACATTTGGCGTGGGCCTGTATTCCAGTATCGATATGATCAGCGCGCTGTGTGTGCTGCTTGCAAGAGGTGCAATCATCAGCTTTTTGGTTGTTGCATTTATTTTACCGGCGATGTTTATGGTTTTTGATAAGCTGATATGCAAAACGAGCGCGGGTTTTTTGCATAAAGAAAAGAAAGTAAAAGCAGAATCCGCTATTTTATAACAGCCGCAAAAGGCAGGAAGTGGAGGAAAAGGGATATGAAATTTCGCGAATTAAAGGAAAAATTTCAAAATAAATTTACAATACGGATGATCGCAGGTATTTTATGCGTGGCATTAGCTGGAGGAAGTTTTGCCGTTTCCCAGCCACAGGTACAAAGGCTGGAAGCAGCCAAAAAAAGTGCAGGCGCATCCAGCTCTGGCAAGGGCAAGGCACAGGGGGAAACAAAATCTGATTCAGAAAAAGGTTTATCTGGCAGGCTGATGTCTGCGTTAAGCGAAGGTATGGAGTCAGAAGAAAAACTGGATGGAAAAGAAGAAACCGTTTACTTGATCACAGACGCTAGTGGAAAGGTGAACCAGACCATTGTAAGCAGCTGGCTGAAAAACGGTTCAAACCGTGCAGAAATAAAAGATGTTTCCAGCTTAACCGATATTGAAAATGTAAAAGGCGAGGAAACATTTATCCAAGATGGGGATCAGATCACTTGGCAGGCAGGCGGCGAAGATATTTTTTACCGGGGGACTACGTCCAAAGAACTGCCGATTACCGAGCGGCTAACCTATTATTTGGATGGTGTGGAAGTAAAACCGGAAGAACTGGCTGGAAAAAGCGGGAAAGTTACCATCCGTTTTGACTATGAAAACCATGCTAAGGCAAAAGTAAAAATCAATGGCAAAAAAGAAGATATTTATGTGCCGTTTACCGTAGTTTCCGGTATGGTGTTAGGCGATGGCTTCCGGAATGTGCATGTAAATAATGGCAAGATTTTATCAGATGGAAACAAGGTCACTGTGGTGGGCCTTGCAATGCCGGGCTTAAAAGAAAGCCTGGATATAGACGAAAAAGATTTTGACGGGGATGCTGATTTCCTGGATTATGTGGAAGTGACTGCAGATGTAGAAAACTTTTCATTGGAAATGACTGCAACGGCTGCAGTGGCAGGGCTTATGTCGGACAGCAGCCTTTCACAGAAAATGGACCTTAGTGAATTGGATAAACGGGTGGACGAAGTCACAGATGCGATGGGCCAGTTAAAAAACGGCAGCGGGGAATTGGCAGACGGCCTGGATACATTAAAAGACAGCATGGGCAGCTTTAAAGACGGCATCAGCTCTTTACAGGACGGCGTAAATGCATATACGGACGGGGCATCCCGGCTGGCAGGCGGCATCCAGTCTTTAAGTGACAGTTCTGGTTCCTTGGAATCCGGTGTCAATGCGCTCAATTCCAGTGCAAAAACGATTAACGACGGGGTACAGCAGCTGGCGGCGGCGTTGCATACCCAGATGACGGACCAGGAGAAGGCGGCAGCGCAGCAGCAGGTTGACCAGGCAGTGGAAACCCAATTCCAAAAAGGTTCACAGGCATATAATATGGTGTATAATGGTGCTGTAAGCAATTTTACCAACACCCTGACTGCAGAGGCAGCCGTAAACAGCGTGCAGGCAGGCATCCAGGCCGGAATGCAGGCACAGGGGCTGACTTCAGAAGGCGTCGTGGCAGCCCTTGCAGAGTATTATGCGCAAAATGGCTTTACCGATGCTTCTGGAAAGACCTATTCGGCGCAAGCGTGCCAGGCGAATGTGCCAGGGACAGAAACCACCTTTGCAGCCTACTTTGCAAATGCTGTATTAAATGGCGGGTTATCATCGGCGCTGGCAGGCGGCATTACGGATGGCATTGCCAAACAAGGTTCTGCAGCCGTAGGGGAAGCCGTAGTCGGGGCATGCAAAATGGCTGCGAAACAGGCAGGAGGTACTGCAGCCGTAACAGGTGCGGAATCTGCAAAGCAACAGGCGGCAGCGGCGATAGAAACCGTCGGCGCCAGCGGCTACAGCCTGGTGTCTGGCACTCAGGCATTGTGTACTGGTACGCAGCAGCTGGCAGACAGCATACCAGCCTTGAAGGACGGCATCGGCACGCTGTTAAATGGTGCAAATGAACTGGCAGGCAAAAATGATGCGTTAAAAAACGGGGTATTAAAACTGGCGGACGGTTCTGAACAGATCAGCGACGGGGTCGGAAAACTCAAAGACGGCGCGCACGAACTGGAAGACGGCCTGGTCGAGTTTGACGACAAGGCCATTGCAAAGCTGGTCGAAACAT
The DNA here is from genome assembly GCA_947089855.1 of uncultured Eubacterium sp. Taxonomy (GTDB): domain Bacteria; phylum Bacillota; class Clostridia; order Lachnospirales; family Lachnospiraceae; genus Eubacterium_J. The sequence goes on from CAMUML010000001.1 coordinate 84,133, forward strand.
ATCACGGGGATGTGAAAGCACTGGCTGAACGTATGAAAAAAATTGTGAAAGCCGGGGAAGATTATGGGACGTTTTGCGGTGCAAAAGAGGGGACATCGGCAACAACGAAATTTATTTTCAGGACGGATGCGGTAAAAGTGCTGGAAGAGTAGCATATGTTACTATTCATGGGCCAGGAATTGCGCATAAACTGCGCATTCCGTGAGAACATGATTCAGGAGTGAGGGGCGATTTTGCGAAGCAAACTTTCAATATCGCCCCGAATTGTTACTGTGAGCGGCCCCTAGTACACCGTAAAATAAATAACTGGCCATTTTGTTTGTCTAAATCTCCGGGAGCACATGGCAAAAATCCGAGGTGCTCCCCGGTACACCTCCGGTTTTTGCCATGCACTCTCGAAGATTTATCCGGCGCAATATAACCAGTTATTTATTTTACGGTGTACTAGGCCGTGAATAGTAACAGCATATGGCAAACTTTATCGCTTGTGAGTATAGCAGGCTTTACACATGAAACAACATACACTATAATGATGGTGCGGACTTATTGTATTTAGAAAGCAGCGAAACAACTGCATGAATCAAAAGGCGGTGAAAATTATGGATGTAATGGGAATGACGAAAGAAGAAATGATACAAAAGAATGTCGAAGAGTTTGCAAGATTACAAAAATACATGCGTTTATCTGATAAAGAATCAGATGCATACAGGGAAATGAAAGAAAGATATAAAGAATTAAAAGTTATACTTACTACATCTGGTGTAAACCTTACCGAAATTGATTATATTAAAGAGTAACAAGTATATTACTAGCAAATTAGAGTGTAAAGCCTATTGGATTGCCAATAGGCTTTATACTTTTTAATGATCGATGCAGGCCAATCTGTAAATATTTTTGATAAGTTTCTGTCATACATACAAAATTTTCCGTTTCATTTCGTATTTATTGTATAGCAGCTGCATCGGCAGGCTATCCCCATACGGATGCCACGGTGCGGCCACCGCCTGTGGAAGCATTTGTTTACAGCGGGCATTATTTTGATGTTTAACGGAGGCGCATACAAATGAAAAAACGTACCGCCCAGATTCTTAACCGCCTGGATGAAATGTATGGCACACAAGCAATCTGCTACCTGCACCATGAGAATGCATGGCAGCTTTTGATCGCTGTTATTTTAAGTGCCCAGTGTACGGATGCAAGGGTCAATATTGTTACGGCAGACTTGTTTCAAAAGTATGATACGCTGGAAAAATTTGCGGGTGCGGATCTGGAAGAATTGGAACAGGATATTCATTCAATTGGGTTTTACCACAGCAAGGCAAAAAATATTATTTCGTGCTGCCGGGATTTGGTTACGAAATTTGGCGGGGAAGTGCCTTCTTCGCTGGAAGATTTAACCAGCCTTGCCGGTGTGGGGAGGAAAACGGCAAATGTGATCCGGGGCAATGTTTATAACGAACCCAGTATTGTGGTAGATACGCATGTCAAGCGTATTTCCAACCGCTTGGGATTTACCAAAGAGTCGGATCCTGCCAAGATAGAACAGGATTTGATGAAGGTGCTGCCAAAGGATCACTGGATTTTATATAATATGCAGATCATTACATTTGGGCGCAGTATCTGTATTGCGCGCAGCCCCAAATGCAGTGAATGTTTTTTGCAGGATTTATGTAAGGCAGGGGACAAAAGGGTTTGATTTTAAACGATTATGTAGCAATTGACTTGGAAATGACCGGGCTGAACGCCAAATGCGACCGGATCCTAGAAATCGGGGCAGTCCGGGTAAAAGATAAGAAAAGGGAAGCGGTATACCAGGCGCTGGTGAACCCTCATCTGGAATTGACGAAAGAAGTGGTTGAACTGACTGGGATTACAAATGAGATTGCGGCCAGCGGGCGTGAAATGAAAGAGGTGCTGCCAGAAATTGTGGATTTTTGCGGGAATTTTGTGCTGCTGGGGCACAATATCATTTTCGACTATGGGTTTTTAAAACAGGAGGCAAGAAACCACGATATAGAGTTCGAGCATGATGGGGTGGATACGCTGAAGATTGCAAGGAAATTGCTTGCGCCGGATGATAAAAAAACGCTGCAGGCTTTATGTGACCACTTTGGCATTGCAAGGGAACATAAGCACCGTGCGCTGGATGATGCAAAAGCGGCAGGGGAATTGTATGAATTGCTGGAGGCTGCGTATGAGGCACAGCAGCCGGACGTATTTGTACCATATCCGTTGGTTTATAAGGTAAAAAAACAGCAGCCAGCGACAAAAAGGCAGAAAACCCACTTGCAGGAATTGGCAAGCTACCATAAAATTGTATTAAATGTGTCGTGGGAGACATTGACTAAAAATGAGGCATCCAGGCAGATTGACCGGCTGATCGCACAGTATGGGAGGATCCCAAAACAGGAAACGGCAGACAGCGGCAGCAGTTATACTGCAGGCCGCCAGAAGGTACAGTAATGTAACCAAGAAAGTGCTTGGCTGGCGGTGTGCAGCCGGGTTATACTGCCAATTGGATTGGCTATTGCGCCAGTTTTTCCAATATCGACTCTTTTAAAAGAAGGTCCATATTCCGTACGGTTTCTGTTAGCTGGCCTAGCTTTGCCGTTTGCCCATGCTCCCGGTACAGCGAGCCAAGCAGCGTGTAGTTTTTACTGATGTCAGTACCGCAGGAAACGCCAAATTCCAATACTTGGATGGCTTCCTGCCAATGCCCGAGTTCGGCTAGGCGTTCCCCGTAAGCCAGGATGGTTTTGGCAAGCAGTGTAAAGTTTGCATCGCAGTCCGATAAAACGGGCAGGTTGGCGGGGCCATACTGCAGCTTTAGATCGGTATTGGACTGCCCGGTCAGGTTTAGGATCTTGCGTGTGCCCAGGTTTTGAAGGGTTCCTTCCAGTGCTGCCAGCTTGCCATCTGGAAACTTGCCGGCCGGGAATTCATCCAGTGGGATTTGGATATAGTCCAGCCCGCTTATATCCTTTTTCCGTACCATATTTGCACGCTGTTCTTTTTCCCAAAAGGAGTCCTGTTTTTTTTCATAAGACTGCTGGGAGCGGTTGCGCAGCAGGCTAAAGAAACAGAGCAGGAGGATAAAAAAAGGCAATATCATCATTGGCATCGTAAATCGCTTCCTTTCTTAAATTGATTGGGTTTATAGGTAAAACTAGTATGGACAAATAAAAAATAAATGATAACAGGCTGCCATGCGGCCTGGGAAAGAGGTTATCATGTCAAAAAGCAAAAAAAATAAAACGACTATCTATACTTCTAAAAAGAAGCGGACTGCAGCAGCCGTCCTCTGTATCCTGCTGGCCGCAGCTATGTTGCTGCCGCTGCTTTTATCAGCATTTGTGTGAGCGGCCATACGTAAATCATATCGTGTATAATATACAGAAATTGAGCGCATATGTCAAATATATTTGTTACTATTTCGCTTGAATAATTGGCATTATATGCGATAGAATGGTAGAAAGCGCCGGTAAATGATGAAAATGAAAGAAAGGAACAGCAGCAGTGAGGTTAAAACATATTAAAAAGTGTATTGTCGGCGGGGTTGCGGCAGCAGCTATTTTTGCGGCTGGGTTTGCCATAAACCGGGCTTATGCAGATGGCCGCGACACGATTTTGGAAAACGTTTATATTGGAGAGGTTGCGGTTGGCGGGATGACCGAGCAGGAAGCCGGCCAGGCTGTGGCAGATTATGTCAAAAGCATCCAGGAAACAAAACTTACCCTGAAGGCTGCGGGAAAAAGCATCCAGGTTCCAGCAGGCAAGCTGGGTGTGGAATGGAAAAATACGGGGGTTGTCGCGGAAGCAGCCCAGATTGGCAAAAGCGGCAGCCTAATTACCAGGTATAAGGACAAAAAAGACTTGGAACACGAGCCAAAGAAACTAGAGCTTTCCTTTGGCGCGGATGAGTCCAAGATCGAATCTTATCTGAAAAAAAAGAAAAAGAAGCTGGACCAAAAGGCAGTGGATGGCGGCCTTGTGCGGGAAAATGGCGGATTTACGATTACCGGCGGCAAAGAAGGGATTACCGTTAACACTTCGGAGTCTGCGAAAACAATTGCAGCCTATATTGAAAATGAGTGGGACGCAAAAGAGGCAGGCATTGAGCTGGCAGCAGAAGTTGCCAAGCCGCGGGGCACAAAGGAAGAGTTGGCAAAAGTAAAAGATGTGCTAGGGACATTTACAACAGATTACAGCAGTTCCAGCGCAGGGCGTGCCATGAATGTGGAAAATGGCTGCAATAAGATCAATGGGACGCTGCTGTATCCAGGGGATCAATTTTCGGTGCATGACCTAGTAGCGCCGATTGACGCAGAGCATGGGTATGCGCTTGCTCCTTCCTATGAGAATGGGACGGTAGTAGAATCTTATGGCGGCGGGATCTGCCAAGTATCTACGACGTTATATAATGCAGTGATCCGCTCGGAGCTGGAAGTTACAGAACGCCATCCGCATTCTATGATCGTAGGCTATGTACAGCCATCTATGGATGCGGCGATTGCAGGGACAGTGCTGGACCTTAAGTTTAAAAATAACTGGAAAACACCAGTATTTATTGAAGGCATTGCGCAAGGCGGGCAATTAACTTTTAATATTTACGGGGCAGAAACAAGGCCGGCGAACCGTGAAGTTATTTTTGAAAGCGAGGTTGTCAGTGAATCTGTGCCGCCAACGCAGATTCAAGGGTCTTCCAGCTATAATGTAGGCTATGTCGGCGTACAGGAATCTTCACATATTGGTAAAGTGGCAAGATTGTGGAAAATTGTGAAAGTAGATGGTGAAGAAGAAAGCCGTGAGGAATTCAATAACAGCAACTATATGTCTTCACCGAGGATTATCACAGTAGGCACAAATACATCCAGTGACGAGGCAAGGGCGTATATCCAAAATGCAATTGCTTCGCAAAGCGAGAGTGGGATCTATGCGGCGGCCAAGACAGCTGCTGAGATTGCGGCACGCCCGCAAGAGCCGGAAAATCCACCGGAAGAAGACCCATCGGAGGAAGATCCGTCTGGAGAAGGCCCATCGGAAGAAGATCCATCCGGCGAAGATCCAAAAGACAAGGACAAGGATAAGGATAAAGACAAGGACAAGGATAAAGACAAAGACGCAAATAAAGACGCAAACGATAACAAACCTGCAAAAGAAGATCCAAATAAAGGCGGGGAGGGCCAAACAGAAACTCCGAAAGAAGATCCGAAAAAGGAGGAAGGAAAGCAGGAAGCTCCAAAGAAGGAAGAGCAGCCAAAAGAGGAGAATACAAAAAGCGGGAAAGAAGGCCAGGCTGAGACAACCGCCGACAAAGAAGGCGGGGAGGGCCAGGAATAAGGTTCCGCAAAAGGCAAAGGCAGGCAAAATATGAAAATTGGAAAAATACCGGAAGCGGTGTTAAAACGTTCCGTATTGAATCAGATCCATAGCTGCAGGGATGAGGTGCTGACTGGCGCTTCCTTAGGGGAAGACTGTGCAGCGGTTGCAGTAGCGCCCGACGAGATGCTTGTGATGTCTACAGATCCGATCACAGGCACAGTACAGGATATAGGCGAACTTGCAGTCCAGATAACAATGAATGACTTGGCAAGTGCAGGGGCAGAGCCTATCGGCATTATGCTTACGGTACTGCTTCCGGAAAATGTCAGCGAACAAAAACTGCGGCATATCATAGGGCAGGCAGAGGCAGCGTGCAAGGCAGTCCATGTCCAGATTATGGGCGGCCATACAGAGGTGACAAGGGCGGTGAACCAGCCCTTGCTCTCGGTTGTCGGCGTTGGGAAAACCAAAAAAGGCAGGATGGTTTCTACGGCGGGCGCACGCCCCGGCATGGATATTGTGGTCACGAAGTGGGTTGGCATTGAGGGGACTGCAATTATTGCAAAAGAAAAAGAGGCGGAGCTGCGTACCCATTTTCCAGAGCCGTTTATCCAGCGGGCAAAAGCATTTGACCAATACCTGTCGGTACTTCCAGAGGCTGCGGTAGCGGTAAAGGTTGGCGTTGGGGCGATGCATGATGTAACAGAAGGCGGCATTTTCGGTGCACTTTGGGAAATGGCGGAAGCATCCGGCGTGGGGCTTGAGATTGATCTAAAGAAAATACCAATCCGGCAGGAAACGATAGAGATTTGCGAATTTTATGGGATAAACCCTTATGAATTGATTTCCAGCGGCTGTATGCTGATGGCGGCAGACGATGGAAATGCAATTGTACAGGAACTGGAAAAGCAGGGGATCCACGCAGTGGCAGCAGGAAAAGCAGTAGCGGGCAATGACCGCATCTTATATACGGCTCAAGAGCGCCGGTTTTTGGAGCCGCCGAAAGCGGATGAATTGTATAAAGTAGTATAAATAGGCTGCGTACCGGCAGTGGCGCCGGTACGCAGTGGATTTGGCAGAGGGAGGCCATATGCGCGAAAAGATATTAACTTATATAGAAAAAAACAGCCGTGTGGACTTAAAAGAACTGGCTGTGATCATAGGGGTAGACGAAGTAACGGTAGCTCAGGAATTAAAAAGGATGGAAGAAGAACATGTTATCTGCGGCTATCATACGCTGATCAATTGGGATAAGACAGGGGTAGAAAAAGTAACGGCTATGATAGAAGTGCGTGTTACCCCACAGCGGGAAATGGGTTTTGACAAAGTGGCAGAACGGATTTATAAATATCCGGAAGTAAATGCCGTTTTTTTGATTTCAGGGGGTTTTGACCTGATGGTAACGTTGGAAGGAAAGACGCTGCGTGAAGTTTCGCAGTTTGTAACGGATAAGCTTTCTACCCTGGATTCTGTTTTAAGTACGAAGACCAATTTTATTTTAAAAAAATATAAAGACCACGGGACTATAATGGCAGCAGCGCCAAAGGATGAAAGGATGTCGTTTACACCATGAGAAACCCATTATCAAAAGAAATAGTAAATATCCAGCCTTCCGGCATCCGGAAATTTTTTGATATTGTCAGTGAGATGGAAGACGCGATTTCCTTGGGCGTAGGCGAACCGGATTTTGATACGCCCTGGCATATCCGGGATGAGGGCATTTATTCGCTTGAAAAAGGCAGGACGTTCTATACTTCCAATGCGGGGCTGAAAGAATTAAAAATAGAGATTTCCCACTATTTAAAGCGCAGGTTTGGCCTAGACTATGATTATAACAGTGAAGTGCTGGTAACCGTAGGGGGCAGCGAAGCAATCGATATTGCAATGCGCGCAATGCTGGATGCAGGGGATGAAGTGCTGATCCCGCAGCCTTGCTATGTTTCCTATGAGCCTTGCTGCCTGCTTGCAAACGGAAAGCCGGTTATTATTGAATTGCAGGAAGAAAATGAGTTCCGCCTGACAAAGGAGGAGCTGGAGGCAGCGATTACGCCGCATACAAAAATATTGGTGCTTCCTTATCCGAATAATCCGACTGGGGCAGTTATGGAACGGCGCGATTTGGAAGAGATTGCTAAGGTCGTAAAAGCCCATGACTTATTTGTAATAAGCGATGAAATCTATGCGGAACTGACGTATGTCGAAGGTGCAGACCATGTGTCGATTGCGTCATTGCCGGGCATGCGGGAACGGACAGTGGTCATCAACGGCTTGTCAAAATCCCATGCGATGACGGGATGGCGGATTGGCTATGCTTGCGGGCCGCAGGTTATATTGGAGCAGATGCTGAAGATCCATCAGTATGCAATTATGTGTGCGCCTACAAACAGCCAGTATGCGGCGGTAGATGCGCTGCGCAATGGGGATGTGGACGTAGCTTCCATGCGTGAACAGTATAATGGAAGGCGGCGCTACCTGATGCATTTATTTGACGAAATGGGCTTGAAATGTTTTGAGCCGTTCGGGGCATTTTATGTATTTCCATGTATCAAAGAATTTGGCATGGCGTCGGAGGCGTTTGCAGAAAAACTATTGGAACAGGAAAAAGTAGCCGTTGTGCCGGGTACGGCATTTGGAAAAAGCGGGGAAGGGTTTGTGCGCATTTCTTATGCATACTCGCTTGAAAATTTGAAAGTAGCTTTGGAACGTGTAGGCAGGTTTATTGGAAAACTAAGAAACAGCTAGCCAATCATTCCATCGCCCGAGAGTATAGAAAGTGGGGCAAATAGGATGGCCAGATTCAATATTGTACTCTATGAGCCGGAAATTCCGCAAAATACAGGGAATATCGGCCGTACATGTGTAGCTGCGGGGGCGCGCCTGCATTTGATCGAACCGTTGGGTTTTTTATTAAATGAAAAAAACTTAAAAAGGGCCGGTATGGACTATTGGGATGAATTGGATGTAACCACTTACGTCAATTATGAAGAATTTTTGGAAAAAAATCCAGGGGCGGACATTTATTATGCAACCACAAAAGCACGCCAGCTATACAGCAGTGTTTCGTATGAACCGGATTGTTACCTGATGTTTGGAAAAGAAAGCGGAGGGATACCGGAGGAGATTTTAAAGGAGCATCCAGGCACCTGCATACGCATTCCTATGATCGGGGAGGCACGTTCACTGAACCTGGCAAATGCAGCTGCGGTGGTGTTATATGAAGCGCTGCGCCAGAACCAGTTTGCAGGCATGAAGCTTTCCGGGCAGCTGCACCGGCTGCAATGGTAAGGCAGGGGAAAATAGTATGGTGGATATGATCAAAGCGGCAAAGCTGGTCTATGAATACATCCGGCGGGATGAAGAGGGCAATGTAGAAGCGATCCAGACTGCTTTAGACCAGGTAGACCTGGATGTAAAAGAGGGTGAATTTATTGCAATCCTTGGCCCAAACGGTTCCGGCAAATCCACGCTGGCAAAGCACATCAATGCGATCTTATCGCCTTCGGAGGGGTTTCTTTGGGTGGACGGGAAAGATGCGACAGATATGGATCAGTTATGGGAAGTGCGCCAGAGTGCCGGCATGGTTTTTCAAAATCCGGATAACCAGATGGTGGCAAGCGTAGTGGAAGAAGACGTAGGGTTTGGCCCGGAAAACATCGGCATCCCGACGGAAGAGATCTGGAACCGGGTACGGAAGAGCTTACAGGCAGTCGGTATGTTAAAATTCCAGAAGCATTCTCCAAACAAACTTTCCGGCGGACAAAAGCAGCGTGTAGCGATTGCGGGGGTAGTGGCCATGCAGCCGAAATGCATCATCCTAGACGAACCGACCGCTATGCTTGACCCGTCTGGCCGCGCAGATGTGCTAAAAACAGTGCATGGGCTAAACCAGGAATTGGGGACGACGATTATTTTTATTACCCATAATATGGAAGAAGCAATTGCTGCAGACCGCATCTATGTGATGGATGGGGGTAAAATCGTGATGCAGGGGACGCCCAAACAGGTTTTTTCGAAGGTAGATGAGCTGAAAGCACACCGGCTAGATGTGCCCCAGGCCACGCTGCTGGCCCATGAACTGCGCTTGGCAGGGCTTCCGTTGCCGCCAGGCATATTGACGCGCCAGGAACTGCTCGATGCGCTGCTGCAGATAGCTGCTGGTACTGCGTTGTATTAACAGGCTATTTCCGGCGGCATTGGCTGCCGCTTCGGCCGGTCCTTGTCAAAGGCAGAAAGGGATTTGTTATATGTCTATTATACTGGATAAAGTCAATTACGTATATAGCCAGGGGACTGCATATGAAGTACAGGCGCTAAAAGGCATTAACCTAAAAATTGCAGATGGCGAGTGTATCGGGGTGGTTGGGCACACTGGCTGCGGCAAATCTACCCTGATCCAACATTTCAATGGGCTGCTGAAAGCAACCAGCGGCGGGATTTATTATAATGGCGAAGATATTTACGACGAAGATTATGACCTAAGAACACTGCGCAGCAAAGTCGGCCTTGTTTTCCAGTATCCGGAACACCAGTTGTTTGAGGCGACGATTTTTGACGACGTCTGCTTTGGCCCAATGAACCAGGGGTTGACGAAAAATGCGGCCGGGCTGCGTGCATTTGAGGCATTAAAAAGCGTCGGGATGCCAGAAGAGCTGTATTACCAGCCGCCGTTTGCCTTATCTGGAGGGCAGAAGCGCCTGGTAGCCATTGCAGGGGTCCTTGCAATGAAGCCGGAAGTGCTTGTATTGGATGAGCCGACAGCCGGGCTGGACCCCAAAGGGCGCGACGAGCTTTTTGCGCAGATTATGCGGATGCATAAGGAAGAACATATTACCATTATTTTGGTATCGCACAGCATGGAAGACATTGCGCAGTACGTCGGTCGTATGATTGTGATGAACCAGGGGCAGATTGTATACGACGATGCGCCTGCCAATGTATTCCGGCATTATAAAGAACTGGAAGAAATCGGCCTGGCAGCGCCGCAGGTATCGTATCTGATGCATGAAATGCAGGATGCAGGTTTTGCAGTAGATACAGGCGCGGTAACGGTAGCGGAAGCAAAAGCGGAGATCTTAAAGTGCCTGTTTCCATCAGCGGGGTAACAGTATATGATAAGGGATATTACGATAGGCCAATATTATCCAGCGGATTCGGTATTGCACAGGCTGGATCCACGTGTTAAATTATGCGGAACATTTTTGTTCCTGCTCTCTGTCTTTATGTTCCAGGGCGCGGACGGGCTGGTATGGATCACTCTGTTTGTAGCCATTTCCGTTAAGCTGTCCCATGTCCCATTCCGGTATATGGCCAGAGGGTTAAAAGCGGTCCTAGCGCTGATGGTTGTTACGGCGTTTTTTAATTTGTTATTTACCGGCGGTATGCATACAGTCTGGGAGTGGAAATGGCTGCGCATTACCCAGGAAGGAATCCTGCTTACCATACGGATGACGATCCGCCTATCTTATCTGGTGGTCGGCACATCCATTATGACATTAACGACAACGCCAAATGAACTGACAAACGGTTTGGAAAAAGCTTTAAAACCGCTGCAGCGTGTCCATGTACCGGTACATGAGATAACGATGATGATGGCCATTGCCCTGCGTTTTATACCCATTTTAATGGAAGAAACAGATAAGATTATGCGGGCGCAGATGGCAAGGGGCGCCGATTTTCAAAATAAAAACCTGATAAAAAGGGCAAAATCAATGATACCGCTGCTCGTCCCGCTGTTTGTATCCGCCTTCCGCCGTGCGAACGACCTGGCAATGGCAATGGAGGCCCGCTGTTACCGTGGCGGGGAAGGCAGGACCAAGATGAAGCCGTTAAAATATGCAAAACGGGATTTTGCAGCCTATCTTTTCCTGGCGGTATATATGTTAGGCGTTATAATACTGCGCCATTTTAGGTTTTTGGGATAAGAAGGGGATAGCCTGTGAAAAGGATAAAGCTAATTGTCGCATACGAAGGGACAAATTACAATGGATGGCAGGTGCAGCCAAATGGAATAACCATAGAAGGTGTGCTGAATGGATGCCTGACAGCATTGTGCGGGGAACCGGTAGCCGTTATTGGTGCCAGCCGTACCGATTCCGGCGTCCATTCGCTAGGAAATGTAGCAGTATTTGATACCCGCTGCAAAATCCCGCCGGAAAAAATCGCTTATGCATTAAACCAGCGGCTCCCGCAAGACATTGTCATCCAGGATTCCCGTGAAGTGCCGCCGGATTTCCATCCACGGCGCTGCGAAAGCCGTAAAACATATGAGTATAAAATTTTAAACCGTAGGTTTCCCTCACCGTTAGCGCGCCGCGATACGTATTTTTGTTACCGCAAAATAAATCTGGAACATATGCAGCAGGCGGCACAGTACTTGGTAGGCGAACACGATTTTAAAAGTTTTTGTTCGATCCATACACAGGCAGAGACGACCATCCGCACCATCTATGAATTAACCGTAGCAAAAGAGAAAGATCTAATCACAATCCATGTATGCGGCAATGGTTTTTTATATAACATGGTCCGTATCCTGGCAGGTACACTGGTTCAAGTTGGGATTGGAGAAAAAAAACCAGAAGATATGCCATTCATTTTGGCAGCGTGCGACCGTGCAGCAGCAGGCCCGACTGCCCCCGCGCATGGCTTGACAATGGTTGGGATCGCTTTTGGGAAAATCTGAAAAATTCCTTGACATGTATGGGTTTGGATACTATAATATATTAGTCTGACATAGTGAAAAAATGTAGATACTTTGCTATTTGCATTTTAACTATATATTATCGAAGAAAGCAGGGGATAAGGCTTCCGGGCATGGCTGAATTTTCTGGTTTCTTACTATTTTTCAAGGAGGCAGACCAATGAAAACAGTTATGGTGACTGAATCTACCATTGAAAGAAAATGGTATGTAGTAGACGCAGAAGGAAAAACTTTAGGACGCCTGTCATCGGAAGTTGCTAGGATATTAAGGGGAAAACATAAACCAATCTTTACCCCGCATATGGATACAGGTGATTATGTAATTGTCGTCAATGCGGAAAAAGTGAAAGTCACAGGCAAAAAGCTTGACCAAAAGATTTACTACAGGCATTCCGGTTATGTGGGCGGCATGAAGCAGACCACATTAAAGGATATGTTGAAAAAGCATCCGGAAAGAGTTGTAGAACATGCAGTAAAAGGCATGCTGCCAAAAGGGCCATTAGGCAGGAAAATGTACAAAAAGTTATTTGTCTATGTGGGGCCAGATCATAAGCAGGCAGCGCAAAAACCGGAGGTTTTGACATTTTAATCGGAAATAGGAGGTAGAGGAAAGTGGCTAGTGCAAGATTTTATGGAACGGGGAGAAGGAAAAGCTCTGTTGCCAGAGTATACCTGATACCAGGGACAGGCAAGATTACCATTAATAAAAGGGACATTGACGATTATCTGGATCTGGAAACATTAAAAGTAATTGTCCGCCAGCCATTAGTGGCGACAGGTACGGTTGATAAATTTGACGTAAAAGTAAATGTCAAAGGCGGCGGCTATACAGGACAAGCAGGCGCAATCCGTCATGGCATTGCAAGGGCCCTGCTGGAAGCGGATGCAGATTACCGGCCTACATTAAAGAGCGCTGGATATTTGACACGTGACCCACGTATGAAGGAAAGGAAGAAATACGGCTTGAAAGCAGCACGCCGGGCGCCGCAGTTCTCCAAGAGATAATTACAATACAATGAAAGAGATTAGTGAAACCCTTGAAAGTCCAGTATTTTCAAGGGTTTTCTATTTAAAAAAAATTTTATAAGCCTTGGGTGTAAAAAATCTGGCGGTTACATCGATTCCCTACCTTATGTGTATATTTATTAAAGTGCCAACTTGTATAATGCTAACTGATTAAGGCTTACCCCCTCTTTTTCTGCTTCAATAGCTAATCTTTGATGCAAAGATTTTGGAAGCCTTACAACAAACTTGCCGCTGTAATTACTTGGCGTTTCTGGAATTGGTATAGAGAGATTGTTTTCTATTTTTATTTGAATATATCCTTTCATTGCTTCATTAAGGCTTTCATATAATCCTTCAAGTGTATCACTGGTACTTTGGCATCCGTCAAGTTCCAAAATTCTGCCATAGAAATAGTGTCCGCTTTCATCGTTCATTTCCTGTACTAATCTTGTATAGGGCAATTTCATATAATCTTTAACTTCCATGCTTTCCTGCTCCTTTCCGCTTGCTATGCCATGATAAGGGGATTATTCCACTATCCTATTCAGCACATCTACAACATAAGCCTTTTTTAATGGACTCTCTTGCTTTATTGTTATCAAATCTCCTGTTTCTTTATTCAGATAATGTTTATGGCTTCCTTTTTGTCTTGCCGGAATATAGCCGTAAGCCGTATGCTGCTAAAACTTTGTCTATTTCTTCTGGCCGTATTCCATTTGGCTGTTGCTTCATTTTTTCAATTATCTTTTTTACAGTTGGCACTGTAATTATCTCCCTTCTTATAACATGGTATCATATATAGTACTATGTGTCAATATGAAAATAAATTATTGCTTCTATGTTTGTGCAGTATCAAAATAGGAAGTATATAATAAGGGCATAGAGCTTGTATTTCTGAAAGAGCCGCATATCAACACAAGCACATACAAGAAAGCATTAGAGAGCAATATATCAATGGCCGGGACAAATGTATAATTAGTAAAACCCTTGAAAGTCCAGTATTTTCAAGGGTTTTCTTTCTATCTGCGTTTTCAAAAAAGGCTTTGCCACTAAAAGATACAGGAAACTTTCGGTACCGTAATGAAAATTAGATATTTAGCTTTTTAAAGTTAATCCATAAGTCATCATAGATGTTGGCTTTTATCCTGTCCTGGAATGTGTACATTTCATAACTAAAATTATCCAATTCCAGATTGTATATCAAAATGCGTTCCTGGCGTGGGTCAATGATCCAGTATTCCCGTACACCGGCATCTGCGTACAAATGAAGCTTCAATATAAAGTCATGGCTGGGGTTGCTGGGAGAAATAATTTCAATGATCCAGTCTGGGGCATCGGTGCAGCCACGGGCTGTTAATTTATTTGGATCACATATAACACTTATATCAGGCTCAACAATGGTTTTATTGTCATGAAACAGTTTTACAGCAAATGGAGCCGGATAAACCTCGCAGGGGCCTTTGGATATACGAATATAATCGTGAATTGCAGCGAAAAGTTCCATTAATATTTTTTGATGTAACCGGTTAGGTACAGCCATATTGTAGAATTGCCCGTAATCAGTTCAGCCCGGATGTTTTCCGGTAGATTGTAATAATCATCCTCGGTATAGATATTAGGTTGTACCAATGGTTGTGGCATTACGGCACTCCTTTCTTTTGAAGCCTTCTCTTTTCCTGGTCAACAGTTCCCCAGTCCACGCAATATCATAATATGATACTCTTCATCCTGTATAATGCGTGCCAAGACAGCACATACATCCTCATCCCGTATCATTTTCATATGCATACGGTATTGCTGTATAGCTGCCTGCTCCGACTCAATGCCGATAGCTGCCATCTGCGCTGGGAGCTGTGCCAAAGACAGGTATTCAGGCGTCCATAACCGCATCCTGCCGTTTGGCTGTTTGGCAGCATAATCAAGGTTGCCCCCAAGCAGGCAGATAAGTTCCCCCAATTTTTGAAGATGCATCATTTCAGCCATTGCGATACTTAAAATGGTACGTGCCATAGTACAATTGACCGAAGCAAGCCGGTTTTCATTGTTAATATACTGTGTAATTGCTGACAGCTCAGATACAGAGCCGCAGTAATCGATACTGAGCAGGTTTGCGTAAGATGGATTTTTCCCTTTTACCCGTATAGGCGGGTAAGGCAGCTCCATCATAGCAGGGTGTATGCCGGAAAAGCTGCACGGTGCAGCGGTGTTTGTTTTTGCTTCTTCCATAGTTATTCTCCTTCCAATATGGATTCCTATTCATAGCCATGCAAGCCGTTTTGGCTTGAAAATGGCTTTATTAATAGCGTTCTACTATAATATATTGGAATTGGAAAAATGTGTGTATGGATGTTTATTTCTTCATACAGCAATGCTTGTATTTTTTTCCGGATCCACATGGGCAAGGGTCATTGCGCCCAATCTTTTGCGTTTGGCGTACATATGGCCTGTCCGGAAAGCTGTTGTCCAACCTGGTCCCCATAACCTTTGTTTTTTCCTGTGGGTATTCTTCATAATAGTATCCGCAAGAAAAAAGTGGTTCGAGGCGGCGGTAAGTTTTTTGAAGCTTTTCTTTTAAGTGTACAATATTTTTGGTATATTGCAATTGTTCGATAAATTCAGCAATTTTTTCGTATTCCTGCGGGTGTTCCTTTTGGATGATGTTAGCCTGTGCGATAACCTCGTCCTGCTGTTCGATCAAACATAGCTGTGTATCCAGTATGGCAAATTTCTGGTAGGCAGAATCCGCATCGGACAGATCATAATAGATTTCGATATAACGGGCGAGCGTGTCGCAAATCCGGCTGTCTTCGATAACACGGTGGTGGTAGTATTCGGTTACGGCTTCTTCTACCCGTTCTTCGTTTGGGCTATTGGCGCATAGCTTGCGCAGGGCATCAAATACCCGTTCCACTTGTATGTATTCTGCCGAACCATACGTGGGCCTTACACACGTCCGGGCGACTACCATTGCAATATCAGGTACATGTGGTTTTAGGTAAATACCGTATTGGCCTAATGTGTTATATAAACGCTCTAAAATTTCCAAAAGCGGTGGTTCTTGCTGAATTGCTTCTTTTGCAGGCTTATGGAACGCTGCATAATAATTCATGCTTAATAAGCACATATAAGACTCGATCAAAAATTGAATTTCATTTTTGTGCCACCGTTTATCTTGCCGGATGACCTGCAGCAAGACCGGGATCCCTGTGCTGTACAGGCGGCTTTCCCGGCATGCATTGGCATAGGACAAGAGGAATTCCGTATCTTGGCAGCCAAGCTGATAAGCTTGTTCAAAAGCAGAAATGGCTTTTTTGGTATAGCCACGTTCTAAATAGGAAAAGGCCAGTTCACGGCGGAACCATTTGTTTTCCGGCTCTTTTTTGACCAGAAGTTCGCTGCTTTTTACAGCTTTTCCAGTATTATGGCACCGGCGCTGTGCAATATTCAGCATATAAAGGAACTGTATTTCGTCCGGGAAATGCGCCCAGGCTTCTTCACAGGCATCCCGGTATTTTTCGTTGTTCCGCTGCCGGTTGTATTTTTCGATCTGCTCCAGCATTTTTTTTGCCCAAGGTTCAGATGGGGACGGAAATACAGGGCCTGACGGTGCTTCCTGTGCATTTTTAAGCTGTTCATATGCTTCCCGGATCTGTTGGAACCGTTCTGGATCGGATTCCGGAGAATACCGCCGGATCAATCGGAAATAAGCACGTTTGATTTCCGCCTGCGTTGCGCCAGGCTGCAGGCCAAGTATTTCATAGTATAAATTCATAAAGGCTGTTCCTCAATTTTATATTTCAAAATCTTCTAAAGTATCTAAAAGTTCCTGCTCGGCTTCTTTTGCAGCAGCCAGGTCTTCCAGCAGCAGGGATTCTTTCAGTTCGTATAGGGTTTCTTCCAGGTCTTCTTTTAAAAACGCATCTTTTTCAACGCGCGGGTCTTCCAGTGCACGTTCGGTACGGCGTATAATGGTACGGAACTGGCGTGCATTCGGCGCCTCTTTCCATTTACTGACATCGATTTTTGGTGCGGTAGTATCGTGCTCCTGCATCATGTCAATATCGATCGAAGCGTCTGCCCCAGTACTTAATATCGATGCTTTGACGTTCAGCATGCCATTCATATTATAAGAAAATTCCACATTGATTTTTTCAACGCCGGCTTTCCTAGGCGGGATGTCACGGATAATAAAATCCCCCAACGAGTGGTTGCGGCTTGCGTAAGGGCTTTCCCCTTGGTAAACATCAATATGCGCTTCCATCTGGTAATCCCAGCTTGTATAATAAATATGGCTGCGGGTCGTTGGGATCGTTACATTCCGGGGGATTACGACGCTCATGCGGTCGTCGGTCATTTCATCCATAGCGCGGATGCCGAGCGTATACGGATTTACATCAGTCATCATAATGCTGTTTTCCTGGCTGATGCTGCCCTCAATAATGCCTGCTTGGATTGAAGCGCCTTCTGCTACGGCATAATCTGGGTTGACCGCCTGGGAAGGTTCGATGTCCAGGTAATTTTTGATGTCTTTGGATACGATCGGCATTCTGGTAGACCCGCCGACTAAGATCACACGGTCGATTTCAGAGGCCAGGATTTCACTGTCAGCCAGTACGACGTCGATTGGCTGATGGGTCCGTTCCAGCAGTTCCTGTGCCATTTCTTCAAATTCTTCGACCGTAACCGTTTCATCTAAGGCCAGTGGCTCCCCATCTTTTTCCGCAATCATTGGGATGAGCACATGGTAAGAAGATTCTGTGCTTAATGTTTTTTTGCAGCGTTCCGCTTCTTCTTTTAATTTTACCATAGCGAATTTATTGCTGCTTAAATCTACGCCGTGTTTTTCTTGGAACTGGCTGATAAAACGGCTAATCAGCTTTTCATCGAAATCTTTGCCACCGAGCTGGTTATCGCCGCTGCTGGCTTTTACTTCCAGTACGCCGTCAAACATTTCAAGCAGCGTCACGTCAAACGTGCCGCCGCCCAGGTCGTATACCAGTATGTGGCTTTCTTCTTCCATATGTTCCAGCCCATAGCTTAAAGCAGCTGCGGTTGGTTCATTTAAAATACGTTCTACTTCCAGCCCCGCCTTGGTACCGGCTTCTACAGTAGCCTGGCGCTGGATGTCGTCAAAATATGCGGGTACGGAAATAACCGCGCGGGTAATGGGTTCGTTTAAATATTCCGAAGCATAGGACTTTACGTATTCCAGCAGTTTTGCAGAAAGTTCAACGGGTGTATAGGAAAGGCCGCCCAATGGGATTTTTTCCGTAGTACCGATTTTCCGTTTTATTTCAATAGCGGTATTTTCCGGCGACAGTAAATATTGTGCACGTGCTTTTTCCCCTATCATAAAATTGCCTTCCGGATCCTTGCCGACAGCTGACGGTGTGATAATTTCATTTTCTAGATTGACAATCATAACCGGTTTTCCGTCACGGATCACAGCGGCTTCTGTTGTAGATGTACCTAAATCAATGCCGATAATTGTGCTCATTTGTACTCCTATTCTTTGTTGCTGCGGCAAAATATGCGGGATTGCCGCGCGGTTGATAATATTTGCATGTTATTCTTTTCCGGTTTTCGGTACCATACGGTATGCAGCAGCCTGTGCTTTCTTTTTTACCTTCCCTTTATAAATATATCCGCAGCGGTAAATATCTGAGATTTTTTTATCTAAGGCCGGGTCAGTGGTTTCTACGGCTTCCACAATTTCATGCAGTGCATAGTCGACCTTAGCACCGCGTTCCTGGATGATACGGATGCCGCATTGCTGTAGGCTGCGCTGCAGGTTTTGTTCCATAAGCGCTACCTGTTTTGACCATTTGCCGCCGGTTGCTTCGGCAAAACGTTTTAAGTTCCAAAACTGTTCCTGGTAGGCTTCAAACAGGTCTAGCAGCAGTTTTTCAGTATGCGCGTGTTCCCGGAACCTGTCCTGGATGCCCTGTTCGTCGGACTTTTTTTCTTCCCATTCATCCAATAGGTCTTCAATTGCCATGTCATGCTTTTGCACTGCGGTATGGAGCTGGTTGATATTCTGGCCCAAGCGGCCGTCCAGTTCAGTAACTGCCTTGTTTAAAGCAGCAAGCTGGCCTGCGGTTTTGCCAAGGGAATCCAGATCCAGCTTCTGCAGGTTAGTGCTAAGGGAGTCCAAGTCCAGCTTCTGCAGGTTAGTGCTAAGGGAGTCCAAGTCCAGCTTCTGTAAATTTTGGCCCAGTGGGCCAAGATCTGGATGGGGAAGCTGGCTAAGGGCATCTAACTGGGAAGTATTGGCACAGATTGCCTCTTCCATTGACTGGAGCCGTTCTTCCACTTTTTGAAAAAACGCTTCCTGCTGTTTATTTCGAAAAAACATATAATATTCCTTCCTAAAAATAATTAAGCCGTTTTCTATCCCCTAGTATAACACGAAAATGCAGATACTCAACCACATTTTTGCAGAATAAAGCAGATATTGTTATAATTCTGGTTAGAATAGTAACTAATTCTGCAACAGTTCAGATAGGCCTGCGCATTTACTGCGCTGACTGTATGAAACTGTAGTGGCTGTAGGGCATCCGGTCTTCACTCCGTTTCGGCCGTTGCTGAACAAGCGCCACTGGCGTTTAGCAACCCATCGTGAAGCGATTTGCAATGGCTGGATACGTAACAGTTCAATGGGTTATCTTGGCGTTACATAATTCTTGGGTCAGGAACACACACCATCTGCAGATATTATTACGGTTCAAACATATCCAAATGCATTGAAACTGGCAGCTATTTGTGGTAACCTATTGATCAATCCTTCCAGCCGCACCGGGCATCGCTTATGCCTGCCTGGCTGGGTAGGGCGCAAAATTTTCTGCTTGACAGTATAGAAAACAGGGGGTGAAAGGCAGTATGGGGCATTTAACAACAAGGGACGCTTATAAAAATCTGGAGGAACGGATCAACTGGTTTACACAAGGGGCGCCGCCATCGGATACGCTTTATAAAATCCTTCAGGTATTGTATACCGAAAAAGAGGCAAAATGGGCAGCGTTGCTTCCTGTCCGGCCTTTTACGTTAAAAAAAGCTGCAAAAGTATGGGGTACTACGCAGGCCAAGGCGGAAAAGCTGTTAGACCATCTTTGTGAAAAAGCGCTGTTGGTGGATTCTGAATATCATGGAGAACGGCAGTTTGTAATGCCGCCGCCAATGGCAGGGTTTATTGAGTTTGCGTTAATGCGGACAAGAGGGGATATAGACCAGAAGTATTTAAGTAACCTGTATTACCAGTATATGAATGTGGAAGAAGATTTTATTAAGGACCTGTTTTTTGCTACCGAAACAAGGCTGGGGCGTGTTTTTGTACAGGAGCCGGTGCTGGCAAATGCAAAGACAAACCACATTTTAGACTATGAACGTGCGACACATATTGTGGAGGAAGCGTCTTATATTGGGCTTGGCACTTGCTATTGCAGGCATAAAATGTACCATGCCGGGCATCCCTGCGAAATAAATGCGCCGTGGGATGTGTGCCTGACGTTTGGCAATGTGGCACGTTCCCTTGCCGAACATGGTTCTTATGCGCGGCTCATTTCAAAAGAAGAAGCAAAGGATGTGCTGGCGCGTTCTTATGCAAGCAACCTGGTGCAGATCGGGGAAAATGTCAGGGAACATCCGGCCTTTATCTGCAACTGCTGTGGATGCTGCTGTGAAGCATTGCAGGCGGCAAGGCGTTTTGGCCCGATGCAGCCGGTGGCAACGACGAATTATATCCCAAAAATATCTTACCAGAAATGTATCGGATGCGGCAAATGCGCGAAAGCCTGCCCGATTTTGGCGATTGCAGTAGAAACGAAGGAAAATGGCAAAGCAAAGCCTGCCATTGATACCGAAATCTGCCTTGGCTGCGGTGTCTGTGCCAGGAATTGCCCTGTGGGGGCAATCGAACTGGAACGGCGGCCAATACAAGTGATCACGCCAGTGAACAGTACCCATCGGTTTGTTTTACAGGCAATTGAAAAAGGGACGCTGCAGAACCTGATTTTTGATAACCAGGCGTTTGCAAACCACCGGGCAATGGCGGCAGTGTTTGCAACGATACTGAAACTGCCGCCTTTAAAACAGGCACTGGCAAGCAAGCAGTTTCGGTCGGTGTATCTGGATAAGCTGCTGTCTATGCAGAAAAAGCACAGTGAAAAGGATTAGGATCATAGAAAAGCAGAGGGCTACGGGCCTTCTGCTTTTTGTTTGCCCATGATACAATCCATATCGTTATGCAATAAGTAAAAGAATGGAGGCAAAAATGGAATTACAAAAGAAGTATGGGTATATGCGGGTGTCTACCAAAGAGCAGAATGAGGATAGGCAGCGGCTGGCGTTGTTGGAGGCAGGTGTCCCAAAGGGGCAGATTTTTATGGATAAACAATCTGGAAAAGATTTTAACCGGTCACAGTATCAGCGCCTTTTACGCAGGCTGGATGAACATTCCGTGCTGTTTGTCAAATCCATCGACCGGCTGGGAAGGAATTATTCAGATTTAAATGAGCAGTGGCGCATTATTACAAAAGAAAAAGGGGCGGATATTGTGGTGATCGACATGCCGCTGCTGGATACCAGGAGGGAGAAAAACCTGCTTGGTACGTTTATCAGCGATATTGTATTGGCACTGTTTAGCTATGTAGCGGAAAATGAACGTACCAATATAAAACAGCGGCAGGCGGAAGGCATAGCGGCAGCAAAGGCAAAAGGCGTGCAGTTTGGCAGGCCGCCGCTTCCGCTGCCGGATAATTTCCATAAAATGCACCAGGATTGGCGCAGTGGGGAAATTTCAATGGAGGAAGCCGCACAGGCGTGCGGGATGAGGCCGAAAACATTTTACAGCAAAGCGGTGCAGTGTGAAAAAGATGGGATTGTTATACAATGTGGTAAGTAAAATAATCTGTAAAAGTATACTTTTTCAGAATACGATAAATGGCCAAAAAAAATAAAAAAATTGCTAATTAATTACTACTATATCGGCAAAAAATACCAATTATTTAATGATTTGAGGAAAATTTAGTGGACTGAAAAAGTATACTTTTTTAGATATTTCTGTGTGAAAAGAAATAGCAAAAAATTAAATGGAAGGATATAACTCAAGGAGGAGATGATAGTATGCAGGTATTGGCGCACAATTTGCTTTCGCAGTTTACAAACAGGCAGTTAAATGTAACTACGGAAGAAAAAGGGAAAAATACAGAAAAGCTGGCGTCTGGATATAAAATTAACCGGAGTGCGGATGATTCTGCGGGATTAGAAATTTCAGAAAATATGCGGTGGCAAATTCGTGGTTTAAGCAGAGGGAAAAGCAATATTAAAGAGGGAATTTCACTTGTAGGTACGGCAGACGGCGCTCTAGATGAAATGCAAAGTATCTTGCAGCGTGTCAGGGAGCTTTCGGTACAGGCTTATAATGATACGAATACGGAGGCTGACCGTGATGCGATTCAAAGTGAAGTAGATGATATTTTAAATGAGGTCGACCGGATAGCAGACACGACGACGTTTAATACAAAGCAGTTGCTTAGGGGGAATCCTTTAGAAAAAATCCGTATATCAGCAGACCGGACAGTTGAAAGGGTAACAACACTTCCGCCAAAGGTAAAGGATTTGCCGGATTGGCTGAAAGATAATATGGATCTGAGGTTAGAAGTCCATCCGAACTATACGCAAGCGCAGGATGTAACGGGTACGATGGAACATGTCGATCCAACGACTGGGCAATATCAGTACTATGGACCTCAAAATCAATGTCCGCCGGGGTTTGATTTTATGGGTGAGTGGACTCCGACAATTGAAAACAATGTGTCAGCTCAGATGGATTTTCAAGGGCTTATAAAGCTTCCGCCAACGGTAGCTACTGCTTTAGATTTATATGAGGATATTTACAATTTAGTGGGTACGAAAGTATCATTTCCTTGCGGTACCTGTAATACTGTGATAAACAGCCTTTCATTTTGGGGTAATGAGGATATGCTTACAGTGCAAGGATTTCAAAATCCATCATGGCAAACGGACCATGAAGGGAAGATCAATTTATCAGAAGAGCCGTTTGAATATAATGGTACGACGTATTCGGGGTATTTTGAAGCGGTGCAGGACTTAATCGACCAATATAGCGACAATTACGATAGTTCTAGTGGTTCCGCACCGGGTGATAATAATGAAAGTGCAGATGTAATAGCTTTGGCCGAGAAAATTGCAGAGGATCTGAGGGATAAGGCATTCGATGTATTGGATAGGAAAATTGCACAGACAAACCATTTTGACAGGGTAGTTAAGGGTGATAGTCCATATAGTTTAATAGTTTACGATTATCGGGATGATAGTGCTTTGACGAATATGCATGCAGCGGACGCTACCGTTAAGACAGAATCTACTGTAATATATAAGACTAAAACCAATCAGCTGATACCAGGGACGGTTATAGAAGCAGAAGCGCCGATGAAAATTATGTGTGGCGCCCTTAAGTCCAGCTATATAGATATAGAATTATCGGATGCTTCAAGGGACGCGCTTGGATTATCTCCCTATCGGGTAAACCATTATGATGTGATAGCAACTTACAGTGATGATTATAACAGAAGGATGCTTGAGTGGGAAAGCAGTGCTACACAAAGAATCATCACGGAAGATTATATGGCAGATGTTATAGATCAGCAGATTCCGCCCGTTTATGGTCTAAGAAACGGGGAACGTGTTCTGATTCAGCCAGGGCAGATTACTTTTCGGCAGGAACTTCGTACCAGAACCTATACCATCATAGAACATAGCCCTGCGAATCCGCCAATCCCAGGCCCTGATGATGTGTCGATAAAAAGAGTTTATAATCCAGATTCCCTGTATTTGGTAGACAATGCCATTGATTATGTATCGGATATAAGGTCAAGGCTGGGTGCTATTCAAAACCGTTTGGAATATGCTTACAATTTGAACGCTGGGACTTCGGAAAACACGCAGGCAGCTGAATCGCGCATTCGGGATACCGATATGGCGGAGGAAATGGTTGGATATGCAAAGCATTCCATTTTAGAACAGGCGGGGCAGTCGATGTTGGCGCAAGCGAACCAGGTTCCGCAAAGAATACTTAGCCTGTTGAGTTAGATTGCATTCCCTTGCAGTTACTTTTGCGGTAGCCAGACGTTATACTTTGTGGAGGATTTGCCCCATATTTGGGGCAAATCCTCTGCAAAGCAGGGAATGTATGCCCAGCCATTTAAAACCGCTCCGCGGTGGGCTGGATACCTGCAGCTACTGCATTTGGCCGGCGCAGTAAATGCGCAGGCCTGCCTCAACGGTTACTATACTTCTTCAACCGTTAAAGTAATATCCATCCCCATCATATTTTTTTTGGTAGAAAATGAAGTATAATCATCTTTATCCAGGGTAAGTGTTTCCGAAAATGTTTTCCCGCCTGCTTTTACGGTAATGGTTACTTTTTTGCCTTTTACGACTGCCTTATAAGTACCGGAAAATTCTTCCATTTCAAAGGTGCTTTCATTTAGTTTTGAACCTTCTGCAGTACCGTCTTCGTTAAACGTGATTGTCATAACGTCCATACTGCCTTGATCCGTACCAGCCGTCCCTTTGTAGGATTTCCCGGCCAGCAGTTCGGAAATATCTTTGGAATTTGTACTGGAACCAGATTCCTCTTCTACGGTTATTTTGCACTTCAATGTTTTTTTGCTTACCGTTGCTTTTACGATTGCTTTTCCGGCAGCCTTTGCCGTTACTACGCCTTTGGAAGAAACGGCGGCAATGGATTTATCGGTACTCGACCATTTGATAGCGGCGCCTTTTTTTATATTTTGTACTTTAAGGGTTACCTTTTTGCCGACAGCCAGAGTGGCTGAGGTTTTGTTTAGCTTTGGGGAAGCAGCCTGGACGTTAGCTGGTGAACCCGCCAGGGAAGCAACGATCAAAGCGGCTGACAGGCATCCGCAAGAGAATTTTTTGGTAAGTTTCATTTTGGGTTTCCTCCTGTACTAGTTTTTTGATAGTGGTTTGGATGGGTTTATCATACCACAATTCACTGGAAATGTTACTATACAATTTCATAAAAATGTATAAAGAAATGGACGCTAGCTTTGTATTTCTTTTGCTATACCGCAGACCGCCAGAATATACAGTCATGTAACTAAGAAAGTGCCTGGCTGGCGGTCTGCAGTCGGGTTATACTGTAAATTTAACCGGTGTGCAGTATAAGTTATCGGAGGAAGTATTAAGTATTTGTCCACATGTACCGATATAATTTGTTAAGGGGGGGGGTATTTGGAATGGAAAACGTTCAGTGCCATAGCCAGGTACCTGCTGAAAAATTGCTAGTGTACCGTCCGGACAGAAATTAGAGTTTAGAGTTCTGCATAGCCTGATTTATGTCAGTGTAAGGCGAAATTTTGACGACGATGGGTGGCATCGGCTAAAAATTTTAATGCCGCAATGGCGCAAAGCAGCTTGTGAAGAACTCTTATTTTTATCTGGATGGTATCCTAGATTAAAGTTCGAAAAAGGTATAGAAACAGCATGGATGTAAATAAAAATACTCAGGGAGGAGAATCAATATGCAGGTAGTAGCGCATAATCTGCCGGCACAATTTACAAATAGGCAGTTAAATATAACGACGGCAGATAAAGCAAAAAGTGCGGAAAAGTTATCGTCGGGCTATCGGATCAACCGTGCAGCAGATGATGCAGCGGGCCTTGGTATTTCGGAGACTATGCGCTGGCAGATCCGGGGCCTTGATAAAGGCTCTAGCAATACACAGGATGGCATGTCTCTGCTTCAGGTAGCAGATGGTGCCTTGGCCCAGGTGCATAGTATGTTGGACCGGGTAAAAGAATTATCTGTACAGGCAGCAAATGATACGAATACATTGCAAGACAGGCAGGCGATCCAAAAGGAAATTAACCAGATCATATTGGAAATAGACCGGATAGGGGATGATACCGAGTTTAATACAATAAAGGTTTTTCAAGGTGGGTATTCAAGAAGATATGGTCCTGATGGCAATCCGATTTATGGCCCAATACCGATTGAGTGTCTGCATTTGCAGTTAACGAATCCACCATTTACGGAGAATACGCCTGCAGATAGATTGTTTTTATCCGTTGTACCGGAAGGAGTTACGTCTGAAGGTGTGGCAGTAAGCGATAGATGGGAGTTATTGTATCCAAGTGGTACATCACCTTTTTCTGTTCGTGTTACTTATCCAGATCCAAATGTCAGCGGGCAGTTTAAGACAGTGGATCATGAGATAACACTTAATGATTTGGATCGAGGAAGTTATTCATCGCAAAATGGTGTTAGCGAACGAAAGTTTAAACATGACTTTGGTGATGGAGTTGCGGTTTGTATAACACAGCGGATTGAAGTAGGACAGCATACTGGACATAGCCAAGATTATAAATTCACTTATACAATCGAGAATACAGGTTCAACATCAGCGGATATAAAATTTTTATTTACAGCAGATACAGCTTATAAGCCGAATGGTATTTCGAATGAAGACGCAGATAGGCGAGAAGCGTATTACATAGAAGGTCAGCGAGTAGATAATTTTTGTATGTATACACAAAATTCAGATTATTTGGCTCAGGGAACCAATAATAATTTAGATAGTATAAAAAATTTAACGAGTTATCCAGGAACCAGAAGCTTGTCTGTAGTAGGATTAAAAGAGCGAGGTGGGACAACATTATCAGATGAATCTTTCTCTCAGAAATGGTCTTGGGCAGAGGATCCAGAGACATTGGTAATAGGACGCTATGGTCGGTTTGATAGTTGGGACAAGTTTCAAGATGTGAGTAATACGGGTGGCCCTAGAGGAAACATGCTTGGGTATCCTACAAGAAATGATGATATAGCCCTTAGCATGATATGGAATTGTGGAACTGGAAAAGAAATAAATTTTAGTTATGGGATTGTAGAAAGGGAAAGTGATTCAAATGTACAAGGAGCACCTGTTGATTACGATATGTCTGGTATTATACATTCAGACCATATGGATTTATGGATCCAGTCGGGTGCTTTACAATGGAGTGGGCAGTTTATTACAATTGGAGAAATGAATTCGCGTATTTTAGGAATCAGTGACTTGGATGTAACTTCACATGAAAATGCAAGCCAATCGATTGCCGCCACAGACTGGGCCATTGACCATATCTCAGCCCAGCGCAGCTTAATTGGCGCACAGACCAACCGTCTGGAACATACGAAAATGATTGACGATAACACATCTGAAAATACACAGGCCGCGGAGTCCAGGCTGCGGGATACCGATATGGCAGAAGAAATGGTGGATTATTCCAAACATTCGATTTTAGAGCAGGCGGGGGAAGCTATGCTGGCGCAGGCAAACCAGATGCCGCAAGGGATTTTAAACTTACTGTTTTAACAATCTTATTTCTTGGAAAAAGGGGCAGCTTTCTATACAGAAAACTGCCTGCTGTTTTCTACAGCAGATAAAACCAGTAATATCATTTGATAAAAGGAGCGGTTGCATATGGGGCAGATTAAGCAATATAGCTGTAAATGCGGCTATGAAAAACGGGTATTTGCCGGAGGCGGGCTGTTTGGGTGCAATGTCAAACATATTGCAAAATTTTTCCCGGAAGAAGTCGTGCAGTTTCAAAAAGAACGGGAAGAAGGCAGGGTAAAGAGCTATATTATGGAAAACGAGCTATTTTCGTGCAGCACCTGCCAGGAAATCATGGAGCTGCCGGTATTTTCTTATAAAAGGAAGGACGGCTATACCTGCCGCTTCCAGAAAAACTGCCCGGATTGCGGAGGGGCGGTATCTGTACAGGAAGATGAAGAAAACCCCGCATGCCCGAAATGCGGCTTGCGGATGCGGTATGAGGTCCTGGGTGATTGGGATTAGCAACTGCGTTGGCAAATGGAAAGGATCCGGGCGGCTAGAGGAAGGCCGGATATTTACTACATGGAGGTAGAAACATGGTTTTACAGCATAACCTGGAGGCAATGAATGCCCATCGAAGTTTAAATACAACGGCAAAGAAGCAGTCGAAAAGTGCAGAAAAATTGTCTTCCGGCTATAAGATCAACCGTGCAGCGGACGATGCCGCAGGATTGACGATTAGCGAAGGGATGCGTGCAATGGTCCGCGGGCTGGGCCGTGCATCCGATAATACGCAGGATGGGCTTTCGCTTCTGCAGACAGCGGATGGCGCTTTAAACGAAGTCCACAGTATCCTGCACCGGGCGAAGGAACTGTCTGTGCAGGCAGCAAACGATACCAATACTGAATTGGACCGTGCTGCCATCCAGGGTGAAGTGGATGAGCTTTTAAAGGAAATAAACCGGATTGCAGATACGACGGAGTTTAATACGTTAAAGTTATTAGACGGCAGCATTGCAGGGGAAGGGGATTCAGCCAGCCCGCTGGTTTCACCCAATGCGGCGGCTGGATCGGCCCGTCTGCAGGAAGGGATGCGGGATGTAAACAATACTATTATCCGGAATCCGCTTACACAGGCAAGTGCATCTGCAGTATGTACGCCAGGGCAGATAACGAGTGTGGAAAACGTAGTTGGTAGTGCAGTACCGAAAGCAGTAGGCGCGGTTATCAATTCCCTTTCGGTATTCAATAGCAATGAAGTCAGCGATTCGATAGGTGTGAGTTTGTATGCAGACGGTTCGTCTACTTTGGCATATGTAGAGTGCCGCTATTCATATGACGGCAGTGGCAGGATCCTTGGACTGCAATTAAACCTTTCCGTAAATGTCCAGAGCCTGGATTTCGATCCGGCAAATCCGAATAATTTAACGAACGATAGTCGACGGGCTTTGGAAGCTACCATAGCACATGAGATGATGCATGCATTTATGGACGACGTCTTTACAAACGGGATGTTGGGTGCAACCCAAGGGATACGGGATAAAAGCAATGCATTCCCAGGATGGTTTAAGGAAGGGATGGCCCAGGTTGCAGCTGGCGGCTGTTCTAATGACAACGACTGGGTAAATGGCGGGCTGGGGCTTGCGCCAGGTGCATCAGCGGGTACGGTAAGTTCCGTTGTCCAATCATCAGGCAATAAGCTGTCCAGCGGTACCACTGCTTCCAAATACGGTACCGGCTACTTGGCCTGCATGTACCTTGGGTATCTCGCATCTGGGAATACAACGGTTGATGCGACGAACCTTCGGACAGGGATGAACAATCTTTTGCAGAAGATTAAAGATGGGACGTCCCTTAGCGCTGCGATTAAAGAATTTTCTGGCGGCAGGTACCGGGGGTTAAGTGATTTTCAGAATAAATTCGGGGATGCGGATTCTGCCCAGTTTGTAAGCCAGTTATTGGCAGCGGTTGGTGGCACTGGAAATGGTAGTTTGATCAACGGTGACCTGACGAACTCAGATATTTTAACGAGTGCTCCAACAAATAATAGCAAGTATGTACCTGATTTTAGTTCCTATTATACCGTGTCACCGGGGCCGCACCTGCTGAATGACGGGGGCAGCGGCGGATACAGGGACGGAGGCCCAGCTTTGAATTTACAGGTTGGTTCACTGGGGAAACAGGGGGTTGCGATCGCGATTTATGATACCCATACAATGGCATTGGGGATTGATGAAATATCCGTTATGAGTTTTGAGGATGCATCGGAAGCAATCTATTCCTTTGACTATGCGTTGCAAATAGTCTCAGAAAACCGTTCTTCCATCGGGGCTTATATGAACCGTCTGGAGCATACGATAGCAAATGTAGATAATACAGAGGAAAATACGCAGGCTGCAGAAAGCCGGATCCGTGATACTGATATGGCGGAAGAAATGGTTACCTATTCCACACAAAATATTCTAGCCCAGGCAGGCCAGTCCATGCTAGCCCAGGCGAACCAGGGCAAACAGGGGATTTTACAGCTTTTGCAGTAAAATAGTGGGGGGATATGCGATGCAGCTGTAGCCTGGACAGGGAAACTATTAGAATCGGAATATCATAATATATGATGGATTAGGAGCGTTTGATTGGAAGCGTTTTGAAAAAGGAATGGGATGGCGGATCCTCCCATTCCTTTTGTTTGTGTATAGATTTGGAGGGTTTCCATTGATACGTTCAGGGCAATTGATTGATATTGTATACTGGGTTCTGTTACAATTGTGTCTTGTGGAGAAGAATCCTATATATTGGAATCTTCCCCAGCAATATCTTGCGTAGCGGAACTGTGCATATCCGAATCTTCTCTAGCTGTATCTTGTGAAGCGGGACTCTGTATAGTGGAATTTTTCCCATCAGCATTTTGTATAGTAGAATCTTGTGTAGCGGAATTTTTCCCATCAGCATTTTGTATAGTAGAATCTTGTGTAGCGGAATTTTTTTCATCCATGTTTTGTGTAGCAGCATCCTGTATCACAGGACCTGAATTTTTTCCATCCGTGTTTTGCTGGGCAGTATTTGTTATATCCGCATCTACAGGGGCAGCCTGGCTCTTATTTGATTTTACTGGGCCTTTGTGGTAGATGCTTTGGTATCCGGTTTCCGTATAACTTGCGGCAGAAATAGCCCTCCGTTTTTTCAGACATTTCCATATGCATACAACAACTATTACAGCGGCTGCTGCCAGAAGCAGCATCGGCAGCGAGCTTATTACCCATACTGCCAAGGAACGTAGCCATTGCCCAGCAAGATACAGATTATCGGATAATTTATCGCCTACTTCTTCCCAAAACCCTGCTTTTACCGGTGTCATGGTCGATGTGCGTTCCACCTCGGAAATAGTTAGGTTCAGGGTACTATAATCAACCAAGTTATCGTATGTGCGCAGCTGGGATTCATAGGATTCGATCTCATACCGCACTTCGGTAAGCTGGCTTTGCAGGGCAATAATGTCCTTTAATTTCTCAGCCTTACCAATTAGCTCCAGTAAGGTTTCCTGTTCTGTGCGCAAGGCTTTGATATGGCTTTGCAAATCGACATATTGCAGTGTCACGTTGTCAATGCTGCTGCTGCTGTAAATAACGTTTGCGTTTGCTTCTATCATAGACAGCATTTGGTCCATTTGATTGGCAGGAATCCGCAGGGTTAGGTCAGCATCGCGGTTGAGATGGTCCGATGCGCTGCCGTTGACTTCCGAATTTTCCACATATCCGCCAAGCTGCGCGGCTTTTTGTGTAATATCTTTGGTAAAAGAATCAAACTCTTTTGTTTCCACAGTATAATGGTATGTATAAACTAATTTTTCAGACTGTTTCTGTGCAGAATGGGAATCACTGCCGCCCGTTTTGTATTCCGGATCAGATGCTTCCATATCTTCCACGCCCGCGTCATAATCTCCGGCAGATTTTTTAACAGCATCAAATTCGCCAGCGGATTCTTTTAAGTCCATAGCTGATTCGTAGGCGTTTGCGTCATTTCCGCTGGTTGTAGCACCGTTTTCAGCAGCAGTACTGGTGTCTGGATTGCTGCCTGCGCCGCATCCGCTGGCAAACAGTGTAGCCCCTAAGATACATGCCAATGTAATTCCTATCAGTTGTTTTTTCATAGGTCAACCCCTCCTTTTTGTTGTAAGCAGTGCATTGTTAGTGCCATCGTTACATTGTGGCCTCCCGGACGCCACAATTAACAGCGTTCCTGGTTTGGCATTTTCTGGGTCTGGCTGTGAATGTAACTAACAGGTTACTATTTACAGCCTCATAACTTAGAATATTTGTCAAGAGCAAATTGGCTGTGAATAGTAACAATACTAACAGTGCATTTTGTCTGGACATTGCAGGATTAGGCTTTCAATTTTCTTAGGAAATTCCTGATGTTAATAATATAGACGCAAGAAAAGTAGAGATGGTTGTGTCAATAACAGATTTTTATGAATGATTATTTATTTATTTTTTAATGGCCCGGACGCCAGATAATGGAGTGGTGGACTGGCTTCCGGTTCCCAACCTTTCGGTATTTAACTTTTATCCGGAATACGCCTGGCTATGATGCAGGCAATTTCCATAGCAGTCGCCGATACCGGATGGGCATCCAAATACGCCTGGATCTCCTTACAGGCTGGCGCATCGGGTTTATCCGCCAGCATTGCAGCCAGGCGCCCATCCGGTTCGCTGGCATAGGGCAGGCGGTTTTCCAGCGTTTCAGCAAAACGGTTCAATTCTTTCAATTGCCCCAGCAGTTCATCAAATGAAAGGCCGCGTGCGAGCATTGGTTTTTCACCGTAGCTTTTTTCATATTCACAGGTAGCAATCACCTGCATACACAGTTTTAATTCTCCTTTTATATCCGACGCTTCCATAAGTACATCGGGCCGTTTTTCCAACTGCTGCAAAAGGTATTGTTTGGCACCGGCAATATCCTGGGCCGCAAAATAACGGGCCAGCTGCTGTTTGAGTTCTTCTGTTTCGCATTTTTCCGCACTCATCCCTACACGGCTTTCATAGACATGCAGCCTGTTTTTGGCAATCCAGACGGTCTGCAGGAACTCGGATAAAAAGCCGAATACCCGTTTCCGGTAATTGTCATATCCGGTCAGGTCAATACGCTTTTGTACCTCAAACAAAATGTCAAATAGCCAAGTGCAGTATGCATCATACAAGGGCTTGCGGCAGATAAGCATATTTGCAAAATAAGTCTCTTTTTCATGTACCATCTTATGGAACAGTTGCGCATAGTCTGGATATTTTTCCGTTACTACGCGTTCCGTTTCCACCAGGTCTTTTTCATCGTGCGTTGCTGCAAACCCGTCATAGTACGGCATACGCAGCTCCAGCTTTTTGGAGACAACCATATCATATTGGGCCAGCAGGCGTTCGATGTCGGCCTGGGTATATAGGTGTCCGTCTTCCGCGATAAAATAGCGGCGGTAATGGCAGATGCCGATTATATCGGCCTTCCGGTAGTTTTTCCACAGCCAGTATACACCGGTCAGCTCACTGTAGTAGGCATTTAAGCCGGAAATATGGTCGCCGGTATGGTCGGCCGCATATCCAAGCGGGCTGCTGCAGGCGCGGCCAACTTGCATCGGCACATACATGGGGTCTGGCGGTGGTGTAAATGTTTTATGTGTCATTGCAAATATTTGTACGTCCATAGGCTACCTCTTTTCAGTATGCGGGTCAGCTACCATTTCACGGCGTCCTTACCGCCAAAAAATAACAGGCATCTCCAGATCGGAGTAAAAGCAATCAGTAAGAAAGCACCTCAGCCCCGTCCTCAGTCACTAATACCATAATCTCCCATTGCGCTGATGGTTTCCCATCCTCCGTATATACAGTCCAGTCATTGGCCTCGTCAACATATATTTCCACACGCCCCATATTTACCATTGGTTCAATCGTAAAGATCATACCCGGTACGATCAGCATCTCTTCCCCACGTTTGCTGTTGTAGCTGACCCACGGGTCTTCGTGGAAGGCAAGCCCGACTCCGTGCCCGCCGATCTCACGTACAACGGTATAGCCGTTTGCAAATGCGTGGTCATGTACCGCCTGCCCCATATCGCCCAAAAACCCCCAAGGCTTGACAGCTTCCAGGCCAAGCTGTACACATTCTTTTGTAACTTCTACAAGGCGTTTTTTTTCAGGCCCAACGTCCCCAATGCAATACATCCGGGACGAATCAGAATAATATCCATTTAGGATTGTAGAAGCGTCTACGTTTATAATATCCCCTTCTTTTAGGATTACATCCTTGGATGGGATACCGTGGCAAACCTGGTTGTTAATAGAAGTACACACGCTTTTAGGATAACCGTCGTAATGTAATGGTGCTGGGATACCTCCCATTTTAGTTGTCAGTTCATAAACCATCTGGTCGATTTCTTCAGTACTCATACCGGCATGGATGTTTTGCCCTACATGGTCCAGTACTGCAATATTTATTTTGGCACTTTGGCGGATACCAGCGATCTGGTCAGCGTTTTTGATCATTTCCCGTTCCGGCACTGGGTGTCCCTGCTGTGCAATGCGTTCAATTTTTTCGTCGAATGCTTGATGGCACTGTTTATATTTGCGTTTGCTGCCGCACCAGCATTTATCGTTTCGTCCTAATTTCTTCAGCATTTTTTCATCCCCAACTTTTCACAATAGTATTACATATTTATTATAAGCCTGTTATTTTATTTGGCAAGATAAATAAGATATATTTTCAGGCATTTCTTTCAGCCTGGAATAAAAAACCGCTATGGAATATGCGCCTCCATAGCGGTTTTCCTATTTATGGTTAGTTGATGATCCTTCTTACGGATACAATAGTACGGTATGTAGCATTTTGCGTAGCAATTCCGGTACGGGAACTTTGTGCGCCTACAATCATGCCGCCGCCCATATATAATGCAACATGTCCGCCATAGCAGATCAGGTCGCCTGGCTGTGCTTCACTGTAGCTGACGCCTCTGCCGCAGTTCATCATATCCCAGGAAGTACGCGGGAGGGAATAGCCAAAATGTGCATATACGCTCATAACAAACCCAGAACAGTCTGCGCCGTTGGTAAGGCTTGTGCCGCCCCATACATAAGGGTTGCCGACAAACTGTACTGCATAGTTAATTACATCTGTGCCGGTTGCGCCCGATGGGCTGACAGCAGGCGTACTGCTCGAATTTTGTGTACTGCTGGAATTGGAAGTATTGCTGCCGGAGTTTTGTGTACTGCCGGAATTGGAAGAACCGCCAGAATTTTGTGTACTGCCGGAATTGGAAGTACTTCCGCCAGAGTTGGAAGCGCCTGTCCCTGTATTTGCGGAACCGGCAGCTGTATTCTGGTTAGCGCTGGCAGCCTGCCTTGCAGCGGCTTCCTGTGCGGCACGCTGTGCAGCGGCGCGTTCTTCCGCTTCCTGTGCGGCACGTCTTTGACGCTCTTCTTCAGCGGCCCTTGCCTGTTCAGCGGCAATCCGTTCTTTTTCTTCTTCATCGCGGATAATCTGGTTTTGCTGCTGGATTGTTTCACGGTAAGAAGCTGCTAGAACCTTAGCTTGTGACAGCTGCGATTCAAAATCGTCCATTGTGGCTTCTTTTGTTGCAACCATCTGGTTTAGGTCAGCTTCCTGCATTTTGTAATTGTCCTGCATTTCTTCCATTTCGGACTGTTCTGTTTCAAGCTGGTCTTTTAGGTCGATGACCTCTTGCTTTGTTTCTTTATAACGTTCCAGCTGATCCCTGTCATAGTCGTATACAGCGTTATGGTAATTGACTTTATTTAGGAAATCGGACATGCTGGTTGCACCGAAAAGTGCTTCAATAATGGATTCATCTCCGCGTTCATACATATAGCGGATACGGTTTTTCATTCGTTCGTACTGATCGGCTTCTTCTTTTTTTGCAGCTTTCAGGTCTTCATTGGCCTGTTTTATTTCCAGCTCCTTTTCATCTAGGTCACTGGATAAAATATCCATATTTATCAGCAGCTCTACCAGTTCAGAATCGAGCGCATTAATTTCTTGCTGTAATTGCTGTTGCTTGGAAGTGATGCTGCTGATATTATTGTTCACAGAATTTAAGCTGCTTTCGGCTGCCCGTTTTGCATCCTGTGCCTGTGACTTGCGGCTGGCGAATGCTGGCTGCATAGATGCAGTGCCGACAGCGGTAGCCAGAAACAGGGAGGCAATTTTCATAGTTGAACTCTTAAACATAGTGTAGTGTGTTTTCACGATTGGCTCCTTTGTGTTGTGTTTTCTTAGCATCTGGAACAGTATAGCACGCCTTTCGCAGAATTTCAACCGGACAAGTGGTAGAATTTTGCAAATAAATGTGAAATTTTTTTGAACAATTTATACGGAACCGGCTGCTGTGCCCATCTGTTTGACAATTAAGAGCTTATCGCCGCGGTTTACGTGGCCGCCAGAAAGCTGGTTCATTTGTATAACATCGGAAACGGTCGTGTGGTGTTCTTTGGCGATGTCCCAAAGCCGGTCGCCCGCCTTTACGATATATCCGGCAATCCCTGGCTGTTTTTCATATTGTTCCAAATCAACCGGGTGCCTGGACATCCCGGTAATCAGGGAAGTACATTGCCTGCGGAATACAATGCTGTCTAGTCCGATTACGGCCTTAATGTCAGCCTGGCTGTTGTCTGCAAGGATAACGGTTAACTGGTCGATGCCTGCTGAAAGTTCATAGGTGTCTTCCGGCCGTATGCCTTCGGCTTCGATTTGGCGGGTAAATGGGATAACGCCTTCGGCGACGCCAATTGGCATATCGTCGCTTGCAGTAATATAGAGCATACGTACTTTTAGGATGCCTTCAGCTTCAATGCCGTCAGGGATAATATGGCTGTCTTCTATAAACACCTCACCTACGCTGGCGCAAAGCTGAAGGATTTCAGCAGGCTGGTTTTCCAGCGGGATTTGGTCGGCAATCTTAAATTTAGAATCATTTTTCACCAATAAGCTCTGTAAGTTGACCGGTTCGCGTTCTAATGTCAATTCATCCTGCAGGGAATAGGCATCTTCCAAGACCTGCAGTTCTTCTTCCCGCCAGATACGCAGATAAAAATCAAGCGTCCCCTCCAACATTAGGACGCGGTTTTCACCGTCTTCATCCTCGGTAGGCGTTACTTCTAGCTGGATCTGTAGCGGTACAAGCTTAAACAGCGTATCCGGTTCGCATACGCTGCATTCAATCCGCTCATGCAGGGCAACGGTTGTTTCCATGCATTGTACCTGTTTTTCGTCTTCTTCGCCTTTGTATACGATATTTACCAGCAGTTCGCCAGTCAATTCGATTTCGCCGGCACGTACCCGGCTGTCAAAACCGCGCAGCTGCACGCTCTGCCAAAGCAGGCGGCTGATATTCGGGCGGTTGGAAGGCAGCAGTATCTCGCTGTGTATACGGCAGATGTCTTTTTTTTGTGTTAAAAGCTGCAGCATTTTTTGCTGCTGGTACAAAGCCTGTACGGACGTATCTTCCATACCGGTCGGCAATTCTATCTGCTGTTCCATGTGGTCAATGGCTTCTAGATTGATAAGCGCACGGATATTTAACTTTCGGGAATTGATCATGCCAAGGGACAGGTCTTCCATACTGCTGCGCAGCACAAGCTGGTCCGTTTCCTGGATACCCTCCATATGTATCGTTTCAGTAAATGGCACCTCCCCTTGCAGGCTGCAGATGGCGCCGGATTCGGTGCATTTGTATAGCGCCTGGAAAAACAGCGCGCCGTTTACGACAGCCTGGTCTGGTTCCACATGCGTCTCATGGATACGGGCCGTACCTTTGCGGTCGATCAGTTTGATCATATCCGGTTCAAAGTCTGGCAAATTAAAATCGCTTTCTACGGTCATCTGGATGGATGCCCGTCCACGCTCCTGGTTAGCCTGTAATAATTTCTTTATAAAATCCAATAAAAAACCCTCCGATTCTGAATTGTTTTTTATATCCTATTCAGAACCGGGGGGTTTTATGTGTTTAATTATCCATTAACATAACTTCATTCGAATATCCCTTGTAATTATATCACTATAGCTGAAAGATAGCAGTTGTGGAGGATTTTTCTCATCCTTATCATCTACTAACACGGTGAATACGCTTGGATAGGCTCCCTGGATAACGCCGCTTTGGATGTCGACTTTGTTCCGGCCACGGTCAAGCTGAATCATAACCTTACTCCCACATTGCTGATGTACTGACGCACGCACTTTTTCTATATCTGTTCGCTGCATTTTATCTTCCTCCTCTGATTGCAGTCCTGCGGCATGCTGCAGGTGCTGCATCTGCTATATTTTTCCAATTATAAAATCTGGAATTAGTATTATCTGGAATACTGGGTATAGTATAGCACTGTATTGGGGAAAAGTCAATCGATTTCCTAATCGAATACTATATTTTGTTTATAGCCTTTTGTTTTAACCACAATATATGGATAACTTGGCTTTTTTTGCGGGTTGGAGCCATGTTCCGGGCCAAGCAGTTCCGTATCAAAATACAATGCATTTTTGGTCAGATAGCATCCCCTGACCACAACGCTGTAGCCGCCGGTCTCCTGTTCGCCATATCCGTGGACAATGTATAAGTCGCCGTTATTTTCAAAAGACAGTTTAAATTCGGCGGCTTTTTTTTGTTCGATTGTTTCGAGCAGTTTTTCAGGAATATCCGATTCTTCTATTACGGTGTAGTCGACATCCCTGATTTTTTTTACTTCTTCTTTGGAAAGGGAGCAGCCGGTCAAAAGGGCAAGCAGGATGCCGGCAGCAACTGCCGAAATTAGTGCGAGGCTGCTGCGTGTGCTGTCAGTATGGAGTTTGATGCGTGGATTTATATGCATAATGTTTACTGCCAGAGGTTTCTTATTTCATTCTATGGGAGTGGCTTATCCAATATTCCAAGGGAGAGGGGCGTCCGCGCCGCCAAAGCCTATCCCTTTTTATTCAGGACTGTTACAGCGCCTGTTACTAGTCACGGGCCAGGAATGCGCATAAACTGCGCATTCCGTGAGAACATGATTCAGTGCCTCCTATGAATTTTAATCAGAATGCCAAAATATATTGCATGTATAGCAAATATTTCATATAATTTAAATTGGATCAATAAAAGGCAGTATCTTCACGGAAAGGAACTATAGTTAGCAATGATTCGTACATGTTTGATCTTGATATTTTTGATTGCATTTTTTATTGTGGGCATTTTTATATGGGCAGCCGCATGGGCGATTGGGCATTTTGATAAATATAAGCAGGATATGATTTGCCTGCGTACGGTACAGGCAGCGTTTAAATTTATCCTGATGATTGCAGGCGTCCGGGTAGAGGTATATGGGGAAGAGAATGTGCCGAAAGAAGAACCGGTGCTTTATATCGGCAACCACCGCAGCTATTTTGATATTGTGATTACTTATGCAAGGTGCCCAAGGCTGACCGGTTATGTGGCGAAAGACAGTATGCTAAAAATACCGTTTTTAAGTGCATGGATGAAGCGGCTGCACTGCCTATTTTTAAACCGCACGGATATTAAAGCAGGCATGAAAATGATACTGGCTGGAATTGACCAGATCCGTAATGGGATTTCTATGTGTATTTTTCCAGAAGGGACGCGGGCTAAGGATGGGATAGAAACCGATCTGCTGCCGTTTAAGGAAGGAAGCCTGAAAATGGCGGAAAAGACAGGATGCGCGATTGTCCCGATGGCTTTGGTGCATACGGCTGATATTTTTGAGAAACATATTCCATTTATCCGCCGTACACGGGTGGTCTTAATATATGGAAAACCAATTTATACAAAAGATTTGCCGAAAGAGGAAAAGAAACATCTTGGCGCATATACACAGCGGATCATTAAAGGGATGCTGGAAGAAGGGCTTCAGATGTAAGGGTAAAGTATAAATGGGTCCGGATGTAATGGGATTTCATAGGTTTCAAATGCAAAAAGGCTTGAAGAGAAAAGAATTTTAAATGTAAAAGGCTGAATAGATAAAAAGGGCAGGGGATGGCCGGATACCAGGGCCCGGTATCCGGAGCAGCACCTGCCTACATTGTAATCACTGCTTCTACTACTTCTTGGAATTCCATAAAATGAGATGCTTTGACTAATACAGCATCGCCTTCCCGTAAAAACGGCAGCAGTTCTTTGAGCATGTCGTTCCTTTCGTCAAATTCATGTATATCACAGGCTGGGTTATGCGTGCGGGCTGCTTTAGCCAGTTCATGTGACAGTTCTCCGGCACAGAATAATACATGGATGCCTTTTTGGGCTATATATGTGCCAACCTCATAATGCAGCGCTTTTTTGTTTTCCCCAAGCTCATTCATATCCCCTAATACGGCGACTGTCCTGCCGTCGGCGGTTGCAAGTACATCAATGGATGCCTTCATCGAAACCGGGTTTGCATTGTAGCAGTCGTCAATAACGGTTAGCCATCCGGTATCAATGAGGTTGGTGCGTCCGCCAATCGTGCGCGCTTTTTCTATGCCGGCTTGGATCTGTTCGATGGTTAGGCCAAGCTGCTGGCCGACAGCTGCTGCAGCCAATGCATTGTATACATTGTGTTCGCCCGGAATTGGGATTCTGGCCGGAAAAGATTTTGCACCAAAATGGATATTCAGGCGGATGCCTTTCAAACCAAGGTTTTCTATATCGGATGCATACACTGATTTATCCGTATAGGCAGCATTCTCTGGGCGGTCTGCCCCGATACCATAAAAAATAGGTGCTTTTCCCTGTACTTGGGCGATGGTGCATAATTTGCCGTCGTCTCCGTTTAGGATTACGGAAGCGCCGCTGCGCAGATGTTGGAACATTTCGGTTTTTGCTTCTAGGATGCCGTCCCTTGTTTTTAAAGTTTCCAGGTGGCACATGCCGATGTTTGTAATTACAGCAATGTCTGGACGGGAAATGGAAGCCAGCCGGTGCATTTCACCAAATTCAGAAATCCCCATTTCAAGTACGGCGATTTGGTGTTCTTCGCGGATTTTGAATATGGTAAGCGGCAGGCCGATCTCGTTGTTGAAATTTCCCTCTGTTTTATGTACCGTATATTTTTGTGACAGGACGGATGCGATCATCTCTTTGGTACTGGTTTTGCCTACACTGCCGCTGATGCCGATTACTTTTATATCCAGCAGGCTTAAATAATATGCTGCAAGGTCTTTCAAAGCCTGTTTTGTAGATGTTACCAGAATGTATGGCTTGTGGATGTCCAGCGGGCGTTCTGAAATAACAGCCAGCGCGCCTTCTGCAAAAACCTGTTCGATATAATCGTGCCCATCCGTCCGTTCACCTTTGACTGCAATAAACACGTAGTTTTCATGTACCAGGCGGCTGTCAATGACAATGCCTTCTGCTTTTAAATACTGCATACCGACTGCTCCGGCCAATGTTCCTTGGCAGGCTTTTGCCATAGCGTCTAAAGTCATACCTTTCATGCTGCAATCTCCTTTTACAATTGTTATAGCATTATTGCCATTTTTTTAATGAAATGTTTATCAGGTGTTCGCATAAATCCGCAAAGCTCATTCCGATTGCTTTTGCTTCCTGCGGGATCAGGCTGGTCGGCGTCATGCCTGGCAGGGTATTTGCTTCCAGGCAAAATATATGGTTTTGCATATCCAGCATAAAATCCATACGTGCATAAGTATCCAGCCCCAGTGCTTCCGCCGCGGTTACTGCATAATCCTGCATTTGTTTAAACGTGTTAGGCGGCAGGTCGGCAGGGCAGGTTTCTACCGTGCAGCCTGGAGTATATTTGTTTTTGTAGTCATAGAAACCTTCTTTTGGGGCAATTTCAATGACAGGAAGCGCTTTCTTTTCAATAACAGCAACGGAAAATTCACGCCCCTGGATATATTCTTCTAAAATAACTTCGTCTTCCAGCTGGAACGCTGCCGAAAGTGCAGCTGCATATTCGTCCGGTGTATGTACCAATGAAATCCCGACGCTGGATCCGCCGCAGCATGGCTTTACAATACAAGGCAGGGCAAGGCCCGTATCGGAAAAATCAGCGGAATAGTCTGGTTTTTTCAATAGTATCCCTTTCGGGACCGGAATTCTGGCTGTTTCAAAAAAACGCTTGCTAAGATGTTTATTCATAGCAATCGCA
This sequence comes from uncultured Eubacterium sp., assembly GCA_947089855.1. Taxonomy (GTDB): domain Bacteria; phylum Bacillota; class Clostridia; order Lachnospirales; family Lachnospiraceae; genus Eubacterium_J. Next base: position 125,643 of record CAMUML010000001.1, read on the forward strand.
CTGCTTAAATAGCCGCTGCCGGTATAGCGGATGCCAAACAGGTCAAATGTAGCCTGCACCCGCCCGTTTTCCCCGTTTTCCCCATGCAACGCCATAAATACAATGTCCGCTATACGGCACAGTGCAAGGACATTTGGGCCAAAGAAACTATCCGACGGGCCTTCCCGCATGGCCTTTATTTTTTCTATATCAGGCGCAGTTTCAGCTACGCTGCGTGCTTGTATGCCGGCACTGGTGCCCTGGTCAAACATCCCGTCCAGGCAGTCCCCATCCTGGCCGATACCTAAAAATACATCCAGCAAAAGCACCTGGTGGCCTTTTTCACGGAGTGCGCTGCTGACCATATGCCCGGTTGCCAGAGATACGTCCCGTTCAGTACTAAGCCCGCCTGCTAAAACAACAATTTTCATAAGTCCCCCTCTTTCTAAATGAATCTGTTTGTATTATAGTAAACTATTTGGCGGGCCATGACAATATCTTATTTTATATCTATTTTTTTAACTTCTTGCAGGCAAGCAATAAAGCAGCCACATCTGCATGGGCTGCTTTACGGAGTGCCTATAAAATTATAATTAGTTTTTCACTTCTCATCGATAATACAGCAAAAAATCCTGCTCTGCCATTTCCTCGATGGACTGATAGAAGGTTTCTTCCTGCCTGCTCCATTGGAAAAGGTTGGCCCCTAGGGAATAGAGCGGCCTGGCCCCATCCAGATCCCCTGTTTTTAGCCTGATAATTGCCAATTGGATTATCAGTTCTGGAACAGCATAGGTTTTGCCCGCAGCAAAGCACCATTTCAGCCCTTGCTGGCACATGAGGGAAGCTTCTTCATAATGCCCGGACTGGCGCAGCATATTTCCCATATTGCAGTTGAGGACAGGCAGCAGTTCCTGGCAGTTTTGGGGATTATTTAGAATTTCATGGTATAGTTGCTCCCAAATCTGGTACGACAGTTCCTGCAGGCCCCATTCAAAATATGCTACAGCTACATTGTTCAGCGTTTTAATGTTTGGCACATTGCCCGCTTTCATCTGAAGTTGATTATGCATTTTTCCTCCTTTTTGGCACATCACAGTCATTATAGTATATTTGCGGGCAGGCTATTCGGCCAAATTGGCCGCTTTGGGAGTCAGATTGTACAAGATGTGCTGAAGGGCAGCACCCATCCACCGGCGTCTGGGCCGCCATAATTGCCTAGTACACTGGCCACAAAATAACCCATAGGTATGCCAGCAGCTGTTTGCGCAAGCGTAGAAAAGCTGCTGCATGCCATGTTTGCAAGCAGGCATACAGCAGCTTTATCCGTTTATGTATGAAATTTTGCAGCCCCTTTATAAAGGCCAAATGGCCGCCATTTAATTATCGGCTTCGATCAGGCCATAATTTCCATCTTTCCTTTTATATACAACATTGACCTCATCGGTTTCCGCATTGCGGAATACATAAAAAGTATGGCCCAATAATTCCATTTGTACGCAGGCGTCTTCCGGGAACATTGGTTTCATTCCAAATTTTTTGGAACGGATAATATGAACTTCTTCCTCTTCGGTTGATTCTGCTTCTATGAATTCCTGTTTAAAGCTACCGCCGCTTTGCTGCTGGCTGACCAGCTTCTGGCGGTATTTTTTTAATTGTGCCTCGATTACTTCTTCTACCAGGTCAATGGTTACATACATATCATCACTTTCCTGTTCTGCACGGATGATATGGCCTTTTACCGGGATTGTGACTTCCATCTTTTGATGGCGCTTTTTGGTAACACTTAGTGTAGCATTCACTATTGTGTCAGGTGTAAAATATTTCTCCAGCCGGGACAGCTTGTCCTCTACTGCAGAGCGCAGACCCTCCGTGATGTCAAGATTTTTGCCGCTGATTGTTATGCGCATTTAATCACCCCTTCTTTTTTACTAAAGTTACGAGTAACTCCGTACCTTATTGTAGCATAGACTGGAAAATTTTCCTAGCATAACATACAATAAATTTGAGAAAAAAATCTATTTTACCATTAAAATGCCGGATTTTTCTGATAGATTGTATCTAGTTTGGCCAATCTGTGTTACAATGAAACATTAGGAACTGCAAAAAATAATTTGTGAACCGTGTATTTAAGGGGGATGCCAGGATGAAAACGGCATTTATTACAGGTGCCTCCCACGGCATTGGGAAAGCAGTGGCGTATAAGCTTGGCTCCGAAGGGGTGCAGCTTGCGTTGAACTGTAAAAATAGTGGGGAAGAATTGGAACAGATGTGCAGGGGGCTGGAAAATAGGTACCATGTAACGGCACTGCCGCTGGTGGGCGATATTGGGGATTATCGTGCGGTTTGCCAGATGTTTTCTGTGATCGGGCAAAGATTTGGGGCGCTTGATATGCTAGTAAACAATGCGGGGGTTTCGCAGATTGGCCTTTTGACGGATTTAACGGCGGCGCAGTGGCATACGGTTTTGGATACAAACCTTTCTTCGGTATTTTATTGCTGTAAACTCGCAGTGCCCGGCATGGTACGCAAAAAATCCGGTAAAATACTAAATATATCATCGGTATGGGGGGAAGCTGGGGCGTCCTGCGAAGCCGCTTATTCAGCAGCAAAAGGAGGCGTCAATGCATTGACAAAAGCGTTGGCAAAAGAGCTGGCGCCAAGCAATATACAAGTCAATGCGATTGCATGTGGGTGCATTGATACACGTATGAACGCCTGTTTTGAGGGGCAGGAGCGTTTACAGCTGGAAGAAGAAATACCGGCGGGGCGTTTTGGCACGCCGCAAGAAGTTGCACATTTTGCTTGGCAGTTATTATCTGGAAACGATTATATCACAGGCCAGGTAATACGCATGGATGGTGGATGGATCTGAGATTTATCATTGACAATGCTCATACGGTAGGGTATACTAAAAGAATAATTACTGGGTTAGTTTCAATGCTTTTTGAAAGGGATGCATGACTATGTCAATGGCACAAAGAATCCGTTATCTTGTGGATAAACATCCAAAAAGCCGCCAGCAAATAGCAGCAGATTTATATATTTCTGTTGACTGCCTAGGGAATTATATCAATGGGCGGCGCTGCCCCGATGCCGGGATGGTGCGTAAAATGGCGATTTATTTTCAAGTATCCACAGATTATCTGCTATGTGTGGCGTCAGCAGCGAAAGATGCAGCCATACTGCCGACGGTTGAACAGGAGCAGAACCTGCTAAAGCTGTTCCGTACCATGACCCCGACCCAGCGGGAACTTTTTTTGTACAGCGGCTATGGCATTGCCAATTATGCTTCGATACCGTGAGACCGGGCGCCGATGCAAAGCCCAATGCAGTAAGGAGCTGCTGCATTGGGCTGGTACCGGCATCCATTTTAATGGCTGTACCGGAAGGATTTTTGAAAGGTGCTATGTTATGGTGTATTCGTAAGGATGGTATATACCTGCTGCGGGGTTTCCGCGATGATACGGGCGCCTTGTTCTAACAAGAAGCTTGTATCCCGGAACCCCCACGCAACCGAAATGCAGTCAAGGCCTGCATTCGCAGCTGTTTGGATGTCGACCTCAGAGTCGCCGATATATATGGCAGTTTCTTTGCTGCTTCCCAGTTCTTTTAAGGCATTTTCTACCATATCCGGGGCTGGTTTTCTGCGGACGCCTTCTTTTTCTCCAATTGCAGCTTGTACATATGCGCTAAAATAAGATTGGTTAAGTGTTTTTACTGCACTGTCCAATTTGTTGGATACGATAGCGAGCTTAAATCCGGCTTCATTTAACTGTTGTAGGAGTTTCAGTACGCCGTCATATGCACGGGTTTTATCTTCACAATGAATAGCGTAGTATCCGCGGAATGCAGACAGCAAATCGGTAATATTTGTTTTATCGGCATCCGCAGGGAGTGACCGTTCAATTAGTTTTTGGACCCCGTTCCCTACAAAATTCCGGATTTCATCCAAGCTACGTTCTGGATAGCCATACTGACGGAGGGCATAATTTACGGCATCCATTAGGTCTTCTAGTGTATTTAATAAAGTCCCGTCTAAGTCGAAAACAACGGTTGTGTATTTCATTTGTATTTTCCTGCTTTCCTATTTTATACTGCACACCAGTTAAATTTATAGTATAACCTGACTGCGGGCCGCCAGCCAATCACTTTCTTAGTTACATTACTGTAAATTCTGGCGGGCTGCAGTATAGTTATTCGTGTACAATGGCATGGTGCATCAGGTAGTCTGCCCAGAGCGTATAGTACTCGGATTTTATATGCAGCCCGTCCCTTGTGTACGCAGAATCTAAATGTCCGTACCTATCTGTATAAATATACCCAATGTCCAGATAGAAAATGGTTTCGGAATCCGCCAGTGTGCGGGATGCTTCGTTGCGCTGCGACAGGTTTTGGTTATTCAAGGTCCCATTTAAATCCTGTGTCTGGTAGCTCATCGGGATATTTCCCTGGATGTAGACCACTGCATCCGGCTGCGTGCGTTGGACAACGGCAAGGATTTTCTTATATTGCTGTATAAACCAGGAGGTATCCCCGCGTGCCATATCATTAATACCGGCCATGATATACACCTTGCCAAATGTGTGACGCGCTAATGCTTCTTCAACAGAGAGCATCACCCCGCCTTCATTGATAAACCGTTTCGTGAGGATTTCTCCAATGCCAATACCGGTTTTGGCATAGTAGGTAGCATCCGCAAGCAGGCCGCTTTGCTGCATCCCGACGGTACGCGAATCCCCAATAAAAACGGCATCGGAAAAATAGGTTTCCGGTACGGTATGGAACGTATTGTCCTGTTTGGAGGCAGATAGGGAAGCCTGTCCAGAAACTTGTCCATAAGATCTGCTGCTATCCGTGCCGCCTGCTTTCTCCTGGTTTGCACCAGCTTGGCTGTTTGCCTTGCTTTGGCTTGTAGTAGATGAAGTATTTGCCTTGCTTTGGCTTGCAGCAGATGAGGTATTTGCCTTGGCCTGGTTTGTACCAGAAGGGTTATCCGCCTTATCTTGGCCCTTTTTTGTGTTTTTGGATGAGGAGCTGCTAGAAGTATCCGCCTGCCCGCCATCTGATTTTGTTTGGCTATCCTGGCTGTTTTGTTTATTGGATATGCCGGAACCGTGCAGTTCGATGGTAATATCTTTGGTGGTATCCGTTTGTTGGCCGGAATGCCCCTTGTTTGCTGCCTGGCCGGTTTTGGTACCAGATTGGCTTTCCTGCGGTGCTTTGCCTGCCTGGCCAGTGCTGGAATCCGATAGGCGGTGTTCGTTTATTTCCGTTTGGTTCGTATTTCCTCTTGTCTGGTATACCATCTGGTAGTCTTTCGTATCAATGGACAATTCGGCTTTGGAACTGTCTGTACTGCCTGCATCCGCCTGTACTTTTTCATTGGATGCTTTTTGGAGTGCCACTTGATCCGTAGCGGTAGGATTCGTATGGGATGTATTTATGGAAAACAAAATGACTGCTATCAGTACCACTGCCCCCATCAACCCCAGTACAATTCTTTCGGTAATCTTCACTTTTCTCATCCTTTCTCGCGAGTCAGATTATGTCTGGATCAGATTGTCTTAGCTACTGTTAACAATATAGCACAAAATTGCGGGAAGTGGAAGGCTTATCGGCAATTTTGGAAAGAAAGGATGGATAATAGACAAATTATTTTATAATTTTACTTTAGAGCGTGTTTGGAAATTTAAACGCGCCCTAGGCAGGGGGCGGGCAGCAGTGGTTTAATATCTCATTGAGCGCGCTCCCGCTGCTGGTATGGCACCGTATAATGCTGGTATGGTACTTTTCTGCTTCCGCCACGGCACATTTTACCATTTTATGCGATACCGTATTGGTAAACAGGATCAAAAGGTCTGGCGCGCCAATCTTATTTTTCAGGCTGCCGGGCATTTGGGTAAATACTTTTGCTTTGCAGCAGTGCTTTTTGCATATTTTTTTATACTGGCAAACCATCCGGTCGTGCCCGCCAATGATTACAATGCTCATAGGTATCATCCTTCTTTCGTAGTAAAATATGTTCACAACAAATGTTAGCATATACTAACTTACGTTTATGATACCTAATTTTTGCAGCATTGTCAATTTTTTCTTCAAAAATTTTATCAAGGATGCCTGCTGTATCGGGTTTCAGAAACATGTTCTTTGAGCCAGGCAGCAACCCCATCCTCGTCATTGCTTGGGATAATGCCGTCGGCCAGCTGTTTTAGCTCGTCAACGGCATTTTCTACGGCATAGCTGGCGTCGGAGATCTGGAACATTGGAATATCATTGATGGCATCCCCAAAAGAAACTACCTTGCTGCAATGCCACAACTCCTTCAATTTTTGGATGGCGTTTGCTTTTGTAGCCTTTTTGGGCATAATTTCACACCAATATTCTGGCCGGTATAATTCCTGTTGGAACAGGCAGGTATAGGCAGGGTTTTGCGAAAAAATATCATAAACCGGCTCCAATTCTTGCTGGGTTCCAATACAGGTAAAATAAAACATATCCCCTTCATACAACGCAGAATTGTTGTTGCCAGGTAACGGCCGTAAGCGCCGGTCCCCTTTCCGGAGGCTTAAATACCGGCGCTTGCCCTCGTTTTCTTTGCTTTCCAGCCAGGACACTTTTTCTGTCCCATTTATAAATGCGTAAACCAAAGGGCTAATGCCATATTGTTCCAGGATTTGGATTATGTAGCCGGTTTCTTCCTTGCGAAACCCTTCCGATGCCAAGATCTTGCCGTCCTGCGGGTGGAAGATAAAAGCCCCGTTATAGGCAATCACCGGTATCTTTGCAGAAAGCCCCTTTGTTGCGGTGGAAGCCGATACCAAAGACCGGGCTGTTGCGTAGGTAAACAGCATACCCTGGCTGACCAGGGTATTGATCGTCTGGATGCTATAGGCACTGATTTGGCTGTTACTGTTTAACAATGTTCCGTCTAAGTCAGAAACGTAAAGTGTGCTTTCCATATTCGTTTTCTCCTTTCTTCTAGAATTGCCTTGTCCTTATGATCTAAACTACTATGATACTCCATTTGCAGTCTTCTTTTGTGTAGACCAGTTTGACCAGTTCTTTTTTTCCTTCCAGAAATATCCTGCAAAGATGCTCAACCGTCTCGATGCCTGCATACACTTTTTCTTCCGAAGCAAGTACTTGGATGTCCCGTATGGTGTGCAGCATCCCTTCAGCATCCATAACTTTGATCATTTTTGGTATGCTTTTGCCTTTGCTGGTAAACCAGCATTCACATGCAATTTCGCGCTGTATGCCATTGAGGATACCGTGTTCTTTTTTTTGTATTATATCGCCCAGCTGAAAACCCATTAATCCACCCGCTCCTTGTGATAGTCTACGGCCCTTTTTTCCCTTGAAATACCGCCGCTTATATGGTCCATATTATCCTGGTTTAAAAACGAAGCGCGCATGATGGCATCCGCACCAAACCGTTTGCGGATACGGTCGACGGCCTGGTCCAGTTTTTCCAGTTTTTCATAGTCGGTATGGTCAAACAGGGTAAGCTGGCGGGCAGCATCGTCTTTGGATACGCGGGTAGTATGCAGGCCCATATGCCGGATCGGCGTGCCATCCCAAAGTTCGTCAAAAAGCTTGCACGCGGCGGTATAGATTTCTTTTGTAATATTAGTAGCTGCCTCCAATACACACTGGTGCGATGCATCTGTAAAATCATTAAAACGGATGCTTACGGATAGTACTTCAATCCGTACATGCTCCCTGCGCAGCCGTTGGCCGACACTTTCTGCTAAAGACAGCAATACCTTCTTTGCCGTTGGTGCGTCCTCTACATCAAATGCGATAGTAGTAGAGTTCCCGTAACATTTATTATCCTCAGGTTCCGGTTCCACACCAGAAGCATCCCTGCCGTTTGCAAAGTTCCAGATGACTTCGCCATGCTTTTTTAAATGTGCTTTTAGCATATCCACATCTGCATGGGCAAGGTCGCCGATCGTCTGGATACCAAGGGAATGAAGCTTTTTTTCCGATGCACTGCCGACAAAAAATAAATCCCGGACCGGCAGCGGCCACATTTTTTCCGCAATTTCATTGGAGAATAAAGTATGCACAAGGTTCGGTTTTTCAAAATCACTCGCCATTTTAGCGAGCAGTTTTTTATCGGATACCCCAACGTTTACCGTAAAACCCAATGTGTGGTAAATTTGATCCTTGATTGTATGTGCCGCGACTACAGGCTTTCCAAATAGGCTTTGCGTACCCGACATATCGATAAACGCTTCATCAATACTGTATTGTTCCACTTTATCTGAATAGTTTTTTAGTATATCCATAAAAGCGCGGGAATTTTTTTCATAAAGCTCATAATTGGGCGGTACCAGCCGAAGCTCCGGGCATTTTCGCAACGCGTCCACTACCGGTTCCCCGGTTTTGACCTTAAATTTTTTTGCAGGGATGGATTTAGCCAGGATAATGCCGTGCCGCTTAGAAATATCGCCCCCAACTGCAGAAGGGACCGTGCGCAGGTCAAGCGTCCCGCCCAAATGCCGTATCCGGTATACGGCTTCCCAGGATAAGAATGCACTGTTTACATCAATATGAAAAATAACAGTTCTGCTCATACCAATCCTTTCTAATTTCATAAATAGTTGAAACAGTTCTAATGGACAAAACAGCTACCTTAATATTATCACCAGAATACAAAGAATGCATTCTTTTTGCGGCCAAAAATCCTATTCATTACAAAAAAACGTCTATTGGGTGCATTCCAGGGAAAATCCTGCCTTTTATTCCGATATAGTAATAGGCAGGAAAGTAAAAGCTAATAAAAGATACGAGGAGGTTCCAATATGATGCGGATTACAACAACGATGTTAAACGAAACAGCGAAAAGGACAGGCATACCGGTAAACCAGCCCAATTTGCTGGGGTATCTTAATAAGACACAAAATTCCGGCAATACACTGTTAGATTCCTTATACCAGAGCCAAAAGGCGTCCAGAGCCTTGCCGTCAGATAGCAGGAAACTGCAAAAGGCAGCTGACCAGCTTTGGGAAGCGGCAGATAAGCTTACTGGTACCGGAGAACACTCGCTATTTGCAGAAGCAAAAGCCAGCGGGGAGAAAGATAAATTATATAACGGCGTGAAAAATTTTGTAGACAGTTATAATGCCACACTTTCCGAAACAGAAAAAAATGCCAGCCCATTGCAAATGTATTATGGCCAAATGTTGCAGGAAGCAGCAGGCGCGGACAGCAAGGCACTTGAAAACCTGGGCATTACCGTTGGCAAAGACGGAAAAATGTCCATAGACAGTGGAAAATTCAACAGTGCCAGCATTGAAGAAATAGAAAAAACCTTTGGGGAAACCGGGACATTGACTCAAAAGGTATCTTTTGTAGCGGGCAGGATTTCCGATTATGCACAGGCAAATACGCAGAGTACTTATAGCCAGTATAACAGCTATGGAAATATGGACTTTGGCGGCCTGTATGCACAGCTGATGAGCAAGTTCCATCTTTATGGGTAAATCCTAAAACAAAAGATTGCTATTTTCTGGAACGGGGTATAGCATTCCGTCCACAGATATGTGGTAATTGAACTGGACAGTGGCTGTTTTCCAGCCACCCAGTTCAAAACGGGTAGCGGGCAATGGCTGCATTTCACAGCATTATTTGTCCACGCACACCTGAAAAATATAAAACTTAAAGCACTTCACTCAGAATTCCTTTATTTTCAAGGCATTTGAACACCTAAAACCTATATTTACGCCAAATTTACGCCATTTCATTAAATGCACCCAATTCTTCCCTTATTGTGTCATCTAGCACATGGCAATATAAATCCATCGTCATCTGTAAAGAATTATGTCCTAATAATTTTTGCAGTGTTTTCGGCTTCATACCATTTGCTATACAGCTTGTAGCAAATGTATGCCTCAGGCAATGCGGTGTGAAATGTTCAAAATTTAATCCTGGATTTTCATTATTGATTTTTTTCACAAGATAATTTATTGAGTCTTTCATATTTGCAGCATGAAGCGGATGATTTGTCTTGCTTGTAAAAACCAAATCTTCAAAACCCGCTTTCGGTTCATGATGTATTTTTACATTTTCCCGCCATGCCTTTTGTTCTAATAAAGTATCTTTAACCAGCTTTGTCATTGGTATATTTCGTTTGCCAGCTTTACTTTTAGGTGGATGAAATTCAAATATTGCATTACCATTGTTAGGAATATAACACAATGTTTTAGTTACATATATCATGCCATTTTCAAAATCAATACAATCCCATGTCAAGCCAATAATTTCGCCTATCCTCATTCCTGTATTTAATGCCACTACAAAAAAAGGATATAAGCGACCTTTTCTTGAATAGCTGTACAACATTTCAACTTCATCGGATGTTAAAACGTGTTTTTCCTCACGAGCTTCATTGTCAATATGTGTATTAATTGACAATGCCATATTCTTAATAATCAAATCTGATTCCATTGCCCGGTTAAGCATATCTACAAGAATTGCTTTACAATCCTCTCTTGAGGCATCACTTTTTAGATCATTTATTACTTTTTGGATTATGACCAAATTAAGGTTTGAGAGCTTTCTCCAACCTAAATCTTTTTGTAAACGGTTATATTGAATACGATATGTTCTTTTGGTTGTATCTCTGCAATTCTTTTTACATGTATTAATCCATTCTTCAAACCATTCATCCAATGTAATATTTGTATCGACTATATTAATTTGCTTTTCATCCTCATACTGCTTTTCCCTCAGCTTCTTTTTAATCTCATTGTATGTCTTAGCATATATAGATTGTCTTTTTCCAAATCTATCAGTAAAGCGGGCGTGATATGTACCATCTTTACGTTGGCAAATTCCACTGCCAAGCTCTTTTCCTTTTAATGATTTACCCATTTTCCCTATTCCTTTCTGGCATATGTGTAAATCAAAAGGATAAGCATAAATACACTTGCTACAGTATACCATGAAAACTTATCTCTTTCAATTTATAATGCCTATCTATCTGAATTTTTATCATATTTTATTGCTATATAGACCGCCTATTTATCCATTCATCAAGTTTTCTTTTATTAGCATACCAGCGGTTTCCAATCTGCACTCCAAATCCATTACGTCCTCTTAGTAATTCCCTTGCTTTAGTCTGTCCTATTCCCAAATAATCACAAAATTCTTTAATGTTTAATAATGCTTTATCAACTAATACTTTTTCTGTCATACTTATAAAAATCATCCTTTCTTCCTTATGGTTTATTAAAATGTTCTTTCACTTACTTTTTCTCTTTTTTCCGTACAGATATGTCTTTCTTCCTACACTTAAATCTCAATGCTATATTTTTCATGTACATAATTTGATATAGTTTCCTTATTTGCATGGGTATTCATGAATTTTTCATATCAGATGTTTTCATTTCAAAATTTTCTATTCATATTTTCTATTCCATATTTGCATTACCTTTTCTAATTGCATGACTTTTCACTCCCTCGTTCTCAATTTGCCTTACACTTATTCTTTTCTCTTTTTAAGTTTGGAATGATTTTATTTTTATTTGAAAGATAGAAATTAGATAAGCCTCCGAAAATTTTTTATGGGTAAAAAAATTGACAACAGATGCCACCCATCTGATAGAAAGGGGGTAAACACTATCCTCCCACGATACAACACCCCACTATCCCCATATGCCCTAGAACGCTCTAAAATCGATTTTAAGCCATCCTATTTACTTAGCCGAACTATTCCAGCCTAACATTGAAATGCCCTTAAATCGGCTCCTAGCGCGTTATAGAGCCAAGCATCATACCATCAAAAACGCCATGCTATAAGCACACACACATTCTGAATGTACTTCCGGGCAACCTATGCCCCATCACACATCACACCCTAGAACACTCTCATAACGTCCTATAACGCCCATGTAAGCGGATATAGACACAATAAAAAGCCCTGCAAGGATTATTCCCCGCAAGGCCCTTTATTCTATCCATATTTATGTTCTATCTGATTCATACTATCACCATATTACGCCATTTTCAGTACCATACCATGCCTATATGAATGATATACCAGATACATAGCAGCGCAAACCTAACCGTGATGGATACTTACACAAGGCTCCAATCAATGATCTGGTAAACCTTTTTGATGAACCCCAACGCAAACGGATAGGATCGTCCTACCTCTTCCAGACACCCCTTTTTAAATTCCAGATACTGATCCGGTGTCATTTTCTGGATTTCCAGTGCCATTTCTGTCATTTGTGGAATACATTCGATTAATAATTCCCTTTCTGTCATAGTTTCTTATCCTCCATCCTTAAATATATTTGTTAGGCCAGTCCGAACATACATGCCGCTTTGTAAAATGGGTTCCGGCCAAGCTTCCGTTTCCGGTCTGCTTCCCTCCGCCCCTTCCTTTTCAAACGCTCCATAGCTGCAATTTGGGCGTCAATTTCCATGTATTCCACCATTTGGATGGGTGACAATGCAGCATATGGGGTTTTCAATGAGGGGTCAATAACCTGTGTGCCGTCTGGACACGCAATAATTTTGAAATTAAACATAATTTCCACCTTTTTATTGTCGACTAATAAACGGTATTTATAATTAATATTTACAACAGCTATTTGGTCATACATCTAACAGTTGCAACAAAATGCTTGCCCCAACCCTCATACCTATCTCAAAATACTTATGGTTCGCTGCGCCTATACTGTCTAAAAGGCCATCTGTGTAGTTATCAATAAAACACGTAACATCTTTATGGTTTTGACGCAAAGCTATCCTGGTATAATCCTGTAATTTCCCCATAATATCTTTTTCGCATTCCATCATAAACGGCGGCATATGTTCGTCCGTATTACAAAGAATGTTTTTTATTATAGTATCCAGATTAATTATTCTCTGAAATTCCATGTTGTTAATGTTCATAACTTACCTCGCTTTCTTCCTAAAAATAAAAAAAGTGTAAAGCCCTTGATAACTCAATAAGACTTTACACCCTTGACTGTAGTAACTATTATTTGGTTTAGCTGTCTTCTTTTATAAGTTGAATTGTCGACTCATATTCTTTCATGGCAGCTTCTTGCTCTTCTTTTGGTAACTTATCAATTAGTTTTCTCACAAGATCAAGCAATCTTATGAATGCCTGAAATTGTTTATTAGTCATTCCCATATCTTGTACCATCCTTTCACCGCCTTTATGATTGATATAATAAATATAGCGGATTTTTGTAAAGATGTAAAGTCTTATTCAGTTATCAAGGTACTTTAGAATAAAATATGTCTTGTATTGATTTCCATATCTTTATCTTATAGCTATACTGTACATTATTTTGTACATATATTCAATACGCAATATGTACAAATTATTATTCATATTTTTATATATTATGTACAAATAAATGTTCATATTATAACTTGACATCGCTTTCCAAAAATTCTACAATAAAAGAAACGGAGGTAATAAGTATGCCATTTATTTATAATAAGCTCTTTGCAAAATTAAAAGAAAAAGGTATATCTACTTATCAATTACGACAAAACGGTCTTTCGCCTACTATCATTAATAAATTAGTTCATGGTCAAAACGTGAACACATCTACCTTAGAATATTTCTGTAAACTTCTTAGTTGTGATATTTGTGACATCATGGAATATGTACCAGATGATGAACCAAATGAACCAAAATCTGAATAGAATGGTCAAAAGCCTTATATCTTTATGATATAAGGCTTTCATTTTATATAATAGTATGCTATAATAACTGTTAAATAGGTTAGGTGATTTTTACTACGGGGACTTACAAGCGTTATGCTATGCCCCGTTTTGGTGATTAACTGCTATCAGTCACATACTCTATGTACTCAGATTCGGTTGCAAACAAGATATACTTGTTTAGCTCTGGTACATATCCCATGTAACCGTAGGCTGTATAATAGCCTTTCATGGTATCACCCCCTATTCAGTTATTTAAGATAAGCAAGGGAAAAGTTTGCTAGGCTGTTGCCCTTGCTTTATCTTATGCATTTATTATACATCTATATTCGATGTATGTCTATTGACATAATACACAAACTATACATCAAATTTTAGTACATATTGTACATTTATTTTTGATGTATGTTTATGATATTATATATCTGAAAGGACGGTGATATTGTGATAAAATATAAAAAAGACATCATACTAGCACTAAAAAACATAGGATATAGCACCTATAAAATAAGAAAAGAAAAAATTTTCACAGAAGGGCAACTTCAACAAATTAGAGATAATAAGTTACTGACACAAGAAGCATTAAACAAAGTATGCGCTTTATTAAATGTCCAACCTGGCGATATACTTGAGTTTATCCCAGACGGTGAACCAAATGAACCAAAATCTGAATAGAACCACCACATCATAGCGTCACCACAAATAAGCCTAAGTCAATCAAACGACTTTAGGCTTTTATTTTGCTCTGGATATTCTACAGATCAATTCCCCATCACCTGTAATTTTAAAACCCCCAAACATCCAAAATAGAAATATGTATCCAGTTTTTTATGAGATAATCAGCCATATATGCACCAAAACAGCCCGGTATTCTGTAATTCTGGATACATATTTATGGATTTGTATCTTGTTTTACGTTTAAAAATATGTTATAATTTCATTATCAGATAATCAGAACACCAATAGAAAGGCGGTATCCATTATGTACGGATCATTAGAATTATTTAAGGAATCACTTGCACGGGAAGGCAAAAGCCAGAATACCATCAATACATATACGAGAAATATTACCCTGTTCTTAAACTGGCTTGAATGCGTTACCAAAGAGCCGTTCAATAATAAAATTACACAAATGGATACACAAGCCTACTGCAAATATCTTTCAGATGAAAAGAAAATGTCACTGAATACCATCAACAGCAAATTAACTTCTATTAAAAAGTTCTCCGACTTCTTATCTGATAATGGATATATGCCGTATATAAAAGTTATACAGAAAAAGGGCAAAACTGACCCGCATGTTGAAGTACTGGAAAAGAACGAATTATACAAATTTTTGCGTGATACTATATCATCTGAAAATAAACTCCACATTGCAATAGTCCAGCTTATTTTAAATACTGGTATCCGTGAATCAGAATTATGCAGCCTAGAAATGGATGATATTAGTATTTCAGACCGTAAAGGAACTATTGTCATCCGTTCAGGTAAAGGGGATAAATATAGGGAACTTCCATTGAATAAAGACGCCCGAAATGCACTTGCTGATTATATCCAGAATGGAAGGCCGGATACAGACACAAACAAAGTATTTATAGGCCAGCGCGGGGCATTCAATAGAAATGCTATATATAAAATCATTAATAAAATCGGCCAGAAATCACTTGGAAAGAATGTATACCCCCACATGCTCCGGCATCAGTGCTTTACTGCAATGGCTAAGAATCCAGACGTTGACTTGAAAACCATATCTGAACTTGCCGGACATAGCAGCGTGGAACTGACTGCAAAATACTACATCCACTCTTCTAAAGAAGAAAAAATAAATGCAGTTGAAAATCTGTCATTCTTCTAAAACTGATCTGATTTTGGTTCTGAATAATTAAGACACTCACTTGATTGTGGGTGTCTTTTTTTCGTGTGTATGTTGTATTTGTAGGTGTTGACGCTCTGGTAATTCTTTCGTGCTATTCGTTTTCAGGTGTTATATAGTGTATGCTTCATAAGATAGTTTTGGTTTTCGGTGTAGTTGCAAAATGTCTTGAAAAGAAATTGTCTGAATTATTTGAATTTTCAGAAAATTCTCATTAATTATTATATTGAATGAGAATTTTTTTCATCATTGTTGTAAAAATATTTTGTGAAAATATAATAAATTTTCTGACAATTCAATCATTGTATTTAATTCAAACTACACACTTATAAACTTTCTATACTAAACATTATTAATACATACTAATATAGTAAGAAAACAAACTATTATATGATTTAATTTTTTATATACTATATCACATTACATAAAATTATCTTACTTTGTCAATACATTTTAACTTGAATATGCCAGTATATAGCCTAAAAATTCTGTCGAAAATTAACGATAAACACTTGTACAAAATTGTTGATTTTTTAGTATTTATCTGATATTATGTTTGCAATTTTATTACAGAAAGGAATGAAAACTAAATGGCTAAAAAACGTAAATGTTCATTACAAGTACCATCTGATGATGGAAAACGGACTCTATATGGTACAGCAGCTCAACTTCATTACATTGCAGAAAATGGCGGATGGGATGCTTTTATGGAAAAAACTGCATCAGATGCCGCTAAATTAGCTGTCAAACATGCTTTCAGAGAAATGGATAAGGCAAAATTTAAAGTCACATCCAATAAAAAGAGAAAATCTTCATAGCCTTTTCCACCAAAATATGCTATAATATTTCATAGTCAGATTAGACAGTATGGGGATAGTCCTGGTTGCCCTTTTCGGAAACATCGGAAAGGGGGTATGTGAAATGAATACGCTTGAAGTGTTGACATTGGTACTTGTGATTTTTACGGTACTTACATACCTTGACAATCACAACCAGAAGAAATAGCATCTTAGTTCAGACAGAAAAAAGCTATCCCACTATTGGCAGTAGAGGGATAGCTTGCTCTGTTGTAACATATCGTTATAGCTTTGATTAAGTTTCCGTCTGGGGTAGTCGGACAACACCATATCCGCTACCTGCTAATCTGATTATAAATGATACCTTGCTCATTTGCAAGTGTTAATTTAGGAAATGGGGATGTTTTTTGTCCCCATTTTTTCAATTATAATCGCTCTGTATGCGTTTTTCACATTTCCAATGTGCAACTATCCGTTTAGAAGTTCTGAAAACTTCATACAGAGGCTTTTTATACTCACATATAAATATTAAATTTTATATCTAAGAATTCATCGCGTTGTGATTGTAAAAAGATAATTATCCTCATCATTTTTGAATAGTGAAACACTAAGTACTTCTAAATGATTATTTCTGATATATTCATTAATTTTCTCCTGAGCTGCCTTAACTTTGCTGTCTCTCAAATAGCTCCCCACATTAATTTCTACTAATATTATTTTATCCATTTTTCATACCTCCACTTAAAACATTCATTTTTACAATAATACTACACCCAGAACCAATTTACAACCATATATGACAAATTTCACCCAAAATATTTATACTCACATGCAGACACACTATCCCAATCCAACACCAATGCACCCATATCTAAATACAAATATCATAAACAGGGGTCATATCCTAAAAATACAACCCCATGAATACTATTCTCAATCCACCTTATCATCAATCATATTTTCCAATTTATGATCCGTTTCCATATCTGCATCCACATTCTTTTTTTCCTTACTATCTCCAGATGCATTCTGTTCTTCCTTGATTCGTTCCGCTTCGATCCGTTCCATTTCCAAGCTGGTATCTGTTGTATATGGACTCCTATCTATAATCGTCTGTTTCGACATAGCACCGCATTCATGCTGCATCTTCATGTTTTCCATGTCAGATTTATTATCAACAGGACGGTTCACATTGAATGAAACGGATATGCTGTCGAACACTTCATCTGTAATAGTAACACCTTTAATCTCTAATAACTTTCGCATATATTCCAACCGTTTAGCGAATCCCTCTTGCATACTTGCAATATACTGTTTGCAGAAATTGTCTGTTTGCTGGTATAGCATTGTAATACTTGTCTCCGAAACGTTTGAAACATTTGACTGTCCAAGTATCGAACTTGGAACACACGCACACGCATAGAATTGCTGAATAATATAATCCAGTTCCAGTTTGATAGAATCCCTGTCCATATCCGCAGATGCATATTTGAAATCTGATCCATCTTCAAGATTCAGCACAGTGCCTACAATATTATTTGGTATTGATGAATCTATCCTTTGACCGCTAACAACTCCAAGCGGATTCAATGACAGTGTAGTTACTGCATCATCAAGTTTTGATAAAAGGTTCTCTATCGTATCCATCAATGGAATTAAGTCCAGAATAAACGGATCACCAAATTTATCATACCGTGACTTATCCATAGCAGAATACCAGATTGGAAGCCCAGTTAAATTAGCTTTCGTATCAACCAGCTTTTGATCCTCATATACTTCTACCCGGTCAGGGTAATATATCACATAATTATCTTCCCTTGTTTCAGAATCTTTCCAGTATTCCACAAAACCTGTATATGTACCATGCCCGTCATAAACCGGATATGAATCCTTATTTCTTATTATTTTTGAGCGTATAACATCGTTATCATCCAGATAGACATACTCGAATGCGTCAGAATAAGTAACAAGCTCCTTTGCAACTTCCATATCCGTTTTATTATAGCTGCCCTTTTTGTACACCTTATTCAGAAAAGACACAAGCTCCTTGTCACCTGTCAGCGATACCGGATTGGAGCAGATATACCCTGTATGGAACCTTATAATGCTTCTAAGCGTCTGCAATATGATCTTTGCCGTTTCAAATGTCTTCCCTTTAAATTCAAAATTAGGGCGTGCAAGTATCGCATGCCCCCTCCGCAAATATTCGTCTATGCTGCTGATTCTGGAAATCCTGTCAACATGCTTGTTCTTCTTAATTTCTGATTCAAACCAGTAACCGTTATCTCCCATTATCCTGCCCTCCACCTTCTTTCTGCCTGGACTTTTAAACAACCCTTTTATATGACCCCCAAATTTCAATATGGGGTTATATTTTTCTTTCTTCATTGCCCGTCCTTCCATGCCAGATGCACTTAACCAGGCGCACCCCATCCGGCAGCTTCTTTTTCTCCACAATGGCTTCCACTGCCTTATCTTCCAGACGGTTCCTTGTTCCATATGGCATAGTTTCATTATCATAATCGAAAATATATTCCTTTACTGCATCCGCCATATAGAACACACTCCCGCCATTGTTAATATAATCCGTCAAAGCTGCATCCAGGATGCTTTTATATTCTGCATATTCCATATTTATTTCTATAATTTCCTTTCAAAAAATGGCCATGTATGCGTTTTTCAGCACATTAAATGTAATATATGCCGCTTGCCATCCCTTCCAACGCCATACAGAACGCCAATACCCTGTCGTCTTTTGCACCTGCTACCGCCTGAACCTTTCCATTATTATCAACCTGGAATGATTTCATTTCATTAAGCAATCCTTTTGAGTTTATGCATACTTCCCCTTTTTCAAACATTTCAACAAACCTGTTTATTATAATAGGCCTAGATTTAGCACTTGTTTCAAATCCAGGCTTCTTCCTCATTTTGCCCTTTGCATCATAAGAACGGTACTTATAAAGGTTAATGTACCTGTTATTGGAATCATATAACTTATCTACCACCGTATGCCCAGCGGACAATTTCTCTATTACAAGCAGACACGTATTATAATATTTTCCAATTTCCCTTACCAGTTCAGCAAAAGCATAGGGCTTGATTTTGTTACTGGCAAATTCCATACACTGGAACCCGTCTTCATCCACAATCGTAATGACGCTGTTGTCTGATCCAATGCCTTCCCCCGTGTCAACGCCTCCAAAATATTTCTTTCCAGCTTTCGGATATTTCCATATTGTAATGCTGCCCTTCCATTTCCTAAAAATAGGGGGTAATTTGTTAGGTAATTCAAGTTTTGGTGTTTCATCGACATAATTAAGACGTGACTGTACAGGCTGCAAGTCAAAGATATTATTTCCAGACACAATGAAACTTTCCATTGCGTTAGACGGGTATTCCTGGCGGAATTTATCTAACCCGATATTTGCTATTTTCATCCTCCGCCACATCAGTTTCAATAATGCAAGCGGGTTCTTTCCACCATTCATTTTGCGGTACAATACAAGTTCCTCCTGATCCAGATCATCAGGTGTAAGATAACGCCCATTCCTGTTTTTGTAAATTTCTGAATCTTCCTGATAGGCTTTCAAAAATAAGTGTTTATCATCTAGCCATGAAAAGAAAAACGGCTTGTACTGTGACTCATGGTTAACTGCTTTCATCCATAATTCAAACCACATATTCATGCCCCGTGAAGTGGATTCAAGTACCATCTGCCCATCCGGGCGCAATGCGGCTTCAATAGCAACTAACTGGTTCTTCAGCTTTTCATCGTCCATAAAAGCAACTTCTGTCAGATGGACATACCTTAATGTACTTCCCCTTGCAGCATCTTTTGAACCACATACACAGCAAATAACCCTGCTCCTGTTTTCAAGTATCAGTTCTTTCCTGTTATTGGCAACATCCTTTATTTTTACCACTGGATTCAAGTCGTCATACATCGCTTTCAGTTTCTTAAAAACAATATCCACCGTGTCAAGCGAGTAGCTCATAATCATACATACTGTATCAGGCTCTGTGTGTGTTAAATACAAACTATACGTAAGCGCAAAACTCGTAACCCCAAGCTGCCTTGATTTTGCCACGAGGTTAAACTTTCCAAAATTCTTTGACAATAATTTCTGGTGGTATGTAGGCTCAAACGGCACTTTCCGTCCCTCTTTATCCACAATCACACAGAAATATTTTATCCATAAAAGAGGGTCACGGACTATGCGTTTTAGCTTTTCTTCCTGTGTCATTTCTCACCGCTTTCTTATAACAAAAACTGCACAACAGGAATACCCCCGTCATGCAGCATATATTGATAACCCTGTATGTTTGGTATATAACAGCTCACTAATATAGCAATTTATTCTTCATAGGTATATCCGTAATTTTCTTCATCATTTTCCAGATCGCCGTCTGGTATCCTGTTTAATAACCTTGCCAGCCCGTTTTCCTTGTCTTCTTTGAAAAACTTCTCTGAAAATTCCTGCCATGCCTTGAATGCCTGTACATCCCCGTCCACGGCCTTTTTATAGTATGTATTTTATAATTCAATTATTTTCTTCTGGTGCAGGCGTTTTAAGAGCCACTTTATAGCTGCCTGGCAGCCCTGTTCCATAATATACCTTTTGCACACATCTTCTGTAACTGTATCTGAAAAACACTTATAGCGGCTTTTCAAATCCTCAAAATCCTTTACGGGCGTTTTGTCAGCTTCTTTCAGGTATTCAGGGCAGTACAGGTACATGATGTAGTATGCCTTCATATCCGTCCCCGTTATTTCCTTCAGTGTGGCGTATATGGATTTCTCTTTGCTGACCGATTTCCCCCATACGCCGTTATTGCTTGATTTTTCGTTTGAACCTTTTGGTTTCCTCCCCAAATGTACCACCCCTAAAAATTTGTTATTAATTAATACAGCAGCCCCCTCTTACCTTTCTTGTTTACGCCCTGGCGGATATTCAACAACTAGGCAGTTGGTGCAGTACTGCTTCCCTGTTTCCTTGTTTGTATTCAGTATGAAATCCACAACCATGCCACGCTCTGGCACATCATCTACAAACTGTGACATATGGAAGAAATAATCCTCCCCATCATGGTCACCCTCAATAAACCCATACCCTTTGTTACGGTTGAAGCTTTTGACCTTCCCCATATAGTGCGGCTTTGGCTTCCATGCCTTCTTCTTCCCCTGTCCATCCATAATAAATATTTATCCTTTCAAGTTTTTATCAATAAAATTCAAGTTTCAATGTATGCTGTCCATTTACCATATTTTCAGCTTGCAATGCTATACATTTCTTCCACTAGTGATTTCACATCATTTTCATATAATTTCGCTGCAATCTCATATAGTTCTGGCACTTTGTTCATAACCCTGTCTATATAATCCAGTTTGCTTTTGCATTTGGGTTTATTGTTTTCATTGTATGTACTGAATCTATACTGTAAATTGATATGATATTTATTTTCAAATTCCCTGTACAAAACAGACCATCTTTCACGGTAATTTGCATGGTTATATCTCACAACCCTGTTAAGAACCTGCCTCTTTTGAGCAAGGGTAATATCATCTACAAGCCCGATAATTACATTATCTTTATGTTCGATTTCTTTCTTCTGATTTTCAATAATTGTATTTTGCTTTCTAACAGTGGACAAAGTGGTTTTGAACATTTGTTTTGTAGATTCATCTGCATGTCGCAAATAAGTATCTATAAACAAATCATCATCATTAACATAGCCTCCTGTTTTACGAATTGTCGGCAGCACTTCATCAGCAATCCAGTCTGTAAAAACTTCAGCATTTGGTTTATGGCTTTTAAAAACAAGTTTGTAAACACCGCTCTCAGTTAGAAAATTTTCGCCTGCATTATTTAATTTTCGGATGTTACTTTCTTTCACATCCGAATTCTTCAGTTTAACAGCCTGTTTCCCGGACATGTTAGCTATAGCTTTTCTTACAGCACCGTCAGTGAGTTCCAGACACTTTCCTACATGCTTCGGATTGAATAACACCTGTCCGTTCAGTTCAAAAACTTCTACCTCATGCCCCTCAAAAATCATTAAATTATCCAATAACTGTTCTCCTTTAAATTAGTATTTTCACGGTTTTATATCGTCCTACCCCTAAGACTTCTTCCCGGGGTCATTCTTTGACGGCCTTCCAGGCTTTTTTGCCCCCTGTTTCCCTTTCGGTTCCTTTTCTTTCGTCCGATCCAGCATTGCCATTCCTTCTGCCTTTTCTTTTTCCTTGTCAGCTTCAAATGTCCCGTATGCCTTTGCCTGTGATGCGGCATTGATACCTTTAATAATTTCATCATGGTTATGCTTCGTAACCCTGACCACACCGCGCTCAACCTGTCCAATTAATTCATGGCAGACATTGCAGTACCTTGCTACATCCCGCAGTGACAATTCCCTTTCCAGCCTGTAGTCTTTCAGATCAAATCTTGATAACATGCACCCATAATCCCTTCCATAAAAATTATTTCCGTAAAAGGACGGGATGCAGCATAAAACATCATATTGCATCCCATATATAGAATTAAACTGGCCATGAAAACCAGTGCGAAATGGCTAGGCAATCGTTTTACGGATAATAGCACATCCCTTTGTATCCATCAGCTTTACAGCATAAAGATCGCTTGCAATAAGGTCTGTCGCTAACAGCTTGCCCTCGCGCTCCTCTTCAATTGTAACTTCCTTCTGCCAGATTACACCAAGCGCATTCTTTTTAACTATATACGTCTTGCATTCTAACAGGTTTGTATCATATGTATTATTGTCACAGATAATTACAGGAACCACGCCAAGCCAGTACCCGATAACTCCATTTTCAATAACGCCGTTCCCGTCTTTTGCATATGTCCTGGAAATGGAAGTAAATTCATCCATTGCAGTAAACACTTTCCTCAAGCGGTGGTTGATCAGTATGCCAGCGAAACTTGCTGAATCAACGTCGTCGCCAAAACAGTCGAAGGCTTCCTCAATAGCCGTAATATCAAGTGACGGGGACGCGACCCTATACACAGCATTATCATCCATTTCTTTGATCAGGCTTGAATCTACATCTTTCGCCATCGTCTGGGCGAGTTGTTCAGCCATACGGTCTTTCATGGCTCCTTTCACCTGAACAGAGTCTATATCGTAAATTCTGACAGACTTACCCACCTGTTTGATCTTCGCTACAGAATCGCTCATGTTAACTTCTTCCGGCACAAGCGGCGTCCCTTTTACAACATCCGCTGCATCTGAAATGCGGTCAAATGTTGGGAAATGGATTGTATCGCCACATGTACGAATATCTTCTGCCGATAAATCCGTCATATCTGTTGCCAGCTTTCCAACACGCAATGCAATGTCCATTTTCGCATTGACGGCTTCGCTAAATAATTCTGCTATAACTAAAGTATTTGCCATAAATTTTTACCTACTTTCTTAAAATTTTTCAATATAAAAGCCTGATCCATGTCCAGAACCAAGCTGTCTTGTAACTATGTTTTATTTTCTTCCCCTTAATCTCTTATATGCTTCTGGATGCCGCTCTGCGTACTCAGCCTTCTTTGAATAAGGCCACTTCGAAAACTCTTCAGGTGTAACTTTATCGTCTGAACTATGATCTACGGGCTTATACCCGTTTTCCTTCATCCGCTCTTTTAAAATTCCATCCACAAGAGAAGACAGCGCATCTATATCAGCATCATCTTTTAAATAATCAGCCAGCCCCTTATCAAGCCCATTGGCTGATAATTTTTCCTGAACCGCAATTTTTCTTTCCCTGTCAGCAATATCCTTTTCCGATGCTTCCAATGCTGCAATCCGTTTTTCCAGTTCAAGCTCTGCTTCGCTTTTTTCAACAGGTGATAACTTTTTAATCTGTGTTTCCAAATCTCCAATCTGTTTGGAATACTTTTTATGTAGTTCATCCTCTGCTTTCTGAATTTTCTTTGTAACTTCATCTTCTGTATATGTTACAGGCGTTTTATTATCATCTTCTTTGCCTTTTTCAGATCCAGTTTTCTTTTTATCTTCTGGTGGCGTTTTTGTATCTTTGACTGAATCAAGTTTTTCATTGTTTTTAACTGTATTCTCTTCCATATATTATTGTTCCTTTCAGCATTCCTATAAATTATTATTTCTTTTTTATATATAACCCGCTGTTTTACAGCAGAAAACACCCATATTTTCCGGTTATTCTTTCAATGTTTAGGAGGATATAGGAAAACCGGGAAAAGACTATTTGACATTATTATTGTAAATTTAATAATGTTTCTGGACAACCGCATGGTTTTCATAATTCTATGGTTACCGGTACGGTATAAATATATTGGTAAAGAATTAAATATATATATCAATACTTCTGCATATGTTTTTCACACATGCTTCCATATGGATACCATAATTTTAATAACCTTTCGACAAAAGATAAGCATCCAGGGATTCTCTGTCTAACATGCCTAAGTCACATTTACTGTTTTTGTACCGTGATAATAAGCCTTCATTAATTTTGGTTTGCTTTGATATGTGTTTCTGATTCACACCTTCTATGTGAATAAAATTAACTAATCTGTTCCTCAAAAATTCCTGTGACATATTATCCTCACTTTCTCTTTATAGAATATTCACAAGAAAATATACGAATTTTATGCATAATTACTATATTAATTATTATTTCATTATGTTATTATTAGAATTTATATATACCATACCATGTAATATCTAAAAAAATAAGAATCGCAAAAAACATTGTTTTACTTGTCTTTTATGAGGATACTTTTTTGATTGTTGGGGATTTTTCTTTAAGTGGTTCTTCATCTACATATTCAAAACGCAAGCCCTTATATACAGGATTTTTTATATGTCCTGTGAGTCGATTTGTTATTATGGATCTTCCGCTTTTTTCAGTGTTTACCAAATGAAAATCATTATATAATGCTCTGCCTGCTTCAGATATTGAAGAAAAAGTTTTAACTTTACCGTCTTTTATATCAATGATTACAACCTTTTTTGTATGACAATTCGGAATAAGCCTTTCAATTATTTCTATTTCTTCATCTGTAAACTTTGACTTGCAATTTCGATACCAATTATATAAATTGACATCTTGATATATAGGATTTATTCGCGATATTTTTATATTTTCGCTTAATGCTTTTTGTACTAATTGCATTTTCATTTGAAATTGTTGGCCATGTTTATCTTTAGTCACATCAATCCCTATCTCTTTTAAATTTACTATTTGTTCATTAGCCAATCTTCCTTTTTTATACTCTTGTAACAAGAAACTAAAGACCATTCCTATGTTATATCCATCAATTTTGTCTTTTTGTTTTATGTTTACATTTCCAAATTTTTCTTTATAAAGTATTACATACTTATAAAATTTTTCAAACATACTTTCTGTATTCCATGCAAATTGTAAATCATTCAATTGTTTTATTCTTTCTAATGTTAATAAATAATTATTTTTCCCTTTTTTCGCTTGCCGTATACTGTCAACCCACTTTCCCAAATTAATCTCTGTCCCATCCTCTAAAATTTCTATATGTTTTTGCGGGACTAAACAATCCCCTTCCCTCTCTTTATACTGTTCCAAAGCCTTGATATAAAAGTCCCAACCATCTTTCAGCCTTCCCTCAATCTGTCCAAACATTTCCTGCACATTCTGCACATATTCTGTCACAAAGAATGTATCAATATCAATCCATCCAGAATCTCCACTCCCCCTATTACCACTTTCTTTTTCTTTTGCAACAGCTTCTTTAATTTCTTGCAACAATCCAATTCCCTGTTGCACTGAATTAAAATTATTAACTGCATCAATTATCACTGGATTTTTAGAATTATTTGATTCAATGCATCTTCCAATCTGCTGATGCCAGATAATATTGCTATTCGTTGGACGTAGCAATAACACTCCAGAAATATCACTCAGATGCAATCCTTCATTCAGCATATTTACACAAAACAGCAGCTTCAAATTATGGCTTGTATCATCGCAAAACGCCTTGTATTCCTTGTCTTTCCCCTCATACAATGTACCACATATGAGTGAATATCCTTAAATCCAGCAATTTTAAACCACTCAGTTACAGTATCCTTAATGTCTGCCAGATGCTTCTTATTCTTACAGAATACAAGATATTTCCCTTCCTTGTCCCTGATATGTTTATTCAGGATGATAGGCATACCATAGCTCTTGTCTATCTGTTTTCGCATAGAATCAATTTTATTATATAATTCTTTCTTTTCTTCCTCAGTATTTGTAGCATTTTTAACTTTTTCCCTCAAACACTCCAATTTTTCATCCAAAGAATACAAGGCACTTACATATACTGGAAGCGGAACAACTGTCTTTGCAATAGCCATTGATAACGGCAGTTCACTTACACAGTTTCCCTCAAATAATTCATCAAGCGCATTTACACCATCTGATCTGACAGGCGTTGCAGTTGTGCCAAAAATAATTGAATCTGCATATGATTCTATCAATGTCTTAACTTTTTCTCCCCATACCTTAGACGTATCATGATGAAATTCATCAAGTGCAATCACGCCATAATCCATATCAGAAATTTCTTTATCTTCCAGTTTGATTAGTTTCTGATAAAGCATTACATCAACATTTACAATATTATATTTATCGAAAATCTTCTGCATCTGTTCTTTAATATATACAGATGGAACTAAAACAAGTTTCTTTTTGTCGTTATAATCTTCAAATAATTTACCAATAAGATAACTTTTCCCTGTTCCAGTTGCATGGGATATGGCAAGTTTCTTTATGCCGCTTGCCAATGCTTCCCTAATTTTTTCATATGCTTCCTGATTATGCCCTAATAAATCTACTGCCACTTATACCACTCCTTCTCATTATGCTTTTCGCGTAACTATTTCATATTTCTCTCCGTCCCACGTCACTATTTCATTCTCTTTTCTTACCAGCTTTCCTATATCTTTGAGACTGGAAACTTTATTGCTTGTACAATTTTTCATAGGATCATATTTCTGAACATACGAAACTGTGCCTTTCCCACTTTCTTTAATTGCTTTGAGAAAATCATCCTTGTGTGCAGCATATAGATATCTTAAAAGCAATCCACCAGCTTTCGCCTTTATTATATCCCGATCGCGTTTATCAACATAAATATATTTTCCTTTTTCATCCCTGACAATTTTCCCGTGATGTGAATCCCTTTTGGGTCTTATATCATATACTTTACGAATCAGTACATTTATATCATATGCAGTAAGTTCACGTTTTTTTATATTGCTTATAGTATCATTCTCTATAGCATTTATTTCATCGTACATTTCATCATAGGATAACCTGCCTTTCTTATACTCAGCTCTGGCACAGTTTATTTTACTGTTAGTTTCAATAACTAATTTCTTTATAGCATTTATCCTGTTGTAATCTGCTTTCTTTCCGCTTAGAATTGGTTTTAAAACATCTATAAAGCATGGAAGATATATTGTTCTCGGACTTCTCGCAATCTTCACACTGATAATCTCACTCAAAATATCCATTGGAGATACCAGTCTTTTGTAGAGCTTCTCTTTCAATGCTTTTTGTTCTTGTGCATACGCAATCTGTTTCTGACGGTGTAATTCCTTCTGTTCCTCATTCTCATACTTTTTACACTTTTTCTTCTTAGGTTTTGATTTCAAATTCTTCGTAAAGTTTGGACGTATCATATATTCCTTGCTTACCATCAATACATCATCAATTTCTTTATTAATTTCGTCCAACTCTTCTTGTGTAGTAGCATCATCCCTTTTTTCCACAAGCCTTTCATATTCTTTTATCTTCTTTTCTGATAAACTCTTTTTATAACGTGTTTCCGTGAAGACAATCGTATCACATTCTATAATAGCATTTTCTGTCTTTAAATATGGTCTGGACTTAATCTTTTTTATTTCAGTTTCAATATTTGTATCATACGTCCTTTTAGCACTATCAATAGAAATATTTGATAAAACTTCCAAAAGACAAATATCGTCATATATCATAGGCAGATATTTTTGTTTATTTTCTTCTGTTCCGCTATTATATAAGTGCCAGTAGAACGAAGATAAATCCCGTGCTAAATTACAGATTTTTCCGATCATATCACTACAAAGAATGTTATCTATTTTACTTAAGTTTTCATTAGTAAATTCATAAAGTTTTGACCTTTGAGGCACACAGTTTATTGGTATCAGATAATTTTGCACCTGTTTAACTTTCTCAAGAATGATTGGATTGTTACCAATAAAAGCGGTATCTGAATCTTGATCAGATCCGTTCCATTTACAAGATAAGAAAGCACCTTTCCCCCACAGGTTGATAACCAGAATATTATCAGTCAGATTAAACCATTTCCAAACGTGTCGGTATGTATTCTTCAAAAGTGTATTATTTGCAGTACAGATGTGAGGTGATCTCATGCCATACAATTCTTCACCATCTCCATATCTTTGACAATAGCACTCAAATCCATTTATAATACTTGTTTCTATTTCGTCACCGCAAGACGCTCTGAGCATTTCATAAGGATTGCCAAAAAGAACACAAAAATCTGAATTTTTAATCTGTATCTTTCCATTAAGCAATTTGTCAATAATTCCATTGATTTTAAATCTCTTGTAATCCACAAACCATTTAGTCTTACTAATATCATTATTAACATTAAGAAGTGCAAGCATCATGGAATCTTTTGCTTTATCCGTAGCCCTCATATCAATACCATGCTTAAACCAGGCAACATATTTTTTCATAAGGTTTATTTCTTCAACCTGTGGCTTTACCAGTTCCCACAGTTCATTTTTATTGAAATTCAGACTTACAAGAATCTGATACCATAGCTGCTGTGCATTTCCAAATTTTGATTTATGCTCTATCTTACATACACCAAACTTTTCTCCTTTAATCTTTTTTCTATACCAATCCCAAGTCAAACGCTGCTGTTCAAATTTAACGTCTTTCAAAAGCTGTTTCGTTTCATTATCAAAATACTTACAGATTTCATCATAATGTTTTTCAGCTTCACTTATACTGTACTGTGCCATTTGAATATCATCTTCTGTCGGTGGCTCTTTCCCTTTTTCCGGATCATAATTCAACAGCATTGTAAGTCTACGCTTTGCAGTAATTACCGCATGTTTTGCTTTCCCTAATTCCCCATGCTTTTCAATTAACGGTTCTTCTAGTTCTTTCAGATGTTTCTTTTTATCATCCTCTATCATGTATTCACATACAATATCAGAAAATTTAAAAATTTTTACAGAATTAGGGGTAGTCACCATCTTAACATCTTCAATTTTAAACCCATTTCCAAACATATCCTTTAAAACCGGATTCTCTGCCCCATTAAAACGTTCATTATAATATTCCTGTAAATTCGTGTTAAAAGCTGCTGTTTTAAAGAAATGGTTCCTTAAAAGCATAAATCCATATGGTTCATAACTATGCTCTGTTTTATTGCCGTCCTCATCTTTAACAGTATACTTGCCATTTTTAAATACACTAAAATCAAGCAATGACTGTCCATCCCATAAATCTGTCCTTTGTGTATAAGGTTCTTTTACAACCCTTAATTCTGTACCCTTTCCATTCTCCGTTGGGAATGGTTTAACCACGTTACAGTCCATTGTATATTCCCCTGATTGGTCATTGATCAACAGGATAGAATACGGGTCAATGTCTAATTCCCCAATAATTGAAGATGCAACCAGGCTCTGGTAGCTTCGGATTGACACAATATCGGCTTCTTCAAATGGATTAGGGTTATCCTTATCCTGGCCCTTTACCATTTTTCTGAATGGTATGCCTAAATTCTGCCACTCATCCATAACACCATAATATCTTTCATCTATAAACAAACAATTCCCTATCCTTGCCTTTGAACTGGTTCGCTGATAATTCACATAATGAACCCCATTAATCATAACACCGTCCTTATAAGCCATCCTCCGTAATTTCTTCTTAGAGATCAGACGCTTCATTTTCTTTCTACCAGTTTCTACAATGGTTTTTGTTTCAGGGTCATACACCTTTACAAGGGTATCATCTGGTACCATGATATCCTGTTTGAATTTCAAATTTATAATCAAATCCGTATAATCAACACCATTAGCTTCTCTTATTACCTTTTCATATTCTTCCCTGCCTTTTGCGGCTTGTCTTAGTTTTCTCCCCATCAGAGAATCCGCTATTGTACCAGAATAATAAAACCTGTTGTCCTTATCAGGGAACGTTACTTCTTTTTTCATGGAAAATATCCCTTTTGACAGTTCCTCGATCCGTTTCTGCACTTCTGCAAGCCTTTTAACATCTGGACTATCACTATTTTCTATCGTATTTTTCTCTTTCTTTAAGCCCCCATACTCTTTAATTGCTTCATCATCTTTGACCTGAAAATAAAGCAAGCCACAATCAACACTCCTAATTAACATTTCATTATAAATTTCTGCCATTCAATAATTCCTTCCTTTACTCAAAAATTTTCTTGTTTCGAATATTATTTAACGCCGCTTACAAGTGGAACATAGTCAAGCTGTAGGAATAAAACATCTTGATATTTCTCCAACTTCTCCGACAGCCCTGGTATTTCTTTCTCCATCTTTGGAGTAATTTCTATTTTTGCCAATGCAAGCGGCAACCTCTTGATTTCTATGCAATATGTTTCTTGTGTTCCTCCATCTTTTGAGGGGTAGGAAAATTTTTGCACCCCTTTAGAGAGTACCTTGTCAGCATTCCATTTGTCACGCCGATACCTTATTTGTTCTTCATTAAATCCTAATTCACGCAAAATGGAATTAATACCGACATAAATCTTTCCGTTTTCCTTTTGCTGTACTGCTAACAGTTCTGTACCACAAAACGAAACATCTTTTACAATCAAGTCAGTTGTGTTGGTTGATTTATCTCTTATTTATTAGTTATTTTCCAGCCCCATAATCCATCATAATTATATACACAATGTAATTTATTTGTTTTAATCAACTTAATTATCCCCACTTAATCAAAAAACTATCACTTGTGAGCAATCTTTGATTGCGAACAAAGGCATGAGCTGCGCTTTTTGCAGCGATTGCCCATCATCGATTGGGGGCTTACCACATATAAAATCCACAAAGCCTTACTAAGCATCTTGCTTCGTCCCGCTTGGGGCGGTACTCGCAACATGCAAGTGCGGCTATAATGTGCCTTTTATATGTGCCTTTGCCAGCCCCCAAACCCCCGGCATTTATATTTTTTATATCATTTTTAAAAATTGAACATTTATAACTTTCAATTTAATTTAGGGTGTATGAACCTTTTCATCAATTGGAATTACCATTCAGACTGTCCAATAATTTACCAGTATTTATTATAAGATTTTTACTTCTATATTCTTTAACACTTTACCTCTGAAAGCCTTGTAAAATAGGCATTTCCGAAAAAATTTAGCACCGTAAAAGTGCTAACTCCCCACTTATTCAGGATACTTTGTTATTCTGATAATTCAGATTTTGATATTCCAGGCCCATATTAAGCCATGAATTAAGCAGCGTCCTCATTCGGATTGACGGTATGTATATATTAATACTTTCCCCATTACGGATCCTGCTTCTCCATATCCACTGTATCATTTCCGAAAGCGCATATAAATCTTCATCTATTGCTATCCCTTTTTGCTTAAAAAATTGCGATACGGATGGATGCAAATATACATTTAAACAATATGCCAAATTAAAACAATTCCCATATTTATTTGTTGATCTTGAATTGCAAGGCAAAAATCCATATGCATTTTCAATGCTTTCTAATTGTTCTGTAGTAAATTTTTTTGAATATCCTTTTCCCCTTAATTTCATTTCATAATTTATAAAGGTTGTCCACATGATTGTTGCTGTTTTTGCTTTTAATATATTTCTAAAATAATTATTTAGATTTTTTTTCATTTGCTGTATTTCAGGGATGTTTACTTTCTTATCAAACCACGATGACGATAATCCTGTCCGTTTTTGCTTTATATTTGAATTTAAATTCCCATCGTAAATGTTCATCAGATTTAAATATACCTTTGTGTCTGGTATGTAAAAATCTGATATATGATATTTGCCATTCTCAGCGCATATGCTTTTCTTTTCATATTCGATTTTATACAAGTCAAAATAATTTTTTAATATACTGGATTCAAACAAATATGTAAGGATATATATTTGTTTGAATAGCGTAAAAACATTCGGGGGATAATGCCATAATAAAAGTGTTTGGTTGATGCAAACAAGGCTTCTGCTCCCTGCTAATATTTTTATTTCATTATATTTAGTGTCATAATTCGCCTTATCTTTATTCCAAACAACAAATCCATCTTCATCAATAGTAATGCAGACGCTATCCATTAATAATGGTACATCATCCTTCTGTACATTATATGGTTCTATCACATTAAGTACCTCATCCAAAATCAATGTATAATGCCCGTTTTTTATATTTTGCCTGCTTTCTTCATCAAACTTTTTGAACAGTGAATGCGTTGACGCTATATCATATTGGCAAGCCAATAATTCATTTATTGAACCTAATTTCCCTTCACCCTTGTTAGTAGGCTGTTTAAAATCCCTGCCGGTATTATCTGCAATTCTTTTTACTTCACTTAAAAATGGTGTTATGTATAAAAAATTCCCAAATGGGTTTCTATTTATATGTTGTATGCTCCAGCTTGTTTTTCCTGATCCCATAATGGAATCAACTACCGTAATTTTGCTAATAATGCATTCCTCCTACCGCCCTTCTGGCAAATAAATTGTAGTTACTGTATCCCCACATAAATGTAAGATTTTTGTGTCTGTTTGCCATCGTTCCTTGCACCGGCCTTACCAGCGTCATTGTTGTAATCAAATTTAAAACCATTTTTCATGGATCTAATCCCCTTCTTTCATTAATAGTATCTTTTCAATATCTTCTACATTTGCATTGTTATTCACACGCAAAATTGCAGTAACAATATCCTCCGAATCCCCGTCCATACGCCCCGTTTCAATTATGTATTGGTTATCCTTATAATCCCGTTCATAATGCCACCCGACACAATCCGTAAAGCATCCAGATTCACAAAAAAATTCAAAATTCTCAAGAAATGTATCTGCATCTATGAGACCTATTTTGCATAAATCTTTATGATATACTTCTGCTTTTGTGACTGTTAATAGATTGGTTGTGAGTGCTTCATTTATTTGTGCCGTTGTTGTCCTTCGTTCCATAATCCTATATTCTACCTTCCGTTTTATCTTTAATCATACATTTGCTTCTCATGAAACATATAATCCGCTAAACCAGCCAATAAAAATCCAAATGCAGAGAAATACTCCGTGTTATTCATAAGATTGCTGTCTGGTTCTTGGGTTGTGTTTTGTTGTTGATTATTATGTGTGTTGCTTTTGGTTGTGTTTGTCTTATTTGTCTTATCTGTTGAATCTTTATGTGTCATATCTAACAATTTCTCCTTTTGTATTTCTGCTGCTATCCATAGGCGGTATATCGCCACCTATGGATCCCCTTTATAAATATTTCTTTCTTACATCCTCACTGGCCACATTCAAACCTCATGGGCAATATTCTCTTTGAAATTTCTATTATCATTTTAATTCTTCTGCTAATAGTGTTGGTTGTTTTTGACTGCTTCTATTGTTTCGTTGGCTGTTGCTTTGTTGTTCATTGTTTTGTTGTTCATGATCCTGTTCTCCTTCTGGTTGGTTATTTGTTTCAAGTAAGGGATAAGATATGCCCTACCTGTTGGTTGATGTATTTTTGTATTCTGATTTCCTGTTAAGAATCCAGTTCATTAAGCAAGTCTAGGCTAACCTGACTGCGTTCTTTTTGGCTTTTCTTCATTTTGCCTATTTTTGCTCTCTAACAGGCGCTCCCTCAAAGTCATTTCCGATTTATTTCTACTTGCCAATAGCCGTTTTCTCGCTGTCATTGAACTTTCTTTAGTAATTGTTTTCCATTGTGGAATATGGACTTCATTCAAATATTCAGATAATATTTCTACATCTGACTGCTTTAAACATTCGATACCATTTCTGTTAACTCGATTGATTCTGACTATCTTATAAAAACAGTAAATCCCTTGTAGATTTTTTCTTCTCAGGTTTTAGTTTTTCTACATCATTCCATCGTGGAATGTAAACCGCATTCAAATAATCAGCTAATAGTTTCATATCCGATTTCTTTAACGCATCCACACCGTTTTTAAATCGTGACAGTTCACTTTCGCTGATTCCAGCATTGACAGCGACTGCTTTCAGCATCATGCCGCGATCCATAATATCAAGCAGTTTCGTTCTCACCGAGTTATTATCATGTAATATACTATTTCTCTTTATGGCATTCTGGTTTATAGTGTCAGGTGCTCCTCCTTCAAGAATCTTCAGCGACTTATCTGCCAGAAAAAATGTATCGGCATGGTTATCAACAATTCCTTTTTTTATAAATCCCGCTTTGCTCAGTTTATTCAGTTTCCTGTATAACGTCATCCTTACCTCTGACAGATCTTCATTTTCCTCCATAAGTTCTGTAATGGTCATGGAATGATACTGGTCTGTACATCCGCCTTTATGTAAACACTTTAAAATGTTATATTCCAGACGATTCAGTTTTAATGCACTGCTCATGCAATCTTCTCCCTAATCTCATTGAATATTAATAGAATCCTTTTAGTAATATCCTGTCATTTTCTTGTAAATTATATTGTATTTTATTTGCAATCAGCATGAACAGACATCCAGCTGCCTATCCATGTTGATATAATCGCCAAGAAAAGCTTATCATCATCATTTACTGATACGTTTAGCCTTTAACTTTTCTAAAGCTGATATTCCCTTTGGCCTGTTATCCTGCTTTTTTATTGCTTCGGCAGATGCTTTCCCAAATACATCCGATTCTTTAGGGGTTCTGATTTCTGTGGTAGCTTTCACTGCATTCTGAATTATATCTGCTCCGCTATCAACACTTTCTGCCATGCTGTCAATCCTTACATACGGCATTGTAAGCCCGCTGAGTATAATTACATTTTCTTCAGATTCGGAAAGATAGCCATGAAATTCAGTAGGCGCAGTACCTGCTTCTTTCCTGAGATCTTTCATATCAATACCACTGTCTTTTGCAGAAGCAGCCTCCGAAATGCCAATCACCGATACCACCTTGTCATCGCGCCTTGCAAAGATATTTGTGCTGCTGTTTAGAATTCCAATGATATTTGCCGTATTTCCTTTTATCTTATTAGTTTTCGTAATGATTGAAAATGATGGTGTTGTCAGACATGCTTCAATTTCCGCCAGATCCATGTTCCCATCTTGGCTTTTATTATTGATACACAATACACCTGTAAACAGTGATGCAAATGTCTGGTTTATTTTTTGTTTAGTACCTGCATTGTTATCCAGTATGAAAATACTTCCTAACTGCGGCTTCATCTCTTCAATCTCATAAAATGTTTTCCTTGCATTATCTTTAATTTTTAATGATTCATTATCTGCTGGAAGGACAGCTGTCATGCCAACCCTGTACCCTGATTCTAGCAGTATTGCTGCAAGGGGTGGGCTTATTGCCGATCCTGTCCCTCCGCCCAGAGATGTCACAATAAACACAATAGAATCTTCAATGATATATTCTTTTAACTCTTCAAGAATGCTGTCAATAGATTCTGCCAAATCCTGAACGCCGTTCTCACGGTCACACGCTGCCCCTTTTGAATTATTGATATGTATCTTATGTGGCAGGACTACTGATTCCAGATCTTCTGTACTTGTATTTATTCCCACAAAAGAAATATTAGACTTGTCCCCTTCCAATGCCTGTACATCTGCTTGTATTTCTGATACAATTCCATTTCCACAGGCACCACATCCAATCAAAGTAATCTTTAACCTTTCATTGATCTTCCTTTTAACAGCCCTTTTAAGTGACTTCTTATCCATTACATCTCTACTGTCCATTACATTATTCCCATCCATTACTCACTTACCTCCTCTTCCATTTCACGCATCCACGAAATACCCTCTGTAGTGATATAATAACTTTTGGCATTTCCATGTAGCAGCCCTTCTGCAATAAACCCTTTTTCAGCCAGCTTCCTGATATTGTTATAAACAGTCCTGCCACACAGCTTGTTACCATTCTGTTCAAGCGTCTCTTGGATCTGCTTTTGTGTTGCTGCTACAAGCCTGCTTTTTGCACCGCTGGCATATAATAAATTCAAAATGTCATACATATGCATCAATATATACCCCTCCTGTTTCGATGAACAAAATACAAAACATCTTCTGTATTTTGCTGCTGTACTTCTTCTCTTTCATGCTGTGTTATCCTCCATATTAAATTGTCATTGTTTGCAGGCAGACTTTCAGCCTGCCATTTGCCAGTTTATTTTATAAATATAATGTGTAAGGAATCTCAATGGCTGAATCGCCAATTGACAAAAAAGAATCTCTATGATAAGATTTGCTTGCATATTTATTACAGATGCTGGTTTACCAGACCAGTATCATACATACCATAGAGCCTCCGGTTTTAAGTGTTACCAGCACTTTCATTCTCGGAGGTTTCTTTTTATTCTTATACACATATATATTCTGTTTTGCAAACAGAACATTTGTTCTATTAATTATAGTACACTGTATTACTCCTGCTGTCAAGTATGTAAAACGGATGAAATATCTGACTAATTTTTTGCAAATGTTTTTATATCATATTGTTATTCTGTTTAAATTATCTTTTTATTATTTATACATTTCATTTCTTTCTCATGAAAGTACTTTAACATACTAATTTTTACATGTCAAGTATTTTTTAGAATATATAAGTATTTTTTTTACTTGTTGACTTCATATACCGATTTATATATAATTTTAAGCAGAAATTATAATGAGGTGATTAAGTGGCTGCTGAAAAAATTATTATAACAGACAGACTTCGGTTAGATATTATTGAAAAGCGCAAAAACAGAGGAATTTCATCTTACGAGTTATCGGAACGGGCTGGAAACGGCCATTCAAAATTCTGGTTGCAGAATATAGAAAGCGGAAAAACAAAAAAAATATCAAAAGATGACCTAATCGCCTTATATATGGCTATGGATGGGGGTTCCGATGAAGAAAGCGTTACTTACGAACTGGAAAATGTTTTAAATCAAAGCGTAGGGAATACAAGCAGGCAATGGTATGAACTCGTAAACATATCTAATAAGTATTCTGAAATATACGATGAAGATGAATTAATGGACACGCTGGATGAACTTTTAGAAGAAAATATCATTTATGAAATCCGCAATTCGGTTTTTGGAATGTCTACCAACCAAAAACAGGCTGCTTTGACCGCTTTACAAAATTTTTATTACTCATTATATAAAAATTCTGATCTTGCCTTTGCCCTCATAAATATCCCTATCTATGGAGTCAAAGAAATGGATAAAGAGGAACATGATACTGCATTAAATGATCTGCTTGCTATCAGTGCGAAATATAATGACCTGGTAATTAAAAATAACAGTCTAGAAACTATAGAGACATGGTTCCAGCGTGATAAATATTATGAGGAGATAAATAAACATACAATACAAACTGCTCTTGTCAATTTCAAAAATATCCTTAATGAAATATTAGAGGCCAGCAAAACAGACAACCCGGATTTATATGAATTAACATTTAAATTCAATACGGATGTTACGTTTATGATTGAACGCGGACAGCCAAATGTAACTAAACATTACTTAAAATCATTCCGTATATATGATGGTAAAGGTTTTGCCAAACACATTGATGAATGCTATACATGGTTTAGTGGTTTTGATTCTGAATATGGGATAAAAAACCTATACTCTGTAATCACGAAAGACCTCCTTAATTCAGTATATGCTTATTTGAATACAGTAGGTGAAATAATGCCTATTTTGAAATAAAAGAGCATCCAATGAAATCGTAGTTTCAATTAGTATGTCAAATAGACGGTAAATGCTTCACAAATAAAATAGTTTGCGGGGATGGAATTATTTACTGCAACAGGTGAAGAACAATTTGAAGAATACCAGGAACTTACAAAGAAATACGAAACAATGTGTAATGAGGACAAAAATTAAATATGTTTTACAAGAGGGTATCAGTAAAATGGTATCCTATTTTAGAAAATAATATCAGGGCTTGCTCATTTTTAAAGTTTTGTGGAACAAAACAAAAAGTGTAAAACATATTGGCAATCAAATGTATGACTCATAATCCACCAATTAAAATGAAATAGAAAATAAATAGGATGAAATGGATATGAAATATATTATAACGATAATAAAAAAAGGATAAAAGAATTGAGAAAAATATGTTATTCCAAGCCATAAAAGTGGCTCTGATATTAAAGGTAGCTTCTTATATGCTGTAATCTTCGTGAATCGGGCGGCTTATGTGTCTGCCGCCCTTTTCTGTTGTGTCGGGGCTGTTTATTCAGCCCCTTTGTTCTGCTCTGCCAGTTCATCAATCAGTCCGTCAGAGTGTTTGCGGATTTCCTTGTTTAACTCCCTTACTTCCTCGATTGTCTGGCATTTGTCTGTTGCGGTTGTTATCAGCCATGTGATAAATTGTAACTGCTTGTTTGTTGCCATATCGTCCATCTGTTCTCCTTTCTCCCTTTCGGGTTATTGTCCTTTATCTCTTGGACTAATTATATTATAGTATATGTGCGTAATATTGTCAAGCGCTTTTTATAAAATATGTGCGTTATTTCAAAATTTTTTCTAACTCGTCCAATTTAGATAAAACCGTATCACGCACAAACGCACTAGCCGTTTTGTTAAGCCCTAAACTTTCTATGCGTTCTTTCGTCCCATTTGGAAAAACAATATTCAGCCTATAGTTGCGGTTTTCATATTCTCTAACCGCCTTTTGTCTTGCGGCTCTTTGTTCTGGTGTATATTCTTTCGCCATGTGCCACACCTCCATATTTTTATTTATTATATCATATGTGCGTAAACTTTTCAAGTTATATGTGCGTTATATAAATTGCACAAATTCTTCACTTATATGTGCGTAATAATCGTGCATTATTCCATCTTGTATATGTGCGTAATATATGGTACTATAATATCAACAAGAAACAAGAAAACAACCACCAAACAGGAGGGGCGGATATGACAAAATTATATGAGCATGAAATACAGAGAAGTAACATCACTCCAAAGCAGTTCTTTACATATTGCAAAAATCAACTTAGCAAGAAGGGTATTGACATAGAAACATGGGTTGAATTTGAAAATTGGGAAAACCCAACCACTCCTTGCAATAGTACATCAAAACACGAAGATTGGGAAGAACCGCAAACAGAAGTGTGCAAATTACAGCCTTATGACTGGCAATTGTTTTTACAAAACGCTTACAACCTTATCATCGAATTTGACTTTTGGGATGATAAGAAAGGGTTTGGATACCTGTATATAAAAGAATATGAAGATAAAGCCGTTGCGGTAGCTTTAAATAACCATTAAGCCGCAAGTGTCCGGCAGGAATGCCGGGGTTGGAAAATATAAAAGAAAGGTTAAAAGGCGGAGAATATGAAGAATTTATATTGGTTTACAAATAAAGATGGAGAAAATATTTTAGACGATTTCCGCGGAACAGAAAAACAAGCCGTTAAATATGCAGAAAAACAGGCTAAGGTATTAAATGAAAATATTTATATAAATTGCGATGAAGATATTGTTGATGTTGCATTCGCATGGTCGGATCAGCAAAGCGAGGGCGCAGGATCCTTGGATTCTGCCGAAATAAAATTTAAGGAGGATGCAAAAACGAACAGTAGATTATGGGAAACATTTGAAAGCGCATATTTTGAAGCCACAAGGATTCCGTGGAGAATCTATGGCAACCATTCGCATAGGCTTTTGTGCCGCGATTACGGCGAATTAAAGAAAAGCGGATTGGATGATATGGAAGTCATCAAATGC
The DNA here is from genome assembly GCA_947089855.1 of uncultured Eubacterium sp. Taxonomy (GTDB): domain Bacteria; phylum Bacillota; class Clostridia; order Lachnospirales; family Lachnospiraceae; genus Eubacterium_J. The sequence goes on from CAMUML010000001.1 coordinate 165,944, forward strand.
ACCAAGAAAAACGGATATTGGAGAATTGTTGTTGCAGATTAAAAACAAAATTCCCAGCCCCCAGGGATAAGGGGAGGAAGAAAAGGATATGAAAGAATACGCATTTGAAGAATTGGGATATTTTCAGGAAAGAGAGTGCCAAGCAATAAAGGAAGAAATGCAAGGAAAAACTTACATGAATTTTGATATTACATGGTGTAATTATGCGGGAAATTGCACGTTAGTTGTTAAAACTGACTATGAGGACAAACCGCAAAACATAAAGAATTTTTTCTTGAATTGTTCTTTAGGGCAGATTTTTCAAATCAAAAGAAATTTATAGGGCGGCATAACCACCCTTTCCACCTTGGCACGCACCCGCAGCGGAATTATAATTTTTGAATTTGGTGAATTATAATTCCAGTTTTATGCAGTCTGGGAAGGTTTTGAGAGTGTATCCATTAATGAATATAAATCACTATTGCAATAGTCTATTTGAAAAATATTATCATATTCGGTCAGACATGCTATACTATCCCTACGCTGTTCTAATCTGACTATAGACAGTATAGCATATTTTTTGAGAAGTTGTATATTATTTTAAATAATAATTTCCTTAAATAATACCCCTAAACCGCTAAATCCATCCAAGGGTATTTTCATTATCTATAATTCATCTTTTATTAGTATTTCCATTTCATCCATAACATTATTATCCGCAATAACCTGTAATACAAATGTACTTCCTATAACTTTTTCATTATCAACGCATAGCATAATCTGATTTTCGCTTGTAATCTGTTCAACCTCAAAACCAGCAAGGACATTCCATGTAAAAGCCACGTTATCAGCTTCATTGCCAGCATTATCCGTGATTTTAAGTGTATATTTCCTCCGTATGCCGCATGCCAGTTCCGGTTTCCCTATGATTTCATATGTATAGGATACATCTGGATTGCCAGCTACTACAATACCGCTTGCCCCAGAAATATCTTTTTCTACCCAGTATGCTTTGAACGACACTGATCCATCTGAAAGGAATCTAACATTTCCTGTGCCGTCAATAGAAGCAACGCTTGTATCCGTACTTTCCCATGTTACCGTACCATTTGTAATTACGTTGTTAATATAAAGTGTTGCTGATAATTGTGCTGTATCACCAACCATATAGGCCTCTTCTAGCAATCCATCAATGGCAACCTTCAAATGACCTGCTGGGTTTTCATTTGTAGTAACTTCTGTTATAATATGCAGGATCCCGTCTTTGTAATAGATATTATTTACTTTATATGTCCGCCCAAACTCATTGAACGTATCATCAATCTTTATCTGTCTGCTAAGTGAATTTGATTCTGTGATAAATTCCATTGTACCGCTAATGAGCGATAACACATTATTTCTTTCTGCTAATCCGTCCTTCATTGCAGATGCATAACAAGGTATCCCTACCACATCCCTGTTGTTCAGTGTAATCATCCCATTACAGGCTAAAGCACTGGATTTGTAGTAACAATGGTTCTCTTCTGTCTCACGGTTGACAAGGATATATACCTTGTTTCCATATGAAATTAAACTGCCCTGGACAACTGGCGCATCCGTATAGTAGTAGAGTGTAATCCTGTCTTCATAATTATTGCCATCGTCATTGCGCCGCATAAACGCCTGGAATCCGCTTCCAGACGTATATGCCGTTATATTCCTGCCCTCGCGCTCCATTGTAGCGTCAAATATTGTTTCAAGCGGCGTATACATCAGGTTTATGCCCATAATACCCCTCCCCCTAACGTGTGTAAAACATAAATGTAAAGTCTGAATCAGCATAATGCATTTCTGCTTTGATCCGGTTGATTTCTGCCCGGAGGTCTTTTAACCTGTTCCACAATGATGTGGCAGCTTCGCCGGATGTAACAAATTCAGTTTCAATTTTCCGGTACATGTCAATATTAGATAACAGCGTTTGCAGGATGCTGTATACTGTTTCTAATAATTTTGCATGGTCTGTATTCTTGTCGAATGTTTCATATGCATCCAGGCCGTTTTCATTTAAGAATTTTTCATATACTTCTTTTGGGTAATACTGTCTGTTGTTCAGTTCCACCATTAACCTGTCATAGTTTGAAAATCCTGACCCTAATTCATGGTCGGGTATCCTGCTGTACTGGTTGTCTGTGTACTGTCTGGATCTATTTTCTGTCATAAATGTTATTCCTCACTTTCTTATGAATATCTTTAGTTGATTAACTCAGATAAATATCTACGTGTCTTGAACCAAAAAGGTCAACTGTATATTCTATTTTTTCAATGTCATATTCTTTACCGCCTATGTCGATGGTTCCAAGGCTGTCTATGAGTGAAATTTCCTGTAAACTGAAAAAGTTTATGCCCGGTATGCCTTCTACGTCTAATACTTCTCCATTGAAATTGAACCTTGCCATGATTATATCCGGGTCTTCCTCAAAATAAAGTATTGCATGGTTCCTGTCTATCAGATGGAAATTTTTCAGTTTAAGGCATTTTGAATATTCCTCATTAAAATAAATATTCAGGTCATTTTCCATTTGGGAATAGAGGCCATTTTCTGATTCAAATTCTACTATGCGTACTACATTATCGATTTTTGCCATCTGGTTTGTTCCTTTCTGGTTTGAGTATATTTTTACGTTCGTCAATTTTGGCGGGTGATATTTGATATTCTATTTTTAAGCACTAAAATAAAGGCACTACCAACTGTATTTCTACAATTAGTAATGCCTTTATGCTAATGTTTAAAATACAAGTGTATTAACGCTTTTCCTCAATGATTTACTACGCCATTTTATACGCCAATTTTATAAAAAATTACGCCATTTTGCGATAAGATACGATAACTTTTCACACGCTTAAAACGCCTGAAACCCTTGGAAAATCAACATTTCACAGCATTATTTGTCCACGCACACCTGAAAAATATAAAACTTTAAATAATACGATTCCTCTGCCGCCCACAAAATCGGATGGTCAGGTGCCTGCGTGCGGAATTCTATTTGCCGGAGCCGTTTATGAACCTGCTTTGCTGCCTGTTGAAGCGTTTTCATAAACAGTTCGTTGGACATAAAATGGGAGCATGAGCAGGTAGCTAAAATCCCGCCATCCTGCAGCAGTTTCATCCCGCGCAGATTGATCTCGCGGTAGCCTTTTACCGCGTTTTTTATTGAATTTCTGGATTTTGTAAATGCCGGTGGGTCTAAAATGACAACGTCAAACCGGTTTCCTTCCCGTTCCAATTTGGGCAGCAGTTCAAATACATCCCCACAGGTAAATTGCACACAGCCGGAAAGGCCGTTTAACGTTGCATTGATACGTGCCTGTGCAATACCGGTTTCAGAGGCGTCAATACCGAGGACGCTTGCTGCACCGGCTTGAGCGGCATTTAGGGCAAAGGAACCAGTATGGGTAAAACAGTCTAAAACAGCGGCATTTTTGCAAAACCTACGGATAGCCAGACGGTTATATTTTTGGTCTAGGAAATATCCTGTTTTTTGCCCATTCTCCACATCGACCATATATTTAACTCCATTTTCTTCGATTGGTATATTTGGGTCAAATGCCGCGCCGAGGAACCCTTTATAACGTTCCATACCTTCTAGTTCCCGCACTTTAGCGTCACTGCGTTCGTAAATGCCTCGGATTGCTATGCCATCGGCGGCCAGGGTATCCGTTAATGCATGCAGGATTTTTCCTTTTAACCGGTCGATGCCAAGGGCCAGGGATTCTACGACTAGCACATCCGAGAATTTATCTACAACAAGTCCCGGTAGGAAATCGGCTTCGCCAAAAATCAGCCTACAGCAATCCGTGTCAATTGCCTTTTTGCGGTAGTCCCATGCAGTTTGCACACGCATCCGGAGGAAGGCATCATCTATTTCTTGCGACGCATTGCGTGTCATCAAGCGGATCCTGATTTTAGAATGAAGGTTGATAAAGCCTTTTCCTAACGGGTATCCGTCAAAATCATGTATGGTTACGATGCCGCCGTTTTCAAAAGCCCCTTGGACATTGGCGATTTCATTGTCATAAATCCATAGGCCTCCCGCTTTTAGGGAACGGCCTTCCCCTTTTTTTAAAGTTGCAACTGCGCTCATAATGTGTATCCTTTCGATTTTATCCAAAATTTATTATATCATAAAAAATTTTAGAAATAAATGAAACTTTTGGGAGTATATAAATTTTCTCCAATCTTTGCAAAGACAACGCCTAATTTTTGTTGTATAATAGAATATCAATATAAAATGGCAAGCAATAAAATTTGCCAATAACGCCGACTCACGTGCGTCAAAATCGAAATCTATATGGAAAATTTTTCGCTCGTGAGTATGGACACGACAAGGAGGGGGCTCATGGCGACGATAAGCTTATGTATGATTGTGAAAAATGAAGAAGCTGTTTTGGAACGCTGCCTTGCATCGATTGCAGATTTGATGGATGAAATCATCATTATAGATACCGGGTCGACGGACCGGACGAAGGAAATTGCAGCCCGTTATACGGACAAGATTTATGATTATGTTTGGATCAATGATTTTAGCGATGCACGCAATTTTTCTTTTTCAAAAGCAACAATGGACTATATCTATACAGCTGATGCGGATGAAGTGCTGGATGCTGAAAACCACAGGCGTTTTGCATTTTTGAAACAGTCTTTGATGCCAGAAATCGAGATTGTACAAATGAAGTATATTACACCGGATGAATATAATACAGTAATGAATATCAGCAATGAATACCGGCCCAAATTGTACAGGCGCTTGCGTCAGTTTTGCTGGATTGATCCAGTCCATGAGACGGTACGGACGAAGCCGCTTGTATTTGACAGTGATATTGAAATACTGCATTTGCCCCAATCGCAGCATAGCGGGCGTGATTTTGAGCTGTTTTTGCATATCTTTGGCAATGGGCAGCCGTTGTCTGATAAATTGCATACGATGTACGCAAGGGAATTATTTATATCTGGTACCGACAGCGATTTTAGAAAGGCCCAACCGGTATTTGAACAGACGCTGTTAGAGGCATCTGGGGCTATGGGGCAGCGGCCGGCTGGTGCGGGGAGTGCTGGCCGGCTGGCGGAAGCGGTCTGTGTCTTATGCCGCTGTATGCGGATGCAAAAGAAACGGGAAGAATTTTTTAAATATGCGCTTCGGTCGATAGCATATCATCCGTGCGCGGAGATTTCTTGTGAGCTAGGCGATTATTATAGCCAGGCTGGGGATTTTGAAGAGGCTGCCCGCTGGTATTATTGTGCTGCGTATGAGACAGACAGTATTTTGGATGTGCATACCGGTGGGGATATTCCGTTACGGAAACTGGCGCAGTGCTATAGCTGCTTGGCAGAAACGGATACGGCTATGCAGATACCGTACCTGACGATGGCAGAGGGCTGCCGTAAGGAGGCCGACGAATGGGAAATGCCGCAGGAAATGGCAAATAGTTAAAAAGAATCGCAAAAACTTTCAAAAAAGGGGCGGAATCGTCGAAAACAGGAGATTTCTATTTATTTCTATTAAGAAATTGAAAATACTGCTGTTAAAAAGTTGTTTTCGTGGTATACTGTAACATGGTTTTAACATGATCTTATCATGGGCAGCAGTAGTTGTTATGATACCAAGGAGAACTTATGTTTTTTAATATGGGGAAAGAGGCACTTGCAGCAGCCGGAGATGAGCATAAGCGGGACGCCTTTATTCATAAGAATGAGAACTTTATATTAAACTGTGCAAGCAAATTTTCGAAGCATTACATCAGTAAAAGTGACGATGAATGGTCGATTGCGCTGATTGCGTTTTCTAATGCGATTGACACTTACAATGAGTCAAAGGGTGCATTTCCGTCCTATGCGAAGCTTTTGATTGAACATCGGCTGACGGATTATTTCCGTTCGCAGGCACGCTTTTCTTCCGAAATGCAAACGGAGCCGTATTTGTTTACGGGGGAAGTTGATGAAGATGCGGAAAATATGGGTTATCAGATCAATGTTATGAAACAGGCATCCGTGTCGGACGATAATCCGCTGTTAGATGAGATTGTAGCTATCTCTGAACATTTGGATGTTTATGGAATTACATTCTTAGAGTTGACTGAATGTTCACCGAAAGCTGGTAAGACAAAAGATTCTTGTGCCAATGCAATCCGCTATTTGAAAGAACATCCGCTTCTGATTTCAAATATGAAGACAACGAAACAGCTTCCGATAAAACTTATTTCAGAAAATGCCAAAGTACCCCGAAAAATTCTGGAGCGCCATCGTAAATACATAATAACCGCAGCAGAAATACTTTCCGGTGATTATCCAAAACTTGCTGAATATCTAAAACATATTTAGCAGGTGCCAACCAACCCAGCAAAAGTCGCCGCGTTTGTATTTCTGTGACAGTTATTATGAAAGAAAGGAGCCATCTACTTTGAAAGCCGTCATAGTAGAGTGCAGTAATGGCGCTGCGGTAGCGTTATGTGATGATGGATCGTTTCGAAAACTCAAAAACAAAGGGTATTCCATCGGGCAGGAGCTTCTGCTGCAGCAGAAAGCATCTGCAAACCACATAATGCAGAAGCTTTCTATTTGTGCTTCACTGGCATTGGTTCTGTTATCTTTCGCTGGCATTGGTTCCTATAGCTATGCAAAACCATATTCTTTTGTGAGCTTGGATATCAATCCTTCCATTGAATATGCTTTGAACCGGTATGACAAGGTTATATCAGTTTCAGGCATCAATGATGAAGGGCAGCATGTTGTTTCATCCATAGAATCTGATGTAAAAAATCAGAATATCACCACTGCATTGGGCGTTACTATCAGGCAATTGGAAAAAGAGAACTATATTGTAGAGCAGGAATATAACCATATCATTGTCAGTATCTGTTCTGCCAATGATACAAAAGCAAAGTCCATTGCTTCGCGTGTAGATACTTTTTCCGTTGAGGAAACCAAGGTATGTTCCATTGATACCATGACGGTTTCCAAGGAAGTAAAGGATAATGCAGATTCACTTGGCATTACGCCTGGCAAACTTGCATTGATCCATGCGGTTGCGGAAACGACGGCGGATTCCAATTTTAATGTAGCTGAATGGACAGATAAGTCTGTCAGTGAATTGGAAACAACGATCCAACAGGCAAGTAGCCAACCGTCCAGCCCGGTGACAGGCCCGGCGGCAGTAACCGTGATCAATAGTGAATACCTAAGCAGTGTTTTGGATGAAGACATTACGCAGAAGGTAGAGGCATTGCCGTCTGCAGAAGAAGCTGATACAGAAACGGGCAGCACACTTACTGACCAACAAACAAATTCAGACAATCAAACAACAGCCGGTTTGGATACCAATAAGGATATAGCGCAAGATACAGGCGCATCTACTTCAAAACCGGATAATGCAGGCAGTACAGCAGACAACAGCCCTGCAAAAAATGAAAATACAAGTAGTACAGACAATACGAATCTGGCTGGAAGCGGCAATGCAGCAAACCATGTTACAGGCGGCAGCAATACAACAGCAGATAATAACGCGTCAAGCAATAGCAGCGTGCCGGAAAGCAGCGGCAGTACGTCCAATAGCAGCAATGCAGCCGGAACAGGCAACAGTACAACAAGCAATAGCAGTACAGGTGCAGGTAATACCGGAAACGGTGTAGCTAACCCGGGTACAACTGCACAACCTTCGGATAAGGACAGCGGGGCAGATACAGAAGGGAATAACGACTCCTTGACAGAAGACAGCTCCAGCAAAAAGGATCCTTATCAGCCTTCGGATACAAATGAAGTGGAAGATTCTTCAATTCCGGCGCAGGAGCCTCCTACGGAAGGGGCAGCCGATGAAGAACCTACAAATACGGATGAATCTGTAAATCATGGGGAGGCACAGGGGTTTGACCGGCCAGCATTTGTTGAAAATGCAGTAACCGGGCTGTTGGAGGAATTATCTAACCAGGCGCCAGGCCAAAGTTTAACGGACGGGCCATTAAGCCAGGCAGATAACCAGGCATCCTCCCAGGCACCGCAGGATAACAGCGGCATACCGGAAGGTACGGTAGAAGATATAAGGTACTAAGGAATGCTGTTACAGCAGGAAAATGGATTTGATAGGATGATAGGAAAAACCTGTATGGGAACTGTAAATTGCAGTTCCTATACAGGTTTTTTTCTACCTGCTAAATACTTCGTTATGGATCTTTGGTGCAGCAGCCAGGATGGAACAAGGCTGGCCGATAGGAAATGCGTCTCCATCCGCAGTCGTTACAATACCGCCTGCTTCTTCCACGATCAGCGAGCCTGCTGCAAAATCCCATGGCTGCAGCTTTAGTTCAAAAAACAGCTCGGCCCGGCCGGCAGCAACGCTGCACAGGTCGAGGGCAGAGGAACCGCTGCGGCGGACATCGGCGGCTTTTTGGTAAAATTCATATGCCATACGAAATGACTTTTCAGCAAGCGTTATGTCATAAGGTGCAGTCCCAAACAAGATAAGCGCACGCTCCATCGGTGCCTGCGAGACATGTAGGGGGGTTTTATTTACAAAGGCGCCTTTCCCTTTTTCTGCGCTAAACATCTCATTTAAATATGGGTTATATACAATGCCAAGTATGCGTTCCCCATTTTTGGCAAGGCAGACTGAAATAGCGCTCATTTTATAATCTTTTATAAAATTTGTGGTGCCATCAATAGGGTCTACGATAAAAACGTAACCTTGCATAATGGTTTTGGCAAGTTCGCCGGTAGTACGGCCGTTATCTTCTTCTTCACCGATAAATTTTGCGTCCGGCAAGATGGCAAGAAGCCGTAGTTTCAGCTGTTCTTGTACTTTCTTATCATAAGTAGTAACAAAATTGGCATGGCCGTCTTTTTCCGTTACCATATCTGCAGTACGTGACGCATGCAGGATGATCTGGCCACAGTCCCGGACAGCCTGCTGTATTTGTTCCGTTAATTCTGAAAAATCCATTTGTATTGTCTCCTGCTGGCAAATTTCGATAGGTATTGGATGCCTGCCCGGATAGCCGGGCAGGCGGATAGCGTCCTGCTAACGGTTGCTTCTTGTCCAGATGTGCATTTTTTCTGCTTCTTTAATAAGGCTGTCCCTAAAGTCTGGATGGGCGATGGATATAATTGCTTCTGCTTTTTGCCAAGCCGATAAACCTTTTATATTTACGATGCCGTACTCGGTTACCAGATAATGGGTGTTGGCACGTGTATCGGTTACTATCGAGCCTGGATGCAGTGTAGGCAGGATGCGGGATTTTATTTCCCCGTCTTTGGTCTTGTAGGTAGAAGAGCAGCAGATAAAGCTTTTGCCGCCATTCGATAGATAAGCGCCCAAAACAAAGTCAAGCTGCCCACCTGCACCGCTGATTTGCTTGATACCGGATGATTCGGAGCTAACCTGCCCGAACAGGTCTATATCCACTGCATTATTAATGGACATAAAGTTGTCTAATGCGGAAATAGAGCGTATATCATTGGTATAGCTAACCGGGGCACTTAAAATTTCAGGGTTTTCATCCAGATAGTCGTACATTTTTTTTGTGCCAGCCCCAAAAGCGAAAGCCTGGCGGAAACGGTCGATGTTTTTCTTGGAACCATTAATTTTGCCTGCTTTTGCAATGTCTACAAATGCATCCACATACATTTCCGTATGTACGCCCAGGTCTTTTAGATCGGATTCTGCGATCAATGAGCCAACAGCATTTGGCATTCCGCCGATACCAAGCTGCAAGCAGGCGCCGTTTGGAATTTCATCTACGATCAACTTTGCAACGGCCTTATCGACGTCCGTAGCAGGGCCTCCTGCACCCAATTCACCAATCGGAGGGTTGCTGCCTTCTACGATAAAATCGACATCAGAAATATGTACGTTGTTTTCGGTGCCGCCTAGGCAGCGTGGCATATTTTCATTTACCTCTACAATAACGGTTTTTGAAGTTTCTACAATAGCAGCCAAATGGGATGCATTCGGGCCGAAATTGAAAAAGCCATGTTTATCCATCGGTGCTACCTGGAACATAGCTACTGCGTTCCTGGTTTTTAATTCCCGGTAATAACGCGGAAGCTCTGAATAGCGGATCGGGGCATAGTAAGCACACCCGCGGTTGATCAATTTACGTTCAATGCCTGACATATGCCAGGAGTTCCATGTAAAATGCTCCCCGGCATCTTCACGTTCAAAGATAGCAAGCGGTTTTAATAAAATACCGCCGCGCATGTTGACATTTGTTAATTCGTCTGTGCGTTTTGCCAATGCTGCGTCCAATGCATCCGGAGTTCCGTTGCACCAGCCAAAATCCACCCAGTCTCCAGAATGTACCGATTTTACAGCTTCATCTGCGGTTACAAGTTTCTTTTGATATTCTTCTGAGTATCCCATGCTGACCTCCTAAATATTATAATAGATTGACTATTGTTAATAGTTTAACGATAAATCTATACTATCACGTTTACAACCGTTCCGCAAGGTTTCTTGGCCAGAAGGGGGTATTTTTTTATAAAAATTGTTAATGAATACAAAAAATGGCAAAAAGAAACGGCATAGCATTGCTATACCGTTTCCGATTTTGCAAAACGTAATGTTCGCTGTTATTTGCCTGCTTATTCTACAAAAGTATTTTTAGAATTGTAGTAATCGTCAAACATCTGGTTAACAGCGTCTTTTGTCTGGCCGGAGATACCAGGAAGGTCTCCGCCCCAAGCTTTTTCTGCCTGCCCGTAGCCTTTTTCAAAGGCCGCCTGCATCTTTTTCATTTTCTCAACATCATCGCCAGCCAATGCGCTTGCAAAATCGAAGATTCTTTGCGCGGTCTTGTTTACGCCATAATAGCCGTCTTCTCCAATATCTTTTTGCGCCTGCAGTTTTGTTTCTGCGTCAACGGTGAAGTCGCCTTTTGCAAGGAATTTCCAAAGGTCGTCATTCGCCTGGGTAAATTTCTTTGCCTGGCCGGTAATCGTCTGGTTTACGATGTCAATTAACTGGCTCTGGCGTTTTGCCTGGTCGGCTTTTAACTGGTCGATCATGGCCTTTCGGTCGGATGCGCTTGCCTTATTTACAGAATAGGCGTTTTTCGTATTGGAAGATGATTTCTGGTATACGGCACCTTCCGAAGTTTCCGTATTCTTTTTGGATTCTTCCGCCTTTTTTTCTACGGCAGTCATAGCATTAGTGTTGTAATTGCTATAAGGTGTTACTCCATTTACTCCTGCTACACTCATTCTTTTTCCCTCCATGTTCGTTGAGAAACCTGTTGGTTTCATGTACCGATGTTCTTTCATGGCATTTTGCCTGCCATGATATGCAATTCCGTTTGCATGTCAGGTATGGGTATATGGCCTGTATTACATGGTATGCTGCTGGGTAGCTGGTTTATTCAGGCATATACCAGGTATTTCCTGATTATTAGTTATATCGGCTGAAAGGGTTATTTTCTTAAGGGCACAGTTGCTTTCTTTTTTCCGTTCCAGCTTTTTCATTACAAAGAGGAAAGCAGGGATTAGGAATAAATCCGCAGCAACCCATGCAAGCGGGCTGGCAAGGCATGCACCCAGATAGCCAATGGCTGGTACCAGGAACGAACCGACCAACGTGCGTGCCGCCATTTCACAGACACCCGCTAAAATAGCAAGTTTACTGAATCCTAGCCCCTGTATAGCAAACCGCAGGATGTCGACAAGCGCTAAAGGAAAATAGAAGGCACTGTTAATTGCCAACATTAGTTTTACGTTGCTCAATATATGGGTCTCATCTGCGTTTAAAAACAGCAGCGCGATATTCGAACCGAACAAAAACAGCACGACAAATGCAAATGCTGAATAAACCAGCCCGATAATACAACAAGACAGTACGCCTTTTGTAATGCGCTTTAAATTGCCTGCGCCCAGGTTTTGCCCGGAATAGGTGGACATAGTGGAACCCATTGCATCAAATGCACAACAGAAAAACATGCTGACTTTTGTCGCTGCTGTAACAGAGGCAACGGCAGTAGAACCAAGTGTGTTAACAGCTGTTTGCAGGATAACGCTGCCGACTGCTGTAATTGAGTACTGGAGCCCCATTGGGATGCCCATGTTGCACAGCTGTGCCATGCAGTGCCGGTCTAATTTCCACTCATCTTTGGAAATTTTCAAAATTTCGTATTTCTTCCTTATATAGAATAGGCACAAAATGCCTGAAATACCTTGGGAGATGACAGTAGCCCAAGCTGCGCCTGCAACGCCCATATGGAAAATTAAAATAAATGCCAAGTCCAGCAGGATATTTAATACGGATGAAATAATCAGGAAAATAAGCGGGCTTTTGCTGTCTCCAAGTGAACGGATAATGCCGGAAAGCAAGTTGTACAAATAGATGACAGGGATGCCAAGGAATATTACAAAAATATAGTCATAAGCACCCTGTATAATATCTGATGGTGTGTTCATCCAGCGTAAAATGTCCGCACACAACAGGCATACGCCCGCTGTCATAACCACTGCAAACACAATGGAAAGCCAGCAGCTGTTTGCTACATATTTTCTAAGATAATGTTCATCTTTAGCGCCGAAGCATTGTGCAACTGGAATTGCAAACCCGCTGCAGATACCCATGCAGAATCCAATGACCATAAAATTGACTGACCCGGTGGAGCCGACCGCCGCCAATGCCTTGACGCCTAAAAATTTACCAACAATAATGGTATCCATCATACTGTAAAACTGCTGGAACAGCATTCCAAACAGAAGCGGTATGAAAAATGAGAGGATCAGCTTGATTGGAGATCCTTGTGTCATGTCTTTAACTGCACTCTTAGCCATAATTATCCCTCATATTTGAAAATATAGTAATTATAATTACAATTTGAAGTTTTTCACAAATTCAATCACCATGCCGGCGCAGTGTTCCGCCGCTTTTTGCTCAAATGTTGGGTAATCCATTTCAGCAGAGCCGTCTGCTTTGTCGGAAATGGCGCGGATGATTACAAAGGCCAGCCCATTGAGCATCGCAGCCTGCGCGATTGCAGCGCCTTCCATTTCTGTACAGTCGCCGTGGAATTCCTGGATTAAATATTCCTTTCTTTTTGCATCAGAAATAAACTGGTCGCCACTGACCACGCAGCCTTTTACGACTGTGACATCTGGATTGGCCTGCCTGCACGCAGCAACTGCCGTATCCGCCATCGCCTGGTCGGCGGGAAATTCCCTGCTGTCCAGTTTTGGCACCTGCCCTAAAGCATAGCCGAAGATAGTAGCGTCCATATCATGCTGGATGGCTTTTTCAGAGACTAAAATATCACCGATATTAAGTGCGGCATTTAAAGAGCCGGCAACCCCCGTGTTTAAAACATGGGTTACCTGGAATAAATCAGCAAGGACCTGCACACACATCGCAGCATTGACTTTGCCAATCCCACACTGCACTACAACAACAGGTGTGCCCTCCAGCGTGCCCTCATAAAAATCCATGCGTGCTTTTGTGGTGACTTTTTCCACTTCCATCTCCTGTTTTAATACAGATACTTCAGATTCCATAGCACCGATAATACCGATTTTCATAATTACGTTTTCCTCCTTGACATTTCGTTAGCGTTCCACTGGTTATTTTTCTGCTGCATAGGCATAAAAAACCGCCATGTTTTCCAACTTCCAGATATTTGGATAGATACTGTCCAAATGGGGAAGCAAATCTTACATTTTATGGAAAGCATTTTCCATACACAACTTGGCACCACATCCAGTGCGGCAATCCATAAGCATACAATACTGCCGCTAGGAAAAGCACAGATTGGCCCGCATGTTCCAAAATACAAGGCCCCATATGGGCCGCTGGCAGTAGATGCCTATTATTGAGTTGTCGAATTATACGGTTTTATAGGGTGGGTTTCAAACATAGCCTGATTCGGCAACGGCCTACAGTACAGCGGCCTAGACGGACGGCAGTTTGCTGATGATTTCAAACATAGCCTGAGTGGAAGCAGCCCGCTTATTGTGGATATACCAGATGTGATTCGTCAATGTTAGTAAGCACATTGTCCAGATACTTTTTGGCAAGGTAATTTGCCATGCCCAGGTTCATATCCAGATAGTTTCCACAATCTTTTGGACTTGCGCCCGGAATTTCGCCGTTGTAATCACGGATAAACTCAAACATATTTGTAATCAAATTTACAATATCACCCGATTCGTAGTCGCCTGCCAACAGGAGATAAAAGCCTGTGCGGCAGCCCATTGGCCCAAAATAGATAACGCTGTCTTTATACTGCGGGTCATTGCGCAGATAGGTGGCCGCAAGGTGTTCAATGGTATGTACTTCCGCTGTATTCATGACCGGCTCATCGTTTGGGGATGTCATACGCAGGTCAAACGTTGTAATTGTACTGCCGCCGACGTGGTCTTTGCGCGATACATAAATGCCTGGCTGTAATTTAATGTGGTCAATCGTAAAGCTTGCTATTTTTTCCATGAAACATACTCCTTTCCGTGAATCTATGTTGGGTGTTGGTTTTTAAGTGGCTATGCACTACAGTAGCGAAATATTTGCAAAAAGTCAAGGGGGTATTTGAAAATATTTTTTATTTTTTTTCGGTAGCAAAAAACTACCCTAATGCACGGATGGCATCTTTCATTTCTTTTACATATGCAGCAATATGCGGTACGCATTTGTCTCCATATGACCCGCACATAGCGACAATGGCAGACCCTACAATGACGCCGTCAGAACATGCAGCCATTTCAGCAGCCTGTTTAGGCGTAGAAATCCCAAAGCCGACAGCACATGGAATATCAGCTGCACTTTTTGCGGCAGCAACCATGGCGCTTATATCCGTTGTAATTGTGCTTCGGCTGCCGGTTACGCCGAGGGATGATACACAGTATAGGAATCCAGCTGCGTTACTTGCAATCATGCGGATACGGTCTTGGGAAGTAGGTGCGATCATGGAGATCAGTGACAGCCCATGTTGGCTGCAGATTTCTTCAAAATCGCCTTTTTCTTCAAATGGGATGTCGGGCAGGATCAGCCCATCCATTCCCAGCTGGGCAGCTTTTTCTACAAAGCGTTCCATTCCGTAGGAAAAAACGACATTTGCATAAGTCATATAAACCATTGGGATCTGCGTGTGGGAGCGGATGTCCGCAGTCATATCAAAAATTTTGTCGGTTGTAGTACCACTGCCCAGCGCCCGGATACTGGCTTGTTGGATGACTGGGCCTTCTGCTGTCGGGTCGGAAAAAGGGATGCCAAGTTCAATTAAGTCTGCGCCGGCATCTTCCATAGCATAGGTTAGCTGTTTTGTGATGTCTAAACATGGGTCTCCGCAGGTAATAAATGGGATAAATGCCTTGCCGTTTTCAAATGCATGCGGTATTTTATTGACAGGTTTTTGCGATGTAGAAGTATTTTTGGTAAAACTTTTTTTAATAGAAATGTTATTCATAAATGTTTTCTCCTCTATAGCGGGCGATTGCCGCACAGTCTTTGTCACCTCGGCCTGATATGTTGATAACAATGGTTTGGTCTTTGCGCATGGATGGCGCTAATTTGATTGCGTGTGCAATAGCATGTGCGCTTTCAATAGCAGGGATAATCCCTTCGGTCCGGGACAGGTATTCAAAAGCGGCAACGGCTTCGTCGTCGGTTATGGGAACATATTCTGCACGGCCAGTATCATATAAGTTGGCATGTTCCGGCCCAATGCCCGGATAATCCAGGCCGGCGGAAATGGAATAAACCGGTGCGATCTGTCCATAAGAATCCTGGCAGAAATAAGATTTCATGCCGTGGAAAATGCCTGGTTTCCCGGTAGCGATGGTGGCGGCAGTTTCTGCGGTATGGACGCCACGGCCGGCAGCTTCGCATCCGATCAAGCGGACGGATGTATCTTCTATAAAGTGGTAAAATGCGCCGATGGCATTGGAACCGCCTCCGACACAGGCAATTACCATATCAGGCAGGCGCCCTTCCAGCTCCAGCATTTGCTGTTTGATCTCCCTGGAAATCACAGACTGAAAATCTCTTACAATCGTAGGGAATGGATGCGGGCCCATGACAGAACCCAATAAATAGTGGGTGTCGTCTATGCGTTTTGTCCATTCGCGCAGCGCTTCGGAGACAGCATCTTTCAGTGTGCCGGTGCCAGTGCAAACGGGATGTACTTTGGCACCAAGCAGGCGCATCCGGTATACATTTAATGCTTGGCGCCTGGTATCTTCTTCGCCCATAAAAACTTCACATTCCATGTCCATAAAAGCCGCTGCGGTCGCAGCAGCAACGCCATGCTGGCCTGCCCCGGTTTCGGCGATAATACGGGTTTTGCCCATTTTTTTCGCCAGCAGGCTCTGGCCAAGGACATTATTGATTTTATGCGAACCGGTATGGTTTAAGTCCTCACGTTTTAAATAGATTTTAGCACCGCCCAGGCGGCGGGTCATCCGGGCGGCATAGTACAGCCTGGATGGACGGCCTGCGTAGTTGTTGTATAAATCCGCCAGTTCGCGGTTGAATTCTGGGTCGTCCTTGTAGTGGAGGTAAGCTTCTTCCAGCTCAATAACGGCATTCATAAGTGTTTCCGGGATGTATTGGCCACCATGTTTTCCGAATCTTCCATTTGGGTTTGACATTTTTACTTCCTTTCTTAAATCTATATTTATTGGTTGGTAAACGGGTGTGCCCCTGTTTTTGTGCGTACAATGCGTATCGCTTCTTCTATTTTTGCAGGGTCTTTTTTGCCGTCTGTTTCCACGCCGCTGGACAGGTCCAGGGCATAAGCGCCAGTAGACAGTGCAGCCACCAGGTTGCCGCTGTGGATACCGCCTGCCAAAAAATAAGGTTTTGTGCAATGGCATTTATGGATAAGGTTCCAGTCAAAGGTGCGTCCGGTGCCGCCAGTGCCATTGTCAAATAGCATGTAGTCGGCAGTGCTGCCGGCCCAGCGTAGGATGTCAGCATCGCATTTGATGGATACGGCTTTGATTATGGGCTTGCCGGTATGTTGCTTTAGCCATTGTATGTCGGATTCTGTTTCAGTGCCATGCAGCTGTATGATGTCGATGATTTTTTTTGTACATAGGCTGGCAATGGCCTCTTTGGGTTCATTGACAAATACGCCTACAGCTAAAATTTTAGATAATAATTGCTGTTTTAAATTTTCTGCTTGGCTGGGGGTAATATAGCGTCGGCTTTTTGGGGCAAAAACAAAACCGATATAATCTGGTTGATAGTTGTTTGCAGCTTGTATATCCTGTAGGGTGGAAAGGCCGCATATTTTTATTTTAGCCATTCTATATGCCTTTCATTTTGCATTTTATACTGCACGCCGGTTAAATTTACAGCATGCTCCGACTGCAGGCCGCAAGCCATATACTTTCCTGTCTGCGTCACTGTAAATTCTTGCGGCCTGCAGTATAGTTCGGCATTGCCTGGTTTATGCTGGAGTGTAATTCTTCCAGCATTTGTTTTTTGTTTGGAGCCAGCATCAGTGTTTCGCCGATTAAGACGGCGTCGGTACCGTTTTGATAGAGCTGTGCTATATCGTCGGAATTGCGGATGCCGCTTTCGGACACATAAACGATATGGCCTGGTACCATGCTGCGCAGGCGGAGGCTGGTTGTAATATCCACTTGAAAAGTGTTGAGGTCACGGTTGTTTACACCGATGATCCGGGCGCCGCAGTTTATGGCACGTGTAACTTCTTGGGCAGTGTGGGCTTCTACTAGCGCGGATAAACCAAGGTTTTCTGATATTTTTAAATATTCTTTTAATTCGTCGTCTGTTAAAATGGCACAAATCAGAAGGATAGCAGCTGCGCCTAGTACCTTGGCTTCGTAAATCATATAGGGGTCGATCGTAAAATCTTTACGCAGTACTGGAATGGACAGTCCGGCGGCGATTTCTTGAAGGTATTGGTTTTGCCCTTGGAAATAATAGGGTTCCGTCAGACAGGAAACGGCTGCGGCACCGGCCTGTTCGTAGGCTTTTGCAATCTCAAGGTACGGGAAATTAGGGGCAATAAGCCCTTTGGATGGAGACGCTTTTTTTACCTCGCAGATAAAAGAAATTCCTGGGTTTTTTAATGCAGATTCAAATGGAAAATGGGTATCCGCTGGTATTGCTTCCGCCTGCGCACGCATTGCAGCCAAAGGCAGCTGTGCTTTTTGGCCGGCTACCCGCTGCCTTGTTTTTGATGCGATCTCGCTTAATATCGACATATCCGTTTATCCTTTCTTTTATTAGTAAATGGTCCATTATTGATTCGATAGTTTCACAAATGCTTCTAAGCGTGCGGCTGCGGCACCGGTGTCGATCAGCTGTTGGGCCATATGGACGCCTTGTTCTAGGGATTCTGCTTTGCCGGCTACATATAGCCCTGCGCCGGCGTTTAGGGTAACGGCATTCCTTTTGGGGCCTTTTTGGCCGTTTAGGATGCTGCGGGTGATCGCTGCATTTTCTTCGGGGGTTCCGCCGCGCAGTTCTGTTTTTGGGCAGGTTTCGTAGCCGAACTGTTCCGGTGTTATGGTATAGGAATGGAAGCTGCCGTTTTTGACCTCACACACGGTTGTTGGGGCGCTTATGGATATTTCATCTAATACGTCCTGGCCGTATACAACCATTGCATTTTTTACACCTAGATTTGACAAAACTTTTGCAAGCGGCTCTACCAACAATTCGTCATAGACACCCATAACCTGCATATTGGCGCCGGCTGGGTTTGTCAGTGGGCCAAGGATATTGAAGACCGTGCGGATGCCCAATTCTTTCCGTACAGGCGCTACGTATTTCATAGCTAAATGGTAGTTCTGGGCGAAAAGGAAGCAGATGTGGATCTGGTTCAGCAATTCTGTGCTTTTTTCCGGCGGGATGGAAATATTGACACCGAGCGCTTCTAATACGTCGGCCGCACCACACTGGCTGGATGCTGCGCGGTTGCCGTGTTTGGCGACGGGTACGCCACCTGCGGAAATGACGATTGCTGCGGTTGTCGAGATGTTAAAGGAATTGGACCTATCCCCGCCGGTGCCTACGATTTCCAGTACATCCATATCATGCAAAAGGCGGATACAATGGGCGCGCATCCCTTCTGCAGAGCCTGTGATTTCTTCGATCGTTTCTCCTTTCATGGCAAGTGCGGTTAGGTAGGCACTCATTTGTATTTGGCTTGTTTTTCCGTCCATAATTTCATCCATTACGGTACGGGCAGTTTCGTGGCTTAGGTTTTCTTTGTTTCCCAATGCTATAATTGCTTCTTTAATCATTTTTTTATTTCCTCCAAAAAATTGTTGATGATTGTATAGCCGTCTGGCGTTAATATGGACTCTGGATGGAACTGGAGCCCGTAGACTGGAAGGCTTTTGTGTTCGATGGCCATAATTTCCCCTTGCCCGCTGACCGCTGTTATTTTCAGGCAGCTAGGCAGCTTGCTTTTTACGGCGGCCAATGAGTGGTACCTGGCTACGGGTATGCGTCCCTCCATGCCAGAAAAAATCCGGCTGCTTGTATCCAGCTGTATGATAGATGTTTTTCCATGCATCAACTGGGTAGCATAAGATACTTCGCCGCCGAAAGCTTCGTAGATGGCCTGGTGGCCGAGGCAGACGCCGAAAATAGGGATTTCGCCGGACAGGCTGCGTACAGCTTCTACACAAATGCCTGCGTCGGCCGGCCTGCCAGGGCCGGGGGAAAGGAAGATGGCGTCTGGCTTTTGGGCACGTATTTCATGGATTGAAAGCGCATCGTTTCTGGCAACTGAAATATCTGGGCGGATACTTCCAATTAGCTGGTATAGGTTATAGGAAAAACTGTCATAGTTGTCAATTAATAAAATCATAGGTCAATTCCTCCTTCGGCCTGCTGTAAGGCATGCAGGACGGCTTTAGCCTTATTGGCGCATTCGTTATATTCTGTTTCCGGCACACTGTCTGCTACAATGCCTGCGCCGGAACGGACAAAGACTTTTCCGTTTTTGGCAAATGCAATGCGGATAGCAATGCAGGTATCCAGGTTGCCGGTGAAATCGATATATCCGATAGCGCCTCCGTAAATGCCCCGCTTGTTGTTTTCCAGTTCATTGATGATTTCACAGGCACGCAGTTTTGGTGCACCGGAAAGCGTCCCGGCTGGCAGGATAGCATCTATGGCATCCAAGGCATCTTTTCCTGCTTGTAGGGTACCCTTTACCGTAGAACCGATATGCATTACATGGGAAAAGCGTTCGATGCACAGGTAGTTTTCTACCTCGACGGAACCAAGCTCACTGATTTTGCCAATATCATTCCGGCCAAGGTCAACCAGCATATTGTGTTCGGCCAGTTCCTTTTCATCCGAAAGCAGGCTCTTTTCCAGCGCCAAATCTTCTGCTTTATCAGCACCCCTTGGCCTTGTACCAGCCAGCGGGAAGGTATGCAGGGTGCCTTCCTCTAGCTTTACCAGTGTTTCCGGCGATGCACCCGCAATTTCAATATCATCGCTGGAAAAATAAAACATATATGGCGATGGGTTGCCAGCCCGCAGGATGCGGTAAGTATCTAACAGGCTTCCCTCGATGTCGGCTTCTGCGCGGTTGGACAGCACAACTTGGAAAATATCGCCTTCCCGGATATAATGTTTGCATTTTTCCACAAGCCTGCAATAGGTTTCTTTGTCAAATAGGTAACGGAAGCTGCTTTTGAACCTTAATGGAGGGTTGACAGCCGGTACGCCATGCAACAGCAGATCCGCCATTTCCTGCAATGCAAGCGTGCCTTCCTGATAGGATGCTTTTAGGTTGTCAGTTTTTATATTTACAATTAATAAAACTTTCTGGTGGTAGTTGTCAAAAGCGATTATTTTGTCGAAAAGCATCAGGTCTACGTCCTGGAAAGACTCCTCATCTTTGGCGTCCAGCTGCAGCTTTGGTTCGCTGTATTTCATGTAGTCGTAGGAAAAATATCCTACCAGGCCGCCGCAAAAGGGAGGCATCCCTTTGAGCTTTGGCGCTTTATTTGCTTTCAGGATCTTGCGGATCAGCTGGCTTGGATGTGCAGCCTGTTTTGTTTGGGTTGTAGTAGGGCCTGTTATTTTTACGGTGCTATCTTTGCCGGTGATTTCGAGCGTCGGGTCATAGCCTAAGAAAGAATACCGTCCCCATTGTTTCGATGGCTCGGCGCTTTCCAGCAAAAAACAGTGGCGGCTGGCTTGCTTTAAGCGGCGGATTGCCATAACTGGGGTAATGGAATCCGAATAAAGTTCCAGTTTTAAGGGTAAGCGGTAGTAGTGGCCCTGTTCCAATACCTGTTCTGCCTCAGTTAGAGATGGATAAATCATAGGTGCCTCCTTATGTTTTTTATAATTAGGAAATCTTTGCAGCTGTAGCATAAAACAGCAAGCTAAACAAGCAAGTACTCGCATGCGTCTGCCGGCACAAAATATAGAACCCAGCAAGATTTTTTAAAAGATGGTTATGGTTTGATGGTATTGGGATAAAAAAGGGGTGAAACAATAAAAAAACACCCAATCCATGACAATAGTCTAAAAACATCATCAAGGACGGGTGTATTAGGATCATCAATCATCAGAATTGGGATAAAAATACAATATTTTGATAAAATCTTTCCTAATTATGGACGCATCAAAATACAGTACCCTCTTTTAAAATAAAAATCTGATTCTTCCGATCTATCTGATAAACCTTCTGCCTATTATTGAGATAAAATATAGAAGGATATATTTATGAAAGGTTTCCTCTATGGATTGATCCCTCTACCTACTATCCATTGGTTTATCATGATTCATCCGCGGTGCCACCTTGTTTTACAGGGATCCCCTGTACACTTTGGCGAGATACCATCATATCTCTGGCCCCTTACGCGTGCCTCACGTCGCAGAATACTCAGCAGGCAAGCCTGCTTTTGACTGCGCCCTCCGTGGTCCATTTAATAACCTGCGTTTAATCCGGCTCCCACCTACCCGGACTCTCTGGATATGCACAATTATTTTTATCTCCACATCAACGGTTTGCGAATATTTGATTGTCGGTTTTATTTTTAACTATTAAAACACAGGATGTGCCGTTTGTCAATCCTTTTTTTCTTCCAGTACACAGATAAGCTGTTCTTTGTCAAGCCCGGTAATCGATATGCCGTCTTCGGAAATGATAGAATCGGCCAGGTTTTGCTTGTCTTCCTGCATTTTTAGGATCCGTTCTTCAATGGTACCTTTCATGATCAGCCGCAAAACAGTTACCTTATTGTCCTGGCCAATGCGGTATGCGCGGTCTGTGGCCTGATTTTGGGCGGCGAGGTTCCACCATGGGTCGTAGTGGATCACCATATCGGCGGCGGTCAGGTTCAGTCCGGTTCCGCCGGCTTTTAAGGAAATTAGAAACACATCTGCATTTCCGCTTTGGAATTCGCCAACCAGCCGCCTGCGTTCTTCTTTGCTCGTTTTACCCGTTAAGAGGAACGTGCGCAGCCCTTGCTCACACAATAAGCCATGCAGCCGTTCCAGCATGGAGGCAAATTGGGAAAAAAGCAGTATTTTGTGGCCAGCGCTGGCCGCGTGCCCTACCACTTCCAGGCAGGTATTTGTTTTGGCAGAGCCGTGGCTATAATTTTCGTATACGAGCGCAGGGTCGCAGCAGATTTGGCGCAGTGCGGTCAGTTCCGCCAATATCTGGAGCTTTTGCGTTTTAAACTCTGCTTCGGTTTGATGGGAAATGGTCATAATAAGCTGTTTTTCCCGTGCCTGGTAAATATTGTTTTGTTCAGTGTCCATTTTGGCATAGACGACTTCTTCGATTTTATCCGGCAGTTCTTTTAATACATCTTTTTTTAGCCTGCGAAGGATAAAAGGGCGGACAAAGCGGGCAAGGCGCAGCCGGGCGGCATCGTCTTTGCATTCCGTAATGGGGCTTTCCAGTTCTTCTTTAAACCGTTTATAACTAAATAGGTATCCAGGCATCAAAAATTCAAAAATACTCCATAGTTCGCTCAGGCGGTTTTCGATCGGAGTCCCAGTCAGTGCAAACCGGCAGCTACAGGAAATGGATTTGACAGATTTGGCCGCCTGTGTGGAAGTATTTTTGATATATTGAGCCTCATCGATAATCATATAATCAAATTGCTTGTTTTCATAATAATCTATATCGCGTTTTAATAAATCATAAGAAGTAATCAATATGTCTTGATCTTGCCAGCCTTCAATCTGTATTTGCCTGGCTGGGGCAGGCCCGGCAACCGCTATGGCCTTTGCGGACGGGTAAAAACGGCGGCATTCTTCTTCCCAGTTGTATACGAGGGAAGAAGGGCAGACAACAAGCGCATGGCAGCCCGGATGGCTGGCTAATAAGGCCAGTACCTGCAGCGTTTTTCCAAGCCCCATGTCGTCGGCCAGGATACCGCCAAATCCATATTTTGCAAGGGTGCATAGCCATTGGAAACCGATTTCCTGGTAGGGCCGCATTATAGCAGTAATCTGTGCAGGAACTTCGTTTTCGCCGTCTTCCATGGAACGCATGGCACGGATAATTGTCTTGAAATCTTTGTCACGGTCCAGCCGGATGGATTCGGCATTGTCTTTCATTAATGCATCCAGATATAAAGAACGGTACAGCGGGATTTCGGCTTTGCGTTCTTTGAGCTGTTCTTTGGAAAGGTGCAGGCCGTCCGTTAATTCTACTAATACTGCCAGTGAGTTTTCGTCCATCCGGAGAAATTCTCCGGTGTTTAGTTTATGATATTTCTTTTTTTTACGGTAATCCGAAAGGATGTCCATAATTTCTTGTGCATTCATGCCTTCTACATTCCAGCTGACATCCAGCAGGCGCCCCTTGACGGAAATACCGGCGGTAACGGGCGGCATAGAAACCACACGCATGTTTTTGAAACGGTCGGTGGCATAAACTTCCGATACCGCTTCCAGTTGGTGCAGGCCGGTTTCCAAGAATTCCAGCATCGCATCTTCCTGTTTGCTGTAGTAGGTTTTCTGGTCGGAAGCGATGGCAAAATAATTTTCCAAAATAGTACGTACCTGGAATTCGCTGCGGATGTCGCGTGCAGCCTCTTCTTTTGCTGGGATTTTTGCCACATCGTATGCTTGCGTGCCATACAGCACCTGGGCACGGCATTCGATATGGTCGCCGATCTTATCCAGATAGCAGCGGAATACAGCCTCTTCTGGTTCATAGGAGGCAAAATCGACCTGTTCGATGCTGACGCCCAGGGTGTCTTTGACCATTGGAAGTACATTTTTGGAAAAGGCGCCAAAGTCCTGTTCGCTTAGGTAAAATGTTGGGTTTTTTAGTTTTTCTTCCCCCAAGTAGCTACGGTAGCGCCCATAATAGCTGTGGTTTTTCATTTTTTCCCGTTCTTGGGACATTAGCTTTAAAAACCCTTTTACTTGTTCGTAATAGTCCTTTGTGCAGATATAAAAGCATCCGTTCCATAAAATATACCATTGCCTGCGGCCTTCAGTTAAAAAAACGGGTTCCAGTTCGACCTGCGCACCTTTGTACCTCGTACCGGAAATGCGCAGAGGAAGGCGTGGGTTTTGGCGGATAACTGGGACGTCTGCATCCTGGCTGGTTAATTGGTCGTCTACATGCAGCGTTTTCCCTTCGTACAATTCCATTAACAGGTCGAGCATAGCTGGAGAGAGCGTGCAGGAACGGCGCATTTGTGTATTTCCATAGCCATAGCCCTGGTAGCGGTAAGAATATTCGTTTTCGTTATCCAATTCTAATAACAGATTAACAATACCGGTGGATTCCCTGGTAAATGCACTTTGGCTATGGGTAAATGCCAGTTTTTTGCCGTAGGAAACATAGCGCATCTGTTTGATGTTTTCAATAAGTTCTGGAATGTCCTTTACGACATAGAGCTGGGTAATGCCAATCTTAAGTTCTAATGATTCCCGTCCAGCTTCCAGGTGCAGGATCGGTATTAGCCGCACATCCCCATTGCCGTATTCCTGGCAGAACTGGTTGCGGTCTTGGAGGACATAGTAGTCCAGCAGTTTTTTTAAGGCATTATCGCTTGGGATGTCATTGCCATCTTCTGCTTTGCCCGTATCTTGGACGGTGCTTTTGGAATCTTCATATTGGTAATTGTATTCCATCATGGCAGCTACGAGATGTTTGCATGCGCCTGGATAGGATGCGTATGCTTTGCAAGTGCAGCGCATTTCTAAAATCTTAATTTTGGAATTGGAAGGCTGGGCGGTAATGCTAGTATGGTAAAATGGGCCGTGGCTGCTTTCTACATCCGCATAAATCGTAAAGCTACCGTTTGGGCCTGGATCCAGTTTTAACCGGTGTACGCCATCTGCAGTAAAAATAGAATCTCCGCGGCAATATACATCATAGCTGGTGGCAGCTGCTAGAATGACGTCGTTACCTATTGCATCCATTGTATTAAATCTCCATATTATTTGTTGGCCTACAGCTCTAAACGTTAGTGCACAGATAGTTGTTATGCCCTAAATGAAAAGTAATTGATAGCGGGTATATAAAAAAGCTGTAAACGGGTGTATTGAATAGTTGCTGTAAGTTGCGCTTTTTGCAGGCAACTCTTTCATTATAACATGGATTGTATGGAAACACACTTTTTTCATAATTTTAAAACCACTTTTTTTTCTTGAAAAAATACAGCAAGGCGCCGCACACCAGCACACTTGCACTAATAAATACTGGATAAGCATATTCCCAGTCAATCTCCGGCATATAGGAAAAATTCATTCCGTACCAGCCGACCATCAGCGTTAACGGCTGGAAGACGGTTGTAATTACTGTAAACAGGCGCATAAGGTTATTTTGATCGATGTCAATCTGGGCCTGGTAGGCTTCCCGCATCTGGGTCACATAATCGCGCAGGTTTAACACATTTTCCAAATAACGTGTTGTGCGGCTGGCCAATATCCGGAAATGCAGCACGCCTTCTTCGCTTAACAGGCCGTTTTCATTTAAGATTAAGCCGTCAATAATCGCATCAAGCTGTTCGTAATAACGCTTCAAGCGCAGCAGTTCTTTGCGGTATGAAATAATTTTTTGAATATAATTGTGGTTAAACCGTACCATTGCTGCCATCTCTGCATCAGCGACTTCGCACTCCAGGTCTTCCAAATTGTCCATATCATTTTTAAGCAGGTTGCGGAAAAACGTCCAAAGTGCGCGTTCATTTGTTTCTTCGGTGTGGAACAGGCTGCTTACCCGCCCATAGCCGCGTTGCCCTTCACATAAAAGGAACAGGTCTTCGTGGTCTAAATAAACGATGACACGGCTGGCAGACAGCCCGGGTTGGCGGATGTCATACATAGGAAAAACAAATACGGTAAAATTTTTATAGCTTTCAAACGTTTCTGGATGTCCACCGCAAATATAGTTTGCTACTTTAGGATCCATATAATGGGTATAGTTTTCGGCTTCGTCTGTATTAAGGATTTTTTGCATGGAAGCTGCCTCCATTTAAAATAAGGATCATAGTTCCCCAAATCAGACCTGTTTATACGGATAGCGGTTAAATTTTTGCTCAGAGGATTGGCATGGGGATTCTTTTTCAAATTGGCGTTTTACAATCAGCTACAAGTTCACGATAATAAAAAACACTAGAGCGTGTTTAAAAAATGATTATTGTATAGTTGGAGGGATGGATTGTGTATAAAATTATGACGCCGGGGCCTACGCAGGTCCTGGAAAATGTACGGATGGCAAGGAGCCTGGAGTGTACAAACCCGGATTTAGATGGGGCGTTTACACAGTTTTACAAGGATACCTGTGAATTAATCAGTTCCCTTTTGCATACGAAAAATGAAACCTTGATTTTAGGTGGGGAAGGGATACTGGGATTGGAAGCAGCGTGTGCTTCCCTAACGGAGCCAGGAGACCATGTGCTTGTGCTGGACAATGGTGTGTTCGGCAAAGGCTTTGCCGATTTCGTCAGCATTTACGGCGGTATTGCTGATATATATCATGCAGATTATAGAAATACCCTAGATGTGGATGCACTTGCTGAGTATTTAAAAGGGAATCATCATTATAAATATGCTACGGTAGTACACTGTGATACGCCAAGCGGCATGCTCAATGATATAAGCCGCATTTGCCCTTTGTTAAAACAATATGGGATTTTAACAGTTGTAGACTCGGTTTCGGCTATGTTTGGAGAACCGGTCAATGTGGATGCGTTCCAGATAGATTTGCTATGCGGAGGGTCGCAAAAAGCAGTTTCAGCGCCTCCAGGCCTGGCCTTTGTTACGATCAGCGATGAGGCTAAAACTGCGGTCAAAAGCCGTAAAACGCCGATTGCTTCTTTTTATGCAAACCTGGCGTTGTTTGAAAATTACTACGAAAAAAAGTGGTTTCCATATACAATGCCAATCAGCGATATAAATGGCTTGCGGGCAGCATTTGAAAACATTGCATCAGACCCTGGAATGTTGGACCGCCATAAAATGATTGCCCATGCAACTAGGGAATCATTAAAAGCAGCAGGCATTGCATTCTACCAAAATAGCGGGTTTTCCAATACAGTAACGGTATTTGAATGCCCGGCAGGGATCCGTGTCGAACAGGTTTTGGAGGAGATAAAAACAAGGTACGGGATCATGCTGGCAGGTTCTTTTGACGAATTTTCTGGAAAAGTAATCCGAATCGGCCATATGGGTGTAAATGCAACCATCAGCAATATGGTAGAAACCCTGAGGGCGCTTGATATGGTACTGCGTGTACTTGGGGCAAACCTGCCCGTTCACTTAGACACGCATTTTATGCAGGAAATCCATGCATATGCAGCGGATTAAGTATTTATTATAAAATGGAAAATTAAAAAAGCAGGCGAGTTTGTCTCTTGCCACAGTAAAAGGCAGTTGCGTATCATTATATTATAATGGACGTAAACGGCCTTTTTGTGTATGGCGCGCAACAAATGCTGCCAAACGGTACGGATGTATAGATTTGCCTGATTTGGAAAATACTAAGAAAAAAATTGAGAGGTAAATAGATGGAATATGTAGAATGTTTAAAAGTGAATTTAAGGAAAGCAGCAGTTATAGGCTGCGGCCTTGTAGGCTCCTCAAGTGCATTTGCATTGATGCAGAGCGGGCTGTTTTCGGAACTGGTTTTGATCGACGCAGATGAAAACCGTGCAGATGGCGAAGCACTGGATATTAGCCACGGGACGCCGTTTGCAAGGCCCATGAAAATATATGCGGGTGGGTACCAGGATATTACAGACGCAGCTGTAGTCGTTATTACAGCAGGCGCAAACCAAAAGCCAGATGAAACAAGGCTGGATCTGGTCAGCAAAAATACAGCAATTATGCGTTCAATCATAGGGGAGATTATGCGTTATGGCTGCGAAGGGATTCTTTTGATAGTGTCAAACCCAGTTGATATTCTGACCTATGAAGCGCTTAAAATGTCCGGGCTGCCGAAAAACCGTGTGATTGGGTCCGGGACGGTCCTTGATACCGGGCGGCTGAAAAGCGAACTGGGGGAACATCTTGGAATAGACAGCCGCAGTATCCATGCATTTATCATAGGGGAGCATGGGGACAGCGAGATCGCGGCATTCAGCAGCGCCAATGTGTCAGGCGTCCCCCTAAGCGATGTATGTGAGATGCGTGGATATTATGACCATGAAGAGTCGATGCGGGAGATTGCGGAGACAGTAAAAAACAGCGCATATGAGATTATTGAAAAGAAAAAGGCTACTTATTACGGCATTGCCATGGCAGTCCGCCGTATTTGTGAAGCAATCGTCCGGGACGAAAAGTCGATTCTGCCAGTGTCCGTCTTTTTGGAAGATGAAATGGCCTATGGACTAACAGATATAGTATTAAGCATGCCAACGATTGTCGGTGCAAAAGGCGCCGAGGGACAAGTACCGATTTCGTTAAACCAGGAGGAACAGGCACAACTGCAAAAATCAGCAGAGCTTTTAAAAGAAATCATACAAAAAATTTGATGCCGTTTTGATAATTTGGCTAGCTATAATAAAGTTGCCATGTTATGGATGCTGCCTTTCATATCCAGTCATGGTAAAAAGGGGCAGCGTTAAAAATATACAGTCAGTTAAAAATATATTTTAAACTCAATGAAATGAAAAGACAGCATATACTTGGCGCTCTTGGAGAAGTGTGCTATATTGTAAAGTGCACAGCCTTAGAAAAGGGAGCGGTTGTAAGAAATTAGAAAGGAAATTTAAGATATTTTGTGATATAATATCATAATTACGGAAAAAAACATCTATGCAGGCATGTTATACTAGGAACAAAGCATTGGAGGAGGAGTATAGGAATGGCAAAAGCAATGACAATTGGTATGAAAAAGAAACTGCGCAAAAAAAGGCGGCGGGCAATCCGCCGGGTGGTATTCCTGTCTGCCCTTATGGTAGGGATTGTGCTGGTGCTGCGTATGGCGACTGACCGTCTACTTGTAGGGAACGCCCCAGAACCAGAACAGCCCCACCATGTAAAAGCAGCAGCGTCGGGAGCCGTTACGGAAGCACCAACTATAAATATAGAACAGCCAATAGAACGACATGAATCGGAAATAATAGAAGATTTGGAAAAATATGCAAAAACAAGTAAGGCTGCTGCGCAAATCTATGAGGACCGCAACCGTTATCCGCAAGATCTGCTTGCCGCATATTTGAATAACCCAGAAATGGAGCAATTTGTAATTGGATATTTAAATCAAGATTTTATAGAAAAGGGTGGCGGGCTAAATGATGAGGAAAAGAACCAAGAATTTCCATTGCTGCTACAGTGGGACAGCCGGTGGGGATATGTGCCTTATGGGGGCAGTGTGATAGGGCTTTCTGGCTGTGGACCGACTTGTTTATCTATGGTGTTAATTTCGCTGACTGGAAAAACGGAGCAGACACCAGACCAAATAGCACAGTTTAGCCAGGAAAACGGATACTATGTCGAAGGCAGCGGGACAGCCTGGGCTTTGATGGTAGAAGGGGCATCGCGCCTTGGGCTTTCTGCCAGGGAGTTGTCTTTAGATGAAACTATAATGAAGGCAGCATTGGATGCGGGCCGTCCAATTATATGTTCCATGGGGGTTGGTGATTTTACGACACAGGGGCATTTTGTGCTGATCTATGGGTACGATGAGGAAGGATTTTTGATTAATGACCCTAATTGTATTGCACGCAGCGGGCAGGCGTGGACGTTTGAGCGGCTGCGGGGGCAGATCAAAAATATGTGGGCGTATTCTGTGCTTTGAGGGTTGATTATTAAAGTGTGCGTAAGGTAAGAAGTGGATGGGGGGGGGGAAGACGCCGGATGGCGGGGCGGTGGGCTGGCTTCCTGCTCCAGAATGTTAAGAAATCCCTAAGTATTCTGCATCTACACAGTGGTACCGGACGGGCGCGGCACCTTGTCCGCCCTGGCTGAATGCCAGCAGCTACCGATGCCGCTTCGGCTTCGCCGCTTGGTTGCCTAGCAGAATGCTAAGGGTTTCTAAACATTTTTCCAACGTTGCCGGAAGCCAGGGCAGCCCCAGCTTTTATATACAGTATCCGCCGATCCGCTTGCAGGCCCCTACCAGTTATTTACCGCATGCTCTGCAAAAGATACAATATCTTTCACTTCTAGCGCAACCCCGTCATCAAGTACAGCCTTTCCAGAAAACACCCCAAACATCTGGTGGCAGCAATTATCCACCCACAGCATTTTAGCTTCTGTCGTCCTGTCATACACTGGCTCCAGCGTCAGGTCCAGACGGCCTTCCCGGTCTGTGATCCGCCAAGGCTGCATATAATCATCTCCCAGCGTAAAATCTACCTTTCCCAGCTTATGGCTTTTTCCTTGGTAAAAAAGCATATTTTCGCTGGCTGTATCTGTATTGCCGAATCCGCATCCCAAATTAAACCCAAACATTCCGCCGTCCAGGTAGCCTGTCCCATTGCTCCAGTACCATTCATTGTGAAATGGCCAAACACCACGCCCCCAGTCCAGCAGGCCGAACGCATCCTTCCTGTCAAACCGCCATTCTCCTGTGCCACTGCGCACAAAGCCTTCCGCTATCATGCAGTTAATTTTGTGATTGTAGTAAAAAGCATGTGAAGACTCGTCAAACGGCAGGCTTATTACAAGTGAATCAGGGTTGCAGCGTTTTAAATAAACCTCTGCATCCACATCGCCCCAATGGCAGGTGAGCCTGCGTATACCGCCCCTTGCTTCAAATTTCATACATACACCGTCTTTTTGATAAGACAGCACATGGCTGCTTT
Source organism: uncultured Eubacterium sp. (assembly GCA_947089855.1). Classification (GTDB taxonomy): domain Bacteria; phylum Bacillota; class Clostridia; order Lachnospirales; family Lachnospiraceae; genus Eubacterium_J. Next base: position 197,115 of record CAMUML010000001.1, read on the forward strand.
CAGCATCAGCTGGCATATGCAGGGAACCGAATGGGAGCGCCAGTATCTTATTTAGATCCAGCAGCTTTTCACCTTTTACAAAATCAAACAGCATTAGGCTTACCTGTCCCGCATAAGCTGCATGTCCAATGGTGAACTGCAGGCACAGCCTGTCATTCGACACCTGGTAAAAATCCCATTCTTTTATCCTCCAAGGCGGTGCCTGGATTGCCCTCCTGTCATACTTGCGTATACTTTTCCTGGAAAACCCGGGGATTGGGCGGCCTTTCTTATCCAGCACCGGCCCTTTTTCCAAAAGTTCTTTTTCCATTGCAAAAACCTCCTTTTGCCATTGCGCCTATTTTCTTATTTGCCCAGTATAACAGCCATTGCAAAAATTTTCAATACAGCCCGCTGCTTTCGCGGTTAAGTAGGTTATATAGGGTTACTATTCACGGGCCAGGAATGCGCATAAACTGCGCATTCCGTGAGAACATGATTCAGGAGTGAGGGGCGGTTTTGCGAAGCAAACTTCTAATATCGCCCCGAATGTTACTATGAGCGGCCCCCAGGCCGTGAATAGTAACTATATAGGGTGTAAAACAGCAGTGATTCGTTTTGACAATTATTACCAATAAGAGTAAAATATAGCTATACTTTAATTTAGGAGGGGATGTAAATGAACAATGTAAAAGATTTTATTGCTGCTGGCAAAGCCATCCTTGGTATTGAACTTGGTTCCACAAGGATTAAGGCTGTATTGATTGGAGAAGGCAATGAGCCGGTTGCATCTGGTGCCCATAACTGGGAAAACCGTCTGGAAAACGGGATCTGGACATATACGCTGGACGACATCTGGACTGGCCTTCAGGATAGTTATGCGAAAATGGCAGCTGATGTCAAGGAACAATACGGCGTAGAGCTGACAAGCCTTGCAGCCATCGGCCTATCTGCTATGATGCATGGATATATGGTATTTGATTCTGCTGGGGAACTGCTGGTTCCTTTCCGCACCTGGCGTAACACAATTACAGAACAATCCAGCGGGCAGCTCACCGAATTATTCCAATACAATATCCCGCAAAGGTGGAGCATCGCGCATTTAGACCAGGCCATTTTAAATAACGAACCTCATGTCGGGCGCATTGATTATCTGGTTACGCTGGCAGGCTATATCCACTGGCAGCTAACAGGGCAGAAAGTGCTTGGTGTCGGCGAAGCTTCTGGTATGTTCCCAATTGATACCAATACAAAAGATTTTAACCAGCATATGGTCGAACAATTTGACCAACGCCATGCTCAAAAAGGTTTCGCCTGGAAATTACGGGATATTTTGCCAAAAGTATTGTCTGCCGGAGACCCTGCAGGTAACTTAACCGAAGAAGGTGCGAAAAAACTAGACCCATCTGGCCGCCTGGCGCCGGGGATCCCGCTCTGCCCGCCGGAAGGGGATGCCGGAACTGGCATGGCTGCCACAAACAGCGTGGCGGTACGTACCGGCAATGTATCTGCTGGCACTTCTGTATTCGGCATGGTTGTTATGGAAAAAGAACTATCCAAAGTATACCCGGAAATCGACCTGGTTACTACGCCATCGGGCGACCTTGTAGGTATGATACACTGCAATAACTGCACCTCCGATTTAAATGCATGGGTCAACCTGTTTAAAGAATTTGCAGAAAGTTTTGGTATCAAACCGGATATGGAGCAGTTATTCTCCACATTGTATAATAAAGCACTGGAAGGCGACAAAGACTGCGGTGGGCTGCTTGCCTACAATTATTTCTCTGGCGAACCAGTAACCGGTTTTGAAGCCGGGCGCCCATTATTTGTACGCACACCAGACAGCCGTTTTACACTTGCCAACTTTATGCGTGTACACTTAATGGCTTCCCTTAGCGTATTAAAAACCGGTTTTAACCTGATGTTAAAGGAAGAAGGCGTAAAAGTAGACAAAATGCTTGGCCACGGGGGCCTGTTTAAAACAAAAGGCGTTGGCCAGCGTATCTTGGCAGCCGCTATCAATGCCCCAGTGTTTGTAATGGAAACGGCTGGCGAAGGGGGCGCATGGGGTATCGCATTGCTTGCTTCTTATATGGTAAATAAAGGTGCAAACGAAACATTAGCAGACTACTTAGAACAGCGTGTCTTTGCCGGACAGGCCGGTGAAAAAATGGAGCCGGATGCCGAAGATGTCAAAGGATTTGACCGGTTCCTTGAGGTATACACATCTGGCCTTCCGATTGAACGTGCAGCTGTTGAATGCTTTCAGTAAAAATTATAGAGGCATTTAATATATTGGAAAAACAAGATGCTTAGGCTGGGAGGACAGCGTGGCAGTGGGTTGGCTTCCAACGCCGCAGGAAGCCGACACGCCGCCCTTTCATCTGGTGTCCGCGTAGCCACCAAAATACGGCAATTCCAAAACATTCCATTTATGGCGGAGCTAAGGAACTGTCCCAAAATAACTTACCGTATTCCTTGTCTTTTTCTCCGATAGCACCACTTAAAAATCAGTTACATAGCCCGCTATGCGCCTGATTTTTAAGTGGCACTCTCGAAGAAAAATCCTGCGGACTATCGACTACACCTATCTTTTTCCAGATTTTCAAAACACTGTATTTTTCATTGAATTTACCCCAAAAATTTGATAAAATAGTCCCAGCCCACAAGGGCAGGACAAAACTACCCAAACAGGCCCAAACAAAACAGCTATATTTTCGTTTAAAAGGAGGCATATTATATTATGAATAAACAGACACTACAAAAAATATGGCACCGCCATATCCCTAAAATGCTTTGTGCCCTCGCTTTGCCAGTTGTTGCCGCAGCCGCTGGCAAAACGGTTTCGATACACGCTGCCGCCCAGCCTTCCGGTATCCTAGATAACCTGATTGTAAAGGCGCCTGACCAGAAAGCAACCGATTTTAAGATCAGTGCTACTACCGTCGATTCTGTTACACTTACCTGGACAAAAGCATCCGACGCGGCCACCTACTATATCAGCTTTTGGGAGTCTGGAAAGCCAAGTACTGCGGTAACCAAAGAGGATATTGGAGATGTATCGGAATACAAACTGACTAATTTAAACCAGGCCAAATATATGTTCCAAATACAGCCTGCAAACAAGCTGCATACTGGCATCCCGCTTAAAGGGCCTATTACTTCGATAGAAGGGGCGCCAGATTCCAAGGCGCCGTCAAAGATTACGTTTAATAATATAAAGAACGGATACTGCTCCCTCTATATTGAAGGGGTAAAAGATATATACCAGTCGCAAGTCCAGTTGTTTGATGCTTCGGATAACTTGCTTGGTACATACCGGGGGGATTTTTCCGGTGCATCGATAAAGGATGCCTGTATCAAAGACAATGGTTTTTATACGGTTAAGGTACGCGGCGTTTATGACCAGGCAGGCGGCTACCGCAGCAGCGGCGACTGGTCGGAACCTTATTATTTTTCCACAGCCGTTAAACCGCTGAAAGTAAGCCAGAAAAATGGTAAAGCAGTTTTAAAATGGAGCCAAGTACAGGGGGCTGCCAACTACACGGTATTTATTTCCAAAAGTGCCGCCAGCGGTTTTAAAAAATCGGTTGTTGTAAAAAGCCCTTCCGCAACCATTGCGAAATTTGGCAGCAACAAGCTGAAATCGAAAAAGACCTATTATTTCAAGGTAGCCGCCAGCATGTCCAGAAACGGGGATGTATATACTGCTGAAAGTGTACCGGTAAAAATAAAAATGAAATAACAAAAAGCAGGGTTGATTATATGCGAAATATCAAAAAAATTTTTTCTAGGGATGTCGTCGCGCTTTTAAAAAATCCATTTGCATTAATCATTGCCGGAGGGCTGTGTGTCCTTCCGGCATTATATGCATGGTTTAATATCTACTCCAACTGGGACCCCTATGGGAATACCGGAAATATCAAAATAGCCGCGGCTACGGAAGATAAAGGTTTTACCGACTCTTCGGGAATCTATGTAAATGCTTCGGATGCCGTTATTGAATCATTAAAAGAAAATGAAAGCATAGACTGGATTCTTGCGGACAGCAAAGAGGCCGCTGTAAACGGTGTTTATAACGGCAGGTATTATGCTGCCGTCGTTTTTTCGGAAGATTTCACAGAGTGTATGTACCAAGGGTTTTTGGACGGTTTAAAACGTCCAACTGCAACGTATTATGAAAATGAGAAAAAGAATGCTGTCGCAACGAAAATTACCGATACGGCTATTTCTACGCTGGAAACCAGTATTAATAAACAATATATATCGCTTGTCGTATCGACGTTATTCGACAAGCAACAGGCTGCGGCAAGCAATATCGACGCTACAGATATTACGGAAACGATATTAGCCAAAATAGAACGTGCCAAAAAGACCATCCGCAATTTTTCCATAGCTGTCCAGTCGCTGATAAAAGCCAACGACAAGCTGACAGCCTCGTTGGACGGTGCCAGCAGTGATCTGGGCACGATCCGCAGCAACCTAGACGGCGTACAGGCTGGGGCCTCCGATGTCCCGGATATGCAGGCGCTTGCAGACAAACTAAACGCTGCAAACAGCCAGGCAGCCCAATCCGTCAGCGAAGCGCTATCCCAGCTAAAACAGGCGCAAAAAACGGACATCAAAGAACAAAAAGATGCGCTTTACGGGCAGCTTGCTTCCCGTATTTCCAGTGCCAAAAGTTCGCTGGACGGCTTGATTGATTCCCTCCAGTCGCTCAATGCGGCTACGGTCAATATATCCAAAGGCATTGTGCTGACACAGTTGGAAAACCAGTCACAGTCGCTTGGTAACTTGTCCGACCGGGTGGCCAATGCCAGCCATTCGGAAAATGATTCTATCCTTGCGGAAACTGAACAGCAAATCGAACAACAGCTGCGTTCCATTGAACAGGCCCTCCAGACATCGGTCAGCCAATCCCTGTCCATGCTGGGAAACGGGCTGCAGCAGGTAAGTACCGAAATAACGCAGACTGCAGAAAATATCAAAGGGGATATTGACATAATCAGCTCGATCATGGAAAGCAGTACAACAGCGATTGACCTGACAAACCAAAGCTTTTCTGGCATGGAAAAAAACCTTACGTATGTCGGCCTGAAACTGGATAAAATTTCCGAAGCCATAAACGCAGTTGACCAGGCACAGATGGTGCAGGGGGTCCTTCATTTTATGCAGGGCAGCTCCGATGATTATGGTTCTTTTTTTGCACAGCCGGTTTCCATAGATACCGAAATTATATACCCAGTTGACAATTACGGCTCAGGCGTTACGCCATTTTATACAACACTTGCCTTGTGGGTTGGCGGTGTTGTGCTTGTATCGCTGATCAAAGTAAATGCCGATACGGAAGGTCTGGAAAACCCAAAACCGTATGAATTATTTTTGGGCAGGTATTTATTATTTTTCGTGCTGGCGCTGATCCAGGCTTGCATTACGGTATGGGGCAATTTTTATTTGCTGCACGTCCAATGCATGTATCCGCGCCGGTTCCTATTGGCAGCATTTATAACCAGCTTTACATTTTCGCTGTTGATTTATGCACTTACGATTTCATTTGGGGACATTGGAAAAGCGGCGGTTGTCGTGTTGATGGTCCTTCAGATCGCAGGCTCCAGCGGCACTTACCCGATCGAGATCCTGCCCCAATTTTACCAGAAACTATATATATTTTTTCCGTTCCCATATGCCATCAATGCCATGCGGGAAGCAGTCGCCGGTGTATATGAACATGACTTTACGCTGTACCTGATGCGCTTGCTGCTGTTTGCTGCGGCTGCGCTTGTACTGGGGCTGGCCATACGGCTTCCGTTCCGAGGGATTTACCATTTTATCGAACGGCGTATGAAAGATACAGAAATGATGTAGGAGGTGGTACACAATGAACCAAGGCGGCCAGCCAGGCTTCCAAAGCCTGCAGCCGGAACCGGATAGGGAACAGGCCCATTCCGGTACAGGCAATGACAGTACACCAGCGGGCAGCGCTGTTTCCCAATCCGAACAATTATATATGGAAAATACACGTTACCAGCAGTTATTCCAAAAATTGGCCCGTGAGGAAGAGCAGCTTCATGCCTTAAACCAAAAACGGATCAAGGTAGGGATCCAGTGCCTGATCTGGATTCCCATGCTATTCCTTATCCTGCTGCTTTTAACGGAAAGCGAAAAAGCCATTTTCCTTGTATTATGGATTATCTCGCTGTTTATAACGGCTTCCTGCCTGATCTATATCGAATATATGGATTTCCAGTCACAGGAACGCCTACGCAGCTATACCGATCAAGAAGGGATGGCCTACAGCCATTTAATAGGTGGGGATATGGAAGCTTTTGAAGAAACCGTAACCGAGCTTTTGCGCCAGATTGATGCCAAAAAGGCTTCTAACCGTGAGAAAATGCTGCGTATGCTTGGGCATCCTACTCAAACGGACGGCCACCAGTAGCCACATCCGGCCAGCTGGTATGATACCTCTAAACAATACTGTGAAAGGACATCGATCATGGGCAATATAATAAAAATAATGGTGAGGGACTTAAAAAGCATACGTACTAATGTAGTCGCTATGGTGATCCTGATGGGGTTAAGCGTGATCCCTTCTTTATACGCATGGTTTAACATCCATTCCAACTGGGATCCATACAGTGAATCTGCGACATCCAACTTACAGATCGCGGTATGTTCCGAAGACCAGGGCATCCAGCTGGGGAACCTAACACTGGCAGTCGGCGATTCTGTCATAAATGCATTGCATGAAAATACTACGATTGGATGGGTCTTTCCGGAAGATGAACGGACAGCATTAAACGGCGTATATAGCGGCAAATTTTATGCGGCCCTGGTTATTCCGGAAGATTTTACCAAAAGTATTGCCGGTATTATAGACGGTAAATTGGAAGGCGGCAGGATCGTATACTATGAAAACGACAAGAAGAATGCCATTGCTACCAAGATTACCGGCAAAGCAAGAACAGCAGTGGAAACCCAGGTAAACCGCACTGTATTCAGCACAATTACGGAAATTGCAGCAAAGCTGGGCAGTATACTGGAACATACGGATACCGATTCTGCGGTCAGCCAGATCATTACGCGCCTGGAAGAGCTAAAAATAGACATCAAAGGGTTCCAGCAGTCCCTTTCGACACTGGAAAAAACAACCAATGCGGCCAAACAGTCAATGGCTGGGATCAGCGAACTAAACAGCAAGATCATTGCCGACCTCCATAATGACTTACGCTTAATTTCCACAGCATCGGCTGCTTTTAGTACCTCAGGCATTGAAACTGCAAATATCCGCCTGCAGGACTATATCGCGCTCCTGGATGATGGCAAAGCTGACTTGCAAAAACTCCGCAGGCTGTTAAAACAGCTGCAGGAACAGGCAGATCTGCTCCAGGCCGAGCTTTCTGGTATCGGAAACAGCGAAATGCTCCATCAGGTGGTTGACATCCTGCAAAATGAACCAGAAAAAATCGGTACCTTTTTTTCTGCTCCAGTAAACCTGCAGACCGAACGCGTATTTGCTATTAAAAACTATGGTTCACAGATGGCCCCTTTTTATACCGTACTGTCCATCTGGGTCGGCGCGCTAATTATAGCTGCGATTATCCATACAAAAGTGCACCCATGTACCCATATTGAGCATATGCGGCCTTATCAGGAATACTTTGGCAGATATGCCATATTCTTTCTGACCGGGCAGATCCAGACGCTGATCTGCGTGCTTGGAAACCTGTTCTTTTTGGAAATCCAATGCAGGCACCTGTTCCTGTTTTGGGGCAGCGCAGCGCTGGCAAGCTTTGTATTTACGCTGCTGATTTATTCACTGACCTTTGCGTTTGGAAACGTTGGGGAAGCGTTGGCTGTTGTTATTATGGTTATCCAGGTCGCCGGTGCAGGCGGCACGTTCCCAAAAGAAGTATTGCCTGCCATTTACCAGCAGATTTACCGTTTCCTGCCGTTCCCATATGCAATGGACGCTTTAAAAGAAGCGGTCGGCGGCATTTATCAGCATGCTTGGCAAGGGTATTTGCTGCGCCTGGCGGCATTTTTGCCTGCTGCGTTGTTTATCGGGCTGGTACTTAGTATCCCGTTCCGCAGGCTGAATAAAAGGATTGAAGAAAGCAAAGAACGCACGAAATTAATGATATAACACCGATAGGGCACCGCCGGGCTTCACCGGCGTCAAAAAAGAAATGGAGATTTAAAATGTCAGAGAATAAAAAGATTATACTTACCGGAGACCGGCCAACTGGGAAGCTGCATGTCGGCCATTTTGCCGGCTCCCTAAAACAGCGGGTTGCACTGCAGGATTCTGGGGAATTTGACCAGATATTTATTATGATCGCAGATGCGCAGGCGCTGACTGATAACGCGGATAACCCATCCAAAATACGTGACAGTATTATGGAAGTCGCACTGGATTATCTGTCGATTGGGATCCATCCGGAGAAAACAACGATTTTTATCCAGTCGTATATTACCGAATTGACCGAATTGTCCTTTTATTATATGAACCTGGTGACCGTATCCAGGCTGCAGCGCAATCCAACAGTAAAAGCTGAAATCCAGCTGCGCAATTTTGAAACCAGCATCCCTGTCGGCTTCTATACTTACCCAATTAGCCAGGCGGCAGATATTACCGCGTTTCAGGCTACTACCGTACCTGTTGGCGAAGACCAGGCGCCTATGATCGAACAGGCAAGGGAAATCGTGCACAAATTTAATTCTGTATATGGGCCTACACTTGTCGAGCCACAAATCTTACTCCCGGACAACAAGGCATGCCTGCGGCTTCCAGGTACAGATGGAAAAGCTAAAATGAGCAAATCACTTGGCAATTGCATTTATTTATCCGATACGGAAGAAGATGTCCGTAAAAAAATCATGTCCATGTTTACTGACCCTGACCATATCCGCGTACAGGATCCGGGCAAACTGGAAGGCAACACCGTATTTACTTACCTGGATGCTTTCAGCAATACAGGGCATTTTGCAGAATACCTGCCAGAATATGCAAACCTGGACGAATTAAAAGAACATTACAAACGCGGTGGCCTGGGGGACGTCAAAGTCAAAAAATTCCTAAACAATGTGATGCAGGAAACATTATCCCCGATCCGTACCCGCAGGGCAGCCTACGAAAAAGACATGGAACAAGTATACGAAATCCTGCGAAACGGCTGCGTGACAGCCAAAAAAGCGGCTGCAGCAACGTTGGGGAAAGTAAAGCATGCTATGAAAATTGATTATTTTGAAGATGTGTCTTTTTTGCAGGAACAGAAAAAACGGTTTAGCCAAGAAAGCTAGACGAAAGGCATGGCAAAACGAAAACTGGATGTATCCAGTTTCCGTTTTGCCATGTACTGCGCTTATGCTATTCGATACGTGTTAAGGTTATTTCTCCATACCGTTTCTTTTCGCTAATGCTGTTCAGTTCTAACTGGCATTGCTGCGGCAGTTCTTTGTTTTCAAAAACGAGGCGGGTATGGAACGTTCCGTCTGCTAATGGTTCTATGCCAAGCCCGCCTTCTAATTGCCAGTAGCTGCCGGTTTGGCTGTCTTTGACCTGGAAGGACAAGTCATAGGCTTCGTTTTGTGCGTTTGCGTCTGTGTAGGTAAGGTCTATATACGTGTGCAGCTGCGTTTGTTCCATTGATACGTTTGTAATTGTGGCACTTGCGCCTTCCACCGTGCCCTGGGCTTGGTAAGATGCTTTTTTGCTGGAGCTTTTATCTTCCAGCGAAAAGGTAGTGGAAGTTTTTATCAGGCCTGTGTCGGCCTGGTTTTCCGATGGCAGCCTTATGATATGGGACATGGTGATATTTAGGCTAGTATCAGACGCTGCCCGGTCAGCGGAGAGGAACATTCTGAGCGTGCCGTCTGGAAGGGTAATGCAAGCGTAACTACAGTTAGTAGGAGAATATGGGCTGTCTGGCGAAAAGCCGGTGTTGACGAAAAGGATTTCCTGGTTTTTTGTCTGGGCATATTTCGCTATGGGCATATCTTCTTGGCTGTTCCCCTGGATGTTTAAGTCCTGTACACTGTCTATTTCCGGATCAACGCACCAGTCCGGCACTAAGAGGTAGCGTCCGCTTTCGGCAGCTTTTGCGTCAACAACAATATTTACTTGGCCGCTGTCACATAATGCTTCCTGCACTTGAAAGGTAACGGGCAGCGATTGCATATGGCCTGCTTGGCCTGCCTGCGGTTGCTGTGGTGTTTGTTCGATATTGGTTTCTATTAGTTGGCCAGCGTCTTTTGACAGGCCATGGCTGTATTGCGAAAAAAATTCGGAAATCCCAAAGTAGTGTCCTGCGGCATATACGCCTGTTGGTACGGCAGCTAGGATAACCGCCGCAGCTGCAGCTGCCTTCCAGGTTAGGCGACGCCATTTTTTACCTGTGGCAGCAGTGGATGACATAGTGTTTTGCTTTTGTGCAAATAAAATTTTGCTTTGATTTTCCATATTTAATAGCCTTTCTTTCAATTCTTCCGATGCATGGATCTGGTTGTATATATGCTGGTAAGTTTCCTGGTTGCTGTTTTTTTGTCTGTTATTGGGTTCCGTCCTCATCTTGCCACACTCCTTTCAACTGCTGTTTCAGCATTTTTCTTGCCCGCATCAGCCTTGTTTGGATCGTAGTTTCTTTTTTCTGCAAAATCTGTGCGATCTCTTTCGTAGAATACGACTCATAGTAGTATAAATGTACTACACTGCGGTATTTTTCCGGAAGGGATGTGACTGCTAGGAATAATGCGGAAGATTCTTTGCTGTATGCCGAAATCCATGATGGGTTGGCATAGCTGCCAAAATCCTGTGCCAATTGCAGTTCTTGAAAGCCCATCGGCTGCATCCGGCGTTTCCAGGCTGAAGACAGATAGTTTTTACATGCATTGATGGTTACCCGTATCAGCCAGCGTTTTACGTGTTCATCATCGCTAAATTCCGTACCGGTTTCATAGAGCTTTAAAAATGCCTCCTGTACGATGTCTTCCGCGTCAGCTAGTTCCCGGCAGTAATTGATTGCGATACGGAGCATTGTGTCTGCGTAGAGCTGGACATAGCCGGTATATTTTTCTTCGGGTGCCACCACCTCACCTCCTGCATTCGCGAATGGTTTATTTGAAAGGCCTTTCACTGTAAAAACAAAATAGGGCAGTGGAATATCACAGTTTTCTTCTTTTTTTCAAATTTTATTTTCAGTTAGAGGAAAGATTGCTCAATGGAGTGGCTGCAGCGTTTTCACAATTGTTTCAATAACGTGCAAAAGCGTCTCAGCGCTTGCGTCCTGGTTGTTCACATAGGCATGGTAAGCGCCCTGGATGCAGTAAGAGAGCAGGATGTTTTTTTCTACATTATTTTTATAGGAAGGGCATTTTTCGTAAATGGCTTTTTTTATTTCCAGTTCCAATGTATCTGCCAGGCAATTTTGTTCTTTGCCGGCAAACAGGATATTAATCAAGGATGAGTGGGATATAAAAGATAGGCAGAGCTCCCTTGTAAATACTTCCGGATGTTTTGGCGAATATCCCTGTGCATGGGAAAGGCTGTTCATGACGGAAGCAATGGTTTCTGATTCGAGCTTTTCCGAAAGTGCATAGATGTCTTCATAATGGGAATAAAAGGTAGATTTATTAATGCATGCGAGGCCGCATAATTCTTTTACGGTTATTTTTTCTAATGGTTTTTTTGCGCGCAGTTCAATAAAGGCGTTTTTGATGGCTTTTTCCGTTTTTTCAATCCTTTTATCCGTCCGGTTATCCATTTTGTTATCCATTGCCGTTTCTCCTAAAAAGTAAAAAATAGACATTTTTTGACAAAAGTTGTTTACCCGCCAAATTTAACTGGATTGTCGGTAGACATGTCCAGGTTTATTTCATATGATTATTTTACCAAAAGAAATAAAGATTGTCTATGAGGGAGGTAGTAAGGTTTTCATGGATTCTTATGGATTTTATACAGGCAAGGTGTTTGATGCATATGAGTTTTTAGGGGCGCATGTATCCAAAGACGGCGTTACATTCCGGACCTTTGCACCGGGGGCCGCCAAAATTGCATTAATCGGGGAGTTTAATGGATGGCAGGAATATATGATGCATAAGGCATATGACGGCAATTTTTGGGAATGCCACATAGATGGTGCATCTGCTGGAATGATGTATAAATACCGTATTTATGACAGGGGCGGAAATTGCGTAGACCATTGCGACCCCTATGGGTTTGGGATGGAGCTGCGCCCAAATGCAGCGTCGATTGTCCGGGACCGGAGTGTATATCAATTTGGGGATGGGCAGTGGATGGCGTCACGGAGCGACTGCAAAACCGCCCCGCTAAATATTTATGAAATACATTTTGGCTCTTTCCGCAAACCTTCGGAAAGGGCAGACGATTGGTATAATTATGAACAGATGGCGGATATATTAATTCCTTATTTAAAAGAAAATGGATATAATTACCTGGAAGTAATGCCGTTAAACGAATATCCATGCGATGAATCCTGGGGATACCAGGGGACTGGGTTTTTCAGCCCTACATCTAGGTATGGGACGGCAGACCAGTTAAAAGCGTTTGTGGACGCCTGCCACCAAAACCAGATAGGCGTCATTATGGATTTTGTCCCGGTGCATTTTGCGGTTGATGGTTATGCGCTGATCCATTATGACGGCACGGCGTTATATGAATATCCGCATAATGCGGTTGGGGTGAGCGAGTGGGGAAGCTGTAATTTTATGCATTCACGTGGCGAAGTGCGCAGTTTCCTACAGTCATCGGCTAATTACTGGCTGGAAGAATTTCATATGGATGGTCTGCGCATGGACGCGATTAGCCGCGCCATTTACTGGCAGGGCGATCCAGGCAGAGGTGTGAACGGGAATGCCGTCGACTTTTTGAAATATATGAACGAAGGCTTAAAGCAGCGGCATCCTACTGTTATTTTAGCAGCGGAAGATTCTACGTCGTTTCCAGGTGTTACCAAACCGGTTTCCGAAGGCGGGCTGGGCTTTGACTATAAGTGGGATATGGGCTGGATGAACGATACGCTGGATTATTTTCGGACAGCTCCGCAGTACCGTAGTGAACACTACCATAAACTGACCTTTTCCATGATGTATTATTACGACGACCGTTTCCTTTTGCCGTTGTCGCATGATGAAGTCGTACATGGGAAGGCGACGATCCTTCAAAAGATGAGCGGCGGATATGATGATAAGTTTCCGCAGGCCAGGGCATTTTACATGTATATGTATGCGCATCCAGGCAAAAAATTAAATTTTATGGGAAATGAAATTGGCCAGTTCCGGGAATGGGATGAAAAACGACAGCAGGACTGGGATCTTTTACAGTATCCTGCCCACGATGGCTTCTATCATTTTATGAAAGATTTAAATAAGATTTATCTAAACCACCCAGCGCTTTATGAACTTGATTATGAACAGGATGGCTTCCAATGGCTGGATTGCCATCAGGAAGAAAAGTGTATTTATGCATTTGAACGGGCTGGCAGGAAAGAACGCATTGTGGCGGTCTTTAATTTTTCGGATAAGGCATTTACAGACTATCAACTGAAAGCCCCGAATGCAAAAGGGCTGGAGCTTTTATTTTCCAGCAATTGGGAAGTATATGGCGGTGAGGAAAAAAAGGCAGCTGAAATGGACACGGGCGCTGGTAAGGAAGCTGGCTGGCCAGGGAAGGACAGCCAATGTGGAAACGGGCAGTGTACTGCAAGCCAGGAGAATGCTGGGCGGCAGAATATAGATCAAAACCAAAAGGCAGCAGCGCAGGCGTATGGCAGCAAGGTGGCTATTGCCAATGGGGTGGTTTCCTTGGCACTGCGGCCGTATTCGGCGGCCTACTATCTGGAAATATGTTAAATATAAAATTGACTTTATGAAATGTGTGGCAGTTGTTGGATTTGTGGACGCTGGGTGATGGGGGCTGCCCCCTCATCCGGCGTCCTCCCCCACACAACTCTTAAGCACCCCCAAGCTCAACCGCTGCTTTTCCTGTTATATGATCTGCCTGCATTTCCAACATGCACAGCCTATTAAAATCTTTTTCAATATATTCCTGCCGCCTGGCCTCCGAATCTTTCGGGTTATATTTTCGTGCCAGTTTTTCAATGGCAGCACGCATTTCTGCTTCTTGCCGCAGAATACGTATCGTTCCAAATACGATTACACTTTTAAAATGTGTAGTATATTTTTCTGGCACAACCTCGTCTTTTGCAATGATGCAGAAAGATACTTTTGGATTTTTTGTTACCGCATCCAGTTTGTGGCCGCTGGTAGCGCAGTGGAAATAAAGTTTTTTTGTGTTTTTATCGTATACAAAGCTTAGTGGAACCGCATAAGGGTAATCCTGGCCATCGGCAACGGCTAAAACGCCGGATGACGCCTGTTCTAAAATAGATGTGCATACTTCATCCGGCAGGGCTTGTTTTTTGCGGCGCATTTCTCGAAACATAGTATCTTCTCCTTTTAGATATTTAAGAAATCAAATGGTTTTTCGGACTGTAAAAAAAGCATCATTAAATAGGCACCGCGCATAGAAACACGTTCCTGGGACAAAATCTGGCGTATTTTTGTTTTATCGGCAAGGATAACTTGGATGTCTTCGGTGTCTTCGTTTTGTGCGCTGGAAATTTGTCCGTTTACGGTTCCATAAACGGTAGCGTCTGTTTCGTCTGTAAAGCCGGGGCCCATGAAAAATGGCCTGCGGCAGCAGGCGTTGCCATCGGTATATTCTGTAAAATGAAGCCCGGTTTCTTCTGCCATTTCCCTTGCAGCGGCCATTCCTGGCGTTTCTTTGCCGTCAATCAGCCCGGCAGGAAGCTCGTACATATAGGCGTCAATTGGGTAACGGTATTGCCGGATAACAGCCAGTTTTGGTTCCGGTTCCTGTGTAACGGCATAAATGACAATGCCTTCTGGGGCGGTAGACTTGGTTTGGATTTTTATATGTTCAGCATCGTTTCTGGATGCAAAATAATAATGAAAGTTTTTTCCTTTTGTATCGATGGCATCCATTTGGTACAGGTTTAAAAATGGATTGTCAGTCAATTTTTGTATCTTGCGGTATTTGTCCATGATTGGTGTGCTCCTTTCCCATATGTGCTGGCGCGCGGCTGCTATAGATGTAGCCTGCGTTTGGTTTTGCTAAAATGTTTTTATTTATCATATCATAGTATGAAAAATTTTCCTATCTTTTATTTGGCTTGCGCCCACAATGTCATTTACTTAAGAAATCCCTGCAAATTACTGTTGCCGCACAGCCTTTTTGCAGTGTTTAAGGTTTTGAATGGATCAATTGTTACTATTCACAGCCACCTGGACACCCCGCTGTTCAGGTGGCTGCCAAGCTGATTCAGGAGTGAGCAGGCTCCAATTTGCAAGGCAAATTCTTTAAATGAGCCTGCGAATGTTACTATTTACAGCTTCATAACTTAGAGTGTTTGTCAAGAGAAAATTAGCTGTGAATAGTAACGATCAATTTGCTTTGCTGTATTGCAGTTGGAAGCATATATTGCAGCTTAACGGCTCAAAATGACCGCTTACTGCCGATAGCATTGTTTTCTTTTGATTTTCTGCTATGGTAAATATAAAGGCAGGGTAAACAGCTAGCCTTTGGAAAATAAAGAAAGGATATAAGAAATGAGTGTAACGGAAACAGTAATCAAAGTAGACGGGCTTACCAAAGTTTATGGAAGTGTTAGAGCGGTTGACCATATTTCCTTTACGGTAGGGCGGGGTACGATGCTGGGGTTTTTGGGGATCAATGGGGCAGGAAAGACGACGGCTATCCATATGCTGTCTACATTGTTAAGGCCTGACAGCGGCAGTGCAACTTTGTGCGGGTATGTGGTTGGACGGGAAGACAAGGAGATACGGCGCAGGATTGGGATTGTATACCAGCAGAACTGCTTGGACGATATTTTAACGGTAAAAGAAAACCTGCTTTGCAGGGGGATTTTGCATGGTGCGTCGAAAAGGGAAACAACAAAGCAGATTGCACGGCTAAGTGAGATTTTAAATTTGGGTGATATTTTAAAGAAAAAATACCAGGTACTTTCCGGCGGCCAGAAGCGGCGGTGTGAAATTGCAGCGGCGCTAATCCATACACCGGAAATATTGTTTCTGGATGAGCCGACAACCGGGCTTGACCCAGCCACGCGCCGGGATGTCTGGGCGACGGTAGAGGGGCTGCGTAAGGATGAAAAAATAACGGTGTTTTTAACAACGCACTATATGGAAGAGGCAGCAGGGGCTGACAATATTATTATTTTAGACCGTGGGAAGATTGTAACGGCAGGTACGCCGTTTGCCTTAAAGGAGCGCTTTGCGTCAGATAAATTAAAATTATATTTTCGGGAAGATAAACGGGAAGAAATAGCTAACTTTTTGCGGACAAAAAATTATAAAACCACACTGGATGCAAACCGGGCGGAGGTATGGCTGGGTTCAACGAAAGAAGCGATCGGCTTGCTTCCAGCAGTGCGGGATCTGATCGAAGGATTTGAAGTTGTCCAGGGGAATATGGACGATGTGTTTTTGAATGCTGCCGGATATGAACTAAACGGCGGCAGCGGCGATGAAGGAGGGTATCGGCGATGATAGGCCAATTAGGTGCAATTACTGGGCGGAATATAAAGCTTTATTTACGTGACCGTGGGGCGGTGTTTTTTTCCTTGCTGTCCATGTTTATTGTGATCGGGCTAATGGTATTTTTTCTGGGGGATATGAATGTCGATAGTATCACAGGCTTATTGGGGCAGTTCCCGGGCAGGGATGCGCAGCAGGATAAAGAGAATGCGCAGCTGCTTGTTTTATCCTGGACTTGTGCGGGCATCCTTTCGATTAATGCGGTGACGGTTACGCTGTCTGCACTGGCGCCGATGATCAAGGACAAAACCAGCGGCAGGCTGAATGCGGTTTATACAGCGCCTGTGGGCAGGGGGGTCCTTGCGGCTGGATATGTGCTTGCTGCGTGGGTGGCATCGGTGTTTATTTGTACCGTCACATTGCTGGTTACGGAAATCTATGGGGTATCCCGTGGGATGGAATGGTTTTCCCTGTTTACGCATTGCAAGCTATGCGGTATGATTATGGTAAATTCTTTTGCTTATGCGTCGTTTATGTATACGGTAGCTGCGCTAGTGAAATCGGAAAGCGCATGGAGCGGGCTGGGGACGGTAATTGGGACGCTGGTAGGCTTTTTGGGCGGCATCTACCTTCCGATTGGGACGCTGTCCGATACGGTTGGGGCGGTGATGAAAGGGACGCCTATTATTTATGGGGCAGCGATGTTCCGCGGGCTTATGACAAAAGATATTTTGGATACTACATTCCTGGGGGCTCCGGAGGATATGGCAGCGGCATACCGTGAAACAATGGGCATTGACTTGTATGTTTTTGACAGGCAGGTTTCTTTGGAAATGGCACTTTTACTGCTATTGATTTTTGGCGCAGCTTTTCTTATGATAGGGGCAGTGATTGTGCAGCGGGGAAAAAGGTCAGACCGGTAAAGGTCAGTTTATAAAATCAGGATGATATTAGGAAGGCTGGCAGTTATAGTTATTGGGGGCAATTATGAAGATTACAATAGAAACGCCGGGGCCAGGGGAAGAGGAAGAAATTATTATCCGTTGCGCAGCGTTGGATGAAGGGTTGTTAAACCTTATTTATGCATTAAAGGCGGGCCGGGATAAATTAACCGCATACGCTGGGCAAGAGATTGTAATGTTGTCGCCGAAACAGGTTTACTATTTTGAGTCGGTTGACAATAAGGTGTTTGCTTATTGTGAAAAAGAAGTCTACGAGGTGCGCAGGAAGCTATATGAACTGGAGCGGGATTATGCCGGAAATGATTTTCTGCGCATTTCGAAATCAACCATTGTAAACTTGTCGAAAATATCCCATATGGCCCCTATTTTTAACGGACGGTTTGAGGCACGGCTGAAAAACGGGGAAAAGACGGTTATATCCCGCCAATATGTCGCAGCATTAAAGAAAAAACTCGGAATTTAAGGGGGGGGGCAGATGATGCGTATTATGCAGGAATTTTTAAAATGGTTTGTGTATATTACAACGGGGGTTTTATTTGTCTGTGCCGTTATTTATACATTTTTTTCAAAGGAGGAGATGATTCCGTCAGAGACGTTGTGGCAGATATTGCTTGCCGGTGTATTGACGTCTTTGGTTACTACGGTTTTTGAAAAGTTTTTAATGGCTGCGGAGATGGTAAAGCATTTGTATGTGGTGGGGGTGCTGCATTACGCCAGCTTGTGTGCCTGTATGGTAGCCTGCGGTTTGGTATTTGGATGGGTGGAGCTGCAGCCAGGCAGTATGGTGCAGATGTGCCTGTTTGTAGCGGTTGTTTACTTGTTTGTTGTGGCGGTGGATTATATTTTGGGCAGGCAGCTGGCGGAGAAGATTAACCGGAAACTGAAAGAGACGTACCGTGGGAAGGAATAATGGGTATATATGGTTGTCAGCCTTCAAAAACATAATGGGGATGAAGCGGTGAAAATATTTCTAAACGCAGACAGCTGAGGGCTTTTCTGGACTATGCTGACGGAAAGGATGTGGAAGATGATTTTGTTCAGGAACTGGAAAAGGCTGTAAAGCCGCTGTTATATATAGGATTGCCTGGCAGGGCATCTTACGGAAAAGGTTCATTGAGGCGGTATAGCGCCGGATGCTGGGTGTACCGTAAATAGTGGATATTATAGAAAACTGGAGCAAGCCTGTATGATAGTAACAGATTTGCTCCAGTTTTTATTGCTTACCAGAACATTTTCAGATTTTTACACAAATATTATTGAGCTTTGAAAAAATACAATTTTAACTGAGTAAATTTAGAAATGAAAAGCGAAATCCCTCAAATCCGCCAAATTTCTTTGACATATGGCAGGGTAAGAAGCTATAATAGTAGGAACTGCCAAAAGCGGTGGCAATAAGGGGAAGGAACGGCAGTGCAAAGAAGAAAGGAGGCATTATGCATACAGTTACGTTAGGCAGTACTGGGATTCGGGTCAATAAAAATGGGTTTGGCGCCCTGCCGATTCAGCGGATTTCGATGGAAGATGCGGCCAGGCTGGTACAAAAGGCCTATGATGCGGGGATTACGTATTTTGATACGGCAAGGTGGTATACGGACAGTGAGGAAAAGCTTGGGGCTGCATTTGAAGGTATGCGGGAAAAGGTGATTTTTGCAACGAAAACCGGGGCAGCTACACAGGATGGTTTTTGGAAGGACTTGGAAACATCCCTGCATTCCCTGCGCACGGATTATATTGATATATACCAGTTCCATAATCCGCCGTCCTGTCCGAAACCAGGCGATGGGAGCGGTTTATATGAGGCAATGCTGGAAGCAAAAAAACAGGGGAAGATCCGCCATATTGGGATTACCAACCATAGGCTTGCGGTCGCAAAGGAAGCTATTTTATCCGGGCTTTATGAAACACTGCAGTTTCCGTTTAGCTATTTAAGCGGTACACAGGAGTTCGAATTGGTCGAGGAATGCCAAAAAGCAGGCATGGGCTTTGTGGCCATGAAGGCATTGTCCGGTGGGCTGATCACCAATTCAGCAGCAGCCTACGCCTTTGCAGCGCAGTTTGAATATGTGCTGCCGATATGGGGGATCCAGCATGAGTGGGAACTGGATGAATTTATATCTTACATTGGCCATCCACCGGTTATGGATGAAACGCTTCAGGAAGTGGTTGCACGTGATAAAGAGCAGTTAAGCGGGGAATTTTGCAGGGGATGCGGATATTGCCTGCCATGCCCGGCAGGGATAGAGATCAATATCTGCGCGCGCATGTCGCTGCTGATCCGCCGCTCCCCTTCTGAATCACATTTAACGGCGCAGGCGCAGGAGATGATGAAAAAGATAGAAGGCTGCCTGCACTGCTACAAATGTAGAGAAAAGTGCCCTTATGGCCTGGATGCGCCAGCCCTGATGGAAAAGAATTATGAAGACTATAAGCGTATCCTGGCAGGCGAGGTACAGGTGGGTTAGGTTCCCAGAAATTGGATAGTTGGATAGATTATAAAATCAGGATAAGAAAAATTGGATATTACATGGAAAAAATAAGAGGAGTATTGTTATGAAACAAGACAAAAGCAGGAATTCTTTTTCAGGGTCGCTTGGATTTGTGCTGGCCGCTGCGGGCAGTGCCGTTGGGCTTGGCAATATCTGGCGGTTCCCCTATTTGGCAGCCAAAGATGGCGGCGGGTTATTTTTGGTGATGTATTTACTATTGGCGCTGACCTTTGGGTTTACGCTTTTGACTACGGAAATTGCAATCGGCCGCAAAACAAAACAAAGCCCGCTCACTGCTTATGGGGTGATCCATAAAAAATGGAAACCACTGGGCGTGATCGCTTGTCTAGTACCCGTGATCATACTGCCGTATTACTGTGTGATCGGCGGGTGGGTGGTCAAGTATTTCCTAACTTACCTAACAGGCAGCGGGGATGCAGCGGCTCAGGATGGATATTTTAGCGAGTTTATATCAGGCGACGTACAGCCAATTTTGCTGCTGGTTGTTTTCTTATTTGCAGTAGCGTTTATCGTTTTCCGTGGAGTTAATAAAGGGATTGAGTCTTCTTCTAAAATTATAATGCCAGTGCTTTTGCTGCTGGTAATAGGGATTGCAGTATTTTCACTGACGATCCACCATACCGATGATGCCGGGGTAGCCCGTACCGGTATGGAAGGGTTAAAGATCTACGTGATCCCAGACTTGGAGGGGTTAACGGTAAAAGGGTTTTTTACCGTGCTGCTGGATGCAATGAGCCAGTTGTTCTTCAGCTTAAGCGTTGCAATGGGGATTATGATCGCTTATGGTTCCTATGTGCGTGACGATGCGAACCTTATGAAGTCGATCAACCAGATTGAATTTTTTGATACACTGGTTGCGTTTTTGGCCGGCGTTATGATTATCCCAGCTGTATATGTATTTATGGGCAAGGAAGGGATGGCAGCTTCCGGGCCGAGTCTCATGTTTGTTTCCCTGCCAAAAGTATTTTCAGCAATGGGGGCAGTTGGCAATATTATCGGATGCCTGTTTTTTGCAATGGTGCTGTTTGCCGCACTAACCAGTGCCGTATCCGTTATGGAAGCCATTGTAGCAAGTTTTATGGACCAATTCCATATGACACGTATCAAAGCGGCTGCAGTAGAAACGGCCATTGCGTTAATTGCAGGCATTATCGTTTGCTTAGGCTATAATGCACTTTTGTTTGATATAGTGCTGCCAAACGGTGCGCATGCGCAGATTTTGGATATTATGGATTATATCAGCAATAATGCTTTAATGCCAGTCGTAGCAATTGGCACATGTATTTTGATCGGATGGGTTGTAAAACCTAAAGTGATTACTGACGAGGTTGAAAAAACAGGATGCAAATTTGGGAGGAAGGGGTTATATTATGTTATGATTAAATTTATAGCACCGGTATTGCTTGTGATCCTGCTTTTAAAATCTGTCGGTATCTTAAAGGCGATTTAAACGGTTGCCGGATATATGGATAGGGGAAGGGCAGTAACGGCGGGATGTAGGCCGTGTATTGTTTCTGGCGGATGAGCCGCCCCCTCTATCCGCAAATCAGAAAAACTAGTGGTTGCAATTAGAATCTATTTTGGTTATAATAGATCCTATCAGACAGGCATGCAGCCTCACGAATCAAAATAAATCATAGGTCAACAAAATCAAATAAATAAGCCCAGAGAATAAGAGCAGGTTATAAATGGCAAAAACAGCCATTTTATAATTATGCTCTTTTTTGGATATAATACCGCAAAAAGAGGGGGGATTATGAAACAGGAATTTTACAATGCAATTATGGCGCATCCAATTATCGCAGCAGTAAAAGATGAAAAAGGCCTGGAAACCTGCATACAGATACCAGAAATCAAAGTAGTATTTGTATTATATGGCAAGATCAGCAATATCGGAGATATTACGTACAAGCTAAAACAAGCCGGTAAAACGGTAATTGTACATATAGATTTTATTTTAGGGCTAAGTGCAAAAGAAGAAGCAGTCGCCTTTATTGCAAAATATACGCAGGCCGATGGGGTTATTTCCACGCGGATGGAGCTTATCCGGCGGGCAAGGGAGCTGTCTTTGTTTACCGTCTACCGGATTTTTGCACTCGATTCACGTGTCATGGATAACGTCGCAGCAAACCGTTCTATTGGGGAGTATGCGGACGTAGTTGAGATTTTGCCGGGGCTGATGCCCAAAGTGATCCGGATGATGAAAAAAATGATTCCAATACCGTTGATTACCGGCGGGTTGATTTCTGAACGGGCAGATGTGATCGCAGCGCTGGATGCTGGAGCGGCTGCAATTTCTACTACAAACAAAGATGTATGGTTAATGTAGATATGGAGGAGGGGATGGCATGTGTTGCCTGACAAAGAGGAAAATTGCAGATTGTGTAAAGGGCCTTGTATGCCGGAAAGGGATCCGCAAAATTACGGTGCAGGATATTATGAATGGGACAAATATGAGTCGGCAGAGTTTTTATTATCATTTTCAGAATATTTACGATGTGCTGGAATGGATCGGCATCCATGATTTTGTAGAGCCTGGGGAAAGCAGCGGCAGTGGGACGGTGGAGGAGTGGATTTTGCAGTGCGTTTCCAAGCTGCAGGCAGATCCTATCTTTTATCGGCGGCTTGTGGAAGAAATCCATTGGCCGGTGCTGTTGGAGCGTATCAGGATGCCGATCGAGGATAAAGTGGCACAGATCTTTCGCCAGCTGGACCAGGATGATGGGTATAGCAGATATTGTGGTGAGGAATGGCGGCTTGGGGTGGGATTTTTTACGACCACGTATTCTTATTATCTTATGGATTATGTCTATAGGAGACGGGCGTTGTCCGATGGGCAGGTTTTAAAGGAACTTGCCCCTGCCATTGCCGTACTGGCTGGATGCAGGCTGCAGACGGGGCCGTATATGGTTTTACAGGCAGGTTTGGCTGGATAGGGTATGAAAAAACAGGGCATATTGCCCTGCTTTTTTTGATAGAAGCGTATTTTTAGATTGCGGCCACATCTTTGGTAGCTACCATATTTACGCCAGTCCCTGCGGCATTTTCCAGGATAATATCCCCAATATGGACAGGGGCTTTGACCTGGATGCCTGCAATGCTTTTCATAATATCCATAATCTTTTCTTTTGGTATATCGTGTTCGGTTTTAACGGATACCATTGCAGTATCGCCACCGGACACGCGTACGGTGCTGGTAACGATGCGGGTCGGGTGGGTGACTTCTTTTCTGGCATATACATCGCCGCGTTTGCAGGTATTGCCGGTAACACTTGTGATTTCGCCATTGTCCAGCGTTACCTGCATGGCGCAGCCTAATGGGCATCCAATGCAGGTTAGGTTTCTTGTTTCCATGATTTACGCCTCCTCTATTTTTACTGTGATAGTTGCAAGGCCGCTGTAGTCTGCCAGTATTTTTTTGGAAAGGCGGATTTCTTCCATTTCCCCAGGGGCCAGAATTTGTTTCTTTTTGTGGAGGATACGTGTGTCGTTTAAATAGACAGCCGTATAGCAGTTTTTATAAACGGCGCCGACGCGGAAACGGACGGTCAGTTCGTCGTCCATGCGGTTTACATGGATTGCTTTTGGCACGGTATAGCGGACGCCGCCTTCCGGAAGGATTGGTATTTCGGTTCCTGCCTCGCCTAAGCTGCCATTGTTTTTCACATAGTTTGCTGCATTTTTGCCTGCGGCGGCAGCTTCTTCCGATACAAAGTCTACCAAGTCATGTACGTGCAGGACGTTGCCGCAGGCAAATACGCCTGCAATGCTTGTTTCCAGGCATTCGTTGACGGATGGGCCGTTTGTGGCTGCTTCCATAGCAATGCCCATTTCACGGGAAAGCTCGTTTTCCGGTATCAGGCCACAGGAAAGCAGCAAAGTATCGCAGGTATAGTCTTCTTCGGTGCCTGGGATGGGTTTTCCGTGGCTGTCTACTTGTGCAAGCGTAATACCCTCTAGGCGCTTTTTCCCTTTGATATTTACAACGGTGTGGCTTAGTTTTAATGGAATGCCAAAATCGTCCAGGCATTGTACGATATTACGCTTTAGCCCGCCGGAGAATGGCATTAATTCTGCAACAACCTTTACCTTGGCGCCTTCCAGCGTCATACGCCTTGCCATAATTAAACCGATGTCGCCGGAGCCTAAGATCACGACTTCACGGCCAGGCAGGAAGCCCTCGATATTAACAAGACGCTGGGCCGTCCCGGCAGAATAGATGCCGGCCGGGCGGAACCCTGGAATATTGAGGGCGCCCCTGGCGCGTTCGCGGCAGCCCATTGCAAGGACCACTGCATTTGCTTTTATTTGGAACAGGCCGTCGGTGCGGTTCATCGCTGTAATGGTTTTGTCCGGGAGGATGTCCAAAGCCATAGTGTCCAATTTGTAGGCAATGTCCAGGCCTTCTGCCTGGCGGATAAAACGGCTGGCGTATTCCGGGCCAGTAAGTTCTTCTTTAAATGTATGGAGGCCGAAGCCATTGTGGATGCATTGGTTTAAAATGCCGCCGAGCTGGCGGTCCCTTTCCAGGATTAAAATGCGTTCAACGCCGGCTTTTTTTGCAGAAATAGCGGCAGCCAGCCCGGCAGGGCCTCCGCCGATGATTACAATGTCATAGTTTGTCATACTTATAATCCACCTTTCTGCGAAAGGCACCAATGCCTCATGAAACACTTTGGCTG
>CAMUML010000002.1 GCA_947089855.1 uncultured Eubacterium sp.
TGCCGTTACTTTTTACAGCACAGCCGCTTTTTGGCTGGGGTGTGAAAAGTAACAAGGTAAGCGCTGCTGCCCGCCAGGCGGCAGGGCACAATTTTTTCAGAAAGGAACTGCAATATGAATAAAAAAGTCCTCCAAACTTTGGAATATTATAAAATTACGCAGCAGCTGGCGGAATATGCTTCTTCTGACTGGGCGAAAGAACACTGCCTGCACTTAAAACCAATGACCGACCAGGCAGCGATCGAACAGGCGCAGCAAGAGACTGCAGCTGCACTTGCCCGCATTTATCAAAAAGGAAGCCTGTCCTTTGGCGGCATCCATAAAATCGGTATGCCGCTGCGGCGTCTGGAAGCTGGCGGCGTATTAAGCATCCAGGAGCTTTTGCACACGGCTTCCCTGCTGGATGCTGCCAAACGGGTAAAGACGTATGGCAGGCGCGACCGTGAAGACCTGCCTGCCGACACGCTGGATGCCATGTTCCAGGCCATTGAACCGCTTACGCCGCTTGTAGAAGAGATACGTCGGTGCATCCTCTCGGAAGAAGAGATTGCCGACGATGCCAGCAGCCAGCTAAAATCCATCCGCCGCGGCATCCACGGCATGAATGACCGTATCCATAAGCAGATGGCAACAATCCTAAACAATACAACTACAAGATCATATTTGCAGGATGCCGTTATCACCATGCGCAATGGACGTTATTGCCTCCCATTCAAAGCGGAATACAAAAACCAGGTGCCAGGCATGATACATGACCAGTCCGCATCCGGTTCCACGCTGTTTATTGAACCAGCCAGCGTCGTAAACCTCAATAACGAATTAAAAGAGCTGTATTTAAAAGAACAAGAAGAGATCGACAGGATCATTGCCTCCCTTAGCAATGAAGTCGGGCTGCACAGTGATACGCTGCTAAATAACTACAAACTGCTGACGACACTGGATTTTATTTTTGCAAAAGCCAGCCTGGCGCTGGAGCATAATGGCACAGCGCCGGAATTTAATACAAACGGCTTTATCCATATCCGCCGGGGGCGCCATCCGCTGTTAAATAAAAAGTCTGTCGTCCCGATCGATGTTACCCTGGGCGATGAATTCCAGCTGCTTGTGGTTACAGGGCCAAACACCGGCGGCAAGACGGTTTCCCTAAAAACCGTCGGCCTGCTGACGCTGATGGGCCAGGCCGGGCTGCACGTACCGGCAGGCGACCGGACGCAGCTTGCCATTTTTCGGCAGATATTTGCCGACATCGGGGATGAACAAAGCATTGAACAAAACCTGAGCACCTTTTCTTCGCATATGACAAACATCATTACGATACTAAAAAAAGTTACGCCAGATTCCCTCGTGCTGTTTGACGAACTCTGTTCCGGGACAGACCCAACCGAAGGCGCCGCCTTGGCCATATCGATTTTGACAACACTGCACAACCGTGGTGTACGTACTATGGCAACCACGCATTACAGCGAGCTGAAAGTATTTGCCCTTGGCACACCAGGCGTGCAAAATGCCTGCTGCGAATTTGATGTGGATTCGTTAAGCCCTACGTACCGGCTGTTAATCGGCATCCCTGGCAAAAGCAATGCATTTGCCATATCTGGAAAACTTGGCCTGCCGCAAGATATTATTGCGGACGCCCGCAGCCGTATCGCATCCAACGAACAGAACTTCGAAGACCTGATCGCCGATCTGGAAGCCAGCCGCACCACTATCGAAAAAGAACGTGTGGAGATCGAACAATACAAGTGCGAAATCGAGCAGCTGCACGCACGCGCGGAAAGCAGGCAGGAAAAAATTGACAGCCGCTGCGACAAAATTATCCAGGAAGCAAACGAACAGGCGCTTGCCATTTTAAAAGAAGCAAAAGAAGCAGCAGATGCCAGCATCCGTAACTTCCATAAATTTGGCACTACCAACCCATCTGCGGGCGACTTGGAAAAGGAACGGGCCGCGCTGCGCGGAAAAATGAATGAAACACAAGCACGTATTTCCAAAAATGAGAAGCAGCCAGCAGCCAACCACAAGGTTCCAAAAAACCTGCGGCCAGGCGATTCTGTCTTGGTATTGACTTTAAACCAGCGGGGCATTGTTTCTACAAAACCAAACGCAAAAGGCGACCTGTTCGTACAGATGGGCATCCTGCGTACACAGGCCAATATCCAAGACCTGGTACTTTTAGAAGAAGAAACCGCCCCTTCTGCAAAAAAGGCATCCAAAACGAGCACCGGAAAAATGAAGCTTTCCAAAACATCCAGCATTTCCCCGGAGCTGATGCTGATCGGAAAAACCGTAGATGAAGCAACCATCACGCTGGATAAATACTTGGACGACGCCTACCTGGCACACCTTTCCTCTGTGCGGGTCGTACATGGCAAAGGGACTGGCGCACTGCGCAATGCCGTACATTCCCATCTGCGCCGCATTAAGTACGTAGATTCGTTCCACCTTGGGGAGTTTGGCGAAGGGGACAGCGGGGTAACAATCGTACACTTCAAATAGTACAAATGTCCCAATCATGATTCTGCGAAAGGAGCCGCTTATGGCAAACAAACAAAAAATATTAATTGTAGACGACGATGTCAATATAGCGGAACTGATTTCCTTATACTTGACAAAAGAATGCTTTGAAACAAAAATAGTAAATGACGGGGAAGAGGCGTTAACTGCCTACCAGCAGTTTGCCCCAAACCTGATCTTATTAGACCTGATGCTTCCTGGCATTGACGGCTACCAAGTCTGCCGGGAAGTCCGTGCCAAGAGCAACGTCCCGATCATTATGCTGTCCGCAAAAGGTGAAATTTTTGACAAGGTGCTCGGCCTGGAGCTGGGCGCGGACGACTACATTATGAAACCCTTTGATTCCAAAGAAATGGTCGCGCGGGTGAAAGCTGTGCTGCGCCGCTACCAGCCGGCAAAGCCTGCACCAGAACCGCCGTCTGCCAAGATTGTAGAATATCCAGGCCTGACGGTAAACCTGTCCAATTACAGCGTGGAATACAACGGGGCCCCGCTGGACATGCCTCCAAAAGAACTGGAACTGCTCTATTTCCTTGCCGCTTCACCCAACCAGGTATTTACCCGCGAACAGCTTCTAGACAATATATGGGGTTATGAATATATCGGCGACACGCGTACCGTAGACGTACATGTCAAGCGGCTGCGTGAAAAGATCAAAGATACGGGGAAATGGGGGATCGCTACAGTCTGGGGCATCGGCTATAAGTTTTTAGTTAAGTAACCCGCGAATCTTCAGAAAGGAATATCCGCAACAACCTACTTTTATGAAACAGACACTCTACTTAAAATTTCTGGCTGGCTACCTGATCTTTGGCATCCTGGGCTTTTTACTTGTGTCCACGCTGACCAATTATGCACTGCGCAGCCAGGTACAGGCAGCAGAATCGCGCACCTTGTATACGGAATGCACGGAAATCGCCTCCAGCTATGCCTCTAACTATTATAATGGAAATATGAAGCTGTCCAACCTTCACAGCTATCTGGAAACGATCAGCCAATATATGAATACAAACATTGAAGTCATTGACGTTTCCGGCCGCATTATTGTGGATTCCGGCGATTCCGAAGCATTCCATAACGAAGCTGCCATCCAGGGGTTTAATATCAACGATTTTGGCAACCGCTATTATATGGTCAACCAGTTTTACGGCCGGTTTAGCGAAGATTACCTGACGGTATTTGCGCCGATTACGCCAAGTTACAAAGTCCTTGGATATGTGCTGATACATAAGCCCATCGCAGACATTTCAGACTACACGTACCAGCTTTTGGATGTCGCCTATATTACGCTGCTGCTGATCTTCCTGCTGGCTTTTATTATCCTGCTCGTTTTTTCATTGCTGATCTACCGGCCAATCCATAAGATCACACTGGCAGCAGACGCCTATATTAATGGCGACTTTTCACACAAAATAGGCATCCACACACAGGATGAGATTGGGCATCTGGCCGCGGCGGTTGACTATATGGCAAACGAGCTGAATACACTGGAAGACGACCAGCGTAAATTTGTCTCAAATGTATCGCACGATTTCCGGTCGCCGCTGACATCCATCAAAGGGTATATCGAAGCCATATTAGACGGTACGATCCCTTATGAAATGCAGGATAAATACTTAAATATTATATTATTTGAAACAGAACGGCTGAACAAACTGACAAGCAGCATTTTAGAGCTGAACCAGTTTGGCTCCCACGGAAAAACAATCCTGTATATGAACAACTTTGATATAAACTATATTATCCGTATGACAGCACTGGCCTTTGAAGGGATCTGCAGTGAAAAACATATTTCGATTGAACTGATCCTTTCCGGCCAAAACCTTTATGTAACGGCCGATATGGCTAAAATCCAGCAGGTCATTTACAACCTGACCGATAATGCCATCAAATTCAGCCACCCGGATTCTTCCATCACGGTTGAGACAACCGAAAAAAATGACAAAGTCTTTGTCTCCGTCAAAGATTCCGGTATCGGCATTCCAAAAGAAAGCCTGAAAAAGGTATGGGAACGGTTTTATAAAACAGATGCTTCACGCGGCAAAGACAAGCGCGGCACTGGGCTTGGGCTATCGATTGTAAAAGAAATCATCCAGGCACACGGCGAAAATATCAATGTCATCAGCACCGAAGGCGTTGGCACCGAATTTATTTTCACCCTGTCGCTTTCCAAAGAACAGTACAAATAATACAAAAGCTGCCCGCAAAGCAATACAAAACTTACTTTGCGGACAGCTTTTTTACCGATAATACCAATTACAAAAATTATACTAATTCAATGATTACCTGCAATGCCCCATCACCTTTACGCTGGCCAAGCTTCACAATCCTTGTGTAGCCGCCGTTACGGTCAGCATATTTTGGTGCAATTTCATCAAACAACTTTGCCGGAAGATTGACTTTCTTTTTATCTTTACGCTTATTTGACGTTACAACCTTGCCGTCCTTTCTTGTTGTTTCGGAGCTTGTAACAGGATAGAGGATTTTCAGCATCTGCCTTCTTGCATTCAAGCGTGACGGCCGGTCTTTCTTAATCGTCTTATCTACTTCATCGTAAACCGTCCTGCGCTTGCCGTCAATGACTTCTTTAACCCTTTTCCCATCCGCATCTTTGCGGGCAACTTTTGCTTTCACTGTGACTTCGTCAAAATTATCCTTTTCACGGACAGCCATAGCAATAATCTTCTCTGCGATCTTACGGACTTCTTTTGCCCTTGCCTCTGTGGTCACAATTTTGCCATGATACAAAAGCTGCGTTACCTGGTTCCTCAGCAGCGCCTTTCTTTGGGCAGAAGACTTTCCCAGCTTCCTATACATTGCCATTTTTTATTTCCTCCAAATTCGTGGTACATTCGGCAGCACACTTTGGGATTATCTGCCGGATGCTGATAGATTTCTTCAATTCGCCACTTTCCCATATGGTTTTTGCCATATGCCCGGCAAAGGCTGGCTAACCTCTGCCAGAAGACCGGGCTGCACACTTACGGGCTTATCAGCCCAGCCTTGCATTTTTATTCATCCCCTGGATTTAACTGAAGCCCCAATTCCTTTAATTTTGCTAAAACTTCTTCCAATGACTTGCGGCCCAGGTTACGCACCTTCATCATATCATCCGGCGTCCGGTTGGTCAGTTCTTCCACCGTATTAATGCCTGCCCGTTTCAGGCAGTTATAAGAACGGACAGAAAGCTCCAGCTCATCAATATTCATCTCAAGGACTTTTTCTTTCGCATTGTCCTCTTTCTCAACCATAACCTCCGCTGTTTTTGCATTTTCCGACAGGTCGATAAAGAGGTTTAAATGCTCGCTTAAAACCTTTGCGGCAAGGCTGACCGCCTCATCTGGTTCTAAGGTTCCATTTGTAAATACTTCCAACGTCAATTTATCATAATCCGTGATCTGGCCGACACGTGTATTCTCCACTGCCAGGTTTACACGTTCTACTGGCGTATAGATGGAATCTACCGCAATCACGCCGATCGGCAGGTCTGGATTTTTGTTTTTCTCCGCGCTGACATACCCGCGCCCTTTTGTGATTGTAAGCTCCATATACAGCTTAGAATCCGCTCCGCCATTTAGGTGTGCAATTTCCATTTCCGGATTTAAAATCGTAATATCCGAATCCACCTGAATATCTGCGGCTGTAACTACGCCTTCACCTTCAAATTCAATGTAAGCAACTTTAGACTCGTTTGTATTGCTGGTATTTTTCAATGCCAGATTCTTTATGTTCATAATGATTTCAGCCACATCTTCCTTTACGCCCGGAATGGAGCTGAACTCATGCAAAACACCATCTATTTTCACCTGACTTACGGCTACGCCTGGCAGGGAAGACAACATAATCCTTCTGAGTGAGTTGCCCAGCGTCGTACCGTAACCCCTTTCCAAAGGCTCCACCACAAACCGGCCGTATTTTTTGTCATCGAAAATTTCTGCAATTTCAATGTTGGGTCTTTCAAAATCGAACATTACCAAGTCCCTCCTTTTCGGATCAAGTGCATTACATTAATTATTTCGAATATAATTCGACGATGAGCATTTCATTTACCGGCACATCGATCATTTCACGGGAAGGAAGTTCCTTTACAGTCCCCCGGAGGGTGTCAAGATCCACATCGATCCATTCCGGTACAAGCCGTCCGGCGGTTACTTCCACGACATCTTTCATCCTCTGGAAGCCTTTTCTGCTTTCTTTGATTTCCACCACATCGCCCGCTTTTACACGGTATGACGGGATCTTTACCTGTTTTCCATTTACTAATACAAATTTATGGCCCACAATCTGCCTTGCTTCCCTGCGGGTCCTTGCAAACCCCATACGGAAAATAACATTGTCAAGCCTGGACTCCAGCATCGTCATCAGGTTTGCACCCGTCATCCCTTTCATACGGTCTGCTTTTTCATAATAATTGTGGAATGGTTTTTCCAAAACGCCATAAATAAACTTTGCCTTCTGCTTTTCACGCAGCTGCAAGCCATACTCGGAAACCTTTTTATTCGTCCTCTGCGGGCTTCTTCTAGATTTTTTGCTATATCCTAAATAACTCGGGTCTAAGCCAAGCGCTCTACATCTTTTCAGTACAGGTACTCGATTCACTGCCATCTTCGTCTATCCCTCCTAACTAAACTCTTCTACGTTTTGGCGGACGGCAACCGTTATGAGGCACCGGGGTCACGTCCCTGATAGAAGTAACCTCCAGGCCGCATGCAGAAAGCGCACGGATCGCTGCTTCCCTGCCAGAACCAGGCCCTTTTACCATAACATCAACTGTCTTTAAGCCGTGAATAAGCGCTGCCTTTGTAGCTGTTTCTGCCGCCATCTGTGCAGCATACGGAGTAGATTTCTTTGAACCTCTAAATCCAAGGCCGCCTGCGCTTGCCCAGGATAAGGCATTTCCTTCAGTATCTGTAATCGTAACAATCGTATTGTTAAAAGATGACTGAATATGTGCCTGACCACGTTCAACGTTTTTCTTAATACGCTTTTTGGTTACTTTTTTTGTAACTTTCTTTGCCATTTTTAAACTAACCTACTTTCTGAGTTCTTTTCCGGGCTTTTTAAACAATACGCCCGGAAGCTTTCCTGCTTCATTGTTTTTTATTTCTTCTTATTCGCTACTGTCCGCTTCGGCCCTTTCCTGGTCCTTGCATTGGTCTTAGTCTTCTGCCCGCGGACCGGGAGCCCTTTCCTATGGCGGATCCCACGGTAGCATCCGATTTCTTGCAGACGCTTGATATTAAGGGCGATCTCCCTGCGCAGGTCGCCTTCTACGGTCTGTGTTTCATCAATGACAGCACTGATCCTTCTTACTTCATCATCCGTCAAATCCCTGCAGCGGGTATCTGGGTTTACTTTTGCTTCTGCAAGAATACGGTTTGAACTCGACCTGCCGATACCATAGATATAAGTCAGGCCAATTTCCACACGTTTCTCCCTTGGTAAATCTACACCTGCGATACGTGCCATGTGTATTACACCTCCATAATTCCTTAAATTCGTATAATTTTTGACTGACACTTTTTGAAGCAACCGCCCGCCACAGGCAGGCTGTTACAATTTGCCAGCATCTCCTCGGTACAAAAGATGCCGGGTACAGCAGTATCCGCTGTTATTATGAATCAGCGGGAAAGCCCCGCTGACAGCCGCTCATCATAATTTTCATTTTTTCTATCAATTTTTATGCCAATTGCTAGACGGCACCCTTCCCTGCAAGCCCACTTGCAGCGGATGCAAAACAAAGCAGCATAACAGGTAAAACCTGCTTGTCTGCCTCCCGCCAGCCCCGGATTAGCCCTGGCGCTGTTTATGCTTCGGATTTTCGCAGATAATTCGGATACTCCCTTTTCTCTTAATTACCTTGCATTTGTCACAGATTGGCTTAACTGATGATCTTACTTTCACAGCAAATCCTCCTTTCCTTACGCTTGCAAGCGCCGGATGATAAAATGCCCCTTTGCGTGTATCAGCATCCGATACGGAGAAACTATAATGCAGATTAAAATACCGCATCCAGATAGGGGAAATCATTTATTATCCGGCGTTTCAAGGTTCATTCCAAAAGCGTCCGGCTAATATTATATCATGGGGGTTGGCAAATTGCAAGAAGAAATTTTTGTGATCTGCAATTAGGCTTTTGCCAAAATAATATAATATTCCGCTTATTGCATACACAATTCGGAGGCAGATTTATAAAGCAAACCATATATTTTGTTAGTTATCTCTGCATGGCAGTAATCAATTTCTAATGAATTTAAACAATTTAGTGCAAAAGCCTAATTGCAGTTTTGTGATTTAAATTTTTGGTGATCAGGATAAAGAGAAAAAATGGGGGCAAAAAATCCCCATTTCCTAAATTAACGCTTGCAAATGAGCAAGGTATCATTTATAATCAAGTTAGGAACAATCATAGGATCTAGCACGGCCGATGGTTGCCACCGGAAACTTAATAATATAAATAATTTAAGTAGTTGGCTATCTCCTACGGCACATAGGAGATAGCCGTTTTACTTTTTATGATGGTTGTCGAGATAAGATAAAGCTGCGAATATAACCAGCAGCAACGTTAAAACTTCTAACATATCCATAGGTACCTCCTTTCCGTTTCCAGAAAGTACAACCACCAGACTATCCCTACGCTGCCCTAATCTGACTATGGAATATTATAGCATATTTTTGCGGGAATGGGTACAAGATTTTACGGGATTATTGAAAAAACTATATACGTAAAAATTATGCAGGCCCACCTTTTTGTATATTTATTCAAACAATGCACCGTAATCATACGATGTATAAAAATCCCATACGTTCCCCCAATATTCCTGATAGTTTTCTTCCGTCAGCTTATGATCCCCCTTTGCCATACACTCCATGATAAAATCATTGACCTTGCCACTGTAATGCCCGCTGTCTTTATAGTGATTAAGGTCTGTAATAACCCCGAACTCATCAAAGAAACTATAAAGGTGTATATTTTCATATGGCAGCAGCAGCTCTATAGCCTCTTTTTCCATCCGCAGCTGGTTTTGCAGTGTACCTTGCTGGTTTAAAGAATCCCAATAGACAATGCTGTATGGGGTAAAAAACAGGTAAAATTGGATCTGCGGGTTTTCTTTTACTACGGAAACTACATTCTGGTTTAGGTTGCGGGGGTCAAGATGCAGCGCACCCTGTTTTTCTGCCCGCTGCGGCCTGGTATATTGGGACAGGACGGCTTCTTTGCCGTATTCGTACTGGCCGTCCCAATTGTTATATTCATCGAATGTCGTTGTTTTCCCGCCTCCCCTTGTATATGCAAGGACAGAGCCATAGGTATCCCCAAAAAGTACCTCTTTATTAAAAATATATTCCACATCATTAAAGGGCTGGCTGTCATATAAATAAGCCGGGTAGCCTTCATACCGCATTTCATCTGGATCCCGGAAAAAAGAATTGTAATCCAGCCCCCATAAAACAGTTTTTATATTATGGTTTGCCTGTATGGCACGCTTTAAATTTTCGCTTACCTCACGGTAGCTGGCCCCCGAAAAAGGCATTTTCACACAGTGGCATCCAAATAAGCGGCCAAATTCAGATGCCTTAAAGTTTTGCGTCATGCTTGTCCCGGTAATCACTGCATCGTAATCAAAATGCTTTGCGATGCCATCGTTTTGGTACCTTTCATTATAGATACGGTAAGCCAGCCCAGGCAGCGGCTTATGGTAATGGAAATATGGGTCAATGGCACCGTCAGGCCGCCCCCTAAAAGCAGCAGCAGGGCGGCCACCGCCCCAAACGTGGTACACCAGCGTTTCATCCAGCATCCCCCCCCCCCCTAAAAATTAAAATACAAAAAAGTACTGACCCCTCCAAAAGAAAATACACACCAGACAAACAAAAAAGCCACCACAGCCGGGGCCAGTTTCTTTTGGATGTGGTTTTCCGCCACCGTTTTCGCATCCGGCATCCCAAGTATAATAACAAATGCCGCCACGCAATACCCAAGCATAATGCAATATGGATACGCCTCCAGCAGCCCTGGTACCTGCCCGAGCAGGAACTGCCATTCCGGCTGTGAAAATGCCTGTGCCATCCCACTGGAAACCCCGCCAAAATCCATCCGTGCAATGGCCTTCAAAACCTGCAGCCCCTCAGAAATGCTGCCGGCCCGGAAGAATACCCATGCAATATTAATAAAGCCAAACGCAAGAGCCCAGCTAAACACAGGGTGCATGTGCCCCCACCATTTCCTGCACAGGCGTTCCAGAACCTGCGCCGCCCCATGCATAAGCCCCCATAAAAGGAATGTCCAGCCAGCCCCATGCCAAAGCCCGCTTAAGAAAAACACAATGAAAATATTGGCGTAGGTCCGGGCAGCCCCTTCCCTGCCCCCTCCCAGCGGGATATATACATATTTCGTAAAAAAAGCCGTCAGCGTCATATGCCACCTTTTCCAAAACCCAGTAATAGTCAGGGCTTTATAAGGGGACGCAAAATTCACCGGCAGGTCGATATTCACCATCCAGCCCAGCCCCACTGCCATATCGCTGTAGCCGCTAAAATCAAAATAAATCTGGATGGTATAAAAAAGCATGGCAAGCAAGGCCGTCGTGGCATTTAAGCTGCCCACATCCGAAAATGCCCAGTTGGCCGCATTTCCAAATACATCCGCAAGCAGCACCTTTTTTGCAAGCCCAAACACAAACAGCGCCGTCCCTTTGGACAGGTTCCCCCAGTCGGCCTGCTTCCTCGAACGGTCCCGCAGCTGCGGGACCAGCACATCATGTGTAACAATTGGCCCTGCGACAAGCTGTGGGAAAAACGCCACATAGGCCGCATATTCCAGCAGGGAGTAGCCCATACCCCCCCCCGCCTGGCAGGCGTCCGCTAAAAACGAAACCTGCTGGAACGTAAAAAAACTAATGCCAAGCGGAAGGGCTATATTAATCAGGTTAAAATCCTGCCCGAAAAACCGGTTGATATTTTCAAGGAAAAAATCCGTATACTTGAAATAGCCAAGCACCGCCAGGTTTAGGGTTATGCCAGCTATTGTAATTATTTTGCGCACCTTAGCGCCGGGTTTTGCAGGGAAACGGTTTATCAGCCGGTAGATGCCATAGTTCCCCAGGATACTGCCGGTAATCAGCACCAGGTATTTGGGGTTAAAATAACCATAAAACCACAGGGACATGCACAATAAATAGAGCAGGCCCATACGGTAACATTTGAAATGGTTCCATAAAAAATAGCCGCACAGGCAGGCTGGAAGGAACAGAAAGATAAATATGTATGAATTAAACAGCATAAAAACTCCATCCTCTCAACTATAGGGATCCATTTCCAGCCAGGCGGACTATCCCTGCCACCTATCTGGCAAACCCAGTTTTAGAAAGCAAATGCTTCCTTCTAAATAATAGGAACGGTTTTAATATTTTCGCCTTTCCAGTGCGGTAAACATCCCCTTCAAAAATTTCCACTTCATCTCCTCCAAATTCTTTTTTAAATTTGGAAATATTGGCAAAATATTCATTTACCATATTATAACCGCCCCAGTCCAATCTTTGGAATCCGATCCTTTTTAATTCCACCATATCTGCCCAATGCAGATACCGGTTCGCATGCCCAACCGCCTGCCTTCCTTTTACATCCAAGCTGCGGTATAAGGAAAAAGACGATTGGAGGATCACGTTGCCTACCTTTTTATTTCCCAAATAAATATGGCAGGCCATTACCTGCCCATCACTTTTTATCACAGATGCATATAAAATCCCACGTCTTTGGTAATTGGCATATTTTCGCCTGATAACCGCAACCGTATCACATGGCAGCTGTTTTTCATTGCGGAAAGCAACGTATTCTTTGGCCAAAAAATCCAATAAACCATCGCTGATGTCTGCACTTCCATTAAACGTCGGCACCATTCCATCTTTCATCCCACGCCTAATTTCATTTTTGTTTTGCTGCGGATTTTAGCAAATAGCTCCTCTTCATCGACAGTAAGGTCAGAAAAAAGCGTATACCCCCCCCCTTGCAGTAATCCCCCTTATTAGAATAAGCAAACCGGTATTGAACTATATCCCCAGCATTTACGGTTTTCTCATCACATTCTGATGTAACCTGGGTAAATCCCCATTTCTTTTTCTCTTCAACAACCATATCATCCCCCTAAACCGTCCGAAAACTCTACAGCCCCTCCCCTTATTTCACCTGCCGTTTACGTATCGCTGTATAATAATACCGAAACTCAGGGCGCCATGCATTGAGCCCTACCATTGATACTGCCAACAGGCCGAAACAGGCTGCTGCATATAGGATAAACTCTGCATACCCCCTGACTGGTCGTTCCATTAGAATTGGGTAGCCGATACAGACCGGGACAGAAAGCAAAAAAATATAAGATGTTACTGTTTTTATAAGTTCCACCACGGAAACCGCAAACAGATATTTTGCCAATACATACAGCGTGGAGCAAACCGTAACCATAGACGATAGTACTGTAGCAAGCAATATCCCATCCATACCGTACCTTACCCCAAGCACAACGGACAGCAAAACATTCAAAAACGCTTCTACAAGATAGCAATACTGGTCCTTTTCATAAACCCCTCCTGCCCATTTAAACGCTGTAAACAGGCCGATAAACCCTCCGTTTCCAAGCATCATTACCCAGGCAAATAAAATCACGGTACTTTTACTTAACAAAAATCTTTCGCCAATCCAAACGCGGATAAATGGATTTACTAACAGCATAAAACACCCAATACATAAAAACGATACAAGCATATATGCAAATAACAGCTTTTTAAACAATTCATAAATATGGCCCCCATTCCTTTCAGCAATAAAATTTCCGATACTGGCCGTCAACGACCCCTTTACCATAACCATAAAAGTAACGATCATATTCGACACGCTCATATAATTTGCATACAAACCCGCTGCCTTCAAGCCTGCTATTTTCGTGATCATTATCGTATCGGTACCACTGAAAATAACATAGGAAAAATGGATCCAAAAACCTGCATATATTTTTTTCATAATCCCCGTTTTTTCTTGTGTATCTAAAGAGCCCCGTTTTATCTGGAATACCTGTCCATACTCCCGCCTGCATTTCCAGGAGACCAATATACATGGCGCAACGGAACACAGCATCTGGATAAACATATAAACCTCAAAAGACTGGAAATAAACCAGGACCAGCAGCTGCAGCACGTATTGTACAAATGCAAAAACCTGTGTATAAATTTTGCAGATATACGTCTTTTGGGCCGCATTCAGCAGCGCAGTATAATGCAGGCAAAGGTAATTTACCGCAATCTGAAAAAGAAACAGCAAATAAATATATTCGATATGTTCTATACTGGTACGGCCTATCACCCAATCCAAAAACGGCAAAAGCGCCAAGCCCGCAGCCACCATAACAATCACAACCACGCCAAACAACTTATGCATATACCGCAGGAGTACGCTGGTTTTTTGATAATCCTTATGATAGACAGGGTGATATAAGGCGCTTTCAAAAACAGCACCGGCGCCGCTTTCCGCCAAGGAAAGCACCGTTATAATATTAGAAAACAAACCATTCGCACCTAAGTATTCCTCTGATAAATACTTGAGGAACACAGCCCGTACAGCCAGGGATAGCACTACTGCGGACCCCTGGGCAAAAATACCGGCTGAAAGATTTTTCAATACAAACCATTTTCTGCTTTCCATCCTCAGCTCATTCTTTCTTTGCTACACATAATATTTCATTCGTATAATAATTTTGCGACCCCCTCGTTTTCTTTGCATATTTATTGCATATACAGCCGCTTAAATGCATAATTAGTTTTTCAGCGGTTGAAAACTTGATATTTGCATCCTTTGCATAAAACTTTGCATAGTGGGCCGCATTATTATTCATTTCTTTTAATTTGTCAAATGTATTTCCATTTTTTCGCAGCTCTACCATGCGGAAGCCATACTTTTGAAATACTTCCCGGTACCAATATTCACTCAACCCGTTATAGTAAAAATAAGGCGCCATATGGCATCCGCTGCATGCCGGAGCGGTTGTGATCAATGTCCCCCCCCCGCGTAAAATTCTGGAAAATTCCTTGACCGCCAGGTCCGGGCGTAAAATATGTTCAAACACCTCCGTACAGATCACCGCATCAAAACTGCCGTCTTCCACAGGTATATCGATAATATCGCTGACAATATCAATATGGCTTGTATCCCAGGCGGCATTGGAATCCGACGGTGTCGCCAGCTTTCTTTCCTGTTCGGACACAGCAACACCCCGCACCTGGCAAAAATCCTGTGAGACATAATCCAATTTGGAACAAAACTGTTTATTCTTACACTGCCCAGCCCCTGCATCCAGCACCCGGGCCCCCGCCGGCAAACGTTCAATCCGCTTTTGCGTCCACCGCATCCTCCGCTCATAAAGGCTCTTTCCATAGATTTTTCTATACAGCTTTTCCTTTAATGCCATCGGTTCCTTCCCTTTCATAAATCTTCCCATCTAAAAAAATAGATGCCCATAATTCCAACGAAAATGCTACCCACAGCAGTTCCACTTTACTGCTGTCATAAGTGCCATTTTTTTCGTATTGCAAAACCTGCCCTTTCCAAACATGCATGATATAGCCATACTCCAGCAGACGGCGACGTTGGATCCCTGGAAGCAATACTTCTTCAATATACGCCCTTATGGCGCCTTTCGTAAAATAATCCATTAACGGTATGCCAAACCCTCTTTTTTTCCGGTAAGCAAAGTCCTTTCCAAAAATTTCTGCCACGGCTTCTTTTAAGATTAACTTACCCTCTTCCCGCACCAAAAAATGGTCAGGGACCGTACATACATATTCTACAAGTTCCGGCATTAAAAACGGTACCCGCACCTCAACTGCAGACGCCATCGATGCTTTATCCGCCCGCATCAACAAATCCTGCAAATAAGTCCTAACTTCGTAATTCATCAGTTGCCGGATACCCCTCCCCGGAGTATTATCCATGATTTTTTTCCGTTTTCTTAAAATACCTTCCACGTTTGCTTTTACATACAGCTTCCTGACATCTTTACTTTTTACAAACTGGTTTGCCTGGATAAACTCAGACTGGTAATCCCAAAGGGACGGCAGATACCCTTTTATATCCTTTTCCCGCAACATCCGCCGCAGCACCCTCGCGCGCCGGAAAAATGGCCGCTTAGAAAGCTTGGAAAAAAGTGCGAACCTCGGGTATCCGCCCAACGTTTCATCCGCCCCTTCCCCGCACAGCATAACCGTAATTTTTTCTTTCGCCCTCTTGTTCAGATACAATACACCCAGCGTCCCTTCATGGTTCATAGGCGCTTCAAAAAAATAGGTGGTTTCCTTCCAGCTTTTTAAAAACTCAGCCTCCCCAAAATTATACTGCTCTGCTTCCACTCCGCATTTTGCTATAACGGTATCCATATACGCTTTTTCTGAATATTCTTTCCCATCAAAAACAATCCCGAATGTCTTTAACCTGTTACGGACCATCTGGCTGGCCTGATAGGTCAGGAACGAAGAATCTACACCTCCCGACAATTGGATGCCTACTTCTAAATCACTGACCATCCGGCTGGAAACCGCTTTCTTTAAAAGCTGCCCAAACTGCGTTTTGCATTCCTCTTTGGACATGGTTTCCTTTTGCTTTACATCCGGCAAAATCCAATAAGTTTTTTCCACTGCGCTTTGCGGCGTGATCATTAAATAGGAACCTGGCTTTAAATTCCTTACGCCTTTTAATAACGTCTTGCCATTTGTAATATAGCGGAACATCAGGTATTCTGTTAAAACCCCTTCATTTAATTCCGGCTTAAAACATGGATGGCAGTAAAACGCTTTATATTCGGATGCCCACAGGAAAACCTCACGGTCTTGATACACATACAATGGCTTTTCGCCTATTTTATCCCTGGCCAAATAGACGCAGTTTTTCCTTTTATCCAAAATACCAATCGCATACATGCCATCCAGCTTATCCAGCATACCCTCTAAGCCATATTCCTCATATAAATATAACAGCACTTCCGTATCGGAAGTACCACGGAACAAATACCCCATTTCCTGTAATTGGCCCCGGTATCCATCCGCATTATAAATCTCCCCATTAAACGTAATGCAAATATCTTTTCCTTTATTCCACATCGGCTGGTGGCCCGCATCTGATAAATCACGGATGCTTAAACGGACGAATCCAAGTGCGACTTCTTTTCCTCCCAAAGTA
The DNA here is from genome assembly GCA_947089855.1 of uncultured Eubacterium sp. Lineage (GTDB taxonomy): Bacteria > Bacillota > Clostridia > Lachnospirales > Lachnospiraceae > Eubacterium_J. Next base: position 16,735 of record CAMUML010000002.1, read on the forward strand.
TCCAATACTGTCCCTTGGTCGTCTGGCCCCCTGTGCCCCAGCATATGTTCCATTTTCTGGATAACAGCCCCAGCCGCCATAGGGCTGCCATCCGCACGTTTCCTTTGTATCAATCCCATAATGCCGCACATACTGTTATCTTCCCTTCCTCTTTTTCGCTGGCCTTTTTAGCTTTAGCTGTTTCCCTAGGATCCAGTCCATTTCTTCTGGTATCATCGGCTGAAACCCGCCCGCAGTGGACAGCGTAATCTCCCCAAAATAGATACGGCCACGGATAATATAAAAATCCAGCCGCATCTGCACATAGCCCTTTGCCAGTTTCCTGCATATACACAGCAGCTCATCCAGGCATTCCGGCTTTGGAACTTCCCTATCGCTGACTGCAAAATGGTTGTCCAGCGATATATCCTGCTTAACCCAGTCCGTATCATATACCGATTCACTCAACTTGGCGCCTTTCACAAAACGGTTATGGAACACTACAATATATTTTGGCCTGCCATTAAAACAGTAAACTTTATAATCCTCCGGAACTGCCCTTCCAGGGTCTTCCAAAAATACCTCCGCAATAATTTTCCTTTTTACATTTTTATAAGGCCATTCCCTAGACGGCAGATAGTAATTTTGCTTTAACCCCTCACTTAATTCACGCCTTGCTTTTTCTAAATCCAGCGTTTTTTTATCCGTGCAAATACACATGCCCTTACCAGAATTATGGTTGCATTTTAAAACAAATTTCTCCGGAAGGGATTCAAAATCTATATCTTCTGGCTTATCCCATACCCCAATCGTCGGAATAATGTACTGCCTGCCAATCCTCTTTGCAACATAATCCTTTACCCGGTACTTATCCACCATAACCGTATATTCCGGCCGCCTGTCATACAATTTCAGCCATTGTATCTTTTCATTAAAAGTCCGCGGCGGATCCAGGTGCAATGCATATCCTAACCTTGCCTTCCCCATCCTTTTTAAATACATCTTATCCGGCATCCAGTTATACAGGCCAAGCTGCGCCAAATTCAGGAATCTACGGTCACTGTCTTTGAGGTTATTTAATATTTTTTTACATAATTCACGTAATGTCATGGTTGCCCCCTGAGAAACCCTTTCAACCCTTTCTTTACATCCCTTAAAAATGGGTGTATATAACATTCATATATTACAAAAATCTGTTCTTCGGTCAAGGAAATCCATGTGTTCCGGTTTTCCAGTGAGAAACATTCGGAATAATCACAAATATACTCCCGATATTTTGCAATATATTGTTCCAGCCTCCGGAAAGAAGCATGGTCCATATGGTTGGTATGGAAACAGATTGTCGTAATGCCGCATACCGGTTTTAATCCTGTTGCAAAAATACGCACTGGTATAAACTCAATGCCGCCCCGTTTGTATTTTCCAAACGACCTCCCGTCAGACACCACCCGAAACCCCGTCATCCGCAATGCCCGGACCGTATTTTTATCATAGGAATGCCCTGGGGCGAAAAAAATATCCGTATCCAGCGAATCACGCTTCATCTGCATTTTACCTGCCTTTAAAAGCCTTACCTGCGCTTTCAGGCTCTTGCCTGCAAATTCACTTTTGGGCCTTTTTGTAACAATCCCTTTTGCCGTACTGTCATATATATGGTATGTACCATGCATTGCAACCGCATACCCGTTTAGCCGGCACTGCTTTATAATATCTGCATAATGTGGGGATTCTTCCTGAACCATCAGCGACGCATCCCGGTTCCTTGGGACAATCCCTAACAATGGCTTTATATGATAGCGGTCCAGTATATCCCGCATCGTTACAAATTTTTGCATATCCATCGTAGCGCATATATCATCCAGCCGAAAAACGATTCTTTTTGTTTTTTGGCAGTGTAATATACGCCCCATATTCCAACTGTTTCTCCTCTGGTTCAATAATATTGCACCCTCCTGCATGGTGAAATGTAATCTCACCAAAATAGATTTTTCCATCCACGTTATATAAATCTACCCTGCAATGGATAAATGGTTTGGAAAGTTTTTCCGCAACCGCAATCATCTCTTCCCATCTATCTGGTTTTTTTACTAGGCCAGGTTCAAAATTTTCCCTGGTAAACCGGATTGGCTGCAGTGTAAATTCCCTGTCGTAAATATTACGCCGGGCATACTGGGAATGTCCCCCCCCCGGGTCCATCGTCCCAATGTCAACCATAATAAATTTCACTTCCCCATGAAAACACATAAACCGGTAATCCACCAGCCCTGCTTTTCCAGTTTCCGTCAGAAATTCTTCACAAAAAATCCTTGGCTGGATACCCTTATAGTTATATTCCCTGGAACTCCAAAAATAATCACGTGCCATCCAATAGCCAAATTCCCGCCGGAAACTACCATAATCAAATTCTTTTGACCGGTCATAAATCATGTTGCATCCCGATGAATGGTTGCATTTAAGCAAACACCGGCCCGGCAGTTCGTTAAACACAACCTCTTTATAACTGCTATACGTCTTTTTGCCGATGCGTGTTAAAATACTTCCAAGCCCGCAGCCTCGAACATAATCCCTAACCGTAAGTTTATCCGTACATATTTTATACAAGGGGTTTTTATCGTATAATTTCAACCACCATATTTTCTCATCTAAAGTAACTGGCCGTTCCAAGTTTAGTTTCTTTCCACATTTGTTTTGATAACACATTTGCGCAAACTCTTCGTCTGATAAATCATTATACCTGTTATTTTTCCGATGCCGAAGATACGCATACAGCGGAAAGGTTACCGCTGAACCGCTTATGATATGTTTCACCTTTTCTGCCAGCATCCGCAAACGACCTCCCTAAAGTAATTTCTATATTGCCTTGCAATATACCCAATCCTGTAATAATTTTGCACTGTCCTGGCTGCTTCTTTGGAAACGGCTTCCAGATCCACCTGCCGTCCTATAATCTGCGCCATACATTTTTTTAAAGCGTCCGCATCCTTTTGAGGGATTAAAAATCCATTCTTTCCATTTTGAATGACCTCCGACGGCCCAAAATCAAAATCCGCCGCTATACAGATACATCCACAGGCCATTGCCTCAAGCAAGGCATTTGGCATCCCCTCATAATGGCTGCAGATTAGAAAAAAACGGTATGTTTTCAATATCTGGCTTACTTGATCCGTATTTCCGCATAGCTTAATATAATCTTGTGCGCCGGCCGCCGCAATCCTGTTTCGAAGCCTGCTTTCTTCTGGCCCGCCCCCATATATATGCAGCGTATACCGTTGGTCGATTGCATGGAGCCTGGAAAACATCTTTATCATATGCCCGTAATTTTTGGCACTGACCAGCCGCCCCACTGCACAAAACCCCCATTGGCCTTTCCTCTCCGCCCCTTTTTCAGAAACAGTAAAATCCCTGCTGACCGGATTGTGGATCACCGCCCCTTTTGCCCCATAACAGCTTTGCGCCCCTTTTGTCTGAAAAATATAGCCGTCCGAAAGATAATAAAAAAACTTATTCCAAAGCAATTCCTTACGGCTATAAGCCATAAAAGGATTTGTCCTCTCCGACCCAATCACTTTTACAATACCTTTCCCCGCAGCCACCGCCTGGTACAGATTGCCTGCCCCCATGCTTAGAAGCACATCAAACCGCCTTTTTTTCAAATACATCCGCAAGGTGCGGATGATACGGTAATTGTATTTCAACTTATCGGCAACCTTTTGATTATTCTGCATTTTATACAAATGGACCAGCTCTACTTTTTCATCCACCTCATAATCCGGACTGCCTTCGTCAATCATCACGATTGCCACCGTATCGTTCCTCTTTGTAAAGTAATTTGCAAGGTTAACCGTAACCCTTTCTGCCCCGCCTTTTTTTAGGGATGAAATATAAATTGCAATCTTCATTTTTTCCAGATAAAACCTCTTCCTTTACTGTTTCTCATTGCCCAACTTACAGCTCAAAGAAAAAATGATATGGCAGGATTCCTGAACTGTCAGAAATCAATAAAAAATTAGCAAAAACAAATAACATTGCAATAGACACCGCTGCAATAACCCTTTTTTGAACCCCTTTTTCCCTGCAAACCGTATTTGGAAGCAAAATAATAAAAAAAATCCAAAAATATTCCGTCAACCGGTTTAGTAAAGAAAACCCAAATGCCAATACCTGTACTGCTTCCCCAAATACACAGCTTTTAAATGCAAGCATCTCTATATCATTGGCATGGTACCGCCTTCTGACCAGCAGGCACCGGATCATGCAAAGCATTATACCTACCAAAAGGAATAACCGGACACCTTCTCCCCGCACGATCACCTGTGAATAGTCATTGATTTGATAAAGTTTGACCAGCATAGGTATCCCTTTCCAACTAATTGCTGCAAATAAAACCGCAACACCGGCAATTTCCAGCCTAAAATCATCCCTCTTTTTTACAAATACAATCAACACATACAAAAGTGCAATAAGAGCTGTAGAATGTATTATGGAAGCAAGAACCAGTAAGAAAAACCCTTTTTGATACCGCTTTTCATGCATATATGCAACCGCCAGGAAAACAATGGCAGCAGCAAGTTCGCTCCGTAAACTGCTGCACAGCTTGGCATAACCAAAAATAGAAATATAAGAAAACAGGCAGAATGGTATATTAACTGCCATTTTTTTTATGGCCTTATATAAGATCAAAATTGTCAGTCCCCCACAAATACGGATAAACGCATAAAAATTATCCGAAAACTGCCCCACGATCCAATTCAAAGCCATAAACCCAATATCTGAATTATGGATTTTTAAAAGTTCCACAAAATTCAATCCCGACCAATAATAAAATGAACTTCTATAATTCACTAGGTCGCCGCCGACATCATCCCGCCTTAATAAAACAATCAGCAAAATAACGGATAAAGAAATGAAATTGCATATTTTCCTCTGCAACGCATTCGTATGGAACATAACTGTCCAGCACGAAACCGCTGCTAAAAAAATAATGCCCATAAGATAAACAAAAACACCCATTTTCACATCCTCCAACGGCAGTAAGCCATCTAGTGCATTTTAGCCGCCATTTGAGCATATGGCCTCCTCAAACAGATCAATCAAATTTTTTCTGTATACTTCATTTGAAAATCTATGCGCGATAGAAAAGCTATTTTCCCGATAAATATCCCTTGTTGCAGCATCACATGCTAACAACCTGCAGATAGCCTGTGCTAAAATCTGTTCTTTTTCCTTTTCTTCCGACACATCCGACAAAAATGGCGGTACCAAAAAACCATTTGCGGCTTCCTCTATCACTTGTTTTTTTCTTGCAGCACCCTTTCCGCCAAGTATTTCCCGTGGCCCCGTTACACAATCTGCAGCCACTACCGGACATCCGCTTGCCATTGCTTCAACCAATGCATTCGGAAACCCTTCTGATATAGAGGTAAGGATATACGCTTCTGCCCTGCGCATATATTTATATGGATTGCCCTGAAAACCTGTGAAATGTACATATTTTGCTAATCCCAAAGTATCTGCCAGCATATGCAGGCTATCCCAAAGGCTCCCATCCCCTACGATCACTAAATGCAGGTTTTTATATTTTTTATGTACCAGTTTGAAAGCTTTCAGTAAATGCTGGTATCCTTTTACATGTTCTAACCTGCCGCAAGTAACGATATATTCAAAGCCAAATCCTACCGGTTCCATCCCTAATTTTTGAATTTCATTTATATCATAAGGGTTATATATGGCATGGACTTTTTCCTGCCCAATCCCTTTTTTTATTAATTTTGCTTCTAATTCTTTCGAAACACAGACAAACCCGTCCGCTTTTTTCTGTTTTACATAATTCGATATAGACCTTTTAAAAAATGACTGGCTCCCCCGGATAGAAACAATTGTTTTTCCTGTAGCCTTTGACATACAATTCACTAAATTGGCCGTACTTCCAAAGGAATAAGACAGATCTATTTTCTGTTGCCTTTTAAATCTCTTGACCAATACGATACGTTTGCATAAATGAAAGAACTGTACCAAACGGTTTTTCGCCGCAGGCACATGGATATTTACTACCCTGTGTTTTGGATAATAGACTTGTTTGGTATCTTCAAAGATCAGCAGCCAAAGATGATAATCCTTTGAAAGCAGGTCATACGTCAATGCAGCCACTTTTTCCTGCCCTCCAGCCTGCAAAGTGGGTACGATTAGCAAAACATTCTTTTTCATTTTATTTCTTTCCTGGCAGTTTTATATAATTGCCAAATTCGATATTATACTTATATGGTTCAAATTCTTCTGTTCCTGCAAATTGGCACATAGTTAACTCCCCGAATTTTACATGTTCAAATTTGTCAATATAAAAATCTACCCTGACATGAGGCACCCCAGCAGACAATTTTTCTGCACATTCCAGCATTTCATCCAATTGTACTGGCCTTGGAATCTTATACGTGCTGTTAGGATAATGCTGCTTAACCGGAAGCCTGTTCCAATTCAGGTCAAAAAAATCAAATTTTGTATCTTTTCCCCTGTCTGATGCGACAAACAAAAATTTCGGCTTCCCATGAAAACAAAAAATCTTATAATCTTTTGGAACCTCATTGTTGTGGGTAGCTATGACTTCTTCCACAATAATTCTGGGTTTAATATGTTTATAACACCATATACGCCCTACGTAATAATAATTTACCGCTAAAGCATCCTTTATTTTTTTCTTCACTTTTTGAACATCGAATTCTCCCCCCCCCTTTCGTTTTACCACTACCGATCCACAGTCATGTGTGCATTTTATTACATATTCTTCCGGCAGCTTATCAAAGGGAACTTCTTCAATACTATTGTACACGCCAATTAACGGCACAAGATAACGCTCATCCTGCAGCTTGTCCATAACATATCCCCTTACCGCATATTTATCCGCAAATTTCGTGTATAAAGGATTATGGTCATGCAAATTCAGCCACAGAATCTTTTCATTAAAGGTTACTGGATGTGCAAGGTTTAACTCGTGTCCGGTATTTTCTTTATACATCTTTTTTAAAAACTGTTCATCGGACATTTTAGACAGCCTATGGATCCGCCTCCTGCTCAATATCCGGTAGGCCTCTGCACACAATGCACTTTTATGGACAACACTTCTTGCAGCCATTTTGATATTATGGTTCATATACCATTCTCCTTGCCTTATAAATGTTCCTTATACCATGCAACAGCCTCCTGTATGCCCCGTTCAAAACTCCACTCCGGCTCGTAATGAAGCAGCTGCCTGGCTTTTTGTATATCCGCATTGGAATGTTTAATATCCCCCGCCCGATCAGGCCCAAAATGCGGCTGAGGCCCACTGCCATCCGCATGTTTCAAATCTAGCGCTTCTACAAGGTAATCATAAATTTCCAACAGATATTCCCTACCGCCAAACGCTATATTATACGCTTCTCCGGCAGCATCATGCCCGGCTAGGCAGGCTTTTAAATTTGCCTCAACTACATTTTCAATATAAGTAAAGTCCCTGCTCTGCCTGCCGTCCCCATTTATCATAGGTGTTTCGCCATTCAACAGCTGTTTTATAAACTTTGGTATTACAGCGGCATACGCCCCATCTGGATCCTGCCTGCGGCCAAAAACATTAAAATAACGGAGCCCATATGTATCCAGCCCATAATGTTTTGTATACTGTTTTGCCCATTCTTCATCAGCACGCTTTGAAACCGCATAAGGCGATAGCAGCTCCCCTTCGCGGCCTTCCAATTTTGGCAGGGAAGGTTCATCCCCATAAACACTGGAACTAGATGCATACACAAACTTCTTAACATTGTTTTGCCTGGCTGCTTCCAGCATATGGAGTGTCCCGGTAATATTATTCTCACAATAAAAAAGCGGCATTTCAACAGAGCGTGGTACACTCCCCCATGCAGCCTGGTGCAATACAAAATCTGCCCCGCGGCACACTTGCATACACGTTTGAAGGTCTTTTACATCCCCCTTTATAAATTCATAGCCCGGATGGCCTTGAAATAAATCTACATTTTCCTGTTTTCCAGTAGACAGGTCATCCAAACACCTGACCTGGTATCCCAGTTTTAAAACCGCTTCACATAAATTAGAACCAATAAAACCAGCCCCTCCTGTAACAACGAACAGGCTGCCTTCTGGAAATGTTAGCCCTTGATAACCCATACTATAACCTCCAATAACGATAGCCCGCAGCTTCGTATTCTTTGCGGTCCAACAAACCTTTTATATCCAAGATTACTTTCTGCCCTTTTTCATACATGGCATCAATAACCGGACGCTTTAATCCTGCAAATTCCCGATGCGCTACTGCCAATATGACCGCATCCACATTTTTGATTTCATCCATTCCGGTAAATTTCGTACCATACAAGCTTGCAGCCTCATCTGCATCGGCCTGCGGGTCTGCTACCAGAGGCTGTATTCCATATTCTTTCAATTCATTCACAATATCAATTACTTTTGTATTTCTAGTATCCGGGCAATTCTCTTTAAAAGTAAAGCCAAGTACGGCCACTTTTGCATTTCTAACATTTTTGTCAGCTGCAATCAGATTTTTTACACAGTTTTCTGCAACATACTTGCCCATACCATCATTGATCCTACGCCCAGATAAGATAACCTGGCTATGGTACCCAAGCATCTCAGCTTTATAAGTTAAATAATAAGGGTCTACGCCAATACAATGGCCGCCCACAAGCCCAGGGTAAAAATCCAAAAAATTCCACTTTGTGCCTGCCGCTTCCAATACTGCTTTTGTATCAATCCCCATTTTATGAAAAATAATCGACAATTCATTCATAAATGCAATATTAATATCACGCTGTGAATTTTCTATTACTTTTGCTGCTTCTGCAACTTTAATGCTATCCGCTTTATACACGCCTGCTTCAACAACCAGCCTGTAAACATCCGCTATCGTATCCAGCGCTTCTTTATCAGAACCGGAAACAATCTTTTGAATCGTATCCAGCCTATGTACCCTATCGCCAGGATTGATCCGTTCCGGGCTATACCCAACCTTAAAATCCACACCGCATTTCATACCAGATCCGCGTTCCAATAAGGGAATACATACCTCTTCGGTTACGCCTGGATAAACTGTCGATTCAAACACTACGATGCTGCCCTTGCATAGATTCCTCCCTAAAATAACACTTGCACGCTCTATTGGCCCCAAATCCGGCGTATGGTCATGATGCACCGGCGTCGGGACGGCAACAATATGAAACTTGGCTTCCCGCAGCCTTTCCTCCTCTGATGTAAACTCTACCCCAGTATTCCGGATAACTGAGTCCCCCACTTCGTGCGTTGGGTCAATTCCACGCTTATACAACGAAATTTTAGCAGAATTTAAATCAAAACCAATCACACGCACTTTTTTTGCAAAAGCTACCGCAATCGGCATTCCGACATACCCAAGCCCGATTAAGCTTAATGTTTCCTTTCCATTTAACAGCCGTTGACAGAAGCTGCTGTTTTCCAGTCCCTGTCCTATACTTCCTGTTTCCTTATGCATATTTGTTTTTTCCTTCCGCTATTTTGTTAAGATACATCCCCCACTGCCGGTAAATTTTTTCTGGCGCAATGGACTGTGCGATTTCACCCGCATGCCTACCCAATTTCCGGGCAAGCTCCGGATGGGAAAGGATCATTTCCATTGCAGACGCTAACCCAGCTGCATCTTTTGGTTTCACCAAAATCCCATTAAAACCGTTTTTTATCAAAAACGCAGGCCCGCCGCACGGGCAATCCGTAGCAACTACTGGCAAACCAAGTGCCATAGCCTCCATTAATGCATTGGGCATCCCCTCATGGTCAGAAGACATCACAAACAAACTTGCTTGATATATCCTGTCATACACATCATCCTTTTGGCCAGCAAGCTGTACACTGCACTCTAATTTCCATCTTTTTATCAAAGTACTTAATTTTTGTTTTAACGGGCCGCTTCCATAAATAACCAGCTTATAATCTGGAAACCTTTTGCTGATCTTTTTATATGCCTGCAGCAAAAGCAAATAGTTTTTCTCAGGTATCAGCCTCCCCACTGCCACAATTTCCTTTTTCCGCTTTCCCTCAAACGATTTTCGGACCGCATCCCGATGGATTGGATTTGGTATCACAACAGACTTTTTGCGGATATTAACAGGAAAATATTCCCTTGCACGTTCGGTCTGCAAAATCAGCCCTTCCGCTTTCGGATAGAAATACAGCATCAACATCCGGTATGGCAGGAACGTATATTCCATCGCAGGGTCGCTCCTTACCGAAACGACCATTGGAAATGTATATTTTTCTTTTAGGCTTAATGCCAAAAAAGACGGTTCCGGAAGAATATTTAACATTATATCTGCCTGTAAAGTATCCAGTATCTTTTTTAGCCTGTTACGCCTGCGCAAAAACCGCCTCGCCTTGCCTTGCCCTTTTTCTTCTTCCCTTTGATCTAAATAAAACCGTTTTACACTTTTATTTAATGGATAGGCATCTTTCCCTTTTATACAGGTAATAACCGTTATTTTATTCTGATACACGAGGTACTCGTTACATAAATTTGCAATTACCCTTTCTGCCCCGCCCCGTTCCATAGACATTGTAAAAATAACGATCTTCATTTAAAATGCCCCCATTGCCTTTCCGATTCCAGCCCCATGTAACATGCTTTCATTTTCATATTTACGGCATCCTTTCCAAACCTGCGGATTTTCTTTAAATTATGCAAACCCATATGCATCCGGCGCTTTTCTTCCTTGAGCCGGCATATCCTTTCCGCCAGCTGGACTGCATCATCCGGCTGGAACAGGTATCCGCCCTCCCCATCCTGGATTAAGTCCCGGTTGCCCCTTATATCCCCGCAGATGCATGGAAGCCCGCTGGCCATCGCTTCCATTAAGCTTACATTCAGCCCTTCCCGCAAAGAAGGCAAAACGTATATATCCGCCGCCATCATAAGGCTGGCTATATCCTCCCGGTACCCCAGCAGGTGTACATGCCCTGCCACCCCATACTTTTTGGCTGCCTGGCATAGCGCCGCCTTCCCAGGCCCCCGCCCGGCAATAAAATAATGCAGCCCCTCAAAGAAACCGGCATCCCGCTGCTTTACCTGTGCAACTGCTTCTATTGCCTTTATATGGTTCTTATTTTTGTTCAGTTCCCCGGCCGAAAGTAGCACCGTATCCCCTTCCCGCAGCCCAAGCTCCTCCCTTACCCTGCCAGCACGCCCGCTGCTGAACTTTTCCGTATCGACCCCGACGCCCGGGACATAGACTGTTTTTTTTGCCTTCATTTTTTTTAAGGCCCTAGCATAGTCTTCACGGTTGACCGTTACCAGCACATCCGTCCAGCGGCTTAGGCACTTCTCCACCGGATAGTAAAGCAGCCAGTTTTTCAGGGGCGCCCCCTTGTAGAAATGGAACCCATGCGCCGTATATACCAGTTTCGCCCCGTGCTTCCTCCGGTATTTCTGGAATACGGCCCTTGTTATGGCGGCGCAGGCAGGCGCATGGCAGTGTACCAGTGCAAATCCCCTCTCAAGCAGCCTAGCAACCTGGCATACCGGCCTTAGGACATCCCGCAGGCGTGCAGGCTTCCTTGCAAAGTCCACCTGCACGGTCCCAACACCCATTGCGTGCATCTCTTTTACAAACCCCCGGATTTTATCTGGCGGGCTTGTGTCTTCTTTGGACTTGAAGTTTGCCGCCAGCGTCACCCGGTACCCAAGGCCCTGAAGGATCTGCACATTGCTGCGGTTAAAATTGTCATGCATAGAGGCTACGGTTGCAATCAGCAAAGCCTCCCTGCACCTTCCTGTATTTTTCACCATACCCTACACCATTTCCAACGCAGCCGCACCGGCTACCACTATGCCGCTTTCCTGGAAAAATTCCATCCCGTCGTCCACCATCCGGTATGTAGTAGCCCCAACCTTGCACACCAGCAGGACTGCCCCCGCCTGTGCCGGCGGCTCCCACGCAGATACCTTTCCAGCCATATTTTCCTCAACTGACGTGTCAATCCCCCATGCCTGCAGCTGGCCTGCCATATATTCCAGGCACCCCCGTTCCTGGCTATCCAACCTAAATTGCGCTGCCAGGCACAGCCTTTCCATACCTTTTTTCATACATACAAGCCTTATACGGTTTAGTACCTGTGCCATTTCCGGCAAGTTATCATTTTGCACCCCGTTCTCTTTTCCACGGCTTTCGCGCAATGATTTCTTTATCGCAATACTGCCATAAAACGGAATTGCATAATACATCTTAAATTCTTTCTCATTTTTGATCTTATCGCTGAATAAATACCAAAAAAAATAGATACCGCAATACACAAAAATACCAGCTAACACCCCTAACAAAATATATTTCTGAACGTTGCTGCTGCCAGCCTGTTCCCCGGTTTCTTCCCATTCCAGATCGGAGCCAGTCTCTTGCGCAAATACAACTTGCTGTTCTTTTTGCAGTGCATCCACTGCTGCTTTCAGTTCTGCACGGCTAGACTTAAGCTGTGCCCTCTTATCCCGTTGCTGCGCCTGCAGCGACTGGTCGATACGCACATTTCCTTTACTGCTGACCAAAGAAAAACTATGCCTGCCACACTGCTGTTCCACTTTAGGTGCATAATTTAGCAATGCTTCCTGTATATCTTTGGCTAGCCCCGCCGCCATCGTATCATCGGTACCTGCTACATCCACATACAGCAGTGTCTGTGCTTTTACATCTCCAGCCGCATCATCTGTTGCGACTTGGTATACGCCGTCCGATTTCTGCCATACAGATATAAGTTCTGATAAATAACGGCTATCTATATCTGCAGCCTTGCTGCCGGCCTTTTTCAGCGAATCTGCCAGCCCGCCATTTGATATAAAGATCACATACGCTTCCACAATTTTCGGCAATGTCCGCCTGGTCGCACCTTCAATACTAAAGAGCGAAACCACGCCATTCTTATGAAATGCGTCCAGCTTCATCCATACAGAACCTTCCATATATTCTTCTAACCTATCTGTTTCCTTTGCCAGTGTTACCGCATCCGCCACTTCCTGCCGCTGTTCTTTTGTGAGGCTTCCTTCCGCATCCGCACTGGATCCAGGCATTGCAGCTGCCGCCTGTCCAGCCCTAGCTGTATAGATCCCATATGCGCCAAACAAAACAGCAAAACCTGCTGCGCAGGCTATAATCCGCTTCCACTGCATACAAAGCCCCCGCAGCAGGCATAATAAATCAAGATCCCTCTCTTCTGTCTTTTTCCATGAATCAAGTCTGTCCATCCCTGTATTTATCCTTCCCGATACAGTGCCCGCTATCGTAAGCCTGGCGTTTCTATCTTTTCTTGTATTCCAGTGCTTAATTTTCCATTGCACGGACACACACAGAATTCTTGCTTGCTTTATCCTGTATTCATAATTTTACGATCGGCCCTATACCCACGAGCGATAAAGTTTACCATATGATTCCAGATAAGGACGCTCGTGAGCCGGTGTTATTTGGCAAACTTTTGTGTTTGCCAGTATAATCTACCGATATATATAAAATAGCTGTCTGCCTTAGCCAGCATTCATAATCTCAGCAACGGATTTCATTATCCTGATATACATAGAATAGCTGTCTGTATGCTGCTGTGGTTTAGCATCCCTATCGATGCTGCCAGCTGCACTGCCAGCCGGTTGGCTCCACATAGCAAGCATTGTATTTGACAATCCTGCCTCACCCCATAAAATTTCATCTGCCCCGGCATCCAATGCCCCGCATATATTTACAAATGTTTCCATACTCATCACCCTGCTGCCACGCTCAATATGCCCCAAAAACGACATGCTGATCCCGCATTTCTTGGCAAGTTCATCCTGCGACCACCCCTTCGCCTTCCTGAGCTGGCGTATCCGCATCCCGATTTTTCCATAATCTAATTCCCGCATATTTCCACATCCCCTGCCCTCTCGTTGTAATCGCTAAACGCTTGGTTGCGAAGCCGCTTCACAATCCACCTTTACCGCAGCCTATATGAATGAAAAACCTTGTACCAGCGGCATTCTTGATTGCCTCATTGTACAATGGCATTCAAACATACATAACAATTTATATGAAACTGTTATGCGCAAAATACTGCCCGAAAATACTGGGAAGCCTTGATTTATAAGGGATCAAACAAATATCAAATAAAAACTATGTTTTACATTTTCTTGCATTTTCTATTTTAGCAATCCAGCTTTTGACCATCTTATATGTATAATTTGATTTTAGAAATTTGTATAGAATATACAAAGACACGCTTCTAATAGCTATAGAAACATAGTAAAATAAGTAAAAATAGACAATTTTTTCTTTAGTCTTGCAAAAGACAGTAGTTTAAGATAGAATATATTTCAGATAACATTTTCATATAAATAGTTAACTAATAGAAATACATAATATATTCCATATTATGATGAAACAAAATAATTTCGAACCTTGTTGAAATAATGTGGTCGCAATCCCATTAGCTTTAGATGATGGGTTGAGACCACAAAACTAACGGTTGCCACAGCGTATATATTCTGCTATAATTTATCTATACACGGACTTTGATAACTGTATATATGAGGTTGCGCTGAGAAATTTTATGCGAAAACCAAGCTTTCCTTCAGCACGTAAAATATACAAGGTACGAATGTACGGTATAAACCGTTATAGGGCAGGGACTGCCCGAATTAACGCCTGTGGAGATAGTAGGGAGCAAAACGTCCAGTGGACGTTTGTTCTACTCCGACCGGAGTGGAACGTAGAATACGAGGTCGATGAAGCAGGAAGCCCATTGGCTTTAGACAATGGGTAGTTCACATTTGTGGGATTTTCCAAGCTAAAATGCCAAAGAAACTATTATTACAAAAACAGCGCAATTTATCTATGATACTGATAAATTGCGCTGTTCCCATAAGTTAAACCCATTATATAAACAAAAATAGAATACCTTCAAATTGTACAACCCTACAACAAAAATTATGTACTTTTCCCTCATTACCGAAATATATCCATATTTTCGATCCCAAACAGCTTCCAGAACATTTCATTGTCCTTTTCTTTATAATCATAAAAAGCATCCTCAACCTGATATATAGGGCAACTGTCCGTAGCCGGGAAGATCTTGCCGCAACTCCCGTCTTTGCGTTTCAGGTACATAGCTTGTTGAAATGGGCACGCCGGAACGCCTTTTATTTTTTCCGCTGAATTTGAAAAATGCTTCTCAATCCACTTCAGTTTTTCCCTTTCTGTAATTATATATTCCTTCCCATCCACATAAAAAGAAACTTCACTTAAACCTTGTATATTTTCCGGCCCAAAAAAATCGCAATGGCCATATGGACGGTAAAATAACGGTTCATATTTTATCGTATTGCCGCCGTTATCATACCAGTAAACCAGATCGCCGATCGTTGACCCTTTACAAAGGATTCCGCTTTTATGCGCCTTTTCCCATTTTTCCCTATCGTACCGTTTCGCTGGAAGTTTATAATCCAGATACTGCAATTCCATCGTATCTATGGAATACTGGTACATTTTTTCATCCCTCACCACATGCAGGTAAACCGTTTTTCCATCCTCGGATACATCAATCTTACAATAATGGTCACCCTGTGTCGCATTACAGCCAATTTCTTTTAAATCCAGCGATTGTACAATTTCCCCCGTTTCTTTGGAATAGGCAAAAAGGCCAAAGTAACCGGCAAAAATCATACTTTTATCATCTTCATAATAAATATGAGGCGGATCGGCTCCCCATATATCGTCCAATTCAAATTCCGCGTTTTTTGCAGAGAACGTTTGGACTGGTTCCGGCTGGCTGGAAGGCATTTGGGATGCCTGCACAGGCTCTTTATCCGTATCCATTGCATCGGTAAACGCAACAAATCCTGTAGCACATAAAAGCAGCAAAACAATGGCCGTTGCAAAAATACTCCGTTTCCTTCCGCTCTTAATCATCCTGATCCTTACCTCCAATTCTGATCTTCCAGCCTTCATGGCTGTAGCTGTGCAAAATAAATCCTGTTTTCCTCCAACCGATACAAAAGACAGCAGGCTGTTTCCATAAGAAATACGTTCTTTCCTGTCCATATTTTTCATAACAGCGCTGTCACATGCATATTCACAATCCCTTTTGGACAACACAGCTGCAGCCCAGGCAAGCGGATAAAACCAGTAGGCAGCGACCAAAACATTTCTTAAATATCCCCACCATATATCCCCATGTTTCCTGTGGACGCTTTCATGTAATATAGCATGCCTTGCCAGCGTTTCATTTTCTATAACCATTTCCGGTAAATAAATCTCGGAAGAGAGCCCTTTGCCGCGGAATAACAGCGGCGTTTTGATTCCGGCAGCAATATATGCCTTCTGTCCGTGGAAACTGGCCTCCATCCTGTTTTCTACCAGCTGCCTGCGAAATGTTTTTTCAGACAAAATCTGGCACGTTAAAATAGCAGTTGCGCCAGCTGCCCATATAAAAAATAAAAGGTACCTTAAAAGCGGTAATTCCATCCATCCAGATAGTCCTACGTTGCTGGCCGTTTCCCGTATTCTTTTTTGGCTGTTGGTATTCCTTTTTTGGGATTTATCTCCCTGGTTTTTCGATTTTTCCCCTTTTGCTGCTGGTTCTTCTATTTGCTTTACAGAAGTATCTGGCCTGCCAGCAGGAAATGGGGTTATTTTTACAAGGTTCATAATACTGGCAGGGCTTTCTAGCCGGACTGCCTCCCAATTGCCAATATCCTGCAAAACAGTTACAAACACTGGAACCACCAATCCTGCTGCAAACAGCAGCCATAGGGAATAAAGGAATACATTGCCTGCTTTTGCCCGGAAAAATTTGCGGACTGCCACGATTGCTAAAAATATTACGCTTGTTGATAGGATCACTTTAACCATCCTGCTCCCCCTCGTTCAGTATCCTATGCAATTCTTCCAGTTCTTCTTTATCAAATTTTTCCTGCTTCACCATAGTGGTAAGCATAAGCCCCAAGCTTCCCTTATATACACGGTTTAGGAAATCTTTTGTTTCCTGTACACAGGACTTTTCCCTCTCTATTATGGGATAGTAGTGCTTTGCCCTTCCAACGGTTTTCCAGGCAACGGCCCCCTTTGCCTCCATACGTTTTAACATCATAATAACCACATGCCGGTCCCAATTTGTAATTCCGGCAAAAGAATGCACAATATCGGCAATGGTTGCAGGGTTTTCGCTCCACAAAAAATCCATAAGGCGCCATTCGGCATTTGAAAGGCCTACTTTTTTGTTTTCATCCATATTTTCCTCACATTCATATAGTATACAATTGTTTACATCAGAAATGATAACATATGTCTACCTTATTGTCAATGGTGATAATGGATGGCAAAGCCGACAATTATGCCCTTGGAAATTTCCTAAAATCTTTGGGTCTTCGCTTCTTCATTTGAAAACACTATGTTCGCAACAAATAAGCTTATCCAAGCCAAATCTTACACATTTTTGAGGAACCTGTTTATTAATTAATCTAAAATCGGGAGGTTATTCAGGCAGGGAGGTAAGTGCATCATATGATGATCTGTCATAGGAGTTAAAATCATACCGCCCCTCGTCAGTCTTCCCCAAAATACCAGCAGCCATACAGAGCGAAAATCTGTGGTCACACCACCTTCTTCCAATATTCTCATTACCCATTCTTCCGGCACCATAGACTGTATCTGATCCAATGTTAAATTTTCTAATATGTGGCGCGTATTTTTTCCTACTGTAATCATATAATCACGAAGAGCAAGGACATTCAACTCTTTTCCAAACGCCACTGCTTCATCAAATTCCAATGCATTTCCAGTGTCTGTAATGGAAGCACCGATTTTTTTCTGCCATTCTTTATTAAAAATCTGATTCTGGTTTACCATTAAAATATTACTTACCAAATCCTCAATGCGGTATATATGCCAGAACTGCCAGCACATAGGAACTCTTCTTGTTCCCGCATAATGCAGGTCTACATCATAATCCTCTCTTGGCACTATCTCGTTTTGGTTTCCCATTAACATATATTCTAGAACATAGTCCGCGATCGTCTTTTCAGTTCTACCGGATATTTCAGCAGGGTGTACCATAGCATGGACTTCCAATGTCAATTCTCTTATCTTTCCAATGTCTGTTCCCTTTAAAGCGTTTTTTAATTCATCATACTTTTCTCTGATTGGTATAAATAATTCTTCTTTTTTCATAAAATGAAATCCCTCTCCTGTATCAACGTTTTATTACATTATACACGTTATCCGCGACATCTACATGTCGTAATTAGATAAAAAATTTTTTACAGTTTCTATCAGCTCTTTTTTATATTCCTCTGGCCCTACTACCCTTATTTTGTTTCCGAAACTGAGCAACAATGCTTTCCACAATCTTTCTTTTGCGCGAACGTCAATAAAAATACGGTTTATGGTTTCAGTAAGTTTTTCTGCTGGACAATCAGGAAAATATTCTGACATCAGGTTTGTATATTCATTGTCAAACTGTACTTCAATATGAATACACGTCTGGTAATATTCCTGTTCAGATTCTTTCATAAGTTTTTCAACATTTCCATGCTCGACGGTGGAAACCGTATCGTCTAGTTATTTATTTTACGGTGTACTAGAAACTCCCCATAACGTCTTGTGTTCAGACAAACAGCCTCCATCAAATAAATATTCTTGCACCAACAAAAACAACATTTACGGGCCAAATGATACACAACTGGGAGCAAGCAGTCCTCAGGGATGGGTATGATACCCTGCCATCGGCTCAACCTATCCTAGCCGTTTCATAATCCTGCATATAGCCACCGCCGGTCAGCACCCGTTTCCCTTCAAATGCAAACCCATATATCCGTATCTTATCCCTGCTAACCCCTTTTGCTTCCAGAGAAGCCGCATACTTCTTACTAAGGATCTGCTGGATCGCTGCATCCACAGTAGCTTCTAGATCCTGTTCTTCTTTGCCATCGTGGACCTTAAATTCCAGAATCATGCCATCATCCCCGGCTTTTAAAGGCTCTAGCAGCACGTCGTACCTCCCTAGGCCGCTTTCCCTATATGATGAGATTGCATACAGGTTACGTAAGCTTGCAATTAGGCCTAACACAAGCCCGTGATAAAAATTTTCAGGCAGCTTCCATTTGGAAGGCTTTGCACCGCTGTCATAATAACTGATGGAAGAAATGAGTATGTCATTTAAAATATTGTCCATAACTGTTTTATCCCCATCCAGCAGGGCATCGGAAAAATCCCCATTGGAATATACGTTGCTGTAAAGCCAGGCAGATGCCATATTATCAAACATTTCCCGCACTTCCAAATTCGCGAGTGAGAGCATGTATTCCCGTTTCCCCCTCTTATTTAACTGGAAACCATCCACCCTTAAATACCCGCTGGCCAAGAGCAGCCCCCATATAGCATTCTTTTTATACCGCAGCTCATTAAAAACGGTTTCTTCATCAATGGCTACGCTGATTGCTTTCCCATTTAACAAATCCTCTACCTGTTGTTTGATGCCTACATCACTCCCCCGTACCAGGTCGTCCACCAGTTTGTTAGAGCTTGTGTTTGCCCAGTAGGCCATAAGATTCTTTTTACCAAGAAAATTTATAATGGACCATGGGTTATAAATACTCATGCAATCTCCAAACCTATATCCATCGTACCAATGCTGCACATCGTCTTTCCTATCTGCTAGCCCAAACTCTTCCAATGCTTGGACTACCTCATTTTCGGTAAAACCAAACGCTGTCGCATATTTTTGCGATGTAACAGTAACTACCTCTAGATTGTTCAAACCGGAAAAAAGCGATTCTTTACTGACACGCGTAATACCCGTCATGACCGCACGTTCTAAATATGGGTTATCCTTAAATGCACTGCCAAACATCACACGCATAAAACCAGCAAGTTCATCCCAATAACCGTTTACGTAGGCCTCCTGCATTGGCGTATCGTACTCATCCAACAAAATAATGGCCCTTTTTCCATAATATTGTGACAGGAATTTAGATAGATAAAAAATTGCCCGTGATGCATCGATATTATCCATATCCCTCGAAACCCTTTTAAAAAACAATGCATCCTCATCTTCAAGGAATCCTTCCCTTAGAAGGAATTTATGATCGATATATAGATCAAAAATTGTCTGGCATATCTTTTTCCTGGCATCGGCAAAACTGGACTCTTTAATATCGGCAAAACTAAAAAAAATCACTGGGTACGTTCCCTGCAGCTCCCTGTACTTTTCTTCCTGCCAAATAGCCAAGTTATGAAACAGCTTGCCCTGGCCGGCATACTTTATGGAAAAGAACCGCTCCACCATATTCATGAGAAGGGTCTTTCCAAACCGCCTTGGACGGGTGATCAAGGTTACTTTATCACCATTTTCCCACCATTCTTTAATAAATTGCGTTTTATCTACATAAAAGTAATTGTACTCAATTAACTCGCTAAAATCCGTTATACCGATTGCTGCCCTTCTTGCCATAATTTCCTCTCCTCTTTCTCAAAATTTACGCTTAAACGATTCTTAATTCTTTGCCCTCATACAAAATACAATCTAAAAACCCTGGTATATAAAAATACTGCCCTACTATAGAACCTTACATACCAGCCATATATACGTCGCTAAAATGAATCTTCCCTTCCCGAAATCTTATTACAAATTGCAAAAACCACCCCTATACTTTGGTAAGTAGATGGGTGGCATCACTATCTGTTATTAATCGGTCAACCCCTTGTGGACAGTTGCTCCTTTTTTATTTCATAATATTAACATATCTTTGATTTAATTACAAGGGCATAAAAATCAAAAACTATCAGCAAAAAACCGGTCTTCAAGCAATAAACACCAGCAATGGTAGATTGGCAGGTGCAATTCCTGTATTTTGTAAGTCTCTGTCTCAGGCACTTTGACTGCTACATCGGCAACTTTAGCCAATTTACCCCCTCCGGCTCCTGTCAGTGCGATTACTTTGATGTTGCTTGCCTTGGCCACGACTGCTGCATTGAGTATATTGGCACTGTTTCCAGACGTTGAAATAGCCAGGAATACATCCCCTTCCCTACCAAATCCAAAAAGCTGCTGTGCAAAGGCCCCAAAGCCATCTACATCATTGATATAAGCTGTTGTCAACGCTTCATGGGCAACCAGTGGAATAGCCATCAAGCTCCGCTCTAGGGTATTAGCTAATTTTGCCCCACGTACTGGATCTACCTGTTTTAACTTTTGGGCATATTCTATGGATACTGGCCTTGGCAGCTGAAAGCTTTTCATTAGCTCCCCGGCAATATGCTCGGCATCTGCGGCAGAGCCGCCATTACCTGCTAAAAGCAGCTTTCCATCATGCATAAAGCATTCTTCCATAACATCATATGCATGAATGATTGTTTGTCTGGCCTGTACCAGTTTCGGATAACGCTCTATTAATACGTTTATATATTTCGCTATTCTTGCTTCCATTTATATTCTCCAAACCAATAAAACTATAATTACCAATAAGCACCTTTTTCTACCTTCTGGTATCCATCTGGACGTTCCTTTTGCCCTGGCCTGGTCCAATATGGGTTCAGTATCCCTTTTTCTTTTAAATACTGTTCATAGCGGGCGCCATAAATGCCAAATAATACCTGTAAAGAGCCGCATAAGGTAATCGCTTTTTTTCCACATCTTTTGGCATGAGCCGCAAGGTGGAATGCATATGCCCCACACCCGATCAGCGCAATCTCATAATCGATTTGATCCATCTGGCTTTTCATAAGATCGAGTGCATCAAACCAGCTGTTTATATTTTTATCATGGTTGGCCCCGCCCAGGATGTTGTATGCTTTTATGGTTGTTAAAGAAAATTCCGGCAGGACCTCTTTATTTTGAAACAGCTTTTCCCTTTTTTTGTATTGTTTTTTTATCGTTTCTGCGAATGGAGATATAACAAGCACTTTGCGCCCTTTCAATTCACTGCTCCACGGATTGTTGAAATTATACGGCCAATACATTTCTGAATTTAATACTCTTGGAACCCCATTGAAATATCCGGAAATATACTTTTCCATTTCCTGCCAGGTAAATAATAAATCAACCAGTTCTATATCTTTTTCAACGTATTCCCCCCCCCACTTTTCCAGGCTGCTATTGGTAACTGGAAAAAATCCTGCATTGTTATGCATCGTCCTTTTTGTCCCTATACAATACCAATTCGGAAAACACCGGTCTTGGATATACTTTAAATCCGAATACGCATAGCTGCGTTCCAGCCTTCCATTTACTTGAAGCCAGTTACAAAACGCACACAATTCCACACTTCCAAAACGCACAAGCATCACCGGTGCATCCGACCTGATAAATTGTTTAATGGTTTCCTGCCCTTTTGAATAATGCCCTTCGTGGATGGAGTTATTTGGATATTGCCCATCCCGAAAAATGACTGGAAAAAATGTTTTTTTTACTTTGTGCATATATTCCATTAATAATTGTTTTTTTGTTAACTCATTCGTATATAGATTTCTCATAGGATGCTCTCCAAAACCCAATATTGTTGCCACTGTATCAAGCCCTTTTATTCCAATAACGTATAAACAGCTTCTTTGCAGGCTTTTCGATCCATTCATAAAAAAATACAGCCAGTACGAGACAGATACCTGCTGACAAAATTATTTTAAATAAATTGCTGTTGATACCAGAAACAGCTACTATGTATTTGGTAATTGGCCAAGTAAAAAACTGGGCCATAAAAATTCCATAAGAAATTTCACTAAGGTAAATAACCGGTTTCCAATTCCCCCCCCCGGTTATTTTGCTTGCTGCTACTAACATTAGGATCAATAACGGCAAAGAAAAGATATTATACAGCAGGTAATTATGGACATAAAATCCCCGCTTAACAGCATAGGAAACGGCTGCAATAAAAACGATGAACGCTGTGCTAAATACAAGAATATTTTGAACTTTTGCATGCGGGGCCTGTATTTTTTCCTTGTTTGCCAATGAACACAACAGCGATCCAATGGTAAATTCTATCAACCGAAAAAATGGATTGGCATAAATATCTGCTGTCCCAAATTCCAGGGCAATAAAAGGGGCGAGCAGCAAAATACCTGCGATTACCGCCCCTATTATAAATTTTTGTATATATCCCATTTGCTGTAGTAATTGCTGTAAAAAAGGGAATAATATATAACAGGCCATTAGGCAGGAAAGAAACCATGTCCCACTGTTGTGTGATTGAAAAAACAGCCCTGGGAACATCGCCTGCAGGCCAAATAGCTCAACTGGTAACAACAGCAGGTTTTGCTCCCAACTTTCTTTTCCCAAAAAAAGCACATAAAAGGCCCCGGCCACATAATATAAAGGCAACAGCCCAGCCATCCTTTTTCCATAAAAATAGCTCCGGTTTTGCTTTTGAGCCAAATCTGTACCAGCGTAGACATCATACATGACATATCCAGAAAGCATATAAAAGCCTGTCATAAAAATAGCGCCCATAAGAATGTATTCATTCAAAAATCCATAGCTGCACCCCAGATGAAGCTGCTGGTGGAACAGAAACACCGTTGCTGCACTGATGATCCTAAATATATCCAGCCCAACCATCCGTTGCTGTTTCATCTGGAAGCTGCTTCTTTTACAACCCTTGCCGGGACGCCCATAACTACCATATTAGGCGGGACATCTTTTGTAACAAGCGCAGATGCCCCGACAATTGCATTTTCCCCTACGGTTACCCCAGGCAGTAAGCTGGCGCCTGCACCTACGGTTACATAATCTTTAATCACAGGCCCTTGCAAGTGGGACACTGCTTCTGCATCCCTTCCCATAGAATTGTCATTTGTCGATGTCACTAATACACTGATAAACACATGGCTGCCAACTACCATATTTCCAGTAATATGTGCGCCGTCTAAAATCTTTGTATAGCTGCCGATTTTGGTTTCATAATTAATAGTTACATTCCTGCTAATAATATCATAGTCGCCAACTACGCATTGCTCCCGGATAGAAGCATTATCCCCAATCAATGTATTGTGCCCAATTACTGTACCTGTATAAATAACAACACCTGGGCAAATAATGGAATCGGCTCCTATCACGGTTTTGCCGAAACTACTGCCATAACTTTTCGCCGTACTTCCAGGGGATGTCGGTAATTTTCCAATCACGCTATGGTCATATACCTCTGCACCACGCTTTAGTACCGTCCCTGGATATAAAACAACAAAATTATGCAGTACCACACCGTCTTCTATTTCCACATCGTCGTAAATCACACAATTATCTGGAACAACCGCTTTATCACTAATCTTTTTCATACTATCAAACCTCCATTTCCATCAATTACTTCAGCTAAAACAGACTGTAAATGTTAAAAGCGTCAGGCAAATATTTCCTTTTTACACATTCCTTCACCTAAAATTATTAACTGCCTGTATAATATACGCCACCTCGCCTTCAGACAGCCCATAGTATATCGGAATACTTAACTCAGTCCGGCTGATTTCTTCTGCAACCGGCAAGGCGCCCTTTGGTATATGCAGATCGGCATATGCCTGCTGTCGATGTATTGGTACTGGGTAATGCTTGCCTGTCCCAATCCCATAACCCGATAAATACGCCTCCAATTCATCGCGCCTGTTGCAGCGTATCGCAAATATATGGTAAATATGCATATAATTGGGCGTACTTGCAGGTGGCAGCTGCACTTGCGGATTCTTAATCCCTTCCAGATACATGGCAGCAATTTCCCTGCGCCTTTCATTCCATTTGTGCAGATACTTTAATTTTACCCGTAAAAAAGCTGCCTGCATTTCATCCAGACGGCTGTTGGCGCCTTTGTAAATATGGTGATATTTATAATCCGATCCATAATTGCCTAATGCACGGACCTTATCTGCCATTGCTTTATTATTTGTCGTAACGCAGCCGCCGTCCCCCAGCGCTCCAAGGTTTTTTCCTGGATAAAAACTGAATGCAGCCGCATCGGAAAGGCTTCCGGCCATCCTCCCTTTATACTGGCTGCCATGTGCCTGCGCTGCATCTTCAAACACCCAAAGGCCATATTTTTTGGCAATAACCCAAACTGCATCCATATCTGCCGGCCTCCCTTGCAGATGGACTGCAATAATGGCTTTCGTCCGGCTTGTTATATGTGCTTCTATACGGGATACATCTATATTGTAGTCCTCAATGCGAGGCTCTACAAAGACCGGAGAAGCACCTGTATAAGAGACGGCAAGCGCTGTTGCAATAAAGGTATTGGAAGGTATCAGCACCTCATCAGATGCACCGATACCAAATGCCTTCAGGATCAGATAAATGGCATCCAGCCCGTTTGCTACGCCAATGCAATGGCCTGCCCCTATATATTCTGCAAATTCCTGCTCAAAGGCTGCGCATTCCTTCCCCTGAATAAACCATGACGAACCTGCCACCCGCTGGTACGCTGCATCCAGCTGGCTGCGGATTTCCTGATGCATTGGCTCCATTGTTAAAAATGGAATATTTTTATGTCCTTTCATGATCCGGATGCCCCTTTACATAGTTTAAAAATTCATCGTAGTCCCTAATATAATCCGTTTCATCATAAAATTCAGACGCCAGCACCATTAGGACTGCATCTGGCGAAAAATCAAACATTTCCCGCCACATATCATTGGCAACATAAAGGCCCTCGTATGGCTTTTCCAGGTGTACAGTTTTTTGCTCTTTGCCATTATCCAGCCTGATTTTACAGCTGCCGTGGATACAGACCAGTATCTGTTCTAAAGATTTATGCGCATGATGTCCACGCACAACGCCGGAAAGCGTATCATACATATAATAAACACGTTTAATCCGAAACGGAATATCCTTTAATTCTTCCAGTGCAATTAACTGCCCCCTGTCGTCGCCGTGGGGCTGGAACATATATTTTATAACCTGCATCGTATCCGTTTCCCCTTTCTTGCTTAGGAGCTGTATGTAAATAACCGGTGACAGTTGCGCCGGATTTTTTTTCGAAAGTGCCAGGTAAAAATTAGGCGCATAGCGGGCTATGTAACTGATTTTTGCCTAGTGCCCCCGCAGAAAAAGATAAGCAAATGGCATAGGTTATTTACATACAGTTCCTTATTTATGATCCAGAAAACAGCACGTGCCATACCTCTTTCGCATATTGTTTTGTCAACTGAAACCGGCTGGTTTTTATAAAAAGGGCCACCAATAGCCCTGCTGTCAGGAAGAACGTAGCACCTGCAGATAACAGCAAGCCTAATAGCCCATGACCGGTATCGGCCAGCAGCTTTCCGGATATGGTACAGCTTCCTAGGGCCGCTGCAAGGTAAACAGCCTCCCTTTTGAACACCCGGTTTTTAATGGCTGGCAGCGCCCATTGGAATACCACGTTTGCCCGGCCTGCCTGTATACATACATTCCCGATCACCGTTGCAGCCAGAATGCCTGTAAGGCCATAAAGGGAACCAAAAAGCATTGATAAAACAATATTTAAAATAGCCGAAAGGATGGAATAACGCCTGCTAGTTTCATAATGCCCCACCGTTGCCTGTATGGAAACATAGCCAATCCCACGGCAGGCCACATACACATCAAGCCCAAGCGTAAAAGGCACCCATCTGGATAACAAATACGCATCCCCGTACAAAACTGCTACCACTTTTTGAAAACATACCGCCATTTCTGCCATGCAGACGCAACCGGCTACAAAACCGATAAAATCCAAAATTTCAAAAAATTCTGCCCTTTTTTCCTCTGATTCGGTATAGACCAGATTTCCGGCCGAACTGCCTACGGCACTGATAAAAAAGTTTAAAGCCTGTACAATAGCACCATTGAGCAATTGATAATTGGAGTAAAAGCCCATTGTTTTTAGCCCGGTTAGCATCGGTATCATAAAATTATCTGAGGAATAGTATATGGCGGTTGAAACTTTATGTACCATGAGGTCCCTTAGCTGCGAAATAACCTTGCGCTCCCTGAAATCTTGAACCCTTGCTTGATAATCAAAAACCCCTCTATATTTTTTCCTGGCTATTGCTGATATATGGAGGTTTGCCAGCAAACTGGTTGCCAAGGGAACCAGCAAATATACAATATAATTTCTGGTTGCCGCAATAGCGGCCACCCGGAAGCATCCGCTTGCTGTTTTATACAAGGTATCTACTGCTGTTACCTGGTATCCCTTTTGATCAGCTGTTAGCAATGCCCTGCGGTATGCTAAAAAATAGGTGATAAACACCCCTGTAAGCTGAATTAGGTATATCGTCTTTACAAATGCCCAATCCTTTACTTCTTCATGGATGATCAATGGAAGGCACCCATAAATAACCAGCCCTATGCATAAAACCAAACTGCCTATCAGCCGGAACAGTTTCTGGTACATGCCCATAATAGTACGCAGCTCTTTTTTGTCTTTTTTTGCCAATGCTTCAAAGAGCATATAATCAAACATGTTTTGTGAACCCATATCAGCCATAGACAGGATTGCAAAGATAGAACTAAATAAACCCTCATAGCCTAAAAGTTCGACATTGAAATAGGCCAAAAAAACTTTTCTGACCAGAATACTGATAAAAAACAACAGTATATAGGATGTAATAGATATAGTTACATTTCTAATTACATTTTTTGTCCTCATTTTTCCCTTTGCCTGAGTGATCCATCACCTAAAAAACCTACTTCTTTTTTGCCCATATCACCGTTTCAAACCCCCAAAAAGCCCAAGTTCCGCTCAATACCTTTTTCTGCTTTCGGCTCTTTGCCTCCATACCCCCCCCCATAATCCAATAATACAGCGGCTGATAACCTTTGATGGCCTTAACCTCTTGCATCCCTTCTTTTTTCAGCCATTTTAAAACCTGTTCCATCTCCGGCACATAAATATGTGTCGGGTCATCATAAAAGTTCAGGGTGCCTTCCCTGTGAGGGAAATGGACGCTCTCACTATTGGGAAACGAAAGGAATAGCTTCCCGCCACTCTTTAATTTTGCGCACATGGCCTTTAATGTCTCTTCTGGATGATTGCAATGTTCCAAATTATGGCTGGAAATAACGGCATCAAAACTTCCGTTTAAATGACGAATCCCCTCTGCAAACCGTTCTGATTGAAATACTTGGTATTCATCCGCCAACGCAATTGATTTTGGGGAATTATTATAATTGCCGACATCTACCCCTACATAATAAGCATCCGGACATAACTGTTTCGTCAATGTCGGCGAGTTGTTTCCACATCCCACATCCAAAATCTTGGCCTTCTTCCCACGTAAAAGCAGCAAAAACGTTTGTTTTCCCCACCTTGTCCTTGGAACCCTCATTAACGCTTTCCTCAACCGATTCATAACAGCCGCTCCATTTCTGTACCATTTCAGCCTAAATTTTAGGTTCGTAATTTTCTGGCGTACTATTTTTACCACCGCCGCCCATACACCAAACAGCCTACTCCTATTGACCTATGCTTGACCCTTTTTTCATACCGCTGGTTTACTGCTTTCCACAGCTTTGTCAATAACAAATAACAGCTTTTTGCGTTATCCTATTAACCAACATATTTTGCAATGGAAACTGTTAAGAGCAAATATAAGGCAACGGTTCCATTATTTCTGCAATGCCATACCCGTTACTTTCTCCCAGGCATGCGTTGTAAAATTGTATTTTTTGATTACTTTAGCTGGATTACCGACTGCAATGCAATAATCTGGTACGCTTTTTGTCACTACGCTACCTGCCCCTATCACTGCTTTTTTTCCAATGGACACACGCCCCCCCTCCCCGGAAATAATACATACTTTTTCTCCAATCCATGCCCCGTCTTTTATTACAATTGCTTGCCCTTGGCATGGCTGTTCCCCATATGCTAACCTATTTTCCACGTTGGTACCATGGCTGCCTGATGAAAGGAAGACATCAGACGCAATTGCAACATGACTGCCAACCGTTACATTTGCCCCTGCAAGGACGGTAAAATTGTATCCAATCCCCGTATGGCTGCCTATACGCACGCGGACGTTTGGATCGCCTGATACATTCTGAATCCGTGCCCCGCCTAGAATATGGGAATTATCCCCCATATACAGGCAGCTTTTATCAATACATTTTGGAATGCCGCTGATCAAGCTCTTTTTCCCGGCAGCCTGAATGCCCTTGATATTCTTTTTGTTAAAATAAGTTAAAATGAGTTTCCCTACCATACTTCCTGCCTTTATAAAAAAAACTTTGTATTATGTTCATCAAATAATACTTTTTTACCACAATTACCCCTCCATGCCCATAATAGCATTTATTTTTGCCGCGTTGCCCCAAACTGCTTTGGAATCGTAGGGCCGGTCGGGGTAAGCCCCATACTGAAGCGTAATCTCATAGTGGTTTTCTTTAATAAACCGTTCCACCCGCTCGGAAAGTTTTTCTGGCCTGCCGCTGCAAATATTGATGATTCCATCCACACTGTCCTGCACTACTGCTGCGGCGGCCATTCTGCAAAAGGTATCATAGTCAAGGAAATCAAACTGGTTATAACCCATCGTAAATGGAAAATCCCTTTGGCCCCTGCCTGCTGCCTGTACAATTTTTGAAAAAATAGAACACCCATCCCCAGTATTCCCAACTATATAAAATCCCCTTAACCATTTTAGCTTGGCCTGATTTTGCTTGGCTATAATTTCACAGGCTTCCCGCAAAGCATTCTTTGCAATCCCATAATAGCTCAACGGCCGGCATGGCGTCTGATCCTGGATACTCCCTTCAAAAAAACCAACTTCGTGCATACTTCCCAGAACGCATAACTCTTTGGTTCCTGCTTTACATATTTTTTCAATAAAACCCACATGCTCCGGCAAATCTTTGATATGGTTTGGAGAAAAATGTTTAAAGCCATCCCTCCAAGCTAAATGCAGCACACAATCCGGCCTTCCAAAATATTGGAATGGATCCGGGATATGAAAAATATCAGCAGAGATGCATTCGGCCCCGCCGACCCAGCCTGCTATATCCTTATCAACTGCAACGACAGTTACCCCCCCCCGCTTTACCAAATGGCTTACGATACCTTGCCTCAAATATCCATTTGCACCCGTAACCAATAATTTCATACCTTGCCCTTTCCCCCTCCCATTTACCTTGCCAACAATTTCGGCAGCAAACCAACCATATCCTTTAGAATGCATAGCTGCATCCGGAACACATACCCATGATTTGTAAATATTATTTTATGGCCAATGGCTTTTTTCCACCAATGCAGCCATCCGCCTACCAAAGCCTTATACCTGCGCATGCACCGTTTTTTCGGATACCCTGTACTGATATATTTGTCCAAAAGCATGACATCTGTTTTTAATGTATCTATATGAATATACTTTACGCCCTTTGTAATTGCATTTGCATTATTCTGCCGATAATAAAAATCTGTATCTGCAAAAGCAATTTTATTTGCAGCCAAGTAAGATAACCGGACATAATATTCACAGCTATTGTAATAATCTGCTGAAATACCTACCTGTCTCACCAGCTCCATTTTTCGGAACGCAAATCCGTGTATTTGCCAAGTTAGGCTAAGTTCAAACGCCTGCTTTGGGCTTAAAATAGTTTCATAACCCACTTTGGCTGGATACTTGCCATGCCTCCTGCATTTGCCTCCATAATAATGAATACAGTTCGGCAGGACTACATCGGCATCATACCTCAGACTGGCTGCGATACATGTTTCAAATAAATCGTCTGCTAGGAAATCGTCCTGTGATAGAAAAAAATAATAATCGCCTTTGCACAACGCAAGCCCATATTCCTGCCCTCTAACAGCTGTCCCCAATTTATACGCTGCATCGATCCATACAAACCTCTGGTCTCCCTGAATCCGTTTTTTTATAATTTCAGCAGACTTGTCTGTAGAAAAATCATTAATGAAAAAAACTTCAAAATTTTTATAAGTCTGGTTTTTAATAGAATCAACCATTTTCCCAACGTAATCCTGCCCGTTAAAAATTGGCACAATAACCGATACCAGCTTATCCTGACGCATGTTTTTGCTCCCATCTTTTACTTTTTTCTTTTATGGTTTTCAGATACTGGTTGGCTTTTGGAAGTTCACGTATCCGCGACCGGCGGAACTTCCTTGCTTTTTTTCTGATCCAGGGAGCTATATACAAATAATACCGCCATTTTACTCCATGATAATAGCGGTAACAGTTCCACCCCTTTGACATCCTTTTTTTCCTTAGAAACAGCTCATCCTCCAGTTTCTGCCCTTCCCTACGGTATGCTTCAGCAACCTTTGGTTCAAAATGCTGTGCTGTTGAAACCCCGCCCATCCGGTATAAAATATAGGTTGTGGGATCATATAACACTCGAATATCCGTTTTCATTATCAAATAATAAAAAAACATCACATCTTCAATATAATGGAACCCCTCAAGATAAGAAGAAGCCTCTTCCTGCAAATACTTAAGATCCCAAAATGTGCCTGGTGTTTCAATAATCCAGCATTCCTGAAATTCACTGGCCAGAAGGGATTTTAACCGTTTCCTGCCAAGCAGCATCCGGTAGTTTCCCCATATGGTCTTTTCCATTGCCCGGCAGCCTGAAAACCTTATTGTAGGCGTTATGGACAACGCCCCTGTTTTGGCTGCCTGGTATATACTGTTTTTGTAATAAAGATCATCTGCTGCCAGTATTTTAAATTTACTGGTATGGATCTGTTTGAGCGCGTTCAGGTAATTTTGAACCGTCCCTAAGTTTTTCTTATTTTCTTTGATAATAACAGATTCAAAAATAGCATGTTCCTGTGTCCATTGCTTTACTATATCTACCGTGCCATCTTTTGAGGCATCATCCATTACCAGCAGATAGTTTCTCCATCCTTTTCCAAATTTACAAACCTGGTATTGAATGGATACCAAATGCTCGATAATAAAATCCCTTTGCTTATAAGACAGTATAATAAATGTAAAACTTTTATCTGGTTTCATCTTTTCTTTCCCATTTCCATTGACCACTAACTGGTGCCTCTTCTATATTTGAATCTAAGGAGCTGTTCCGCTTATTCTGCGTGTATAGCTTTCCGGCATATAATGGACCACGCTTGTACCGCCTGTTTCAAACGCAAACGGGATATATAACAAATCCTCCATTGCTTCCATAACCCTTGCCTGAGCATCTGGCGGTACATAAAAAATTAGAAAACCGCCTCCACCGGCGCCAAGCAGTTTCCCACCCAAGGCACCGGCCTGTATCCCTTTCCGGTAAGATGCATCAATGCTTTCTGTACTGATATTGCTCCCTGTCTGCCGTTTTAACTGCCATGTATGGTGCAAAAGCCGTCCAAACTCGTCCAGATTTTTATTTTTATCCGTCAGGACTTGCTCGGCTTCCTCCACAAGCCCCATCATTTCTATTAGCTGCGCCGTCTTGTTTCCCCGTTCCTTAGCATTTTCTTTTTGTACCTGGCAGCTAAAACGCGTAAACCCAGTAAAAAATAGCAGTAACCGGTCATTCAGCTGCTGTTTGCGCTCCGGGCTGATAATGACTGGCAAAACTTTATAGCCATCCGGGCAAAAGCTGATTTTATTCAGCCCACCATAGCTGGCTGCGATTTGATCCTGCCATCCCCCTGTTTCCTGGCACAATACCCGTTCCAAATAAATAGCTTCATCTGCCAGGCGCTTTTTATCTGCATACTTGCCTTTTAGACAGTAAAATGCATTGAGCATCCCGACTGCAAATGAACTGCTAGTTCCAAGGCCCGAACGTGCAGGCAAGTCCGCTTCATAAGTAAGCCGGATCTCATGCATGTCCAGCATCTTCATGGCTTCCCGGATAGCTGGATGATGGATCTGTTCGACATCATTGACCCGTTCCATTTTGGAATATGCCAATTCGGTAGTGTAATCAAAAAAGCGTGGCAGATGGCGTACCGTCACATAACAGTATTTATCAAATGTTGCGGACAGGACAGCGCCTCCATGTTCCCGAAAAAAATCTTCCATATCTGTCCCGCCTCCAAAAAAGGACATGCGCAAAGGTGTCTTCGTAATAACCATAAAATGGCCCCTTTTCTATTGCCAAAACGTAGTAAACGGCTGCCCAGCCGAATTAATATAAAACCTGGCAAACAAATAGCATGAGATAATTATCCAATAAATCAGCCTGTTCCTATAATTTCCCACTTTCCCTTTTTGAAAAAATGACACGAGCATGGGAATCTGCATGGCATTATAATAAATGGAAATCCGTGCAAAGGCATAGCCAACGCTAAACAATGATGCAATATAGAGCACAGAACCAACTAAATATAAGTTAAAATACCCTTCCAAAAACGGATCCTGTTTATGGATTTTTTGCAGATACAGCCCTGCCAGCACTAATACGCCAATATTTAACACAATACGAAGCAAAAAAGAAAGCAAAGAAGAACTTCCTGTGGCAAATATCCCATAGCCAAGCCCATCCACTTCAAAATATTTACTCAACTTATTGCCAAAATCCCCTCCGATAACCTGGGCTACAAACCGTACTGCGGTAGCAAATACTGCTGACAGCCCAACCGTACTGGCCAAGAATACTACCATTTTAGTACTTACTTTTGTATGCCAGTGATAAATAAAATACGCTGGCAAAAATATCAAAGCACTGTAATGGAATCCAGATGCAAGTAAAATCAAACATACAAAATACTTAAAATCTTTCTTCTGGATATATTTCACAGTATTCATGCAAATAACCAGAGCAATTGATGACCGGATAAATAAAATATTGCATTTGTATAGCCCCCAAAGGAAATACATTGCTGTAAAATAAAACTGGCCTTTGTTTGCGGTACCTCCTTTTTCTGCTTCATACACAAGCTTGGATGCCGCATAGATGTGCTCAGACAAGATAACGGCCAGTGCAAGTACTGCTTCAAAAAATATAAAGTTATCGCATATATTTTTGCAGAGCCATTGGAGCAAGCTATACAACGGTTCAAACACAAAATTCTGTTTTAAAAACAGCTCGCCGGGAACCGTATACACTTCAAATACTTCTTTATAAACAAAATAATCGCCATATGGCCCACCTCTGGCTACAGCCAGTAAAAAAAGCGTGGTTGCCAAAACCGCCTGAAATACCACAGTGGTTTTTTTGCCCTTTTTCATACCAAACAGCTCATAAAATGAGAGCAAAGCAACACCGCCATATACCCCAATATATATCCCCATCTGTTTATCCTAATTGCCTAAGCAGCTTCGCATACATTTTTGCCGCCACTTCCCAGCAGTTTTCCCTTACTGCCTGCTCCATCTGCATCCCAAAATCTTTGTTGCTATGGCATGCTTTTTGTATTGTTCTGTGCAAACTAGCTACGTCATTGGGCCTGCATACATATCCGATCCCATACCGCTCTATAAATGCCCGAAATGAACTGACATCCGTCGCAATCACCGGCAGATGGTATTGAATTGCCTGCATAAATACTCCGCTTTGTGAATAAAATTCCTTATAAGGCAAGATTAAATAATCACTTGCCTGAAATAGTACATCCCGGAATGCATCGGATGTATATTCAATAAACGGTATGGTTTTCAGCTTATTTTTTTCTATTAATGCCTGGTATTTATCGAAAGATTCCCCATAAAACGGTGCCCCTGCAATAATAAGCGTCCCATCTATGCCTTTCATTGCCCTTAAAAGAATATCAAGCCCTTTGGAACTGCGTATAGACCCATAAAACAAAAATACTTTTTCGGTATGGCTTATCCCTAACTTTTTCCGGCAGTCCGCTTTCGGCAATTTACGGTAACTGCTGCGGATGCCATGCGGGATTACTTTTATCTTCCTTAAATCCATACCAAAAATCTTATGCAATTGCCGCTTATTTTCCTTTGAATGCACAACAAGCAGATCCGCGGTCTCATAGGTTTTTTTTAGGGCTGGCCGACTCCAGCTGAGTGACTGTACCGGAACCACCACATCATGGACAATCAGTACCACTTTGCTGTATTTTTTTAACTGCGGTAAAAAATAGCAATCAACTGCAGAAAGGGTTGCCTGGATAAAAACCACATCCGGCCTGTTTTGTTTGATATACTGGTTGCGCCTTCTGCAATTTTTCAATGCTGTACCACAGCGGTCAAAATACCATAAAAATGACCCTTTCCTATGCCATTGATCCGCCTTAAATGGCTGGAACAGCGGGCTGACAGCCACTTTCTTATCTATCATGGGCAAATAGCCATTCCCCTGCTCTGTAAGGTATGCCAAGTCTTCTACATATCTGGCTAATTCATTGCAAAGAATCCAGCTATAGTCGGAAAACCCTGCTGAATACTCACTTATTACAACCTTCATAATAGAATTTACTTCTCCTATCCTATGGTCTGCCGGTTGATTCTGGCATAATAAAACCATTTATCATAGAAACAAGCATTTTTGCACTTTTATCCCAGCTGATTTCTGACAAATATGCTCCAATATGCTTTCTCATCTGTTCCATCATCTTCGGCGCATCAATAAATTTGCCCATTGCTTTTGCCAAAGCACGCGGGTTATTTTTCTGGATCAAAAACCCTGTTTTCCCATCCAATACCTGTTCCCCCAATGCGCCTGTATCGGTTGCAATTACCGGAACCCCATAATCATACGATACCAAAATCACACCGGACTGCGTTGCATCTTTATATGGGCACACTACAACCAAATTTTCCCCAGAAAATACGCCCTCCACTTCTTCATCCCGGATCCACCGGTTGATAACATGGACGCTTTCCAGTTTCTTAAGGCCCCTTTGATACTTTGTTAAATCACCGTTTCCTATAATATACAGGGCTGTCCGTCTTGGATACTTTTTTTCAACTGTATGATATGCCTGTAATAAAATATCAATCCCTTTATATTTATCTATCCTGCCAAAAAATAGATAATTGATTTTATCTGGTTCATAGGAAACGATCTGTTTTTTCCCTTCCACATACCGGTACATTTGATGCTTGCCAAGCGGGAGATACCTGACTTCTTTATATTTACGCTGCAAATATGGGACAAACCGCTTTGCATGCACAACCACAATATCTGCTGTATCAAACATATGGCTGCAAATGCTATATATCATCCGGTCTTTTCCTGAATGCGGAAATGGGTCATGGCAAGCCATAATTTTTTTCGTTTCCGGGAATAAACTATTTATTTTTTTCGTCCAAAACCCTACCATTGGAACGTATACCGCCTTAACCTGCACCCCCTGCAACGCCTGCCGTATATCCCGTGCTGTACTGAAAAAGAAAATTGACCGTAATACAAAAGAAACAACACCAGTATAGGAATCTAAAAAAACTATTCTCTGAAAGCCAATCCCTTCCCATAGCTTCCGGTTCTCAATGGTTCCCGGTATAATGGGGATAACGTTTTGGCCTGCATGGACAAGGGCTTTTGCCATTTCATACGCATCCAGTGTACCTCCGCCCCGCCGCCCAATATAATTAATAATAATTACACCTTCTTGCCCTGTTTTTTTCATAACAATTATCTCCAAACTGTGGATAAAACACCCTGTCCTGGCACATTCATACTGACCGGTGCATATACCGTTTTCATCGTTTCCAAAATCTTTTTCGTATCGGCACGTTTAACCATATGTTGGTTCCAGCGTCCTGCATCTATGTTTCCGTTGCCAACCACTTTTTTAATAGCCGCTGCAAACCCTGCTGCATCCAGGCAATCTACCAAATATCCGCCCTTGCCGTCTTTTATAAAGTCTACATTCCCACGGATATTGCCTGCCACTACCGGCAGTCCGGCAGCCATTGCTTCCATCATGCCTACATTGAGCCCCTCACGTATGGAGGGCAGTATAAATAGATCTGCCGCCTGCAACAACTTTGGTACATCTGTACGAAAACCAAGCAAATGTAGGTTAACCCCCAGCTTTTGTGCCATATCTGACAGTTCTTTGGCCAATGTGCCCTTACCGGCAATAAAATACTGTAGCCGGCCACGGTATTTCCCCATTGTCCCTAACGCCTCAATAACAGCTTTATGGTTTTTATTTTCATTCAGCTCCCCCACAGAAAGCAACATAATGTCAGAAGGTGCGAGTTTTAACCTTTCCCTTTCCTGCTGCCTGCCAGCCGCTTGGCCTCTAAACTTTTCCGTATCGATCCCGATACCAGGGATATAAACCGTGCGTTTTGCATGGAAATATTTCTTTGCCCGCCTGTAATCTTCTTTATTTATGGTAATCAGCGTATCTGTTATCCAGCTTAACATCCATTCTACCGGATAATATATGGCCCAGTTTTGTTTCGGGGCGCCATCATAAAAATGAAAACCATGTGCCGTATAGATAGTCTTGCTATGATGCTTCTTCGCTATGATCCGGCCTACTACCCCGCCTATCGGGCTATGGGCATGCACAAAATGATAACCGCCCGCCTTTTTTATAAAATGATGGCGGTACGTATTCATAGGCGCCGCCTCCCCTGCCGCCACAGCATCCAATTGCCTGAACGCCCGTATCACAGCGCATGCATCCGATACTTTCCTGCTAAAATCAACCTGATAGCAATCCACGCAATAGAGGTCAAGCAGCTGTAACAATTCCCTTATTTTCTGATCTGTACAGGTACTGCCAGCAATAAAATTGGCTGCTACGTCTACCTGGTACCCCATGCTTATCAGCAGTTTTATATTTGGAATATTAAACTGGTCAATCATAGAAGCTACCGACGCAACGATCAGGACCGCTTTTTTACCACTGCTGTATAGGCCAGCCATATCCTTATTGTTTGCTTTTATTGAATGGTTCTTTTTCATAAACAAGCCTCTGCTACCTTCTGGTATAGCAATTGCCAAAAATATCAAACTGGCATGCCCGGCTTTTTTCAGTTTTTCTGATAAAATGCCGTCGCCCCAATTACCGAAATACCGTTTTCCTGATAAAAACCCATTACATAATCAATCATACGATGCGTTGTCACCCCTATCTTACAGACCATCAGGACATTTCCTGTATCCGCCAGTTCCTCCCATCTGGCAGTATCTACGCCCATATTTTCTACAATGGCCAGTTCAATCCCCCATCCCCTCATCTGATGGGCTATCGTTTCCAAACACCCCTTTTCCTGCGTGTCAAGCGGAACATCAGATACTGCACACAACTTTGTAATCCCCTGCCTGCTGCATACCAGCCGTATCCGTTCCATAACCTGTGTTTTCCCGCCTTCTAATATT
The DNA here is from genome assembly GCA_947089855.1 of uncultured Eubacterium sp. Classification (GTDB taxonomy): domain Bacteria; phylum Bacillota; class Clostridia; order Lachnospirales; family Lachnospiraceae; genus Eubacterium_J. Next base: position 54,892 of record CAMUML010000002.1, read on the forward strand.
TCTGGCTGGATCTCCACACGTTTTGCCCTTTGCTTTTGGGATCTTCCTTTCAAGAAAATGCCACCATAAAACGGAAATGTATACAGCCCATCCAGTTCTCTGATACTTTTTACCTTATCGCTAAAAAGGTAGCAGCAAGAAAAAATGCCACAATAGAATAACAAACCTCCCAGCAATCCGAAACATAGGTATTTAACAGTAACCGACTTCCCTGCAGGCCCTGTTATTTCCGCCTCATCCTCTTCTTCCCCTTCTGTGCCAATCATATTTTTATACAATGCCATCTGCCCTTTGCTGAAAGCATCTGTCATTGCCTTTAAATTAGCCTGATTTGAAGACAACAGCGTTTTTTTATCATGCTGTTGCGTCTGAAGCCCGCTGTCTATGGTAATACTTTGCTCCATACTTACAAGCGTGAGGGTATGGCTGCCTGCCTTTTTACTGACTTCCACCGAATAGGCTTTTAAAACTTTTTGCATATCCTTTGCCATCTTTTCTGCCTCAACAGCACTTTTGGCCGTTATCTCCACATAAAAAATGGCATCGGAAGGTATGCTGCTATCTGCACTTTCTTCTACAACAACCTGGTATGGCTGGCTATACGTTTTCTGATAAGCCGTTACCAGCTCTGCCCCATAAGCCTTATCCATCTTCCAGGCACTGCTGCCAGATTTTTTTAATGCATCTACAGCACCACCATTGACAATATAGTTCAGGTAACTTTCCATAATGCTTGGCAGCTCCTGCCACTTTGCCTGGCCAATACGGTACAGTATAATGCACTTGTCCTTATGATACGGATCCACCTGCATCAATATAGAACCATCCAGGTATGTTTCAAGGCTTTCTATTTCCTGTGTAAGCTGCACTGCATCCGTAACCCCTTGTTCTTCTGCCTGCATCAATTCATCCACTGCTTCCATATCCGGCTGTACCGTATTCGCAGCATTTCCGCCCTTTGCCCATCCATATCCACCCAATACAAAGGCAAATACCAGTGCACAGGCAGCTGCCTGCTTCCACTTCCTGCAGAGCCGGATGGCCAGCTCCGCCAGGTCTACTTCCATATCTTCTGTCTTTTTCCAAGAATACTGCTTATCCATCCTGGCCTTCTAACCTTTTCCTTTCAACCTCCACAGAATGCCGCTATAAAACAAAACCATCTATTATGCCTCATTCATAATCTCAGCTACCGATTTCATAATCCGGACATACATAGCATAACTATCTGCTGATTTTCCACCTTTTTTGCTCCGGCTCCCATCTATATCCTTTTCAGTATTCCCCCACATATCTAGTACAGCACCCGTAGGGCATACCTCACCCCAAAGCAGCTCATCTGCCCTGGTATCCAATGCACTGCATATATTAACAAATGTTTCCATACTCATAACCCTGCTTCCACGCTCGATATGTCCAAGGAACGACATGCTAATACTACATTTTTTCGCAAGCTCATCCTGTGACCATCCTTTTGCTTTTCTGACTTGGCGTATACGCATACCAATTTTACTGTAATCCAATTCCCGCCCCATCTATCCCGACCTCCTCCAGCATTCCGTATATTTGCAGCAATGCCTAATGCCTTGCCTTATAAATTCGGCACGCATGTATCCAGCTGTTTTTAAACTACCTACTAGCGTGCATAACATTTTCTAATAATTTGTTATGTGCAAAATGCTATTAAAATGAAGAAAAAGCCTTGTTTTATAAGGGTTTTCAGACTTTCTAAAATAGTACTTCTATTTACGTTCAAACAAATTCTATATGCTAAATGAAATTATGTAAGATTGTTATTATAGTATAATTTTTGTAATTCTTTGTGTATAATTAACAAAAATCCCTACCATCAAAACAGAAAAATACAATAGAAAAAGTAAAATTTGCCAATTTTTTCTTTATGGTTGCAAAAAATAAAAGATTGATATAGAATAACTAATAGATAACATTTTATTAGAAAAAGTAAACTTTAAGAAATATTTCTGGCCTATATGATTAAATATTCTAAGGTATAACGAATAGCCAGTACACTAAGTCATATTTGAAAAATTATTTTAGCATAAAAATAACTTCCTGGATACAGCCTGGGAGGCCATATTTGTCCAGGAAGCCACTTATACTTTTATTCTCAAAACACACCCTTAAAAAACTGTAAAAAAATAACTTTAGCAAAGTTATTTTTTCACAGTTCCTAACTCTGAAACTGTGCCATATACAACTGGTAGTATGCCCCTCTCCGATCCATCAGTTCCTTCGGGCTCCCCTGTTCCAAAATACCGCCTTTATCAATGACAAAAATCCTGTCCGCATTCTGGATGGTGGACAGCCGATGCGCTATCACAAAACTGGTACGGCCGGAAAGCAGGGCTTCGATCCCCTGCTGTACAAGCAGTTCTGTATGGGTATCGATGCTGGATGTCGCCTCATCCAAAATCAAAATCTTGGGTTTCGAAACCATTGTCCTTGCAAATGCAATCAACTGGCGCTGCCCTATGGAAAGCCCGGCGCCATGTTCTTTCAGCTGCGTGTCATAGCCATGTTCCATATCCATAATAAAATCATGTGCATTGACTGCTTTTGCAGCTGCTACGATTTCTTCTTCCGTAGCATCGAGCTTGCCGTATAAAATATTGTCACGGATAGTACCTTGAAAAATAAAGTTATCCTGTGTCATAACCCCCATCTGCCTGCGGAAGCTCTCCATTGTAACTTTGGATAGGTCGTAACCGTCTACGGTAATCACACCTTCTTCGATATCATAAAAACGGCTGATCAGGTTAACGATCGTCGTTTTTCCTGCGCCGGTCGGGCCGACCAGTGCAATCGTTTCGCCTGGCCTGACTTGGAAGCTGACATTGTTTAGCACCTTGGTTTCTGCTGGGGTGCCTTTGTCATAGGTAAAGCTGACATGGGAAAACGTTACGCTGCCGTGGATAGTAGGCAGGTCCTTTGCACCGTCGGTATCTGTAATATCCGGCTCTGTATCCAGAATATCAAAGATCCGCTCTGCTGCAGTCAGGTTTGTGACCAGGTTATTGTAAAAGTTGCTAAGGTTTAGGATCGGGTTCCAAAACATATTGATATAGCTGCCAAATGCGACTAGAAGCCCGACTGATATGGATTCCATGCCCAAGATACGGATTCCAGCCAGGTAAAGCATCATTGCCCCTATGCCCCAGCACAGGTCTACAATTGGCCCAAACAGGTCGGCATACCGGCAGGCATCCTGGAATGCATGGCAGTGTTCTTCCGTCAATGTCTGAAAAATTGCGTTGGTTTCCCCTTGTGCGCTGAAACTTTGCACTACGCGCATACCTGCAATATCTTCATGGACATAGGCGTTGAGGTTTGACGATTTTTTGCGGTAAATCTGCCAGCGTTTATGTGTTGCTTTCTGTACGAGCCAGATGCCCGCCGCCATAGCAGGGAGTGTACTCAGTGAAGCCAACGCAAGGCGCCAGTCTTTGACCACCATAATAACGACCACTCCGATCACGGTAATAAATTCCGGAATTAATGTCGTAACTGAATTTACAAATACGTCTTTGAGGGCATTCACATCCCCGATGATCCGCGCGAGTATTTTGCCGGTGGGGCGGCTGTCGAAAAAGGAAAAAGACAGCTTTTGGATATGCCCGTATAAATCCTGCCGAATCTTTAACAGTATTTTATTGGAAATTACGGACATCACATACATACGCAATTTCACTAAAATGATAAATAGGATATTGCATGCAAGTGCAATCATCCCCAGCTGGAACAGGCCGCGGTAATCCGACTGGGCGGCATACCGGTCCAGCGCTTCTTCGATAAACAGTGGATTGGCCAGCGAAATGCCGACAGAAACCGCCATAATACCTATAACGCCAATAACCGCTTTTTTATAAACAAGCAGGTAAGAGAATAGGCGCCGTAAAATTTTCTGCCTGCTCGTATGATTGAGCGTTTCGTCTTCCCGATATGAATTTACTGCCATAAGACCGCCTCCTTCACCGCACAATCCACATAGCCTGGCTGCTGCCCTGTGCCAATTTACATAGCCTGGACGCCATATTGTGCCTGATAAGTTTCATAATATAGCCCGCGGCGTGCCAGCAATTGTTCGTGTGTGCCGCGTTCTGCAATCTGTCCGTTTTCCAAATAAATAATCTCATCCGCATGCCGCACTGCTGAAATCCGGTGTGCAATGATAATTTTGGTTATACCCTGCATTTTCTGCAGCATCGCCTGAATTTCGTGTTCGGTTTCCATATCCAGGGCTGAGGTTGAATCGTCCATAACAAGCACAGGGCTTTTTTTCGACAATGCCCTTGCGATGCTGATACGCTGTTTCTGGCCACCGGATAGTCCAACGCCACGTTCGCCTACGACTGTCTGATACTGTTCGTCCATCCTTTTGATAAATTCGTCTGCTTTGGCATATTCGGCGGCCCGGAGGATTTCTTTCATGGCCAGCTCCCCACGGCGGCCCATTTTAATATTTTCCTCAATAGTATCGGAAAACAGAAATACGTCCTGCAAAACTACATTGATACTGGCCCGAAGCTGGTGCAGCGTAAGGCAGCGGACATCCACGCCGTCCAGGCATACAGACCCGTGGTCTACATCATAAAACCGCTGCAGCAGGTGGACCAGCGATGTTTTCCCAGACCCCGTTGCGCCCATAATGCCAAGCGTATGGCCTGAAGGGATATGGAAGTTGATACCCGTTAAGATCTGCCTGCCCTCTATGGAAAAGGAAACGTCTGTAAAGGTTACCTCTCCCTGTACCTGGTCCAGCACAGCTGCATTTTCCGGATCCATGATTTCCGGTTTTTCTTCAAAGATCTTTCTAATTTTTTTGTAAGAAGCCACTGCCGCTGATAAGTCGTTTGTAAGCCAGCCCATCATTTCCATAGGCCAGGTACAATTCCGGCTGTATTCAATAAACGCCACCAAAGCGCCAAGTGTCAGCCTGCCATTGATTACGGCAGCGCCGCCGAGTACAGCCATACTGACCGGAAGCACTTTTCCTATAAACTGAAAATAAGGGTAATACCGCACCATTATTTTCGATTGTGTAATATTTAGTTCATAATACCGTTCATTATGGGAATGAAATTTTGCAATCTCATGTTTTTCCCTTGCAAACGCCTTTACGGTGCGCACGCCTGCCAGATTTTCTTCGGCAACAGTGGTTAAAACGGCATTTTCTTCACTGATTTCTTCATATACGGCATCCAGCCTGTGTTCCAGCACAACCGCCATCACCCCACATACGAGCATGGCGCAGGCAGGTATCAGCGCAAGCTGCCAATTTAAAGAAAACATACAGTACAGCACCAATGACACGTGGATCACCACTTCCATTACCAGCATCCCGACAAACCCAAGCGCATTCCATATTTTGTCTACATCATCCTTAACCCTTGCCATCAATTCGCCTGTATTGGCATAGTCAAAATACCGCATAGAAAGCGTCTGAATATGCCCAAACAGATCCCTACGTATCTGTGTGCCAATTTTGGAAGCAAGCATATCAAACGTATATTCTTTCAAGTACCCGCACACACTGCGCCCAACACCAACGGCAACTACGCCTGCAAGCAGCTTTGTAAGCAGCTCTTGCCTGCCGCCGAGGATCACATCATCTACAATATGCTGCGTGATTTTTGGGTACAGCATATCCAGTACAATCGCAGCAACCATGCAGGCAGCGGCAAACAGGTAGGCATACCAATATACCCCTATATATGTACTTAGTTTTTTCATATTCATCCTTTCTTCCATGTTGCGTGGCCATCAGCAATATTGTGGTTTGGCATAGCATAGTACGGAAGTGGTTGCCCCGATTCCATATAGAACCGGGGCAATTCCTTATTTTAGCAGTATATAATTTTTCGAATAAATTTTAATGCCGGAAACCATGTATAGGAAGGTTTCCGGCATTATTCCCTAAAAAACGTGCTTACTAGTACACCGTAAAATAAATAACTGGTTATATTGCGCCGGATAAATCTTCGAGAGTGCATGGCAAAAACCGGAGGTGTACCGGGGAGCACCTCGGATTTTTGCCATGTGCTCCCGGAGATTTAGACAAACAAGATGGCCAGTTATTTATTTTACGGTGTACTAGGAATGCGGAATGTGGGATTTGAACCCACACGGTCTCCCACAGGAACCTAAATCCTGCACGTCTGCCAATTCCGTCAATTCCGCATTTTTATAGACAGCTAATACTTACGCTGTATTTTTGATTATACCGGAATTTAAAGTTCTTGGCAAGCCTTTTTTTCATTTTTATACATCTAAAAATAAATGGAGCTTTGGATAATATTTCAAAATTGCGCGTGCGATTATTTTATCCTTATGCACAAACGTATAGTTTTTTGCTTCCTTCTTATCGGTGGTTACGCCAGCATCCAATGCACACTGCGCCCAATCCCTTGCGTCTTCGGAGATATTGCGGTTGTCGCCCAGCATCAGGTAGCAGCCGTCTGGTACTTCAAAGGTATAGCCGGTGTTCCTGTCAACCCATTTTTCCGGAAGATAGTCTTCCTCGATCGGTTCTTTGGCATGGTCGATATAAATTTTGCCTTTTTTAATTTCTACCGTTTCCCCTGGAAGCCCTATGACACGTTTAATATAAATGGTCTCTTCATCTACCGGATACTTAAACATTACTACGTCATAGCGTTTGGGTTCTTCCAATACATAGGACAGGCGGCATCCAAACAGCCGGTCTTTTTTATGCAGCAGGTTTTCCATCGATTCAGACGGGATCACTGCATTGATTAAAACAAAATGGCTGATCAGCGTCGCTGCAATAAATGCGGCTGCCATTGCCCAGACATAGCTCATAATTTCCTTTACAGCCGAACGCTTTTTGCCCTCTTTTCCATCCTGGCTTTCGGCTTCCTGCAAAACACCTGCCGTATCCTCCTGCCCTTTTTTTTGTTTCCTTTCCCGTTTCATGATCGTTTGTGCCCTTCCTTTCTTATTCTGGATATTGCCCCTATTTACAGTTCCTAAGGCCAATGATAACCGTCAATAATCCAGCAGCGATTCAAAATTCGGGTAATACTTGACAATTGCGCGGCCAAGGATTTGTTCCGATTCCACATACGTATACTGCTGCGCCTGCGCCTCATTTTTGGCAAGCCCGTCCTCTACTGCCTCGTCCGCCCAAAATCTGGCATCCAGTGAAATATTGCGGTTGTCGCCTAGCATTAAATAGCAGCCATCCGGCACTTCAAACACATAGCCGTCATTATCATCTGTCCATTTTTCGGGCAGATAAGGTTCCTCCAAAGGCTGTTTGGACCCGTCAATGTATATTTTCCCTTTTCGGATTTCCACGGTTTCCCCAGGCAAGCCGATTACACGCTTAATAAAATTCTGTGTTTCATCCACGGGATAGCGGAAAATAACAATATCATACCGCTTTGGCCCATCAAAAGTATAAGAAAGCCGGAAGCCAAATAGCCGGTCGCCTGGCTCAATTATATTTTCCATCGATTCGGATGGGACCTCCGCATTGATCAATACAAAACGTGTCATTAACTGTGCCAGGATAAAAGCCGCTACAAAAATCTCGATAAAACTTAAAATTTCCCGGAACAAGGTCCGTTTCTTTTTTTCTGGTTCCTGTGTTGTATCTGCTTCTTCTATCTTTTGCTGCGCATCCAAAAGTTCCTTCCCTTCCATGCAAACCTCTTTTCCAGACGCAAATCCTTTTCTTATTGTTTTCTTTCATCCTGTATTTTATCCTGCCTGATGATCATCCGCATAGCATCTATTGCTGTTTTGACAGCCTGGCTGCTATCGTAGCACTTTGGGTCATCCAGCCCCAGCGAACGCCGCGTCTGATTGGCAAATACCGTCAGGATGCTCCCTACGCGCACCCCGCGGACAGCCCCTGCAATAAAAAGCGCTGCCGATTCCATCTCGCTGCACAACGCCCCACACTTTACATAAGCATCCCATTTATCTTTCAATTCGTAAGATACCGGCATGGTATCCGGGCTATGCTGGCCATAAAAATTATCTTTGCACTGCACAACCCCGACATGCACCCGCAGCCCATTGGCCACCGCTGCTTGATGCAAGGCGCTTACAACCGCAAAATCTGCCGCCGCCGGATACTCAATCGGCGCATATTCCCTGCTCGTACCTTCCATCCGTATTGCTGCGGATGCTACCACCACATCGCCGCCCATTACTTCTTTCGCCATACCGCCGCTCGTGCCGATACGGATCAATGTATGTACACCGCAATGTACAAGCTCTTCCAGCGCAATGGCTGCGGACGGCCCGCCAATCCCGGTACTGCATACGCTGGCAGGTTCCCCTTCCAGGCTGCCTGTATAAATCGTATATTCGCGGTTTGCCGCAACAAAATGCGCATCATCAAAATTTGCGGCAATCATTTCGCACCGTCCGGGGTCGCCTGGCAGAAAGACATAACCGCCTACATCTGAAGGTACTATTTTTAAATGAAATTCCCTGTCTGGTGAATATACGGTCGACATGTTATCCCTCCTAATATATGAATATGTATCAGATGGTTCCCTGCTGCTGGTCCGGCGCCTTTTGGGCTGCACCCGGAAACAGCCGATAGAAACTTTCTATATTATAAACATTTAACCTTCTTTTTGCAATCAATCCTGGCAATTTTTCAGTAGAAACTGTTACGGATAGTAAGGAACTGTCGCAAAATAACCTGTGCAGTTTGCGACAGTTCCTAACAAATTTATCTTGATTTTTCTGATTTTTCTCTTGATTTCTTCCTAACTTTTATTTATAATAAAAAGAATATTTGCTATACAACGTTGCCAATTCTTGCCCCAGCCGAAAGCGGCAAAAACAAGGGCCTGGTCATATTGGCACCGTTTTCTATAACTCCTAAATATTTATGATCCCTTGGCAGCGGACTTACAGCCAAGCCGCTGCCGCAAGAGGGATTAAGTTTCCGCTTGTAAAAAATTACAGCCCGGCCATTGCCGGGCTGATTTTATCATTGTTCCTTTTTTATGCACCTGCCTGTTTGCGTGCTTCCTTGCAAAGCTGTGTGATTTTATCGAAATTCCCATCGGTTATATCTGCTTTTTTACACACCCAGCTTCCGCCAACTGCAAAAATCGCAGAGGATGCTACAAATTCCGAAATATTCTCCGTGCTGACACCGCCGGTTGGAATAAACTGTATATCGGTGAATGGCGCTGCAAGGTTTGTAATGGCTTTTAAACCGCCGTAAATATTGGCTGGGAAAAATTTTAAGACCTTTAAGCCAAGTTTACGTGCCGCCATAATTTCGGTTGGGGTGACGCAGCCTGGCGTTACGTTAATATCATTTTCGATGCACCATCTTACGGTTTCTTCATCAAAACCTGGGGATACGATAAATTTTGCACCTGCCTGTACGGCTTCTTTTGCCTGGTCAATATTCAGAACCGTCCCAACGCCAACTACCATATCCGGGCATTCTTTGGAAACATTGCGGATGCTCTCAAGCGCTGCATCGGTACGCAGTGTGATTTCCATAACTTGTATCCCACCGGCTAATAACGCATTTGCTGTCGGCACTGCATCTTTTGCATGTTCAATTACCACAACTGGCACAATAATAGACTTTTTCATGCTATCCATTACATTCATTTTGGAACCCCTCCTAATTTTTCGTTTATAGTTTGCTATCCTGATTCTTGATGGATTGGTTGCGATGTTTTCCAGCCATCTTGGATGGATCGCCTGTAATTGCTTGATACCCACGGCCTTTATTGTATCCGCAGCTTTCGGGTTATCTTTGTACCCTGGCACCAGCGCCGCCCATAATGGCTTCTACTTCTTTTTTGCTAGCCATTGTCGTATCGCCTGGCGTTGTCATTGCCAATGCGCCGTGTGCCGCACCGTAATTAACGGCCAAAGCTGCATCCTGTGTAGTAATCAAGCCATAAATTAAACCGGATGCAAAGGAATCTCCGCCACCGACACGGTCCATGATCTCCAGGTTATTATAATCTGCTGCCTTATGGATCTCTCCGTCTGCCCAGCAAATGGCGCTCCAGTCATTGACGGTTGCTGTCTTTACCTGGCGCAGCGTCGTTGCAACTGCTTTGAAATTTGGATATGTTTTTGCAGCTTCATTGATCATTTTCTTATAGCCGTCCAGATTCAGTGTTTTTAAGTGCTCGTCATTGCCTTCGATTTCAAATCCAAGGCATGCCGTGAAGTCTTCTTCGTTTCCGATCATAACATCGACGTATTTTGCGATTTCCTTATTGACTTCCTGCGCTTTCTCTTTTCCGCCAATTGCGCTCCACATAGACGGGCGGTAATTTAAATCATAAGAAACAACGGTGCCATACTTTTTCGCTGCCTTAATCGCTGCAAGGACAGTCTCACAGGACTGTTCCGACAATGCCGCATAAATGCCCCCTGTATGCAGCCAGCGCACACCAAGCTCGCCAAAAATATGGTCAAAATCAAAATCCTGCGGGGTAGCTTTTGCGATCGCCGTATTTGCGCGGTCAGAACAGCCGACAGCACCACGGATACCAAAACCCCTTTCCGTAAAATTTAGTCCGTTGCGGCAGATACGGCCGATACCGTCTGTTTTCATCCACTTGATCAAAGAGGTATCTACACCCCCCTGGTTGATCAAGTCTTCTAACAGCAAGCCTACTTCGTTGTCTGCAAACGCCGTGATCACCGCCGTATCCAGTTTAAAACATTTTTTCAGCCCACGGATTACATTGTACTCGCCGCCGCCTTCCCAGGCACGGAATGCCCTTGCGGTACGGATACGGCCTTCCCCCGGATCCAGCCGGAGCATAATCTCCCCCAATGATGCCGCATCATACCTGCATTCTTCCTTTGGCTTCAATTTCAAATCCATAAAGTAAAACCCTCCTATATATCTTGCTTCTTTCTTTTGGAAATTGGTCAGTTACAGGCTGTTGCTATCTGCCTGTTTCCATAATTGATTATACTGCAAATTTAACTGGTGTGCAGTATAAATAGCGCTGCCAATGATCCAATATATATATTATACTTTGCAAAAGCCCGTTTCTCAATGCTTATTTTTTTATTTTTCATATATTTTTCTGCTTTTTCCGTATAATTTTTATTCTTTTTTTTCTTTTTATTGCTTTCTTTTATTGAAATATACGCAAAAACACTTTAAAATGAAGGAAAGTATCGACAATGAAACACATTAGAGGAGGTTTTACATGCAGGAATCCAACCCACTTTCAAACGGCAGCGGTACCAACCACTTTATCACAATTGGCGAAATTATGCTCCGGCTGACACCACCCAATTATGAAAAAATACGGATGACTACCACTTTTGAAGCCAGTTATGGAGGCAGCGAGGCCAATATTGCGCTTGCCCTGGCAAACCTTGGCGTAGATAGCACATTTTTCAGTGTTGTGCCTAATAACAGCCTTGGAAAAAGCGCTGTGCGCATGCTGCGCAGCAACGACGTGCACTGCACGCCGCTGATCTTAAGCACACCCCAGCAGACGCCGACACACCGCCTAGGCTGCTATTACCTGGAAACCGGCTACGGCATCCGGGCCAGTAAGGTCATCTATGACCGGAAAAACAGCGCGATCACAGAATTTGATTTTAGCACGATTGACCTGGAAGCACTTTTAGACGGCTACACATGGCTCCATTTAGGCGGGATTACGCCTGCGCTTTCTGAAAACTGCCGGAGCCTGACCCTAGAATGCTTGAAAATAGCAAAGGAAAAAGGGATCACCGTCAGCTTTGATGGCAATTTCCGCAGCACGCTGTGGTCTTGGGAAGAAGCACGCGGCTTCTGCACACAATGCCTGCCATACATTGATGTATTGCTGGGCATAGAACCGTACCATCTATGGAAGGATGATTCTGACCATAGCCAGGGCGACATCAAAGATCATCTTCCATTGCAGCCAAGCTACGAACAACAGGATGAAGTCTTCCAGGCATTTGCCAGAAAGTATCCAAACCTTAAATGCATTGCGCGGCACGTGCGGTATGCCCATAGCGGCAGTGAAAACAGCTTAAAAGCATTCCTTTGGTACGAAGGCCATACCTTTGAGAGCAAATTATTCTCATTCAATATTTTAGACCGGGTCGGTGGCGGGGACGCTTTTGCCAGCGGGCTAATTTATGCAATGATGCATGGGTATAGGCCAATGGATATGGCAAACTTTGCTGTGGCAAGCAGCGCCATTAAACATACCATACGTGGGGACGCCAATATTACTGATGATGTGGACAGCATCCGCAACCTAATGAATATGAACTATGATATAAAACGCTAGGCTGCGTTCCGCAGGCGGCTCAATCCTACGCCGCCTGCAAAGGGACCGATTTTTTAAATATGAAATATGCAAAACCGGACGCTGCAAACTCAGTAAAGCTAAATGCTGCCCATACGCCTGCTTCCCCAAAGAACCTGCTAAATAAATAAGCTGCCGGTATAATTACCACAACATACCGTGCCAAAGAAATATACAGCGACGGTGCGCCTTTGCCAAGGCCTTCCAATGCCCCACTAAATGTTACGGAAACGGCAGAAACGATAAACCCAAGGCTGATAATATGTAAGGCGGAAACACCCATTTGAACCGTTGCGGCATCTGTGGTAAATAGGCCGATCAACCAGCTTGGAACCAGCCAGGATAAAACGGTTCCAACGGCCATAACCCCGGCCGTCAATTTTAGGGTAGTTTTATAAATCTCCCTAACACGCCCAAATTCCCCAGCCCCATAGTTATATCCAATCAACGGGCGGATCCCTTGGATAATGCCATTGGCGGTCAGGTAAATAAAGGTCTGCAATTTATAATATACGCCCAGCACAAGCACGCATTTTTCCGAAAAACCTGCCAGTATGCCGTTTAAAGCGGAGATCAGCAGCGACGGCAGGGCTATATTAAGCGTCGCAGGGATACCGACCGCATATAGCTGGGAAATGACTTTTTTATCCATATGCAGGTTTTCGCGTGTAAATTTAACCGGTATCGGCCGGAAAAAGTAAAACAGCAAATAAGCCAGCAGCGTCATGCACTGGCCGATGCCTGTAGCATACGCAGCACCTGCGGCGCCCATTGCCGGAAACGGGCCAATACCGAAAATCATGAGCGGATCTAGCACAATATTCACTACAAACCCACACATCATACAAAACATAGACACTTTCATACGGCCGACGGCCTGGAAGATTTTCTCCATGGAGACACATAGGGAAATCACGGCTGCAAACAAAAAGGCGCGGTTGGAATAAATAAGCGCTACTGTTACCACTTCTTCTGCTGGAGAAAATGCTTTTAAAAATGCTGGCATTACGGCGATGCTTGCTACCGTAAGCAAGACCCCGTGCAAAAAATTCAAAAATATACCTACGGTTACTGCGCATCCAGCTTTCTGTTCATCTTGTGCCCCTAAATATATGGCTGTGACGGCATTAATGCCAATGCCAAAACCGATAGCGATTGCATTAATCAGGTTTTGGACCGGGTATACCAGCGAAAGGGCTGTCATTGCTTCTTCGCTGAGTTTTGCGACAAAATAGCTGTCTACAATATTATATAGTGAGTTAACGGCCATGGACAGGACCATAGGCAGCGACATGGAAAGGACTAGCGGCAGTATTTTTTGTTCTTTCATATATGATTGTTCCATTTTTTCCTCCTTATTTTGTCATATTATTATACTGCACACCGCCAGAATGTACAGTAATGTTAACCAAGAAAGTGCCTGGCTGGCGGTCTGCAGTCAAGTAATATTGTAAATTTAACTGGTGTGCAGTATTAAATGGCGAAAAAAAGCCACACAGCTGCTTAAACAGCTGCGTGGCGAAAAAAAGAAGTTCTTGAAAAATCCACTCCCCCGTGGCAGGCAAGACGATAACAACAAAAGCTGCACATCTGCCCGCCCTGGGGTTTTATGATTATTTATTTTTATATAGCAAAATTGGGTTTTTATAACCCTAAAGCCCTTAAAGTTGCCGACCCAATTACGCCGTCTGCCGCCAGGCCGTTAGCCCTTTGGAATTTCTTCAGTGCTTTTACAGTTTTATTACCCATAACCCCGTCTGCAGTCCCGCAGGAATATCCGCAACGTTTCAGCGCTTTCTGCACTTTTTTGATCGTTGTTTTGCTTACGGAAGAATATGCATAAGGGCAGACACCGCCCGAATGGGTATGTGCTGCATGGCCTCCGCAGTAATAATAGTTGTCTGCATAAGGGCAGACACCGCCTGAATGGGTATGTGCTGCGTGGCCTCCGCAGTAGTAATAGGATGTGCTTGCAGTGCTATGATGCCCGCCGCCATGATGCCCATGCGCATATGCAGTAACTGGACCCTGGCCTGCGGATGCCGCCGGTGTAAGAGCTACGGCGCCCGCAAGGGCAACTGCCAGCAGGCTACGTTTTAATCGGTTCATAAAACCCCCTCCTTAATCATAATAATAAGTCTGAACTAGATATACCCTGGTGTTCAGTCTATTATAAGCCATGAATTCTCAAATGAACACCGTCAATTTATACAAAAAATCAACATACTGTTTAGTAAATGCTAACAATTATTTGAATTTCTTTTTTGCTTTTTTGCAGCCCTTATGTTACGATGATAACGGCATGTATTTGGGTATTTGTGCAGAAAGGAGCAGCAATTGCAATTAACAGAAACTTTTGACGAAACGGTATTGGCTATGATACAAAACCTTTATCAAGAGGCATTCCCGCCTGAGGAACGCAAACCATTTGCGTTAATCCTGCAAAAAAGGGCGGAAGGGGCTATGCGCATCCATGCCATATTAAACGGGGAAGACGTATTTCAGGGGATGGCTATGGTCATTTTATACAAGGATATGGCTCTGCTTGATTATTTCGCTATCCAGCCACAAATGCAAGGAAACGGAGCTGGTTCGAAAGCGCTTTGCCTGCTACGCAAGGAGTATGGGACGAAACGGTTTTTTTTGGAAATCGAACGGACAGGCGTACCTGCAGCTAATGCTGTACAGCGGCAAAAACGGAAGGCATTTTACTTAAAAAATGGCCTGGTGCAGACATCCTTGCTGGTGGAACTGTTTGGCGTAGAAATGGAAGTTCTGGCAGACGCCTGCGAGATATGTTTTGAGGAATATTACCGCCTTTACGCAGAAACCTTTGGCGAAACCCGGATGGGCCGGCATATCCGGCGCTTAGAAAACGATCCATAATGGGGCTGCGGGCGGGCTTCCTGCTTCTATACATTCGTCCAACGTTGCTGAAAACCAGCCCACCGCCCCTCATCCGGCTGGTTTTCGCATGCTTTCTGTGAATTAAGTACGTTCCGTCTGGATTAAACATTCGCATAAATATAGACAAACGGTAAAGCGGCAGGCGGGCAGATGCGCGTTATTTTATTTATGGATCAACGTCCCTTTTACATCGGAAAGATCTAGGCTGTCGTTGTCCAATTTGGTAATAATGGTACGGCGTATCGCCGAATTTCCGATAAAATCAAGCGCTGCCTGTATCTTTGGCTCCATCGAGCCTGCTTCAAACTGGCCATCTTCCAGATACTGCCTTGCCTGTGCTACGCTCAATTCATCGAGTGGTTTTTCCTGCGGCGTACCATAATGCAGGCATGCTTTTTCTACCCCGGTTAAAATAACAAACGTATCGGCATTTACCAGGGAAGCAAGTTTTGCTGCGGCCAAGTCTTTTTCAATGACTGCGGACGCACCCCTTAGGTTGTTTTCTTGCTGCAGTACAGGTATACCACCGCCCCCGCAGGCAATGACTACCTGGTCGGCATCCAGCAGTGTACGGATGCTTTCTATTTCTACAATATCAATTGGTTTCGGTGCTGCTACGATCCGGCGGTACCCGCCTTCTACTTTAGCCACATAGTTTCCTTTCTTTTCTTCTGCTTCTGCTTCCGTTTCATCCATTACCCGGCCAATGATTTTGGTTGGATGGTAAAATGCGTCATCGTATGGGTCTACAACAACCTGTGTAAGTACTGTTGCGACTGATTTGTAAATGCCGCGGCTTAAAAGTTCCGCCCGAATGGCATTCTGCAAGTCATAGCCGATATAGCCCTGGCTCATAGCAGAACAAACACTCATCGGCGTAGCTGTATATTCTGGATAGATACGGCAAAATTCTGCCATTGCCATATGGATCATGCCCACCTGCGGGCCGTTGCCATGTGTAATCAATACCTGGTAATCGTCTTTGATAAAACCGGCTATAGCTTTGGCTGTTTTCATTGTAGCTATTTTTTGTTCTGGAAGCGTAGTGCCAAGGGCATGGTGGCCAAGGGCGATTACGATTTTCTTTTTTTTCATAAATTGCTGTCCTCCTGTCATATATACTGGCAAACACTAAAGTTTGCCAAATAACGCCGACCCACGAGCGCCATTATCTTAAATCATATGGTAAACTTCATCGCTCGTGAGTATAACAATTATCCAATAAAGCCCATTTTGTAACCTCATTTTATCATTACTTGCTGTCTGTTGCAATGCTGGATTCACATTGGAGGCGCAAAATACCGTTGTTACTATTCACAGCTAATTTTCTCTTGACAAACATTCTAAGTTATGAAGCTGTAAATAGTAACAAAATACCAGCCATAAGCGTAACGGAAAAACGGCGTAGCCCAATGCTACGCCGTTTCCAAAACCATTTCGTATACTGTTTTATAGTGCCGTCCGAAAGAAAGCGTTAGGAGTTCATTTTACCAAGGACTACTTTTAATGTTTTCTCCTGGTAGCCATTTTCTGCGGCGCGCTGTACAATAACTTCTACTTCGGTGCCTGCTTCATAATAAGACAGCCTTCTTTTTAATGTTTGCATTGTCTTTACTTCGCGCCCATCAAACTTTGTAATAATGTCCCCTTCTTTTAAACCATACTGGTCTGCAGCGGTCCCTTTTGTAATCGCTTTGATAAATACCCCTTCCGGCATATTATACGTGGTTGCTACGGAAGCAGTTACATTTTGCCCTTCGATTCCAAGGTAAGCTGCTTTTTCTGCCGATACTTCCTGGTTTGTGATAAAGTCTTCAATGACCGGTTTGGCCATATTGGCTGGGATGGCAAAGCCGATTCCTTCTACATCGGTATCGCTGTATTTGGAAGAATTAATGCCGATTACCTGGCCGCTGCTGTTTAAAAGTGCGCCGCCGCTATTGCCTGGGTTGATTGCAGCATCTGTCTGGATCAATGCGTTCGTAAAGGTTTCTCCCGTGGACTCGTCTTGAATCGTTACTTCCCGTTCTAACGCACTGATATATCCTACGGTTACGGACTGTCCATAACCCAATGCGTTCCCTATCGCTATGGCACGGGAACCTACTTCCATGGAATCGGAATCGCCGAATTCTGCAATTTTAATCTCCGATAAGGTAGACGCTTCTATCTCTGATTTTTTGACCTGGACAACAGCAAGGTCCATACTTTTGTCTGCCCCTTTGACCTCTGCGGCCACTGTGGCTCCATCACAAAACTGTATGGTCAACGTATTGTTATTGCCAGATACTACATGGTTGTTGGTGGCAATATATAAATAGTCGTCGTCACTGCTTACGATAATGCCGCTGCCAGCGCTTGGCATCTCATAGTTTTGTACTTGGCCGAACCAGTTCCGGGTCTGGACCAGGCTCATATTCGTAATGGCCACAATCGAAGGCTTGCACTCTTTTACGATCGATACAATATCATCGTCCGATATAGCGCTTGTTGTCTGCTGGATTGGCTGCCTCTCCGTGCCATTAGCTGGATTTAATGCTTCTTTATCCTCTTTTACGCCTGATTCTGCCTGTTTGCCGTCAGTGCCAATCAGGTTCCCTACAAGATGGCTGGATCCTTCAAATGCCGTTCCTGCTACTAGCCCGAAAACCAAGGCGATCGATGCGCATTTTACCATTTTCATACCAAAGTTAGAGCTGCCGCTTGCCTGCTTTTCTGCACGTTTCCTGGCACGTTCTTCCTTTTTTTGTTTTTTGCTGTCATTGTATGTCTGGAACCCGCCCTGGCTGTTATTTTGTGTTCCATAAATATTACTGTAGGCATTTCCTGCACTGGACTGGGCATTGTTATAGGCACTGTTTGAACCGGACTGGGTGTTGCCATAGGCTGTATTGGAGTGGTACTGCGTATTGCCGTACGCACTGGAAGTATAGCCCCCTTCTGGCTGGCTGTATGCGCTGCCCCCATCGGCCTGTGTACCGTTATGATAAGTGCTGGATGTATTGCTATAGGCCTCCCCGCCTGCCTGGCTGCCGCCTGTGCTATTTTCATCGGCACGCCATATATTGTTTGGATTTTTCTGTGCCTGGTTTATATAGCTGTATCCATAAGAAGAACTGCTTTCCGGCTGGCTGCCTGGCTGCTGCCCATTTGCCTGGTTTGTATTGTCTGCCCCGTTTGCCTGGTTTGTATTAAAATCTTTATTTTCCATAATGAAGAACCCCTTTCTGCTTCTTATATCCTATTTCAACCACTCCGCATACTTGATACGGATGTCTGTCTGTTTGTTGTTTACAAGTAGCAGTTTAACGTGAAATTGTGTTTCTTTTGTGATTAAAATTCCACAAATTCGTGAATTTATGTGTATTCTTTGTGTCCTTCAATTATATGCCTTGATACGGACATTGGAATTGCCCGATTCACGGACTAAAATGCGGTACTTGGACAGGCTGTTTTTTGGTACATAAATACATGCTTTTTGTGCAACCCCTTCAAATGCATCTGCGCCAATTGATTTGACCTTTGTGGATTTGACCTTAATTTTTTTCAGGCTGCTGCAGCCGGAAAATGCTTCTTCCCCAATTTCTGTTACATTTTTTCCAATTGTTGCCGTTTTTATTTTTTTATTGTTACGCAGGCATTGGCTTTGCAAGGTTGATACGGAATAGGTACGCCCACCTACGGTTACGCTGGCTGGGATGCTAATGCTGGTAAGGGAAGTAGACGTACACTTGGTATACTGCGCAGTTCCATTTCCCCAGCAAGCATATATGCCTTTGCCTACTTTGCTAACCTGTTCTATACCGTTTCCACCTGCGCTGCTGGCAGTATTGCCTGTGCCGGATGGTGTACCTGGCGATACGCTGCTGCCTGTGCCGGAAGAGGTGTCCGGCAATACGCTGCTGCCTGTGCCAGAGCCTTGCGGCACGCCCGGCGATACAATACTGTCTGCGCCGGAGCCTGACGGGATACTGCTGCCTGTACCGGAACCTGGCGATACGCTGTTGCCTGTGCCAGAGCCTGACGGCACGCTGCTGCCTGTGCCAGAGCCTTGCGGCACACCCGGCGATACACTGCTGCCTGTGCCGGAACCTGATGGCACGCCTGGCGATATATTACTGCCTGTGCCAGATGTAGTGCCTGGCGATACGCTGCTGCCTGTGCCAGATGAGGTACCTGGCGATGCCCCGCTGCCGCCTGTACCTGGAACTGTGCCGTTGGAAGCGGTGCTGGCTTTTATTACGGATACTTTGGCCGCTGCGCTTTTGGAACTGTCTACGCTTGAATTTGCGTAGATATAAAGGGTCTGCGACGCTTCGTCCGGCGCCACGTATAAGACGCCGTCGGAAATCCTTGTATTAGTGGAACTGCTGCCGCTTAACTGCCAGGTAATCTGCTGGGATGGCTGGCCATTGCCGTAAACCTGCGCGTTAAAAGACTGGCTTACCCCCTGGTACACGCTGCATTCCTGCGGAGAAACCATAACCTGTGTTACAACAGCCCCTGAAGTGCCTGGGTTTACTGGATTTGTGGCGGAAGACTGCGGCGGCAGCGTGCCTGCAGGCGTCTGGTTTGTAGATGGCCGTTTGGTAAATACCTTTAGGCAGGCATTGCCCGCTTCTGCGGAACGTGCGTCCGCCGCTGAGGCAATTGGGACTGCATTGCCACTACTTTCCACTTCCACACGCAGTTCCAGGGAAACCCCATCAATTGCAAGCGGCCTTGGCAGCTGGAAGGTATGGTAGCCCGTATGCACCATAACCCCGCCTAAATCTGTTAATTCCTGCCCATTTGCATAAAACCGGTAATGTGCGCCTTTCTTTACGTAAGTAGCAAAACCCGACAGCTGCTGGCCAGAAGACCGCAGCAGGCAAAGCTGGCTGTAGTGGTCCCCCTGCGCAAATTCATAAAAGCCGCGGTAATCTGTTTCGTAAATATCGTCATACAGGCGGGAACGTTCCAGCACCTGCGTAACCGCAAAGGCATCCTGGAAATAATTTTCATAAGAAACCCAGTAATACCCGGTATTCCCGCCAATACTGCCTACATCGTCCTTTCCCCAGCTGTTTTTCACTAAGAACGCGCCCCTGCGCTGCGGCTGGTGCAACGCCACCTTATCATTCTGGAACCACTGCGGCATAAACGTATCGTCCCAGCCTACAATGGTTACGCCGTGGTTTACCCCCGGGCTGCTGTCCTCTGGATAGAAATAGGCGCCGTCTTTCGTCGTGACCTGCCGGTCTGCTTCATTAAAATAGATACTGGCGCCGACCGACCCATAGCTTACCAGCAGGTTTTTAATATTCTGGATATATTCCTGTTTGCTCTGTGCATCTGTAATATCATACCGGCCAAGCTCTGTAGTTTCACTGACATAATAGCTTGCCGGCTTTCCGCCTTCCTCCAAACATGGGCCATATTGGCTGCCCCGTGTCCAATAGGCAAGCGCCTGATGGAAATTTCCGCCATTTGATAAGTCTGTAAATCCATGTGTACCGCCGCTTAACTGGCTGATCATATCTGCTTCGCTGAAATTAACCTGTGAAATACCGGCATTTTTCATTAAATAAGACTCTAATACTGCATCGGCCATATAGGCCCAGCAGTAATTTTCTGCTTCCTGGTTTTCCACTTCTGACGAATATGCTACGGCATAGGCATTTGCATTATAACTGGACGCCA
The DNA here is from genome assembly GCA_947089855.1 of uncultured Eubacterium sp. Taxonomy (GTDB): domain Bacteria; phylum Bacillota; class Clostridia; order Lachnospirales; family Lachnospiraceae; genus Eubacterium_J. The sequence goes on from CAMUML010000002.1 coordinate 75,795, forward strand.
AAGCCGCGGTATCTGCCTGTACCTGCTTCCTGTCTGCTGATACACATGTAGGCAGAAGCACTGCTGCAAGAAGTATGGCACACCACCTTTTGTGCTTTTTCATTACGATTCCCTTCTCTACACTTTTATTCCACAGTTACCGACTTTGCCAGGTTACGCGGCTTATCTACATCCAGCCCTTTACCGACCGACACATAGTAGCTAAATAGCTGGAGCGGTATTATCGCAAGCGAGTTGGTAAAAAACCGGTTTGTTTTTGGTATGTAGACCACATAATCGGCTGTCTTTTCTATTTCTGTATTATCTTCGTTGGTGACTGCCATCACAAATGCACCGCGTGTACGGACTTCTACGATATTGCTTAATACTTTCTTATACAGGTCTTCCTGCGTTACAACGGCTGTAACAAGCGTGCCTTCCTCGATCAATGAAATCGTGCCGTGTTTTAGCTCCCCGGCCGCATATGCCTCGGAGTGGATATAGGAAATCTCTTTCAATTTCAACGAGCCTTCCAGCGAAATTGCATGGTCAATGCCCCTTCCAATAAAAAATACATCCCGCGCTGCCAAATACCGGTTTGCAAACCGCTGTATATCTTCTTTATTTGCCAGCAGCATCTGTATCTGCGCTGGGATTGCCTTTAAATCTTTTATAAGAAGGCTGCATGCAGCTTCGTCAATCTTGCCCCGGACTTGTGCAAATTTAATCGCTAGCAGGTACTGTGCAATTAATTGAGCCGAATATGCCTTGGTCGTCGCTACTGCAATTTCCGGCCCAGCCCATGTATACATCACACGGTCTGATTCACGGGCAATCGAACTGCCTACGACATTGACAATGCCAAGCGTTAAGGCGCCGCGTTCTTTCGCTTCCCGCAGCGCTGCCAATGAATCTGCAGTTTCCCCGGACTGGCTGATTACGATAACCAGCGTCCCTTCCTCAATAATCGGATCACGGTAGCGGAACTCGCTTGCCAAATCTACCTCGACTGGGATGCGTGCAAGCCCCTCAAATACATATTTTCCCGTAATCCCTGTATGGTAGGCAGAACCGCAGGCCACAATATGGATCTTGCGCAGCGCCCGTATTTCATCATCGCCCATACCAAGTTCTTCAATTACAATCTTTCCGTCTTTTATGCGCGGGTTTAATGTATCGCTGACCGTCTTTGGCTGCTCATTCATTTCTTTCAGCATAAAATACTCATAGCCGCCTTTTTCCGCTGCATTGATGTCCCATTCAATCCGTTTTGGCTCTTTTTCAATAATTTCACCATCCACATTATAAAAGCTGACCGTATCTTCTGAAAGGACGGCGATTTCTTCATTTTGGATAAAATAAACTTCACGCGTATATTTTAATACTGCTGGGACATCTGAGGCGATCAAGCTGCCATCCGCACTCTGGCCCACGATCAGCGGGCTATCTTTGCGCACCGAATAAACTACATCTGGATGGTCGGCGAAAATAATCCCCAGCGCATAGGAACCTTCGACACGGTGCATAATTTTGACAATCGTTTCGATCGGATCCCCTTTATAATAGTAGTCCAGCAGCATAGCCACTACTTCCGTATCGGTATCGGAACGGAACGAATATCCTTTCGCCATTAGCTTTTTGCGCAGCTTTAGGTAATTTTCAATAATGCCATTGTGGACGACTGCAATCGTCTCATCCTGGTTGTAATGTGGATGTGCGTTTACATCGCTCGGGACGCCATGTGTCGCCCATCTGGTATGCCCAATTCCAATTGTCCCTGGCATTGTGCTGCCTCCATGCGTCTGCTCATCCAACACCTTTAAACGGCCAGCCGCTTTCTGCACATGGATCTTTTTTCCGTCATACACAGCCATCCCGGCTGAATCATAACCCCTGTATTCCAGCTTGGACAAGCCGTCCAATAAGATTGGCGCTGCCTGCCTTTTTCCTATATATCCTACGATTCCGCACATGTATAGCCCCTCCTGCTAAATAACTGCTCATATTGCTGTGTAATCAATTCCCAACTATAATTGTCTGCAATCCGTTTATGCGCTTTTTGGGCCAGCGCGTGCACCTGTGGGACTGGCATATGGTCCGCGCGGTGGATCAGCGCCGCCAGGTCCCCTTCCTGCTTTGTCCAGTAGCAGGCACCGCCTTTTGCCGTTTCCCGGTTAAACCCTACATCCAAAAGCAAGTTTAAATCCGTCAATGCCAATGCTTCCAGCAGGCTTGGATTTGTCCCGCCGACTTCATGGCCATGCAAATATGCATAGGCATTTTCCCGGATCTTCCTTAACAGCTCCTGGTCATAGACGGTTCCAGTAAAACGGATCCGCGCATCGGTATCAAACCGGGTACGTTTCTTTAGTTTCTCAAAAAAAGCGCTGTTTACATCCGTTATAATGGCCAATGGCTTATCCGTATCCGAACGCATATATTCCCGCAGCATCGTTTCATAATTATTTTCCGGTACAAAACGGCCTACAATCAGATAATATTCTTTTTCCCGCAAGTTATGCATCGCATACCATGCCGACAGCTTTTCCTGTACCTCTGGCGCCTGCTGCATTGCCTGCACCCCTTCCGCCCCATAGGCAATATAAACGGTTTTGGGGCCGTAGGCTGTATATTCGCGCCGGATATAGGCCTGGATCGTTTTACTGTCGCATACGAGCAGGTCGGCATACCGCACCATCAGCCGTTCGGAATATTTCCAATAGCGGCGCACCGGTGCGCTCCATTTGGCCCGCAGGAATTCATGCCCGTCCGGGTTGACAAGCAGCCGTCCGCCCAATGCATCTATCCGCTTTTTAAAATGCCGGATAAACGGGCCGATGCGGCACGCCAATATATAAAAAACCGGATGTGCAATCTGCTTTTTTTGTACATAATGCAAAAAATAGCAAAGTGCATCTATATCATATGCCACTGCGCGCGCCGGGCCGATGTCCCGCCAGGGGATATTCACACAATCAGCATGATGGCAGTAAAAATGCCTGTTTGCCTGTCCATCTTCCTGTGGTTCTACCGCACATGCAACATGGTAGCGGATGCCCCTGCATAACTGGTATTGCGCCAGTTTGTCTACAAAAGTTTCGAACCCGCCGTAACGGGCTGGGATCCCTTTGCACCCTATAATAAATACATGTTGTATATCCTGGTAACTTTTCATTTATTATACCCCTATCCCTGGATGTTTCGCCATATGCTCAGGTCCCGTTTCCTTGGGTATCCTCTGTGCCGGTCCCGCCATCTGCTGCCGTATCCCCAGGATCCGCAGCGCCGCCTGCATACGTATCCGCAGAAACCCCAGTCTCTTGTTCATCCCCAACGCCTTTGCCGGTATCTTCGTAAATAGAACTGCTGTAATTTAATACCGTATTTGACGGCTCATAATCAAAATCATTAAATAAATACGCATGGAGCTCCCGGACATTTTTTTCCAGGTCGCACGGTGCCACAATATACTTTCTGGATGCGTCAAATACATAAAGTTCAAATGGGAAGCCCGTAGTCGCAACCAGCTCATAATTTAAAAGCTGGGAAGCCATAGATACCAGCTGCATTTCCGTCAGGTCGGTACTAATATCTTCCAATACTGCATCGATGATTTTATTAATGGTAAAGATACTTGCGGACTTGGTCTTTTCAATAATTTTGGAAAGTACCTCACGCTGCCTTTGCGCACGGCGGAAGTCATTGGTATCATGGCGGATGCGGCAGTAGGCCGTTGCCTGCACCCCGTCAAGGGTCTGTAGCCCAGGGTGTTCCACTGGATGTTCTTCCCTGCCGGTAAAGGCCGCAGTTTCATGGATATAGATATTGATCTCATCCATCATCTTGCCTTCTTCTACATTGATCTCAAGGCCACCCAATAAGTCGATCACTTTACAGACAGAATAAAAATCAACCGCAATATAATCCTCAATATCCAAATCCAGGTTCAGGTTCAGCATACGCACTGCCTGCTCCGGCCCCCCATGGTTATAAGCGTAATTGGCTTTCCACAAGTACGGGTCTTCTTCCGTATTGACATTTAGGTATGTATCACGGTAAACAGATACTACCCTTACTTCTTTCGTATCGTTGTTAATGCTGGCGATCATGATCAGGTCGCTGTTGCCGGACTCAAAATTGCCGGTCTGTTCGTTGTCCAGTCCAAAAACAGCAATATTGGTATAGCCCTTTAATACTTCTTTCGTAGTCTCTCCAAGTTCTTTATTTACCACATCCACGGCTTCAATATTGTCTACATGGTCGATCTTTTGGTATTTTGACCACAGGTACAGCGCTGCCAGCAAAATCAGCAGCAAAAGGAATTCAATAATAAATATTATAATTTTACGTTTTTTCTTCTTTTTTTTCTTACTCAATTGCGCGCCTCCTTATTGTGGGAACCGTTACTCTGCTTGTACTTTTGTATCCGCTGCCGTATCCTGCGGCTGGCTGCCCTCCCCATAGCCATCCGCTTTTACACCAGTATCAATTTCATCTCCGGCGCCTTTGCCAGATTCTGCAATAATGGCTTCGCTAAATGCGTTGACCGTATTGGACGGCACATAGTTTTGGTCGTTAAATAAATATTTATGGAGGTCAGATACGTTGGATGCCAGGTCGCATGGAATTACGCAGTCCCCTTTTTTCCCAAGCGTCACATTGCAAAGCCGGAATGGGAAGCCGGTCGTATCCGCTAGCTTGTAGTTCAGAAGCTGGCTGGCCAGGGATAATATCTCCCCTGCGGTAAAATTAGTACTAATATCATCCAGCACCGAATCCACAATCTTATTGATCGTTAAAATATCCGCTTTTTTCGCCTTTTCCACCATTTTTGAGATTACTTCACGCTGCCTTTGCGCACGTTTAAAATCTTGCCCTGACGTATAGCGGATCCGGCAATAGGAAGTCGCCTGCACGCCGTCCATATTATAAACGCCGGCGGTATCGATCAAATGCGCTTCATGGTTGGTTACCTGTGCCGTTTCTGTAATATAAAAATTCATCCATTCCGCTTCTTTGTCGTCAATTTCGATTTCCACGCCGCCCAATAAGTCAATGGCTTCGGTCACCGCCTGGAAATCTACTACCACATAGTCTGAAATATCCAAATCCAGGTTACGGTTCAGCATTTTTACCGCCTGTTCCGGCCCGCCCCGGTTATAAGCAGAATTGGCCTTTTGGAAATTCATTGTCCCATCATCATTCACATTTAAAAAAGTATCGCGGTAAACTGATACCAGTTTCACTTCCTGCGTGTCATTATTGATACTGGCAACCATGATCACATCGCTGTTACCTACATTGTAATCGCCATTGGAACGGTTGTCCAGTGCAAACAGCGCTATATTCGTATAGCCTTTTAAAACTTCCTGCGTAGTTTTGTCAATGTCCGTATTCATATAATCATCGGTACCAATAAAATCCGGCTGATGGTCCAGTTTCTGGAATTTTGACCATAAAAACAGGCCAGCCAGCACAACCAGCAACAGCAGGATTTCAACCGTAAAAATAATAACCCTTCGCTTCTTTTTCTTCCTTTTTGCCGCGCTCATCCTATACCCCCTTCTGCATTCGTACAACTTTTCTTTCCGCATGTTTCCCATGCCTGCCGTATTGGCTCTGCAACAGCCGGTACAGGAATAACATCCGGTTACGGATCATCACCGGTACCGTATTTACCCCAAAATCCGATACATTCCCATCATGCCTGCGGTAGTAAAGCAGCGGCTCGTCCAAAAAAACAGTACCGCCCCGGTGCATATCGTTTATCACGCCAATCCACTGGTCATGCATTTGTATATCATCTGGTATCGGCAGGATATAAGGCAAAAGCGCCTTATGGACCGCCATACAGCAGCCAATATATTTGTTTTTCCATATATTGCGCCACATTCCGCCGCCGCTGCCGCGGTATGCAAAATAGGACGGGTATATGGCCTGCGTCAGATCTTCCCCTACCACCACGCAGTCATGCACTACTACATGGCATTTCTCCCTTCGGAAAACTTCTAAAATCCGGCTGGCCTTGTCCGGCTTCCAGACATCGTCCTGGTCAGCCAAAAAGATATAAGTCCCTTCCACATGGCCCAGCGCATTTGCAATATTTTGTTTGATCCCCCTGCCTGGCCCAGCAATCAGCCGTATCCGTTCATCCAACGCCTGGTATGACCGGACGATCTGTAGAGTACGGTCTGTAGAGCCATCATCGGATACCACAATTTCATCCCTGCTGCCCAGCTGCTGCAAAATGGAATCCAGCTGCTGCGGCAGGTATTTTTCACCGTTATAAACAGCCATTGCCACCGATATACGTACCATGAATCTTTTTATCCTTTCATTTTGAACCTTCTCCTGAGAGTACAACCTGGATCGTGCGGAATAAAATTTTAAGGTCGAGGCTTAAAGACCACTCCGAGATATAACGGGTATCCAAAGCCACAACTTTTTCAAAATCTGTAATATCATTGCGCCCGCTGACCTGCCACATTCCAGTAAGCCCTGGTTTGATGCCAAGCCTGGCCCTGTGGTGGAGCTGGTAATGCTCCACCTCATCGACGGTTGGTGGGCGCGTACCGACCAGGCTCATTTCGCCTTTTAGTATATTCCAAAACTGCGGCAGTTCGTCAATCGAATATTTCCTTATAAAATGCCCGATCGGCGTAATACGGGGGTCGTCTGACATTTTAAACATCAACCCCTCCATCTCATTGCCTGCCATCAGTTCTTCCTTACGCATTTCCGCATCCATATACATTGACCGAAATTTGTAGATGCGGAAAATACGCCCATTTTTGCCTACCCGTTCCTGTGAAAACAGCACCGGCCCTGGAGACTGCTTTTTTATGACTGGCGCAAAGATAAGAAACGCGATCCCTGTAGCCAAAAGCCCGACCAGGCTGCCTACTATATCCATCAACCGTTTAAACAGCATTTCCGGTGGCGAGGCGATATGCATACTTGTGGTCAACACCATATAGCTGCCGCACTTTTCCAATACTTTGTTAGGCATCAGCGATGTCTGTGGGACCAGGTTAAAATGCACTGTAATCCCATATTCGATCAACTGGTCGGCTAACGCCTCGCTGGAATCCCTGGTATTCCCGTTAATAAACACCTCATCTACCACATGTGTCCTTACATATTCGTAAAAATCATCTGCATTCGCTACAACCGGCACCCCACGCACCGTCTCCCCTTTGCGGGGGATGTCCACAATTACAATGCCCTTTATATCAAATTCGCGGTACTCCTCCCGTTCAAAACTGCGGATGCATTCTTCTGCATAACGGTCGACCGTTAGGATGACCATAACGGCGCGGTTGCGCTTTTTCTTTATATAGTTACGTACCAGCTGCTTATAAATGCAGTGTACGATATATTCATAAATAATGGACATAATCCAAAACGTAAACAGGCTTTCCCTGGAGTAAACGGCAGACATTTTCCCTGCATACAAATATACAAGCATACCTACAAAAATAGCCGTGCAGGCCGTAAATACTTCCTGTAACTCCATAAATGCCCCACGCCTTATAATATGGGAATAAGAACCCTTAAAAAATACTACGCACAGATCCAGCAGGACCAGTACGACCGCAAGCCGCAGGTACGGCTTGTTGGCATACGGGTTCATCCAGCCATGCCGCATGACATAGCCTGTAATAAATGCAAGCTGGAGCAGAAGGATGTCTATCAATGTAAAATCCAGATGTTTGGCCCAGCCAGTGCTATCTTTTCTATACATGCTGCTCCTTTAAATTCCTCAGATGGATATACAGCCAGCTATCTGCATAATCCTCACGTTCTTTTTGTGACATTTCACTGTATTTATCATATGTAAGTTTCGCCTGAAACATTTCTAATTCACCGCATTTGTAGCATTCCACATTTTTCCTGCGGGAAACGGTGCGGATCCAGCCGCACCTTGGGCAGATATAAACTTTAATCATCCACATCTCCTTTCCATACTACATGAGTTTAACTATGATTGACTTTATACAATGTATAGCTTATACTTTTTGCAATTGGCTGCACAGAGATTTCGGACAGGTAGCTGTCCATATCAAACTCCGTGCGGATGACCAGATAATCTACACCGTTTTTTTCCAGGCAGCGCCTTAACACTGCGCTGTCTGCTTTCTTCCCTTCGTTTACCGCCGCAATGATATGCTGCTGGCGGACATATTTTTTATGATCATAACCATGTTTAGCCTGGTACAGATACGCCTTTCTGGAAATTGCCCAATGGATACGCGGCTCATAGGTACGGATTTGGTACCCTAGATACATATCAAACGCTGCTACCGGGGCATCCTGCGGTTTTTCCTTTTGCCCCTGACGCCCCCAGTCTTCCATAATCGCATCCGCTGCCGTTATCGTATTGGGGTCAAGCCCATAAATATTAAGCGGGCGGTTGCAGTATTGCTTATTTAAAAAAAAGAAATTCGCGCCAAATAACAGGCATACGGCAAATAACAGGCATGCTGCCGCTACAAATCCCTTTTTGCCGCAAAACAATGCCCTGGCAAACTGGTAAGCAATGAGAAACGTTACCGGAAGCATCCAAAAAAACCGGTAATACGAGGTTGCGTCCGTTACTTTGCCCATAATCTGGTATGCCGCCTCATTAAATATCAACACGGCAGACAAGATGATAGCAGCCACTGCCTTTTTCCCAGTACTGCTGCCAGTTTTCCTCCCCTGATAATACAAGAAGCCCAGGCAGGCTGCAAATGCCGCCAGATAAAGGGAATCTCCATTATACTGCAAAAACATGCCAGACATATACTATACCTCCACAACAAGCAGCCCCTTCACAGAACAGACATATACCGCAAGGTAGCAGATATTTGGGAGCAGGCAGCAAATAGCCCTGCGTATCATGACAGCATCCCACTGCCGTTCTACCAGCATATGCGCCAGCAGCATCAGTACGGTCAATGCCGGTACAATGACTACAGACGACATGGACACTGGCACACTGGCAGCCGATACCAAAAATAACTCGATCCAGATACGCCTGTCCGACCCATTTTTCCAAATCCGGTAAAGCAGGTAAACAACCATCGGCAGCACAACATTTGCGCAAAATGCCTTAGCTTCGTAATTACGCAACAGCAGAAACTGTGCGCTTGTATCATACACATCCCAAAAAACTGTCAATACGATTGTACTGGTTACCAGGACTGCGGCTTTCCTGCGGTCGCGGCCAAATACTTCCATTGCGAAGCTATATGCAACCGCATTCGTAAGCAGCACACATAATACCCCAACTACATATTTTTGCAATACCAACGCAGAAACGCCTGTTTTTTGGCTGATCCACGCCGTATTCATATAAAAAGAAGACAGGGCATAACGCAGCTCTATTGTATCGCGCAACAGCCCGCTGCTGCCATCATACAAGTACATCGTATCCGTCTCTACAGATGTCGTCATATTTCCAATATAATAGGCAAAATCCCACCCGATATTGCGCTGGAAGAGCACAGCCGACGCACATTCGCACACAATGGCCACCACTAGCAGCGCCAGCAGCATAGATACCGCTTTCGATGGGCGGCTGCCCCTGACAGCTGCCACAGAAGCACTGCCCCCCTCCTTGCGCTTATTATAAATAATCGCTGCTGCCGCTGCAAGCAGGGCAGCTAGGACGGCCAGCCATGTATTTCCAAGTACATGCAGTTTTTGCTTTGTAAAGACCATTCCTTCGGCAACCACCTGGAAACACGCAAAATAAAGGAAAAAGCCCACACAGGCCGTTTCCGGCCATACCGGATGCAGCCCGCACCAGATACAAAACGCCCTGCCAAGCATATAATACACCGCGATACTAAGCACTAGGATACCGATACATATCAATAGCTGCATCATTGGCCCCTCCTTTCACACCTTTTCCTGTTTAGGACATATAATCATTATAAAGCGGCAGCACCTCCGATACGCTCCCCTGCATCTTGATCTTCCCTTCGTGCAGCCACAAGATCGTGTCGCAAAGCTTTTCCAAAGTTTCTGTGCTGTGGGAAACAATAATAACCGTCCTGTCATCATTTGTAATTAATTCTTTCATTTTCTTATAGCTTTTTTTCTTAAAGCGCACATCCCCCACACTCAATACTTCATCGATCAGCATGATCTCTGTTTCCAGGATCGCTGTAATCGAAAAAGCCAGTTTGGAATGCATGCCGCTGGAGTAGGTACGGACAGGCTTGTCAATAAAGCTGCCCAGTTCAGAAAATTCAATAATCTCATCCAGCTTGTCCTTAATCTGCTGTTCGCTAAAGCCTAACAGCATCCCGCTTAAAAATATATTTTCCCTGCCGGACAGTTTTTTCTGAAACCCTACCCCAATGGAAAGTAAGGATACGGTATGTCCATGCAGTTCGATATTCCCTTCGTCTGCCGCAAATATACCGGCAATCGCACGCAGCATCGTTGACTTCCCACTGCCATTTTTGCCTACAATCCCCATAATCTCGCCTTTTGGCACTTTAAACGATACGCCTTTGACTGCCTCAAATACATCCACTTGCGATTTCCGCAAACTAAACAGGCTCTTTCTAATCGAAATGCGGTTGAGGCATTTATAACGGATTTTTAAATCGGAGATTTCAATGGCATATTCCTGCTGCTCATTGCTGTTTCCCAAATCGATACTGTTTTTCTGCTCTTCCATGTCCAACCCCCAACCCGGATAAACCGGAACTACCTATTCTATCGTATCCAGCGGCCGTCTATCAAGCCGGCAGCGCTACATTACTTTTACATAACTGTTTTCATGCCGGTAGATATTGCGCACACCCCATACGGACAGCGCCAGGCCGACGATAAACCATACGCACAACGGACCCCACTCCGGCAGCGTCTGGTAGATCAGCACCCTACGCATCGAATCTACCAGCAGCGCCATTGGATTGCACTTTAACAACAGGCTGCTGTATGGGTATGGCACACGGTTTCGGATCGAGTAAAAAATGCCTGTCAGATAAAACAGCAGCTTTAAAACAACTGCCACCACATTGGCAAGGTCTTCAACGTAAACACCAAAATGAAGCAAAATCGTACTGAATGCGAATGTCACAACCAGCAATATCACAAACAACGGCAGCAGCAGCAATACTTTCCAGTCTACTGGCACACGGTAGCCGATCATCATCAACACCACGAGTGAAAATGCGATCATCATTTTAAAACCATTTGATATGATCTTTACAAATATAAGTACAAACTTCGGTATATATACTTTCGAAACAATCGAACTGTTGCCGATCACTAGCTTTACACTTTGCCGCAGGCATGCCGAAAAAAAATTCCAGCTATTATAACCGATAAAAATAAATACCGGCAGATACGGCTCCCCTTTGTCAAAAACAATCAACGCTACAAATGAATAGACCACCATAAACAAAAGCGGGTCTAAAATCCACCACATCCAGCTTAAGTGGGAATTGGCAACCTCGGATTTTAATTCGGATTTTGCCGCATATATTGTATAATTACGGTATTTTTTTACATCATTGATAAATCGATTCAATTGGCTTCTCCTCGCTTATCCCATATATTTGCGAAATCCATTTACGGTATAAAATATCATATAATAGAGAGACTTTATACGCCCATAGCCAAGATAGCGGTAAGACCCATACTGCATACGGGCCGATTTTAATTTGTCCCTGGATTTCCCGCCTGAAGTTAGCCTGCATTTTAAAGCCGGGGCATTTACGCCTACGGCTGTTTTATATTTTTTCAGTATCCTTAGCCACAAAATATAATCTTCGTGGCATTCATCATGTACAAATCCAAATTCCCGGATGGCGTCGATACGCGCAAGCACAGAACTGCACGGAATCACATTAGTATGCAGCAGCATCTGATACGTAATACGCCCTGGTACTGGTATCATACGCCCGGCTGGCGCCCCATCCGGCTGCATCAGCTCGCGGCCGGTACAGCACAGCACCGCTTTGGTGCGCCGGATACATTCCATCTGTAATTTTAGTTTATCTTCATCCCACCAGTCGTCCGCATCTAAAAATGCCACATACCTGCCGCGTGCTGCTAAGAGGCCGCGGTTGCGCGCCGCTGCTGGGCCTTTGTTGTATTTTTGCTGCAGGAAATGAATACGTGTATCAGCGGCAGCATAAGCCCTGGCAATTTCTGCCGTCTGGTCTGTGGACCCATCGTCAATGATCAGCAGCTCCCACGGCTCTTTGCAGGTCTGCTTTTTCACAGATGCAACCGCCGTTTCCAAACTGTTTCCAGCCTGGTACGCCGGCATAATAATAGAAATTACCGGATTCATATCTGTAGTTGTATTTTGCCCACGTCCGCCCATTTTTGACCTTTCTACTTTCTTTTTCCTGCTTTTTCCTACTTTCTTTTGCCCTTTTTGAAAACCATATTTATGTTTCACCCGTTTTCTTTTTTAGCGCGGTCTTTTGGCTGTCATCCACGCCTTCCGATTTTTCTTTTTGAAACAGTATTTTTACAGTTAATAGGATTAGTTTTAAATCCAGCCAAAGGGAATAATTCTCAATATATGTTAAATCCAACTTCAATTTATCATACGGCACGGTATTATACTGCCCGTATACCTGCGCATATCCCGTTAGCCCCGCCTTCATTTTCAAGCGGAAACGGAATTGCGGGATGCTCTGCTCATATTCTTTTGTAATTTCTTCCCGTTCCGGGCGCGGGCCTACAAAAGACATATCCCCGACCAATACATTAAACAGCTGCGGCAGCTCGTCCACATGCAGCCTGCGGATAATCTTCCCAACTGGCGTAATCCTATCGTCATGTTCACTTGCCAGCCGCGCGCCGCGTTTTTCCGACTCCACGATCATGCTGCGGAATTTATAGATCCGGAATGGGCGCCCATCTTTGGTCAAACGTTCCTGCGAATATAAAACCGGGCCCCCGTCATATAATTTAATCGCAGCTGCAATGACTAACATCACAGGGGACGCCGCCAGGCAGCCTGCTGCCCCGATAAAAATATCCATCGCCCGCTTTACGAAGCTTTGCCCGAACGTAATGCCGTGGTTGCGGAACAATAATAACGGCGAATCAAATAAATCTATTTCCGATGCGCTGGTAATCATAATATCCGATATTTTCGGAACCGAATAGCAGCGTATATCGTGTGCAAAACAAAATTTTAAAAACAAGTTGCGTTCATGCGACGGAATATCGCCGATAATAATCGACTCATATTCTGGAATCCGCGCCAATATCTGGTCAATCCCTACCTTTATATGAACCGTCTCTTTTACCCGGTATTTGTCTCCCCGGGACTGGAGCTTGCGTATCAACGCTTTCGGGCTGATGTCGCCATAGATCAGCAGCATTTCATGCGGCGGGTACAGCCTTGCATACACGCCCCGCATGGCCACGATCCATGCCGTCCCGACGACCACCTGCAGCACTGCCAATGCCATCATTGGAGTAGAAAACCGCAGGAATTTCCAGTTTGCAATCAAAGCAAGCTGCAAATATTCGACTGCATTGGTCGCACAGACCGATAAAATCTGTGAATAAAAAACATCCAGGTTCCGCAGATACCCGACCCGGAAGCCTCCAAGCACCTTCATAAACAAGACCAATACAAGCGCATATAGGATGATGATCGTCCAATGCCCCCTCCGGTAAAAATAAAACGCTTTAAAATATTTCCTCATATCCTTGAGTTCTTCATTTGCATAATAATTATACCATAAACATGCAAACATGGCGGTTTCAACTGCAACGATCAATATCGTCCCAATTAGCATAATAAAACGTTTATATTGGTCTTTGGAAGGTCTATTTGTTCTCATACGTTCCGTTTCCTGTTAATTTATTCTTGATGCCCCTGGCAAGTTTCCAGATGCCCTGCCCTTTTAACAGCTCATTTTGTGCAGCAATGCGGCCATAATCTTCCTGCAGCCAGGCAATATCTACAAATTTGCGTTCCAGCAGGTTTACCATCTCCCGGTATGGGGCCTGCCCGCCTGCCACAAAACGCTGGAACCCTTCCTCCATATGCGCATAGGCAGCCGCCTCCTGCTGTGTAATACCCGCTGCCACAAGCAGCGCGCCCATTGCCAGCGCTTCCTGCTGCGGGTTGTGTTGGCTTAAAAAAAACAATGTCCGGTAAATAATATAATTTTGCGGCACTGGAAAGAAAAAAGTCCACTCATAATCAATGACATGCCATGCCCCATCTTCGCCAACCAGGATATTTGGCAATACCAGGTCAATATCTGCAATGCTACAGCAGTCTGCTGCTTGCAGGATTTCCAGCTCTTTTGCAGAAAAACTGCCAAAGACCCTCGTAAACTCCTCCGTCATTGTAAATGGCACCTGATTTTTCCCGTTTCTGATATATTGCATCATCCTGTCCAATATGTCAAAGACTTTTTTTACCTGACCCGAAGCCGCCGCCTGCTGCACCTGTTCTTGCAATGCCTGTGCATGGAGCAGTTCAAACTCTGCATATACGCTGCCCCCGCTGGCAGCTGCCTGTGTACCGCCAGAAACCAGACGGCATTTATTGAATTTCAAACCGGTATCTGCATATTGCGAACAAAGCCCCTCATATGCCCGGGCTAGATGGGCCACGTGGGCAGCCCCTTGCGGGTACAATGGGTATTTGCGGACACTTTGCGCGGTTATATCTGTACGTACTGCAAATTCCCGGCTGCGGTCAGACGCATATCTGGCATATACCACTTCCTGGCACATCCCAGTACCCCCTGCCAGGCACAGAAACGAATTGGAGAAAAAAGGAAACTGCCCCTCTTCTATAATGCCATCGAATACTTTCTGCTCGTCAAACAATACCAGGCGGTCATCTTCATAATTTGCAATATTATACGTTAAATCTCCCTTTTTCGGAAGATACCGGTCTGAATATATATCCAGCGCAAACCGGTAATCTGGATACGGGTAGTAAAACTCCTGCTGCATAAACCCTGCTTCTTCTAAGCTTTTGGAAAGGCTGTTCTTGGAAAACAGCAAAACCCCGGTATTTTCCAGCCCTGCAAAATACTGGTGTGTATACGGCTCTTTGTTCCCTGCCCAGTATTTCAACCCAAACCGGTTTTCAACCGCAAGGATCAACTGTCCATCCGGCTTTATATGCTGCCGCAGCCGGCGCAGCAGCCCTGGCTCCTCGATAAAAGGCTGCATCCCAATTACAACAGCATAGTCATAGCCGCCCGCCAGCGCTGGCCCACACTGCGCATATGGCATAGCATAAATGGCAAGCCGGCTGGATCCGCTGTGGCGTTTTGCGTTAATCTTGGCATAAGCCCCGTTTGCCTCCTGGCAGGTAACGTATGCCCCTTTTTTTAACAAAACAGACGTAACTGAGCCGCAGCCCGCCCCCAGCTCCAATACCTTGGCCCCTTCCGGGATATTGAGCCATTCAATGACATTGCCCCTTGGCGCTGCAAGCTGTTCCATTGCCGGCCAGCTTTTGCGCCCGGTAATCTGCGCTTGGTAATCTTCCTCTTTGTACTGGCTTACGATCTCCAATAATTGTGCTGCACCCTGGCCTTGTACTGGCTGGCTGTCCGGCGGATGGCCCGCCTGCCAGTAAACTACAACGTTTCCGATCAGTTCTTTTATCATACTGCACCACGTTCCCGTATCACATTTATCGTTACTATTCACGGCCTGGGGGCCGCTCATAGTAACGATTCGGGGCGATATGGAAAGTTTGCTCCGCAAAACCGCCCCTCACTCCTGAATCATGTCCTCACGGAATGCGCAGCTTATGCGCATTCCTGGCCCGTGAAAAGTAACCATTTATCCGCCAACAATATACTGCATGGAACATGCATCAAAACTGCATCAAAAACTTCCTTACAACATATGTTTTACTGGCGGTACTTCTTAGTATACTCTTTGAAGCTGCCCCAGTGCTTGTCCTTTTCTGCCATCAAAAGCTGCGCCCCTTCCGGCACCGGCCACGCAACCCCAATATCGGGATCGTTGTAGATCAGCCCGCCTTCGTCATTTGGATGGTAGAAATCCGAGCATTTATAAGCAAACTCCGCATAATCCGATAATACAACAAACCCATGAGCAAAATCTTTCGGGATGAAAAACTGCTTTTTGTTCTCTTCCGACAGCAGGACGCCATGCCATTTTCCATAGGTCTGCGACCCCCTGCGCAAGTCTACCGCCACATCAAACACTTCCCCGCGGATTACCCGCACCAGCTTATCCTGCGGATAATGGATCTGAAAGTGC
This sequence comes from uncultured Eubacterium sp., assembly GCA_947089855.1. GTDB lineage: Bacteria > Bacillota > Clostridia > Lachnospirales > Lachnospiraceae > Eubacterium_J. The sequence continues at coordinate 92,013 of CAMUML010000002.1, forward strand.
AGCCCGCGCAACACGCCTTTTTTCGATGCAGACTGGTTATCCTGTACAAACTGCACCGCAATTCCTGCTTCTTTAAAGTCATTATAATTATAGGTTTCCATAAAATAACCGCGGGCATCGCCAAATACTGCCGGTTCTATCTCATATAGCCCTTCTATTTCACATGTGGTTACCTTTATCTTTCCCATTTCCTGTCCTTTCTGCCCAGATACTCTGCCTGTTTTGCAAATTACAGGCCTTTCGCAATATCCATCAAATATTGTCCATAGTGCGTCTTTAACAGCGGCTGTGCCAGCGCCACCAGCTGGTCGCGGCCTATAAACCCCCGTTTAAAAGCAATTTCTTCGATGCAGGAAATATACAGCCCCTGCCGCTTCTGGACAGCAGCCACAAAATCCGACGCATCCAGCAGGGAATCATGCGTCCCGGTATCCAGCCATGCAAACCCGCGTCCAAGCGGTTCTACTTTTAGTTTCCCGCGTTTTAAATACGTATCATTGACCGCAGTGATCTCTATTTCGCCCCTAGCGGAAGGCTTGATATTCCTGGCGATTTCTACCACATCGTTGTCATAAAAATACAGCCCCGGCACCGCATAATTGGACTTTGGGTGCTCTGGCTTTTCTTCTATAGAAATTGCAGTTCCGTCCGCATCGAATTCTACGACGCCATAATCCCTTGGATCCCTTACATAATAGCCAAATATAACTGCACCTTCCTGTATCGCTGCGGCGCGCTCCAGTACTTTTGTAAAACTCTGCCCATAAAAAATATTATCCCCAAGCACCAGCGCTGCCGTATCCGCGCCAATAAACTGCGCGCCAATAATAAATGCGTCTGCCAGCCCGCGCGGGCTTTCTTGCACCGCATAGTGGATGTCCAGCCCAAACTGGCTGCCATCCTGGAATAGATCTTCAAATACCGGCAGATCCCTTGGTGTAGAGATAATTAAGATGTCCCGGATCCCTGCCAGCATTAAGGTAGACAGCGGATAGTAAATCATCGGCTTGTCATAGACTGGCATGATCTGTTTTGAAATTGATTTTGTAAGCGGATAAAGCCGCGTGCCGGAACCCCCGGCCAGAATAATCCCTTTCATATTCTGTACTCCTTACTTTTCCTTATTTCAAAAGTTCAATCCTACGCAGCGAAAAATCTTGATACCGCCTTGTTAAATTTGGATTGTAATAAGGGTCGCCCGCGCTGATAATATCCGCCCACCGTGAAGTAAACAGTTCTACTTCCCGATTGTAGCGTGCGAGCTTTTGCGCTGTATTTTCCGTCCCCCTCGATTTGTATTCGTAATGGTGCAGCATTGCAAACGGATTGTATACGACCAATTTTCCAATACGCCTGACTTTCAGGCAGTAATCTATATCATTATAGGCCACCTGCAATTTTGCATCCAGGCCGCCAACCTGTTCAAAAACACTTTTTTTCGTCATCAGGCATGCTGCGGTCACAGCGCTGTAATCCTGTGGGCAGAAGATCCGGTCCTGGTACCCGCCGTTTTCTTTCGGAAACCGCTGGAACCCTTCGCCGCAAATACCGCCCAGCCCAATGACCACCCCTGCATGTTGGATGGTATCGTCAAAATAAAACAGCCTGGCGCCGCAGACACCGACATCCCCACGCATGCAATAGCCAAGCATTTCCTCCATAAAATCCGGCGAAATCACTTCTGTATCATTGTTTAACAGCAAGATGTATTCCCCTTTTGCCTCGGAAACGCCGAAATTATTGATTTTCGAATAATTGTATTCTTCTTTCCAATAAATCACCCGCACCCGGCTATCCTGCTGCTGGACGTCTTTATAATATGCAAACGTACTTTCCTGTGTACTGTTGTTTTCAATAATAATAATTTCATAATTTGGATACCGGCATTTTTTCAGCACAGACTGCACACAGGTATCCAGGTCATCTATATGGTCTTTATTCGGAATGACCACAGAAACCATCGGCTGCCCTGCCCATTGGTACCTGGTACGGTAAATGCCAGGTACACTGGAAGGCTCCGCCACAGCCGGGATCCCCTGCCGTTTGTAATGTGCATTGACTGCCCGTACCCCTGCCGCAGTACTGCTGCGCCTGCCGCTGGTTTCCCTTTGATGGTAAACGGCACGCTGCAAATGTATCATGCATCCGGCCTGCTCTGCGGCACGCAGGCAATAATCATAGGAAGCGTCTTCCCCGTATCCTGGATCCCATCCCGCAAGCCTGCCTGCAAGGTCCGCACGCAGCAGCAACATATGCCCAAAATAATTGGTAGCACGCAGCATATCGATATTAAAATCCGATTTAAAAACCGGATTGCTATAGCTCTTGCCGTCCTCTGATACCTGGTCTTCATCCGTATAACAAAAATCTGCATCTTTGTGCCGCTCAAACAGTTTTACGCAGCTGTATAATGCATCCGGTTCCAACGTATCGCCCGAAGCTAAAAATGCCATCCATGCGCCATCTAGCTTGCGTGCCTGCATCCATGCGGTTGTTTCGCGGACTGCCTGCGCCATTTTCTGCTGGCTATCTTCTATTATAATAAACCGTACCCGTTTTTCCAGGTCTTTTTCTTCCAGGCACGCCGCCTTTAACTGCCGTCTGGCAGTCTCTTTTTCCGCCTGCGTACATACAACCGCCCATTTCCAATACCGGTATGTCTGGTGCTTGACAGAAGCCGCTGTTTCTATAAAATGAGCCCCTCCCCCATATACCGTGGCCAGGTAAAACACTGGGCAAAACGCGCTGTGTTCCTGCCTTTGCTGCGCCAGTTCTTTTGCGGATGGCATATTCTTTGTGCGCCACTTCATATAGTTCCCGGTATCCCCGGCCAGCTCATACAGTTCATTGACCGCCCGTTTGCAGGTCTTTTTCATTCCGTTGCGCTTCATAAAATACTGTGCTTTTTTCAAATACAGCATGATACGGTTTTTATCGACCGCACGGAACACCCTTGCCGTCGAATATACACCGTCTGTGATCTGCAGCGTCATTTTTTTTCTGCCGTTTACAGGTACCGTTACGCTAAACCCACTGTCCGATAATACTTTGGCCTCCCGGTGTTCCAGCGCAACGTCTGGCCTTGGATAATGGCTGACCTCGCACTTGATTGGCACTCCGGACTTGTCCAGCACATTGATCTTAATTGGCTGTTCCGAAGCGGCCCACCCGCCTACCACACAGCTAGCGCCCGCTGGCTGAATATCCGTGATCCGGCAATTTAACTGGTACTGGAGGCTGCGCAGCTTTGCTGTGCGGCGCTCATACACTACCGTGCCGTCTTTTAACCGCACAAACAGCCGCCGGTAACGGGCCAGCTGCGGCAGCAGGCGCACAATTATGACATATTCTTTTTCCACTTCCATGTCATACTTGGCATATTTTTGCTTAACAGAATCATCGGAAAAACAAAGTACCTGCAATTCCAGCCGTTTACAGTCCAAAAAAGCTTCAAACGCGCCTGCCCCTTTCTCTTTCCCTTCAAACCATCCTGTCAATACAAACCGTTCCCTGTCCGCGATATGGAAATGTGCTTCCCGTAGTACAAACTTACTCATACCTGATACATCTCTTTATAGTATTTCTGATAATCGCCGCTGGTAACATTTTCCATCCATTCCTCATGCGCAAAATACCAGGCAATCGTCTGCCTGATGCCATCCTTAAACATCGTTTCCGGCTCCCAGCCTATTTCTGCTTTAATTTTATCCGGCGCAATTGCGTAGCGGCGGTCATGCCCTTTGCGGTCTTCTACATACGTGATCAAATCTTTGCTGACCAGGGTGCGCCGTTTGTCCCCTTCTGGCAGCATTTCCAATAATGTTTCGATAATAATATGGATGATCTCAAGATTCTGTTTTTCGTTATGCCCGCCAACATTATACGTTTCGCCCAGCCTGCCTTTTGCAATGACCATATCGATTGCTTTTGCATGGTCGTCCACATACAGCCAATCGCGTACATTTTTCCCGTCCCCATATACCGGAAGCGGCTTGCCATGCAGGGCGTTGTTGATCATTAATGGGATCAGTTTCTCCGGAAACTGGTATGGCCCGTAGTTATTAGAGCAGTTTGTAATATTGGCCGGAAACTGGTACGTATCCACATACGATTTGACCAGCATATCCGAAGATGCCTTGCTCGCACTGTACGGGCTATGCGGTGCATATGGCGTAGTCTCATAAAAATACCCGCCATCCTCTTCTAACGACCCGTATACCTCATCCGTCGAGACATGCAAAAATTTTTTCCCTTGCCGGAAACTGCCGTCCTCCAGCTCCCACGCTGCCTTCGCACAATTTAGCAAAACCGCAGTCCCAAGTACATTTGTCTGCACAAACACTTCCGGGTTGCGGATACTGCGGTCTACATGTGTCTCAGCTGCAAAATGTACGACATAATCTATGTCATTTTCTGTAAAAATGGCTTCCATCGCTTTTTTGTCACAAATATCTACTTTTAGAAAGCTATAATTATCCCTGCCTTCTACTTCTTTTAAATTCTCCAGGTTTCCCGCATAAGTTAATAAATCTACGTTTATAATACGGATTTCATCGCCATATTTGCCAAACATATAATGGATAAAATTGGAACCAATAAAGCCAGCCCCTCCTGTTACTAAATAAGTCTTCATACCGTCTCCTTCGCCGATGTTTTATGATAGTATGTCCTTCATATACACAGTTAATGCATCTTTCCAGCCTGCCATCCGAAAATCCGTCGTCAGGCGCAGCATCCGGTTATCCAGCACCGAATAGGCCGGCCGCGGCGCCACCGCCCCAAACTCCTGTGTTGTAATATAATCAACCACTGTGCTTTTCCCGGCCTGGCGGAAAATCTCCACTGCAAAGTCAGCCCAGCTGCAATGCCCTTCGCAAGTCCCATGAAATACCCCATAATTATCGGTTGGTTCCAGCATATGCATCATCTTCGCAAGCTGCAGCGCACTTGTCGGTGTGCCAACCTGGTCGCCTACCACCCGCACACTGCTGTTTGATTCCGACAGGCGCAGCATTGTACCGACAAAATTTTTGCCTTCCCCATACAGCCATGCCGTGCGTATAATAAAATACTTATCCGCAAATTCCCGGACAAACTGCTCCCCTGCCAGCTTCGTACTGCCATAGACGCTCTGTGGATGCGGTATATCTTCCTCTGTATAAGGCCGGTTTTGATCTCCTGAAAATATATAGTCGGTCGAAATCTGGAAAATCTTGGCGCCTGTTTCCCGCGCCGCAATGCTTAAATTCCTTGGGCCAAGTGCATTGATACGGTATGCTTTTTCATACTCCGATTCACATAAATCGACCGCAGTCATTGCCCCGCAGCTCATAATCACATCTGGCTTTTCCGCCCGTACCAAACGCATAACCGCATCCAGGTCTGTAATATCCAATTCCCCAATATCCGTATTTACAATTTCTGCCTGCCCTCCGGCATATTCCCGGTTTAAGGCATGTCCAAGCTGCCCGTTGCAGCCGGTAATTAACAGTTTCTTTGCCATTTTACTCCCCCAAACCCGATTCAATCAGGTCTATCATATCTTTTAATGCCTGTTCTTCATCATCACCTTCGCAGATAAGCTCAATTTCATCCCCGCTTTTTATGCAGGCGCCAAGTACGCTCAATACGGACTTGGCATTCGCCACATTCTGTCCTCTGTATTTGAATGTAATGACGGAACAGTAATCAATTGCAGTTTTGCACAAAACGCCTGCGGGCCGCAGATGCAGGCCCGTAGGGTTTTTAATGGTTACCTTTTGACTTACCATACCTTTTACCCCTATAACATTATTTTTGTAATTAATTCCGCAAGCTGCGCGGCTTCTTCTTCTATCTCCTTTTGGTTTTTCCCTTCAATCATTACACGCACCAGCGGCTCAGTGCCGGATGGGCGGATCAACACCCTGCCTTCGCCGTTAAATTTCTGCTCCAGCTGTTCGATAGCCTCCGCAATTTCTGCATATTCCATATAATGCTCTTTTTTGTGGTTCGGCACTTTTGCATTGACCAGCGCCTGCGGATAGATTTCCATAATCGATGCCAGTTCGGAAAGTTTCTTTTGCGTATCAACCATCACTTGCAGCACATGCAATGCACTAAGCAGGCCGTCCCCCGTCGTATTGTCATCTAGGAAAATGATATGGCCGGACTGTTCGCCGCCGATATTGTACCCGTTTTCCCGCATATGCTCCAGCACGTAACGGTCACCTACTTTTGTCTTTTCAATATGGATCCCGTTTTCCTTCCCCATTACGGAAAAGCCCAGGTTGGTCATAACTGTAACTACAATAGTATCTTTTTTCAGCGTGCCTTTCTGCTTCATATAGTTGCCGCAGATCGCCATTAACTGGTCGCCGTCAACGACGCAGCCCGTTTCATCTACGGCCAGCAGGCGGTCGGCATCGCCGTCAAAAGCAAGGCCAATGTCTGCCTTTTCATAGACTACCCGTGCTTTTAACTCATCCATATGGGTAGAGCCGCAGTTTGCATTGATATTCGTCCCATCCGGATGGACATGGATAGGGATTAGGTCTGCCCCTAGCTCCCGTAATGTTTTCACGGCCGTATAATACGCCGCGCCCTCAGCACAGTCTGCCACAATTTTTAACCCATGCAAATCCACCGGCACACATTTTTTTACAAATGCCACATATTCATCCCGGATGTCAAACCGGTAGTCAATCCTGCCCACGCCGGAACCAATCGGGAATGTGATGTCTTTCATTTTGTTGCGGATCATTGTTTCAATTTCATCTTCCAGTTCATCCGACAGTTTATAGCCTTCCCCATTAAAGAACTTAATCCCATTAAATTCTACCGGGTTATGGGACGCCGAGATCATAACCCCTGCATCTACCTTATGCTTCCTAGTCAGATAGGCGATAGCCGGGGTAGGCAGCGTGCCTACATAAACTGCATTTGCCCCGACGGAACAGATGCCCGCCATCAATGCATTGGCAAGCATCCCGCCCGATATGCGTGTATCACATCCGACAATGATCGTCGCTTGGTGTTCTTTCTCTTTGGTCAACACATATGCGCCTGCCTGGCCAAGCTGTGTGGCCAGCTCAATCGTAAGCTCTGACCCTGCAACCCCCCTGACACCGTCTGTTCCAAACATTCTGCCCATTTCTATTTTTCCTCCAGATTCTACTATACTAATCCTGCGCAGGCCCGCTGGAACTGCTTTCTTCGTTTTCTCCGACAGACCTGCCGCCATTATCCTCCTGCTGGCTGTCTTCCTGCCCATCTTGCGGGTCATCGCCAGCCTGTGTACCGTCTTCCGGCGGTTCCTGGCTGTCTTCTTCCCCGCTATTGCCGCCTTGCTGTCCGCTGTCGCCGTCTCCGCCGTTTCCTGTTTCTGTCCCGCCTTGCGGTGTATCGTTGTCTGCCTGTGTATCGTCACGGCCAATGGAAGAAATCGTAAACGATATTTCCGTATCGCCCACTACATATTTGGTATCATCCAGCGTCAGCCGCAGCTGCCTAACATGTTTGCCAGGCATAAGCCCGCTTACATCCAGTACCGGACGGATCTCATTAACCGATAAGGCATTCAGGTCGTCCGTCAAGCCATAAATGGCAATATCCACATTCCTTTCATTAAAATCAATCCGTGAGCCCTCCGGCAGATTATCAATACCGATATTTTTCACCGGCACTGAAAAAGTACGGCGCTCCAATTTTTCAACATCTACGGTGACCACAATCTTTGCATCGGTTGAATTGCTCAGTGCAACGCCTTCCGGCAAGTACTGGCTAATATCCATCTGCTGGTTAATAATCGCATCTGCACCGTCTACACGGATGTCTTCTTCTGGTACGGAAATCGAACTAATACCGTTCAATATATCCGATTTCCCTTTGATCGTCACTTCTTCCGGTTTTGCTTTTACCGAAATGACTTCATAGCCATCGGCAGGTTCCCCGCTATACGATACACGGATCGGTACCGTTTTTTCCGATACGATTTCCACTTTGACCGTAACGGTATTTAGGTTTAACGTCAGTTTCGTCTGGTCTACCCTTTCCCCGTCTTTGTCAAGAAGGACCGGTACAACGCTGTCTGTTATATCTGTACTGATGTCCGTCACATCTATGAAAGCTTTGACACTCTGGATCTGCGATACCACATCTTTTGGCCCGGAAATCCGCAACCGGTTTGGCATCACTTCCATGGAACCAAGCGCATAGCCTTCTGCCGGGCCGCCTTGTGTATTTGCCTGGATGTCAAATGTCTCCCGCCGCAGATCTTCCAGCAACACTTTTATTTCCTTTGTGCGTTTGGAAATGGACAGCTGGTTTGCATACCGCAGCGCTGTAATCTCAATCGGCACCACATTTTCCTTCTCCCCCTGCACAAGCTGTGTCATATCCGCCGTTGCCTTAAAGTCGGAATTGCTAAGTGCATCTATCACGCTGCGCTTTCCGGAAACATTAAACGTAACGTTGGTAGAATCGCTTTCTATTTCATAATATTTATCCAGCCTTGCTATGGCATTTTCATTTTCAACTGCTATAGGTATTGTAAACGTCCGGTTTTTTTCGGGGTCATTCAAATTTACCACCGCCATCCACATAATAACGGAAAACAAAAGCGCAAGCACTTTAAGGCCCAGATTATTCGTCAGTGTTTTTACGACGTTTTTTAACATTCTTAAGCCTCCTTTGCAGCGACCGCAGGCGGGATGATTCCGACTCTGCATTCTGTATGATTTTCAATTGTTCCCGCAGCCCATCCTGTGTGAGATCACGGTAAATAGCCCCGCCTTTTGCCACCGAAACCGCACCGGTTTCTTCCGATACGATTACGGTAAGCGAATCACTGACTTCGCTGATGCCGATAGCCGCGCGGTGCCTTGTGCCAAGTTCTTTGCTGATAGACATACTGTCTGAAAGCGGCAGGTAACAGGTTGCAGCCGCCACCCTGTCCCCCCTTACAATAATTGCGCCGTCATGGAGCGGTGTATTTTTCTCAAATATGTTAATCAATAGCTGGCTGGTAAGTATCGAATCCAGGTCAATTCCGGTCCGCTCATATTCAGACAGCACAATATCCTGTTCAATGACGATCAACGCGCCGGTCTTTACCTTGCCCATTTCAAACGAAGCCTTAACCAATTCATTGATCGTCCTATCGCTAAATCTGCCGCTTTCCTGCATCATACCAAAATCAAACAGCAAAGAAACAAACTTTTTACGTCCAAGCTGGTCCAATGCCTTGCGCAGCTCCGGCTGGAAGATCACTGCCAGCGCAATCAACGCTACGTTTACCAGCCTTCCTGCCAGCCACAAAATCGTTGTCATCTGGAAAACCGCCGCGGCCAGGATAAACAGCAGGATTACGATAATCCCTTTAAACAGCATCCATGCACGTGTCCCTTTGATCCATTCCAGTACATGGTAAAACAGAAATGTCAAAATCAAAATTTCGACTAAATCTGTTGGTGTTACTTTCTGCGGCGTGAGCCAGTACATATACTTTTCCGCAAACCTTTGTATTGTACTGATAACAGTCTCCACAATTTCACTTCCTCCCTCTTTTTTATCCATCAGGTACTGCTGCTGCCCGCTGAAATCACGCTTACTCTTCTTCCTCCTCTTCTTCTTCCTCCTCTTTGCTGATATGGATGTCCATATCCTCCATCAACTCCTGACGGGTAACATCTTCCCCTTTTTCCTTCTTATACCTGCTATTGCCGCTGATTTTTTTTACTGTCTTTTCCCTTGTCGCTACATAGCTTTTTGGCACTGCCTTAACATAATAATAATACTCGTCGTCTTCAAACTGGACGCGCTCCGTCCTTGTATAATCCAGGTTGAACACAAAAAACTGCACCACCAAAAGCAGTACGGCACTGGCAATACAGCCCACTGTCAATGCAGAAGTATTGATCGTAATGCCAATCTGCATACAGCCAATATAAAACCCCACATACTGCAGCAAAAGCCCTGCCGCAATCGCAATCGTCCACGCATGGTCTACGGAAAGGCGGCGGATCACATACACTACAAGGGCTGTCAGCGCAAACAGTGCAATGGTCAGATACATTTCACGGTTACCGGCAAACTGGTTCATGATCTCCTGAAACTTGCTGATAATTGCTTCTTCATCCTTCCCCACCGCAGCAATACTGGTTTCATTTGCCATAATACCGTCCAAATAATAATACGTAACCACACCGCAAATTGTTGGTATCACAGCCGTCGGCTGCTGTAATAATCCGTTCGCAGCAGGCATTGCATAAGGGATGCCCAACAAGAATGCAATTGGCGCCAAAAGGACATTATATGCATCCCGCGCTGCAAACCGGAAATAAAGCAGGTACATAATAACAAACAGCACAAACATAATAACACCGGCCTGCATCGATAAGGCATAGCAGTGCAGCGTAAGCATCACGCCTGCTGCCAGCAGCATCACAGCCATCGGCAGGACGGAACACGCCAGCGCCAGGATCAGCACAAGCGCAAAGCTATTGAGCCGCTCCATATACCCGACTTTCTGGTTAATCAGCCAAAATACAGCCAATGCAAGCAGGAATTTTATAACCGGCAGCAGGTAGGCTGCGTATTTGCCATAAAAGCTGCGTAGCTGTTCTTTTAGTTCCAATAAAACTGTCATCTTTCCTCCTAATGCCTCGTCGGTGCCGTCCGCTCCTCCTGCTCCTCATAAAGCTTCCCCAAGTGTTTCAGCCGCCGGTAATAACGCTTCATGCGTCGCCTGCCGGCTGCATAAAATACATTTGCATAAATATCCACTGCGATCAGGTAACCTACCATAAAGATCAGGTACCATACTAATATACGGATTCCAAATGCGATCCAATCGATCGAATCCAAGTTGCCTGCCAGCTGTTCATAATGGCAGACAGCCCACATCAGCAGGCCTGTTCCAAAAGCAGCTGTGCCGCAGAAAAATCCTTTCAGAAGATGCCGCCTCGCAAAATCACTGCGGAAAAACTGGGTTACCTGGCGGTACTGTTTTCCTTCACGCTCTTCAAACGCAGCGAGTTTTGTCATATCCCGGACCCGTTCCTGGTCAATCATAATCCCTCCATACCATCCTCATGCGGCTTTATCTGCCAGCCGCGCTGTTTTTACTGTAATTTTTTTATCATGCAAGCTGGTGCATGGCCCATTCTGTTTTTACAATATCATTTTTATTATAGCACAGCGGCAGATATAAGGAAAGTTTTTTTGTTACTATTCACAGCCAATTTGCTCTTGACAAAGTTACTATTCACGGCCTGGGGGCCGCTCATAGTAACCTTTCGGGGCGATATTGGAAGTTTGCTTCGCAAAATCGCCCCTCACTCCTGAATCATGTCCTCACGGAATGCGCAGTTTATGCGCATTCCTGGCCCGTGAATAGTAACTTGACAAACATTCTAAGTTAGGAGGCTGTAAATAGTAACATTCGCAGGCTCATGGAAAGAATTTGCCTTGCAAATTGGAGCCTGCTCACTCCTGAATCAGCTTGGCAGCCACCTGGACAGCAGGGTGTTCAGGTGGCTGTGAATAGTAACGTTTTTTTCCAAATCGAAGCAAAAAGAATCCAGCCCCCATAGCCTACAAAAAAAGAGAATGCTCGATGCACTCTCTTTCGTAGTCTAGGGCCTCTGCATAATCAGGTATCCAGAAACCGCATCCGGTTCCCATCTGATTTTCTAGGAGCCTCCACTGGCTTTGGTTTTTCCTCTACCGCATGGCTTAACGTATTAATCATTCTGCCCTTGCATGCTTCGCAATATTTTCCACACTTGATCATTGCCCCGCAGTTCATGCATTCAATGCCTACTGGCGAATCGTCGGAAAATGTCAGGCGCTCTTCACGTACCCAGTTTTTCAACTGCTTTACAGAAACTTCCATTGCATCCGATACATTCTGCAAAGATGCATTCGGATTCTCACGGATATAGTCTTTTACTTCCTTAAATTTTTCCTCTAGCTTCTCCTGGCATGATGGGCATATAATTGGCCCTGATAAATAATTAAAGATCCGTTTACAGCTTTTACATGTTCTCACGTCCATACATGAATCCCCCCTCTTTATTAAGCAAAGCAGCTTCTACACAACCACCCAGGCAAGCGGGCCGCTATTGCCCCTGCCCAATACTAATGCATAAAAAATAAATATCTTGTATCCCCGCCTGCTTGCATGCAAGCGCTGCTGCATCGATCGTACTTCCTGTCGTATAGATGTCGTCAATGAGTAGAACCTTATCTAAGTTTACTACATTTTCTTTCATTTTGAAAGCGTTTTTCAGATTATTTTTTCTATCTTCTGCAGACAATTTTTTCTGCGGCTGGGTATCCCGTGTGCGGGCCAGCAGTTTTGTATAGCAAGGCAGCCCGCAAAGCTGTGCGAACCGCCGTGCCAGCAGCTCTGCCTGGTTATAACCACGTTTCCTCCGTCTGCGCCTGGAAAGCGGGATTGGCATAACTGCCTCAACTCCCTGCCGCCTAGCCCACCCTGTATAAAGCCTTGCAGCCTCTGATGCTAAAAACTCAGTATAATCCCTGCGGTTGCTGTATTTATAACGGTATAACATACCGCGCACCGGCCCCTCATAGCAAAAGACAGCCCGCCCCTGGCGGAATTCGTGTTTTTTCTTTGCACAGTCCCCACAATATTCCTGCTGTGGATCCTGCAGCGGCTTGCCGCAGGAAAAGCAGGCTGGCTGATTGACATAAGTTAACTTTTTTGCACATGCCGGGCATATATACGTATCAAACAAAATACGGTCACAGACCGGGCAGCGGTCTGGATATATCTGGCGCAGCAGTTTTTGAAAAATGTGCTTTTTTTGATTTAAATACATTACCCGGTTTCCTCCCCTGTTGCTTTTATTACCTCTTTAGCCGCCGCTTGCTGCTCCAATATCTGGAATTTTAATCCACAGTAACGCGTCTGCTCGCTGATATTATCCACCATATCGGCAAAAGTCCGTTCATCACCGACAAGCGTTACGCATTTTTTGGCCCTTGTAACGGCTGTATATAGGAGGTTGCGGTTCATCAGCATTTTGGGGCCGCTTAACAGCGGGATCACAACCGCCGGATATTCGCTTCCTTGTGATTTATGGATCGTAACCGCATACGCAAGCTCTAATTCTTCCAGCATCTTAAAGGGATATTCCACAATACGCCCTTCATCAAATTCTATTACCATCTGTGCCGTAATATCACTAATCCTGCGGATAACGCCCATATCCCCGTTAAAAATGCCGGCACCTTTTTCTACCGTAACGCCGTAGCAGTTTTTAATGCTCCATTCTATCTGGTAATTATTTTTTATCTGCATTACCTTATCGCCTTCACGGAACAAAGTATCCCCATGCCCCTTTTCGGCTTTTTCGTTTGACGGCGGGTTTAAGTACTGCTGAAGCACCGTATTTAGGCGGTTGACCCCAAGCATCCCCCGGCGCATTGGGGTAAGCACCTGGATGTCAAACTTCTGTGCATTTACGTATTTCGGCATTTTCTGGATCACAAGCTGTAAAACTACATTGATGATCTTGTCCACCTCATACCGTTTTAAAAAGAAAAAATCGCGGCTCTTATTATCCAGCAGCACAGGCTCGCCGCGGTTAATTTTATGGGCATTTACAATAATATCGCTTTGCGCTGCCTGGCGGAAAATCTTGGATAAATATACGACCCGGAATATGCCAGAATCGATCATGTCTTTTAGGACACTGCCTGGCCCGACGCTTGGCAGCTGGTTTGTATCGCCGACAAGAATCAAGCGTGTCGGAGGCGCAACTGCTTTTAGCAGGGAATTCATCAGCCAGATATCTACCATTGACATTTCATCAATGATCACTGCGTCTGCTTCCAACGGATTGGACTCATTCCGGTCAAAACTTACCGCCCCTTCTACCCCGCCGCTTACTTCGAGCATCCGGTGGATGGTGCGGGCTTCATACCCAGTTGTTTCGCTCATCCGCTTTGCCGCCCGGCCTGTTGGCGCGGCCAGTACAAAATCCATCCCTTCCATTTCAAAAAGCCGTATGATCGTATTAATGGTTGTTGTTTTCCCCGTACCAGGCCCTCCGGTTATAATTAACAGGCCGTTATACAATGCCTCATAGACAGCCTCCCGCTGCAGCCCATCCAGTTCGATCTGCGCCTGTTTTTCAATCATGGCCACACGTTTTTCGGCCTCTTCCTGCGGGATCTGATAGCGGACGTTTAGTTCATGTAGCATAAATGCAACATTATGCTCCATATTAAAATAATACGATGCATACACCTGTTCTTCCTCGCCGCGCTGCTTAACCACAATCTTGCGGGCAATTGCAAGGTCCATATAATTTTTCTCTATCAGCCCTTCCTCTACCTGAAGGATTTCCGCTGCCCGTTCCGTCAGCCCCTCTTTTAACTGGTACGTATGGCCTTCGGCTGCCGCTTGCTGCAACGCATACAGGATGCCGCTGCGGATACGGAAATCAGAATCGGCATGGATCCCTGCATGGCTGGCAATCTCATCTGCGATCTTAAATCCAATGCCGCGGATGTCGTCCGCTAAACGGTATGGGTTTTCTTTGATAACCGTATAGATCTGCGGCCCATATTTTTGGTATATTTTTGCTGCTAGCGTAAGGGAAACGCCAAACTGCTGCAAAAAGATCATAGCTTGGCGCAAGTCTTTTTTTTCTTCTACCTGTGCGGCAATCTCGCCTGCCAGACGCACGCTGATGCCTTTTATTTCCGCAAGGCGCTTTGGCTCTTCTTCAATTACCCGGAACGTATCTTTTCCAAATTTGCGCACAATCCGCAGCGCCATGACCGCACCGATCCCTTTGACTGCACCTGAGCCAAGATAACGTGCGATAGCCAGTTCGTCTTCCGGCTCTTTTTCTACATAAGAGTCTACTTTAAACTGCCTGCCATAAGCCGGATGCTCTGTATAAGTTCCCGTAAATTCCACATGCATGCCTTCGGCCAGGCCGTCCAAAATCCCCACGCAGACGAGCTGGCCGCCTTCGGTTTGAAGTGCCAGCACACGGTAGCCGCTGTCCTTGCTTTGGAATATAAAATTATCAATATATCCTGTTACCTTTTCCAACGCCGTCTCCCTTATCCAACCAGCCAAAATTCGTCCGTTTACCGGTTGATACAGAAAAAAGGGCTGCAAAGGCAGCCCTTTCTGATTTTATGATTCTTCCACGATGCCGTAATTGCGCTTCATCTGCTCGTACAATTGCTGTGCAAGCGGCCCGCCTGTCTGTTCGGTTGTCTGCGCAGCCACCTGCTGGATGACACCATCTTTAAAATAATCTACCAACGATGACATCGATGCATCCCCATCTTCCTCACCGCCGATTGTTTTAAACATTTCTTTATATACTTGCTCAATAAAATAGGATTCAAACTCACGGCACACTTCTTTCAGTTCATCCGCAGAAGCCGACTGTCCGATATTTTTGAGTTTCCCTGACAAATCTGTGCCGGAAGCACTGCTGACGGAGGAAGTATCTACATAAGAATCCAAGCTGTTGAAACCATTTACTGCTATACTCATTCAAATACCCCCTATCGCTTCAGGTTATTTGCCTGTTCCAACATTGTATCCGACGTCGTAATTGCCTTGGAATTAAGCTCATATGCCCTTTGTGCTACGATCAGGTTCACCATTTCTTCTGCCACCTGCACATTGGATGCTTCCAAATATTTCTGTTTTACTGTACTACGCCTTAGATTTGGTGTTGTAGCTTCGTTCATTGCCTGCCCGGATGCTTCCGTTTCCATATAATATGTACCGGACGTCTTCTGCAATCCTGCATCGTTTGTAAACTGCCACAGCCCGACCGTCTGGTTTAATGGCGTATATACGTTTTGTGCATCCATATATCCAATCTGGCCGTCTTCTGATATAGCGACCTGGTTCGCATCTACTTCATCAGGCAGGACGATTTCATTCCCATTGGAATCCAGCACCTGGTAGCCCTCTGATGTACAAAGCGTCAATCCGTTTTGCCCCACGCCCCATACAAAATTGCCGTTCCTGGTATACAAAAGCTGGTTGTCCGGCCCACTGATCCCAAACAAACCATACCCATCGATTGCCATCGCACTGTTGCTCTCCACATCCTGCAGCGAACCCTGTTCAAAACGCGAAGTGATGGATGCAAGCCTGGTGCCAAGGCCCACCTGCGCAGAAACTGGCTTTGGTGTCCCATTTGCTGTCGTTGTTTCATTCTGTATCGTTTGGTACAACAGCGATTTAAACTCCGGCTTTTCTGTTTTAAACCCGGTTGTATTTACATTTGCAAAGTTATGCGATATTGCATCTACATTTGTCTGTTGAGCACGCATCCCCGATGCCGCGCTCCATAATGCCCTCATCATAATCCAAAGATCTCCTTCCACGGCATTCCATGCCTAGCCTGTGCCTTCCGTGGTCCCGTTAACAAATACCCCTAAATTCATTTAAAATCTATCTGCAAATAAAACATCCGCATAATAATAATATCGGCAGCCTGCTTTGTTTTCATAACCTACGATTCTATTTTTTAGACGGTTTCCTATGTCTTGCCAGCCCAGCCGCCTTTGATAGTACCTTACAGCTTGCCAACCTGGTTTACCGCTTTGTCCAGCATGCCGTCAAACGTCTGGATCATCTTCTGGTTGGACTCATAAGCCCTTGAGATTGTAATCATGGACAACATTTCATCCACAATATTTACATTCGAGCCTTCAATATACCCCTGTTTTACAACTGCGTCAGACTGCACCGCCTGGCCGCCGTCGACCAGATCGTACATATTCTCTCCATATTTGGACAGGAAATCATAATTTTCAAAATCCACTACCCCGATCTGCCCGACAAGCTGGTCATTCTGGTAAATAAAACCTGCCTGGTTGATACCAAAATCCTGGTCTGGGTCTAGCTGGACATAATTATTTACCGCAGGGTCACCGTTCATGGCCCCATTCTGGTTCAAAACATAATCGCCGTCCTTGGTACGCAGATAACCGTCCGCCGTTACCGTAAACGCCCCGTCCCTTGTATATTTGACAGACGTATTGCCTGCTTTGTCTGTAAAGGAAACCGCAAAAAAACCATTTCCGTCGATCGCGCAATCATATTTATTGTCGGTAACTTTAAAGTTGCCCTGGTCATAATTCGTATACGTTTCCCCGATTTTTACGCCTAGGCTGACATCACCCAATGATTTTGTGCGCCAGCCAACCTCTGAACTGTCTTTGATCTTCATTGCCAGGTGCGTACGGAATGATTCGGACGTCGCCCCCTCTTTCTTATATCCATTCGTATCTGCATTTGCCAGATTATTTGTCGTAACGTCCATCTGGTTCATCTCGTTTATCATTCCTGTCCATGCAGTATATAACCCTTTTAACATCTGCGATACTCCCTTCCTTCACCAGCCCGGCGCCTGTGCCGCTTTTTTAATCATCGTCGCGTTTGCCTGCTAAAAATTCTACAAACTTGCCGGTGCCCACAGCTACACAAGTCATCGGTTCTTCTGCGGTCATTGTATTGATCCCTGTCTTTTCCTCGATTAACTCCTCCAAACCACGCAGCAGCGCCCCGCCCCCAGTCAGTACAATACCACGGTCGGCTACATCCGCTGCCAGTTCCGGCGGTGTTTTCTCCAGCACGCTATGGACAGCTTCCACAATCTGCAGCGTTGCTTCCCGCAATGCTTCTTCAGTTTCTTCCGAAGATACCGTTACCGTTTTAGGAAGCCCGGTAACAAGGTTGCGGCCCCGGACATCTATCGTTTCCGGCTGTGCCAGCGGATAACAGGTCCCGATTTTTATTTTGATGTCCTCTGCTGTCCGTTCGCCAATCAAAAGATTGTGCTTCTTCCTCATATATCGGACAATTGCTTCGTCAAAATCATCCCCTGCTATCTTAATGGAAGTACTTACCACAGAACCGCCCAGTGAAATAACGGCAATATCTGCCGTACCTCCGCCAATATCTACGATCATATTGCCGCATGGCCTTGATATATCAATACCTGCACCAATGGCTGCCGCAATTGGCTCTTCTATGATCATAACTTCCCTGGCGCCTGCCTGGTAAGTCGCATCTTCCACTGCCTTTTTTTCTACTTCCGTAACGCCGCTTGGCACACAGACACTGATGCGCGGCTTACGGAAACTTTTTTTCCCAAGCGCCTTTTGGATAAAATACTTTATCATTTTTTCGGTAACCGTATAATCGGAAATAACACCTTGCCGCAGCGGACGGACAGCTACGATATTTCCCGGTGTACGGCCCAGCATCAGGCGCGCTTCTTCCCCAATTGCTTTGATTTTACTTGTATCACGGTCAAATGCCACGACGGAAGGCTCTTTTAATACGACGCCCTTCCCTTTAATATACACCAGAATACTGGCCGTCCCCAAATCAATTCCAATATCTGCTCCCATCATGTACAGATATCCCCTTTCATCTCAGATTTTATGAATGCAATAGTACTCTATTTTATCGGCTTCCATGTGCCAGCACATAGATAAGCCACGTAATATGCTTTACTCTATTTTGCCATAATATCTCCTATTATATACAATAAATTCCATTTTTCATAGTACTTTTTTATTTTTCACAATTTCTTAAAGATTTCGCAAGATATATTATGGTTTTTGTGCAATTTTAACCGAACTGGGAATGGCCATGCACCAACTGTTATATGTGGGAAACAGAAACTCTTGCTAATTCTGGTATCTATTTCGTTTTATTATAAAAAATACAATCAAAAAATGCAATGGTAGATTTTTTACAAATACTTTTTTACATACTGGCCAGTATAAGACCCTTCCGCTTGTGCGACCTCTTCCGGCGTCCCCTGTGCAATCACCGTCCCGCCGCCGTCACCGCCTTCCGGGCCCATATCAATAATATAATCAGCCGTTTTGATCACATCCAGGTTATGTTCGATCACGATCACCGTATTCCCACCCTCAGATAAGCGGCGTAAGATTTCAACCAGTTTATGCACATCTGCAAAATGCAGCCCCGTCGTCGGCTCATCCAAAATGTACACGGTCTTTCCCGTGCTGCGGCGGCTTAATTCCGTAGCCAGCTTAATACGCTGCGCTTCCCCGCCGGACAGTTCGGTAGACGGCTGCCCCAGTTTTATATAGGAAAGCCCTACATCATACAATGTCTGGATCTTGCGTTCAATCGTTGGGATATGCTGGAAAAAGCCCAGCGCTTCCTCAACCGTCATATCCAGCACATCATAAATGCTTTTCCCTTTATATTTTACTTCCAGTGTTTCGCGGTTATAACGTTTGCCTTGGCACACTTCGCATGGGACATAGACGTCTGGCAGGAAATGCATTTCAATTTTTAATATCCCGTCTCCGGCACAGGCTTCGCAACGCCCCCCTTTTACGTTAAAACTGAAACGGCCTTTTTTATAACCGCGTGCTTTCGCATCCGGCGTCGCCGCAAACAAATCACGGATCATATCAAATACGCCGGTATACGTCGCTGGGTTAGAACGCGGTGTGCGGCCGATCGGCGACTGGTCGATCGCAATAACCTTGTCCAACTGCTCCAATCCCAGCAATTTATCGTGTTTTCCTGGTATACATCTAGCCCGGTTTAATTTGCGTGCCATTGCTTTATATAAGATTTCATTTGTCAGCGAGCTTTTGCCGGAACCGGAAACACCCGTAATGCAGGTCATAATGCCAAGCGGGATTTTTACAGTGATATTTTTTAGGTTGTTTTCCTTCGCCCCCTTTACGGTCAGCCATCCAGACGGCTGCCTGCGTTTTTCTGGAACCGGAATTTTCCTGCGCCCGCTTAAATAATCGCCAGTAATAGAGCCTGGGGTATTTATTATATCTTCTGCCGTACCAGCTGCTACGACCTTGCCGCCATGTTCGCCAGCACCCGGCCCAATATCTACAATAAAATCCGCTGCCCGCATGGTATCTTCATCATGTTCTACCACAATCAGCGTATTCCCCAAATCTTTTAAATTTTTCAACGCGGCCAGCAGCTTGTCATTATCGCGCTGGTGCAGCCCGATGCTTGGCTCATCCAAAATATAAGCCACACCAACCAGTCCGGAACCGATCTGCGTTGCAAGGCGTATCCTTTGTGCCTCCCCACCGGAAAGCGTTCCGGTTGCACGTCCCAAGGACAAGTAATCCAGGCCAACTTCGACGAGGAACCCCACCCTTGCACGGATTTCCCGGATAATCTGTGCCCCTATTAACTCCTGCTGGCGGGACAAGTCCAAATTCCCCATAAACTGCTGCAAATGCTTTATCGAAAGGTTTGTAAGCTCATAGATGTTTTTATCTGCAACTGTTACCGCCAGCGCTTCTTTTTTTAACCGCTGGCCGCCGCATGTTTTACAAGGCGTTATCCGCATAAATTCCTCATACTGCTGCTTCATCGTTTCGGAGCCAGTCTCCCGGTAGCGCCGTTTTGCATTTTGGATCAGCCCCTCAAATACCACATCGTAAACGCCTTCGCCACGCATCCCGCGGTAATGCACTTTTACTTCCCGGTCGGCACCGTATATCAACATCTGGCGGATTTCTTCCGGCAGTTCTTCATAAGGCGTATCCAGGTCAAACTGGTATGCTTCGGCCAATGCATGGAGCGTCGCATACGTGTAGCTGGATGGGTCGGTGCAGGACTGCCAGCCCATTACCTGTATCGCCCCATTCGAAATACTAAGCGACTTGTCCGGTATCATCAGGTCTTCATCAAATTCCATTTTATAGCCCAGCCCAAAACAGTCCGGGCACGCACCAAACGGATTGTTAAAAGAAAAGCTCCTAGGTTCAATTTCATCCACACTGATGCCGCAGTCCGGACATGCAAAACTGTCGGAAAACTGCAGGATATGTGGTTTTTCACCCTCCTGGGAATCCAAAACTTCTACCATCAAAAGGCCGTCTGCCAATTCCAGCACGCTTTCGATCGAATCGGTCAGCCTTTTCTCTATCCCCTTTTTGACAATCAGGCGGTCTACCACAATTTCAATGTTGTGTTTCTTATTTTTTTCTAACGGTATTTCTTCGGTCAGTTCATACATATTGCCATCTGCAATGACACGTACATAGCCGCTGCGTTTTGCCTGTTCCAGCAGTTTTTGGTGCGTCCCTTTCCGGCCCCGCACAACAGGGGCCAACAGCTGGATTTTGGTACGCTCCGGCATAGACATAATCATATCTGCCATCTGGTCTACCGTCTGTTTTTTAATTTCCTTTCCGCATTTCGGGCAATGCGGAATGCCGATCCGCGCATACAGCAGACGAAAATAATCGTATACTTCGGTTACTGTACCGACCGTAGACCGCGGGTTGCGGTTTGTGGATTTTTGGTCAATGGAAATCGCTGGGGACAGCCCCTCAATTTTTTCCACATTTGGCTTTTCTGCCTGTCCTAAAAACTGCCGTGCATAGGAAGATAACGACTCCATATACCGGCGCTGCCCTTCTGCATAGATCGTATCAAAAGCAAGCGAAGACTTGCCGGAACCGCTTAGGCCGGTCAGCACGACAAATTCATCCCGTGGAATATCCAGGTCAATGTTTTTCAAATTGTGTTCGTTTGCACCACGTATTTTAATATATTTTCTTTCCTTATTCATAATTATCCTTTTCCATTATCCGGTGGATTATTTTTGTGCGTCACGCAGCATCTCTTTCAACTGCATCATCTGGTCACGCAGGCTTGCGGCGGCCTCAAAGTTCAGATCTGCTGCCGCACGTTCCATCTGCTTGCGTACCTGTGCGATCAGTTTTTCCAGTTCTTTACGGTTCATAGATTCTGGGCTTTTTGCAAAATTCAACTCTTCCGCCGCTACTTTCTTGGATATGCTGATCAGGTCGCGCACCGATTTTTTAATCGTCGTCGGTGTAATGCCATGCTGTTCATTATAGCGCTGCTGCAGCATACGCCGCCGTTTCGTTTCTTCGATTGCAACACGCATCGAATCCGTAATCTTATCTGCATACATGACCACATGGCCTTCACTGTTGCGCGCTGCCCTCCCAACAGTCTGTATCAGCGAAGTTTCCGAACGCAGGAACCCTTCCTTGTCTGCATCCAAAATAGCTACCAGCGTGATCTCCGGAATGTCCAGGCCCTCACGCAGCAGGTTAATGCCGACCAGCACATCAAATACGTCCAGGCGCAGGTCACGGATGATCTCTGCACGCTCTAGCGTATCAATATCGGAATGTAGATATTTTACCCGGATCCCTACTTCCTGCATATAAGAAGTCAAATCCTCCGCCATCCGTTTTGTCAGTGTCGTAATCAATATTTTGTGTTTTTGCGCGGTTTCTTTATTTACTTCAGAAATCAAGTCGTCAATCTGCCCCTCAACCGGGCGCACATCAATCTCCGGGTCAAGCAGCCCAGTTGGCCGGATGATCTGTTCCACACGCAACAGCTCATGCTCTTTTTCATAAACATTCGGTGTCGCAGATACAAACAGCATCTGGTCAATTTTAGACTCAAATTCTTCAAAATTCAGCGGCCGGTTGTCTTTCGCAGACGGCAGTCGGAAACCATAATCAACCAATGTCGTTTTCCTAGACTGGTCACCAGCATACATGCCCCTTATCTGCGGTACTGTAATATGCGACTCATCAATAATGATAAGAAAATCGTCCTTAAAATACTCCATTAATGTCAACGGGGTCGCCCCCGGCTCCAATCCGGCCAGATGCCTGGAATAATTTTCAATGCCGCTGCAAAACCCGGTTTCCCGCAGCATTTCAATATCAAAATTGGTCCGCTCCGCTATCCGCTGCGCTTCCAGCAGCTTATCCTCGCCTTTGAAATACCGCACCCGTTCTTCCAGTTCTTTTTCAATTTCCACACATGCCCGGTTAATCTTCTCCTGCGGAACCACATAATGGGACGCTGGAAAAATTGCCACATGTTCCAAAGATGCTTTCACTTCGCCAGTCAGTATATCTATTTCTGTAATCCGGTCAATCTCGTCTCCAAAAAACTCTACCCGCACCGCCCGTTCAGCCGTGTTGGCCGGGATAATCTCCAGCACATCACCGCGCACGCGGAAAGTACCCCGGTGGAAATCCAGCTCATTCCTCGTATATTGAATGTCGATCAGGTCACGGATCACATCGTCACGGTCCCGGGCCATACCAGGCCGCAAGGAAACCATCATATTTAAAAAATCTTCCGGGCTCCCCAGCCCATAAATACAAGATACGCTAGATACTACAACCACATCCCTGCGTTCAGACAAAGCAGCTGTCGCAGAAAGGCGCAGCTTATCAATTTCTTCATTTACAGAAGAATCTTTTGCAATATAGGTGTCAGAAGACGGCACATAGGCTTCCGGCTGGTAATAATCGTAATAGGAGACAAAATATTCTACCGCATTATTGGGAAAGAATTCTTTAAATTCTCCGTATAATTGAGCTGCCAAAGTCTTGTTATGGGCTATGACAAGGGTTGGTTTATTCAATTGTTGAATTACGTTTGCCATCGTAAATGTTTTGCCGGAACCAGTAACGCCAAGAAGTGTCTGGAACTGATTTCCTTCTTTAAAACCTTTTACTAATTCTTCGATTGCCTGGGGCTGGTCGCCGGTGGGGGCGTATTGTGATACTAGTTCAAAATGATCCATAAAATCAATCTCCCTATTATATAACTTTTTCACTCTTCTGGAGGAATTACTTGAAAAACTAACGCAAACTGTTGATCGTATCCATTATATCTATGCCAATTTTTTGTTGACTTAATTTCGCAATATATTGGTAACCTTTCTCTAACCATATCTTCTGTTATTTCAATACCTATACTCGATTGATTGCCCAAATATCTTCCGCATTCCACATGCCAATTAAAAATATATTCATCTTCAGCAAATGATGGATCCAAAGTCAACCAAACAGAATATTGTTCCCCCAAATAAAACTGATACAAATCATTTGTTCCTGTCCGCTTAAGCTCGATTAATTCAAATGATTTATCCTTATTAAGATAATATTCATTACCTAATGAATCGTATTAAACACACGCTCATCTCCTTTTATATAAAAATATTTTTTTACTCCTTCAATAAAATCGTTTGTATAACATATACAGCGTTCTGCATCTCGTATTGAAATAGGATTACTATGTGATAGACTATTTCTAATAGGTATTAATCTACTTAAAAATGTTCTTGTTTCTGCGTTTCCATCCGGATATACCAAGTCAAGAAATTCCTTAAAGAACCTTTTATATAAATCATTTCTGCATATCATCATTTAACACAAACCCCTTAATAATATACTCTTTTAATGTTTTTGTTGCCCACTGCCGAAACCTGGTAGCCTTTTTTGAATTTACACGATACCCTACAGCAATAATCGCATCCAAATTAAAGCATTTTACTTTTCGGCTAACATTTCTTCCGCCCTCATTTTGAACTACCGAGAAAAACTCGGCAGTTGCTTCTGCATCCAATTCTTCTTTATAAATATTTTTCAAATGCAATGAAATATTATCTGCTGTACAATCAAATAATTCTGCCATTGCTCTTTGCGTCATCCAAAATGTCTCTTCTTTAAAAATGACATTCACATAAACATTTGTATCCTCTAACTGATATAATATAATCTCATGCTCCTGCATAGATACCCACCTCTCCAAATTATATAACATAATATTTTTGCCGTATAAAATAATAGCCCTCATCCATATAGTGTCATATAGTTCATTACACGAATCCAGGTCACAAACTTCACCCGTCCGCCTAGTGTTATTTCGTCCTTAATCCCCCATCTTGTCCACAAAATACGGTACAATCAACACCAAATAACACGAAATAATGCGCTTTTCACCCTGTCCCCAAATTAGGAGACAAAATACTCTACTGCATTCTCAGGGAAAAATTCCTTGAACTCGCCGTACAACTGGGCAGCGAGGGTTTTATTGTGCGCTATTACCAAAGTTGGCTTTTGCAGCTGTTCAATTATATTAACCATTATATGGGCCTTGCCAGAACCTGTACCCCTAGTAAAGTCTGGAACTGGTTGCCTTCCTGAAAGCCTTTTACGAGGGCATCTATCGCCTGCGGCTGGTCGCCGGTTGGTTTATATTTACTGAGAAGTTTGAATATATTTTGTGCAGTTTGCACAAATATCACCTCCAAAAGTCGTAGTAAAAAAGTTCGCCTATTCGCCCAAAATTCGTCCAGATGTATTTCCACTTTTCGCCAAAAACACCTTCTGGACGAATGAGCGTAACCTTTTTGTGTTTTTCTTACTCCACAACCCCATGTATCACAGCATGGACAGAATGGAACAAAACTATTTTTCAGTATAGCACACATTAACATAGTTGTCCACTCTTTTACGAACGTCCGTTCCTTTCCATGTAACAGTTCAGCCCAGGACTTTGCACTCCGCTGCAAAGTCCGTAAGAAAGCATAAATTATGCCAAGAGTGAATCCGGCTCTTCGCGAAGCGGTTCTAAGTGCCAGCGGCACTTGTTAAGAACGGACCGAAGCGGAGCGTAGACTTTAAATGAGCCGGATTCAGTAACAGTTCTGCCGAAGGCTGAACTGTTACCTTTCCATGTCCTTCTCTGCGAATGATACTATATACCATTTTTTAAGATGCTTCAACCAAATATTCACTTGTATCTGCCACTATATCCAAAAGTTCTTCCTTAAATTCATCATCTGCTTTCTGCTCTGGCAGCACATCATCCATGAAATTGGCGATCTTTGGCACGCAGTCAGCTATAATGCCCTGGTTATCGCCATAAACATCCATTGTGATCATTTCTTTTGCATGTCCCATCAGCTTCGATACGGCTTTGGGGTTAAAATCATTCTTCAAAAGCAGAGTGCAGAAGGTGCTTCTAAGATCGTGCCAGCGTATGTCTGGGAGACCATTATCTAAAGCAGTTTCTTATAATGTTTCCAATGGAAGCTCTTACTCCGGGGCCTGCCATAGCTGGAGCAGCATATATAGTCCAGGTCCTGAAACTCTTTTTTTCTTCTGTTCCTGCATTTTTCATACCACTTCCTTTGTTCTAAGATCGCCTCAAAAACATAATCGGGGATCGGAAGCGCCCGATAACAGGATTCCGTTTTCAGGCTTATCTCCTGCTTCGTAAATGTCTTCGGGGCAAAATCTTCCTTTTTCCCATTTAGTTTGCCGCATAACGAAAAGAGATGTTCATAACTGTTTTTACCAATCGGGCAACAGGTACTGAATACTCCGTTTTCTCTTTAAACAGTTTTTGAACAACTCCGGCATTTACCTCCGCCATCCTTTTATTCCCGATAGCCGGTATCATATGGTTCTTCACAATTTCAGAATAAGTGAAATATGTCCCTCGCTTTTCACCCTGTTCCTGATGTCATGCTCCAGCCAGTATATCATATAATCCCTGACATAGATATTGGCATATACGACATAGCTTCCGTTGTAAAGCTCTGCTATTGTCTGCTCCCTGTTCCGTGCGGCGCCCCGTTTTCCTGGCTCGAAACATAGCCATGATCTAAATAGGAACTGCCGAGTTTTTCCCGGTTGCTTTCTGCAAGATTCTTCCTTATACTTACTTCTTTTAATACAGCAGCCGGAACCCTTATAGTGCGGTAGCTGTTTTCTGTCTTTGGAGCACGTTCTTCAATCCGGTACTCATCCGGCCTGCTCTGCCCTTTCGGAATGATAGGGTTCGATGTGATCTGGCGGCTGATCGATACCGTCTCCCGATCCATATCAAAATCAGAAAATTTTAACCCTCTGATTTCCCCCTTCCTCAGACCGCAGAATACTGCAAGCAGAACCTCCAGATACCAGTTGCTCTTAGATGCTGCCGCAAGCAGGAGCCTCAGCTTGTGAAAAATAAGGGTATCCCACATGGTTTTATGGAATACCCTATCATTTTTTGTTTCTATCAACAAGCATCATGCGTTTACATACGATGCATTTTCAGCGCTCTCAATTTCTTCCTCCGTGTATCCACAAGAAATAATTTGCTCACTAGTAATATTTGCTTTGATCATTCGCTTTATCGCTTCAATTCGCTCATTTTTTACAGCGCCCTCCTTAACCAGCTCAGATAAATTGCACATATTCTGCATCCTCCCTTCTAACTCTTCGGTCATTATCAATCCATACTCACTTTCCAAAATATACTTCTTCTTAGCAACATCTTTTCTGGAAAAAACCTCTTCCAACATTGCTATCAATTTATTCCTGGATTTTTTAATCATGTCGGGAGCGATATTCTCTCCATTTCTTATATTTACAATAATTCCCTTCATCAAATCCGTATGATGCCGATTCTCACTGTTTCCAAAAATCATACTGCTTTCAAAACCAATTTTCTCAATCGAATCCTCTGTTTCTTTGCTATCCATACAGATCCAAATACTCCGGACTCTTTTTAAGTTATCAAAATCACTGTGGAAAAATTCTATCTTACAAATTCCATTACGTCTAACAGCTCTTCATCGGACAACTCCCCGTTTTATATAAGGAACTGTTGCTATTTATATTATAACAGAAAATACCACAGAACAGATTTCTCTATCCTGTGGCTAACTACCAGATTATTTCTTCACATTTTTTTGTGCCCTGCGTGCTAAAAGAATCGGTGTATATTTTTCATTCAGTCTTTTCGTTATTTCTTCACCTTTTTTTATCAATTCCGCCTGTTTGCGTCCCCACTCGGCTGCTGCCTGATTATCTTCCGGTTTTTCACTAAGAATTACTCTGTCATTCACAATCTACACCCCCTATCGGTCTTCATAAACAATATTGGCTTCATGACAACTTGACAAGAAATACGCAACTGCTTTTTGGTAGTCTTTAATTCCACTCCCTTCATTATGCATATTCACCGCATTATTGTATATCTCAACTGCTTTTCTTTGATCAATATTCTCTCTCTTTACAAGGTATGATATACCTCCAAGATTAGTAATTACCACCATCATTTTAACAGTTATATTTCTTAAAAAGAATTGAACATCTTCCAAAGAAAATTTTGATAAGGATGGATGATTATGCAGTATTATAACTACACACCCCAAGGAAGCAGTAATCAAATGATTTGCTACTGTATTCATGCAAGGATCAACTGAATGTTCATCCCCCAATGAAATACCAATATATTCTCTTCCCGCCGCAATCAGGCTCTCATGTTCCATACTATAGGTCAACGCAACTTCATTAGAGTTATTCTCATTCTTAGAAATCGCCAAAACTTCTTTTGCCAATTCTTGAATTGTTACATATTCACTTTCCGGTATCCCCTTATATTTAATAAGCGGAACCTTATTTATTGCTTCGTCCGTAATCAAAACTTTTTGATTACGATTTTTTGACATTTCAAGGTCTCTCACAGGGTTCACTTCCTCTCTTTCATTATATCGCCATTTTCTGATATTAACAACAGGAATCTCCTAAAATCCTGGCTCTTTTCGTTATACCCCGTTACTATTCACGGGCAATGTCATTTACTTAAGCCATCTGGCCCTTGACCAATATTAGAAAACATCTGATAATTCAAGGCTTTACATAGCTGAATTTCAGCAGGAAAGAGCCTAAGTAAATGACATTGATTCACGGGCCAGGAATGCGCATAAACTGCGCATTCTGTGAGAACATGATTCAGGAGTGAGGGGCGATTTTGCGGAGCAAACTTCCAATATCGCCCCGAATGGTTACTATGAGCGGCCCCTAGGCCGTGAATAGTAACTATACCCCAATGAATCAATGTCACAAAATCCTTTTTGCAGCAAATGTTAGTTGCAACTACATCCTGGACGAATGAGCGTCACCTGTTGTACCTTTTCTATAAGGTGTTACCCAGTCCATCCATACCATATATTCCACAAAATATGGACTAAACAGTACAAGCAGACACTATATGTAGATTTAGATCTCAGGTTTCATAGTAGGAGACTATATATTTCCATAGGGATATTGTCATAGAGAGGAAAGCGGGCATTGAAGAATTGTCCGGCAATCTGGCACAGGAAAGGGAAAGATTTGAGAAAGAATTTCTAAGAGCCGGGAACGGCAGGGCAAAGCTGTATCTTTTGGTTGAGGATATGGGCGGCTATTCTTCCATTATCGGGCATAGGTACAATACACAGTTTGCCCCGGCTGCGTCCATGGCTTCACTGAAAGCATGGGAAGCGCGATTTAACTGCAATGTGCAATTCATAGACAGGCAGTACAGCGGCTATTACATCATGGCAACATTCCAGTATTACGCTAGGGAAATGCTCAAATAAAGCACCGTGCAGGGGTTTTACAGCGTGTGTTATCTACACTATCTAAGCCGCAAGAACAAATTTTTGTAAAGAAAAGCGATTATTCAGAAAATTAAAAAAAAATAAAAAAGGCAAAAAAGCCGGAAAGAATGAGGTTATCAAACATGAAGAAAGAACAGTTAGAAATTTTTGCTACAGCCAAATTGTGTATGGATACGTTCAAAAACAGGTATGACATGGCAAAAGCGAAAAAAGGGGAACGCTTTAAAAGCCTGAAAAGGAACTTTGTGCCAGGAAGCCCGATGTTTGCCGCGGAACGGGACAAGGTCACGCCGGAGTTTGAAGCAGAAGTTGAGGGCGCAAGGGATGGGCTGATGAAAGAATTTGAAGAAGTATTCATGCGCACCGTGGCGCGTGAGAAAGCGGCGGTTACAGTTGTGACAGGCAGCACAAAAGAGATGCTTGCTGCATTGCAGTACCTTGAGGGTATGCCGGTGAGCCTTGACGAATATAACGCCTTAACTGGCTGTTTTGGCGGCAAGCTGTACTGGCTGGACAGGTTCTTTGAGCGCATAGCGGATAAAAACGGCATTGCAAAAACCGGGGTGCAGCCGTCTTTAACTGCAAAACTGGCAGTACTGGAAGAACTGGCGGAAAACACAAAGCAGTTTTTGAACGGGTATGACGGCGAAAAGAAGAATTTCATTGTCACATCTTCTGAAAAATATATTTTTAGTTTGGAAGATAAATATACAAACGGCTATTCCGGCATCTGCCTGAATGACAAAGAACAGGCAAAACGTATGGTGTCAAAGGCAATGGGGAAAGGGGATTCTTTAGAACGCAGCTGCACACTCGCCAATATGCTGCGGACAGCTACGCCAGATATGCAAAATGAGATCCTTTCCATACTGGCAGAAAGCGGGCACACGTCATTAACCGACCCGGCAATGCGGTTTACAGGGGTACAAAATGTTGTTGACAGGTTCCGAAAAGAGGACGCAAAACTTATAAAAGCGGCAGATGCGGCAATGGAACAGGTGGACAGCGCAAAGTCACGCCCGGAGTATGCAGGGGTTGTCTATGATAATTTTGATAACAGGCATTTCAGAAAGAAGATGGAAGAAAAGATTGCCGCCACAAATGACTGGGAACTGAAAGGGTGCTATGAGAATGTCAGGGAAATGAAACAGAATGAAGCAGGCGGGGCAAACAAGGGAGAGTAAAAAATTCCCCCTTAAAATAAAAAATCTATTGGCAGAATAAAAAGCCAGGAACAGGAAAGAGAGGCAAAAAGGTTATGGCAACAAATATTGAAATCGTGGCAGAATCACTAAAGCATGAAACAGGGGAATACAAAATGCTGTATGACGGGCTTGTGAGCGCAAAGGAACGTGAACTGAAAGAATTAAGAGACAATTATAAGCCAGGCTCAAAGCTGCTGGCAGAGAAGAAAAAGCAGGCAGAAGAAAGTTTCAATTCTTCCATGGCAAGGTTAAAGGTGCGTGCTGCCGACAGTGCGTTAACGGATATTGAAGAACTGCGAAAGCAGGAACTTCAAAGGGTGCAGTACATTAATGAGCCGCTGCTTGCGAAAATCCGGGCAGTCGCAAATATCCCCATGACCACATTAGAGTTAAAGGCGTTTGCGGATAAAATCGGCGCAAAGGGCGATTACTGGGCGGGGCGTGCCTTGTCTGGCATTGCGGAGCAAAACGGGATTGACACGGCTGAAATCGGTTTAGAAAGTACATTTGATACAAAAATGTCAATCTTAGACCAGTTAACAGGCCAGTTAAACAGGATTTTAAAATACTACGGGGCAGATAACCCGGACGAAAGGGCAAATGTGAATTACCTGTATCTTTCTGACACTATTCTTGAAAGGGCAAAGCAGATGTACGGCGGCAAGGCCGGGAAACTGGATGACAGCCAGAAAGCGGACAGGGCATATTTCACGGTGCGCACACAGCATACGGACATTCAAAAGGGCATTGCAAATTCTAACGTGCTGCGCAACGCAAAAGGCGAGGTTCGGAACATGATACTTTGCCGTCTGGCAGAAGATAACAATATTTCCAGCATGGCGGCTGAATTTTCCGGGCATATGGACGAAATCCTTGATTTTAAGAATGGAAAGGCGGCAGAGTACCGGGCAGCGCAGCAGGCATTGCAGAATATCCGCAAAACAAAAAATAAGGCAGCCATAGAGCATATGGCAGGACAGTATGAGGAAAACACCTTTTTTCAAAGCCTGTTTGAGAATGAGAAGAAACAGGACGGCTATTTGGCAGAACTGCTGTATGGGGAGCCGGAGGGCAACGAAACAGAATAACTTTTTATCTGGCAAAATAAAAAAGAAAAAAGGGAAGCACGACTTTAGGCGGCGCTGCTTCCCTTTACTTATTGCACCTACTCAAAATTATATCAGAAAGTAGGTGTATTGCAATATGGCGCATGACAATGAAATTTTAGTAGAGAAAATCCGGGGCGGCTTTTCCGTAGCTGAAAATATGCAATCACTATATGAGGGCAATTTGCCGCTGATTAAAAAATTCATAAAGCCTTATACCGCCTATGAGTGTGAAGCTGACCTATTGCAAGAATCTTATTTCGGCTTATGGGAAGCGGTACAGCATTATGAAACGTCTAAAAATGTGCAGTTTATGATCTATGCCCGATATTGGATAGTGCAATCAGTACAGCGGTATCTTGAAAACTGCGGCTCTGCCGTCCGCATACCTACCCACACAAAGGCGAAAATATCACGCCTGCGGAAAGCGACAAGCCAGTTAAGGCAAGGAACAGGGCAGGGAGCCGACAGCGGCAGACATAGCGGCTTTATTGGGCGTATCAGTGGAAGAAGTGCAGGAGATACAAGGCTATATGCAAGGGGTAGCCAGTTTAGACACCCCCCCATAGCAGAGGACAATAGCTTGACACTTGCGGACACGCTACAAGCCAATTTAAGCGTTGAAAATGATACAGTTAATAAAAAACTCTGAATACTCTAAAAATGAATTATGGGGCATTGTGGAGCGTTACACAGCCACAAGGGAGAATGGTATCATCAAAGAAATTTTCCTGCATGGTAAGAGTATGGCACAGGTGGCAAAGGAACAGGGATTGTCTTTTGACAGAGTACGCCAGATAAAGGAATCTGGACTGCGGCGGCTGCGGATGGGCAGGGCAAAGCGTGAACTGCTGGAAAAGTTTGATATTGTTGAAGCCGGGCTATACCAGGGCGGCTTGAATAATTACCGGGAGCATGGTTTTACTTCTATTGTGGAACGTACAGCAATGAAAGAGACAGAAGCGGAGGAACGCTATAAACAGCATTTAAGGGGGATTGAGGGACGCTACCGGGAAAGGGTGGCGTTATCTGGCAGAAAAAGTTGAAAGCGGATATTGGCGGAATTAGAAAAATGTGGTATATTGTCGATATGGGAAAACCATAGAGCCAGGCGGCTTTACCCCTCTTTTTATTCGGAGGGTTCAAAGTAGCCCTCCAGACGAAAGAAAGGAGGGTGAAACAATGTATGTTACATATCAGGATTTGATTCAGATAGGTATACTCGTTGTCGCCCTTGCGAATTTGTTTTATCAGATTTACAAGGGAAAAAAGAAATAGCCGCCACTACGCCAATAGTGACGGCTGACCCTTTTCGGAGGGTATAGTCGGTTGTTAAAGGGGGTAGAGCCGCTTCTATGGCTTTCCCTTTTCTACGTCTAATATAGCACATCCGCAATCAGTTTTCAAGAGCCTTTTTTATCTGGCACATACTGAAAAATATCCCCTATATCGCAATGGAACAGTTCACATATTTTGCAGACAGCTTCAACAGGTATCTATTATAAAGACTTATTGCTTGCCAGACATAGGGATTTGTAGATAATCAACCCGAGTTTGCCACTTGAATAAACCAGCTTCATAAAAAATTTCCTTATTTTGCAAGGTTTTCCTTGCTTTTTTTATTGTTTTATGATATAATAATATAGTAGGTCTATAGGTCTATTTCAGGAGGGCGTCATGTACGTTGAATGTTTTACGAATAATGGAAAACCATATCTTCGCCTGGTCCAGTCTGTCCGGGTCACGAACCAGGCTGGCAAAAAAATACCGCAAAAACAGGTTGTTTTCAATATCGGGCCTTTGGACCGCTTTGATGACGGACAGCCTGACTATGTGGAGCGTCTTAAAAAATCCTTCAAGACCGGCACCCCTCTGATCCCCGCCCTTGAACCGTACTGCCAGAGCCCTAATCCTGCACAGGACTATCATTTCTCTATAAAGGAAGGCAGCCCTGACTGCTTCGG
>CAMUML010000003.1 GCA_947089855.1 uncultured Eubacterium sp.
TGTCTCAAAAAGTGTACTTTTTGAGACAGCCCAAACCCGCATAAACCCAGGGGAAAACGATAGAAAATCCCATGAAAGGACGCTATAAACCATGCCGACAGCCAGGCCATGCAGGACTCTGCGGCAGCAGAATAAGGGGCCAATCCCGCCGGGCGATATGGAACGGCTATTAGATATTGCGAAAGACTGCTGTACCGTAAAAAACTATGTATACCAACGCTATGGCGGCATTAAAAGCTTGCCGAAACTTTATCCAGGCTATACGGTTCAAAATGAAATGACAAATAGCGGCCTGCGGGAGCAGCTTGGTATGCCGTCCGTGTATTTTTACTTGGCGATTTTTGATGCATTGGGCGATATTAAGGGCCAATGGGCCAGGACAAAAGCGGCGGTGCAGGTCCGCTTAAAGCAGAATGAAAATTTTTCTGAGGAAGACAGGCACTACCTGCGCTTCTTATTAAAAGTAAACAATGCATTTGAGCAGGTGCTAAATGGCAAAGCAGTATCGTTAAAGAAAGAACTCCAGGCGCAGTATGAAGCGCTTGCGGCCAGTACCAATACCGGGCAGCTGTGCCGTTGGTTATGCCGCCAGGTGCGCAGGCACCATATAAAGCTGCATACAGATTTTGCCGAAGGGTTTTCCATGACAGAGCGTGCATACCGGTATGGCGACCACGGCATTTATATTTCGGCAAAGGAAAAACGCAAGCGTATTTTTATACCGTTGACGGACAATTGCCAATATAAGCGGCAGCTTTCCGTCAGGCTTTACCCGGAAGAAGGTGGCATTGAGATCCGGGTGCCTGTAGATATAGGAGTCCATCTACATCCGGACTATGAAAACCAGGTAGGCCTGGCATTTGGGATGCATACCATGCTGACGACGCAAGAAGGGCATACCTATGGGGAGAATCTAGGGGAGTACCAGTCTGCCTATACGGAATGGCTGCGTACACAGTCTGCCAGCTACCGGCGCAACAGGGGCAGCAACCCGGGGCGTAAGAAATACTATGCAAGGAAGCAGCGCTACGAAGGGCAGCTGCACAGCTACATCAACCAGGAGCTAAACCGTATGCTGAAAACAGAAAAGCCCAAAACCATCTATATCCCGAAGCTGCCAAAGCCACAGGCAGGCGGCATAAATAAAAGGGCCAACTATGCGGCTACACTGTGGCAGCGGGGCTATATCCGCAAAAGGCTTGCACAAAAGTGCTTGGAGGAATCGGTAGAACTGGAGGAGGTCTTTGCGAAAGGCATCAGCAGCGGGTGCAGCCAGTGCGGTGCGGACGGTATCAAACAAGGGGGACAGTTTACTTGCCCTGTATGTGGTTTATGTGTACAGGAGAAAGTGAATACAGCCCGGAATGTAAAAAAACGTGGGCAGCAAGCCCAGGCCAGCAAATTGCATGGGAATCTATAGCAATACAAAACGGTCATAAAGGCAGCCGCCCAGATAAGCCTTGGCAGCCGCTGGGGCTTTACCGCAGGGACTGGGCAAATGCCTATGATATATAAAAAACAGGCGGCATTAGAAGGCAGCAGGCAGCTGCGCATTGGGTATGCCAGGACCTTGTGAACATGCCAGGCAGCATGAGGTAGCAGGGAGCGAAGCAGGGATTTTGAACCCGCATTGCCTGGATACAGCAGGCAACCAATATATCTTATTGAACTATATATTTTATAGAACAGATTTATTTTAATGGAAAGTCAAGGGAAAGGCGGACATTATGCGCAGGGCAAAAAGGAAGATGGTATTAGAATTATTTGCATCGGTACAAAAAGCCCATGTGCTTCTTGGAAAATTGGAAGGCGCGGCAGGCCCGGAAAAGCAGGAGCTGTGTATGCTGTGCCAAAACAGCGCCATGCAGATTGGCAATGAAATCGAGTACTGGGAAGGGAAAGGTACACAGGCTGTTTCGCTCCTGGAAGCTTACTGTGAAGAAGTTTATCAGTATGCGCAGGGTAACCGGCCATTCAGCCAGCTGGAACAAAGCCTGTTGCGGGCAGAATTTATCTTCCGGGAAGAAATCCCGGCAGATAAATGGGAAGTGGTGTTCTTTCCATATAATGCGTCGATGTGGGACAGCCTGGCAAGTGTATGGAAAGCTGCAGACCAGGATCCGGAATGCAATGCTTTTGTAGTGCCGATCCCGTATTTTGAAAAAAATCCAGACGGTTCCTTTGGGCGGATGCATTATGAAGGCGGGCAGTTTCCGCCAGATGTCCCGGTGGTCCATTGGGAAGCATACGATGTCAGGAGTCGTTTCCCAGATATTATTTTTATCCATAACCCATATGATGAGCATAATTTTGTAACAAGTGTACACCCCGATTACTATGCCAGTGTGCTGAGAAATTTTACAGGCCATTTAGTATATATACCATATTATTTATATGTCAATAACGCGGTGGGTCCCGATACGCTGCTTACAAGCGCGGCCTTATATGCGGATTATGTCATTATCCAATCGGAAGAATGCTGCAAAAAATGCATCCAAATTTATGATGAATTTATAGAAGAAAATGGGTGCAAGGATATTTTAAAAACCGGCAAAGAAAAATTTCTGCCGTTAGGTTCGCCGATATTGGATGCCGCAGGTGCATCGCAAGGCGGGTATCCGGTTCCGGACAGATGGAAGGAGATTATCCGAAAGAAAGGCCCAGATGCGAAAATTGTGCTGTATAACACACATATCAGCGATGTTATGGGGCCGAATGCCGCACGGTTTTTTCGAAAAATCCGGCAAGTATTAAAGGTATTTCAGTCTCAGGAACAGATTGTGCTGTTATGGCGGCCCCATCCACTGACGTGGCAGACGATTCAATCGATGAATCCGGGGGCTTTGCAGGACTACCAGGCGATTGTAGATACTTACCGGCGGGAAGGGTGGGGGATTTATGACGATACCCCGCAGATGTACCGGGCGGTGGCAATTTCGGATGCCTATTATGGGGATTGGAGCTCGCTGGTGACTTTGTTCCAGGAGGCGGGGAAGCCGGTGTTGATGCAGAATTTGGATATAATAGATAATTGATGTAGATTTCCTGTGATTTCGGACTGTATAGGGGTGAAATAAAATGGATATACACACAGTAAGTGCAGTTAGGGTTGAAGATAAGGTATTTTTTTCTGAGTTATATTTTAACGCTTTGTTTTGTATGGATTTAAAGGATTTTAGATTGTCATATATTACAAGTTTTGAAAAATATCCAAAATATATATCAAATTTATTTCGAAGGCTGCATGTTTTGAATGGTAAGATTTTTTTTATGCCAACTATAGAAAACCAAATTGCAGTATATGATATAGAACAAGATATAATGGAATACATAAGCTTGAACAATACCAAAAATGGCTATTTATTAAATGGATATATAAAGAAAAATGATCTTTGGATGATTATGGATAACTATCCAAATGATGTGATAAAAGTAGATTTAGGCACAAAAAGAATTTACAAGTCTGGGTTAGATTGGGAGAAGATAGAAGCACAAACTGGATATGGTTTGCAAAACATTAGTAAGGAAGATTGTGGGCATATATGTTTGTGTAGCCATATTCAAAATGAAAATTGTTGCATTTCGCTAAAGAAGTTAACAGGATATTTGGTTATCCATAATTTTTATACTGAAAAATCAGACATTATAAAAGTGCCAGGATATGAAAAATGTAAATTTAGTTCATTATGTATAGATGGAAAATATATTTGGCTTAGTATTGTGAATGAAAGTATATTGGTCAAATTTGATATGATAGATCATAAGGTACTGGAGGAAATTCATTTTGGTATTCCATTTAATATGGAATACATAGAAATGATGGTGAACTACAAAGATAACGTTTTGCTAGTCAGGGAAACAGGTATTTTTTATTATAATAAAGAAAATGGGGAATGGAAAGAACTGCTATATACAAAAAAACTTTTTTTGTCATGCAGTATTGTTTATGGTAATAGAGTTATTTTTTTGCCACAAATAGGAGGAAAGCTTATACTTTTTGACCTCGAAAATAAAGTTATTTATGAGAGGGAATTTCAATGGAATATCCATTTGAATGGTAGCCATTTAATGGATTTATTTGATGGGTATATATATGAGGATAGCTGTCATATCAATGATTATCTTAAAATTTTAATTCATTTCAAAGCTGAAAGCAATGAAAAGGGGCTTGCAGCAGGGAGTGCTATTTGGGAATGCTGTAAAGGCTGGGAATGAAATGGATACCTTATTTTTCGATATAGTGTAGGTTTAGGAACGGATAAAAAGGAAAAGCAGAATAATGATAATTCTGGGTAATTAAGGATGATAAAATGAAATTAATTGTTTATGGTTTGGGAAGAGATTATGAAGAGCATGAAAAGTTTATTAGGGACAAATATGAAATTTTAGGTGTTTCAGATTCTGATTTAAGTAAAGAAATTAAATACAATGATTTTATAAGAAAAGAAAATATATTAAATCTGGATTTTGATAAGATATTAGTTTGTAGTGAGGATTATTTTAAAGAAATTAAAAAAGACTTGATATGTTTAGGAATTGATGATCAAAAAATAATAGGTTTAGATGGAAATGTTATAAATTTGAAAGGAAGAGAACCTATCATTGTTGTTAAATTAAGTGGCGGAATGGGAAATTTGATGTTTCAATATGCATTTTATTTAAAGCTCAAATTTAATAATATTAATACGCCTATTAAAGTCGATATTTCATTTTACTACCTGGAGCAAGTACCAGAAGCTTTTCAAATACCGTGGGTTTTTGAACGAATTTTTAATTTAAAACTCCCAATAGCTACACGGGAAGAAATTGCAGAAAGTAAACGACAAAAAAAGTATTATGAAAAAGAGCTATCTAGTTATGATAAGGAAGTAGCTGATATAAAAGCAGGATATATAGTGGGATATTGGCAGACGGCAAAATATTTTAAAGGAATAGAAGGGCAAGTTAGAAAAACGTTTCGATTTGATTTAATGTACCTTTCAAACCGGCAAAAGACGATATTAGAAAAAATCAATGGAAGTAAAAATTCCGTGGCAGTTTGGATAAGGCGTGGGGATTATGTAACATCAACAGAGATTAACTCCCTATATGGAAATATTTGCACAAAAGAGTATTATGACACTGCGATGGAATATATACGCCAAAAATATAAAACTGAAAATTTTTTTATATTTTCAAATGATTCAGATTATGTACAGGAAAACTATAAAAAATATCCATCAATGACATATGCAGATAATTCTACAGAATTTTGGGATATGAGTATTTATTTGATGTCGCAATGTGATCATATAATCATTTCTAATAGTACGTTTAGCTGGTGGGCGGCATGGCTGCATGAAAAGGATGGTATCATTATTAGCCCCAAAACATTTATTAATGGTTATACTACTCCTGATATGTGGGAAAGAGAATGGATAAGGTTATAGATTTGAAACAACCTGTATCAATTTCGTATGATTAAGAATGAATAATAATGAAATAGGCAGGCATTAAAGCGAAAAGAGGAAAGATATGTTAGACGTTGTAAAACAAAAAAGGACAGCTTTAATTATCGGAGGTACAGGGGGTATTGGTAAGGAAGTAATAAAAGCTTTTGTAAATGCAGATTATCAGGTCTTTTTTACTTATTATAAAAATCATAAGGAAGCTGAAGATTTAGAAAAAAAATACTTTGCAAAAGGCTATCAAGTTGATATTTCCAATATAGCAGATATAAAGAAGCTATTAGCGGAATTTTGTTTAGATACTTCTAATTTAGATGTTCTGATTTACTGTACAGGTATTTTCGAAGACTCTTTGATTGAGAATATGTCATTTGAAAGTTGGAATAGAGTTATATCTGTAAATTTGACGGGAGCTTTTTTGTGTGCCCAGGTTATGATTCCTTTATTAAGGAAAAGCGGTCATGGAAGGTTTCTATGTATTGGATCAGTGATGGGTGAAAGTGGCATATATGGATCATGTAGTTATAGTGCGTCCAAGGCAGGATTAATCGGTTTGGTAAAAAGCATTGCTTTGGAAAATGCAAAATACGGAGTTACTGCGAATGTGGTTTCACTTGGGTATATTGATACAGGAATGACAAAACAACTATCTACTAAAGTACTGGATTATGCAGTAAAGAAGATTCCTATGGGAAAGTTTGGGTCAGCAGAGGATGTTGCAAGAATGATTGTTGACTTGAGTGAAGAACATACAGATTATTTTTCTGGCCAGGTTATCAGGATAAACGGGCTACTTTACTTATAGGTTAGATAAAAATTTTGATTAGGGGTAATTAACAGATGGCAAAAAGTGTAGTTGTTAGTTATGCAAGAACTCCTTTTGGCAAGCAGGGAGGGAATCTGGCATCAGTAAAAGCTGTTGATCTAGGGGCAGTGGCTTTAAGGGCAGCGGTGCAAAAGTGTAACATGAATCCAGATGAAATAGATATGGCGATTATAGGCCAGGCGATTCCAGGAGGGTGTGGCCAGATACCAGCACGCCAAGCTGTATTAAAAGCCAAACTGCCTGCATCACTTCCTGTTGATGCAGTCAATAAAGTATGCGCGTCAAGTATCAGGGCGGTTACCTTAGCGGATCAGGTTATTCGTTCCGGAGATGCCAAAATCATATTGACCGGCGGTATGGAAAGTATGAGTAACGTGCCGTTTGCTTCCTTTGACATGAGAAAAGGACGTAAAATGTTTAATACGGAATTTGTAGATTTAATGGTAAAAGATGGTTTGTGGGATCCTTTTTATGACTGCCATATGGCAGTACATGGCGGGAAAGTGGCATCGGAATATAATATTACAAGGGAAATGCAGGATCAATGGGCAGTTGGAAGCCAAAAGAAAGCGCAAAATGCGATTAAAAAGGGATATTTGTGTGAAGAAATTGTACCTGTATTTATTGGCGACAATAAGTTTATTGAAATGGATGAAGCCCCTAGGGCAGATTCTACAATTGAAAAACTTAGGAAGTTAAAGCCTTTGTTTGTTGAAAATAATACGGTTACACCAGGAAATGCACCTGGAACAAGTGATGGGGCTTGTGCGTTGCTTATTATGGAACAGTCTGAGGCAGAAAGAAGAAATATAAATTATGAGGCTGTTATTCTTGGACACGCTATGTATTCTGAAGATCCTCAGTATATAGCAACGGTGCCCGGACATGCTATTTTTAAACTGCTAAAACAAATGGATCTACAAGTTACAGATATAGATCTTTTTGAAATAAATGAAGCTTTTGCAGCCGTAACGCTTGTAAGTGGAAAAATGCTTGGGTGTGATATGGAAAAGGTAAATGTAAATGGAGGTGCAATTGCTTATGGGCATCCACTTGGTGCATCTGGTGGGAGGATATTAATGTCGCTGATAGGAGAGTTAAAACGGAGGCACTTAAAATACGGAGTTGCAGCAATTTGTAGTGGAACTGGGCAAGGGGATGCGGTCTTAATCGAAAATTGCCAAAGGTAAGCGGAATGTCAGATCTATGGGAGGCTAGAATGGAAGGGTATTTATCACAAGATGAATTAAAAAAAATAGGATTTAGGAATTTAGGCGAACATGTGCTAATTAGTGAAAAATGCAGTATATATGGAGCTGAACTAATTTCGATCGGTAATTATGTTAGAATAGATGATTTTTCAATGCTTGTAGGTAATATTGAAATCAAGAATTTCGTACATATATCGCCGTATTGTGGAATTCATGGTACTGGTGGCGGGAAAGTAGTCTTTGAAGACTACACAGGACTGTCAGCGGGTGCCATGGTATATGCGGCGAGTGATGATTATAGCGGATGTTACATGACAAATCCAATGATTCCTGACAAGTTTAGAAAGGTGAAAGCTTGTGATATTTATATCAAAAAACATTCTGTAGTCGGAATTAAGTCTGTATTGCTGCCTGGTGCATATCTGGATCAAGGGACTGCTGTTGGGGCAATGAGCCTTGTGGTAAGTAGGACAGATCCGTGGTGGATTTATGCTGGTATCCCTTGCAAAAGGATAAAAAAGCGTAGCCAAAAGGCATTGGAATTAGAAAAAGATTTTATGGAATCAGCGATTCATTATGAGGGGTAAAAGATGGTATTAGTTACAGGTGCTACAGGTTTTTTAGGGAAGCGGGTATGCAGGAAATTGGAGGCATCCGGTACGGAGTATGTAAAAACATCGTTAAGTTTGGGGGTTGATCTGCGAAGCCTAAGTCAGACGATGGATCTATTCCAGGAAGTACAGCCGGAGTATGTACTGCATTGTGCTTCGCATGTGGGTGGGATCCAGTTTGGGGCAAAGCACCCGGCGGAAATGTATTACGACGGGCTGCTGATGCAGGCCAACCTGTTAGAAGCGTGCAGCCGGAACCATGTAAAACGGCTGGTCAACCCGATTTCCAACTGCGCGTACCCTGCAGATGCAAGGCTGTTCCGTGAAGATGGGTTTTGGGATGGCCCGCTACATAGTTCTGTGCTTGTTTATGGGATGGTACGCAAGATGTCTTATGTCGGCTCTGTTGCATACCGGAGCCAGCATGGGCTGGATACCGTCAACCTGGTATTGTCTAATATGTATGGCCCGCAGGATCATTTTGAGGAAGAACGTTCCCATGCATTGGGCGCCCTGGTTATGAAATTTGTACATGCGAAAGAAAACCGGCTGCCGTCTGTCTGCGTGTGGGGAAGTGGTAAACCTGTGCGCGAATGGCTGCATGTAGACGACGGGGCGGAAGCAATGGTAAGGGCAATGGGTATTGCCCCGTTCCCTGGGCCTATTAACATTGGGGTTGCCCGCGGCATTTCCATTTGGGGTCTGGCAGTTATGGTTAAGGAGGCGGTTGGGTACGGGGGCGAAATCGTACTGGATCCGTCAAAGCCGGATGGGGCACCATATAAGACAGTGGATGGGAGCCTTGGCGAAAAGCTTTTTGGCTGGAAGCCGCAGACCCCGTTGCGGCAGGGGGTAGTGGAAACCGTAGAATGGTACCTTGCAAACCATGAATCTTAAGGGAGGCAGCAGGATGGAGGAGATCGTAAAGGGCGGAAAGACCCTTGCAAGGCATATTTTCCCGGAAGATATAAGGGAAGGCCTTAATTTCTTTTCGCAGGAAGGGGAATATATCCAGGCGGGGGCATGGAACTACCCAGGCGGGAAGGAGCTTTTGGCACATATCCATAAAAAAGTGCCGCGGACGGCCATGCGGACCTATGAGGTATTATATGTAATAAGTGGTTCGCTGCAGGCAACGGTTTATGACCTTGATGGGGCCGTAGCTGGGGAATGGGAAGTAAAAAAAGGTGAGGTGCTTATCCTGCTGGAATCCGGTCACGGGTATAAAATATTGGAAGATGGAACGAAAGTGCTGGAAGTAAAAAATGGCCCGTACCTTGGCGCGGAAGCCGACAGGTACCGCATCTGACTGGAAAAGGGGGAGTGGGCAAATGGAATTTATAGCGCAGATGGAGCCATCCTTTGATGAAAAGGAGCGGCTGGCAATGGACAGGTATATGTCGTCGGGCGGCTGGCTGATGGAATTTGAAAAGACAAGGGAATTTGAACGCATGGTTGCAGCATATACAGGTGCGGCATACTGCTCGGCCATGCCAAACGGTACCATTAGCCTAGTGGCTGCCCTGCTGGCATGCGGGGTAAAGCCAGGCGATGAAGTAATCGTTCCAGACTATACGATGGTTGCAACCCCAAATGCGGCAGAGCTGATCGGGGCAAAGGCAGTATTTG
Organism: uncultured Eubacterium sp.; assembly: GCA_947089855.1. Lineage (GTDB taxonomy): Bacteria > Bacillota > Clostridia > Lachnospirales > Lachnospiraceae > Eubacterium_J. Next base: position 9,725 of record CAMUML010000003.1, read on the forward strand.
TGGATATAGAGCCCGATACGCTCTGCATGGATTTTGAGGGGATGAAACATGCAGTGACGGAAAAAACGAGGGCAGTAATATTTGTTTCCATCAATGGGAGGTCGCCAGCCAACCTGGAAGAATTCACAGTATTTTGCAAAGGGCATAATATATGGCTGGTGGAGGATGCCGCGCAGTCCTTGGGCAGCAGGTGTGGCGGGAGGCATCTTGGGACATTTGGCGACATCGGCAGTTTTTCATTTTCTGTGCCAAAGGTTATCACAACGGGCCAAGGCGGCGCGTTGATAACAAATAATGAAGAGTTGGCTGGGCGTATCAAGAAAATCCGTGATTTTGGGCGTGCAGGCGGTGGCAGCGACCATTACCTGGTAAAAGGGTGGAACTTTAAGTTTACAGACCTGCAGGCGGTCATTGGCATAGAGCAGATGAAAAAGCTTCCAGGGCGTATCGCGCGCAAAAAGGAAATGGGTGCTGTTTACCAGGAGAACCTGCAGGGTATCCCAGGGATAAGGCTTGTTCCAACAGACTTGGGGCAGACGGCACCGTGGTTTTTTGATATTTTATGCAGGGAAAGGGAAAAATTGTATGTGTACCTTAAGGAGCATGGGATAGGTAGCCGTGTATTTTACCCACCACTCCACGCAGAGCCAGCATATGGGCGAAAGGGGGATTTCCCAGTGGCTGAAAAGATAGCAGCAGAAGGATTATGGCTGCCGTCTTCCATTACTTTGAAAGATAGCCAGATTACATATATCTGTAATACGATACGGGAATTTTATGAAACGGAAGGGGCATAAAGGCAATGGATAAGACCGCATTGATCACTGGTATTACAGGCCAGGATGGCTCCTACTTAGCGGATTTCCTGTTAGAAAAAGGGTACCAGGTACATGGCCTGGTACGTAGGAACAGCCTGCCCAACACACAAAGGATCCATCATATTTTAAATTCAAAATATAACAATGTAAAATTTTTCCTCCACTACGCAGACATAGCGGATTCTGGGTGCCTGGTACGTTTGATCGGCCAAATAAATCCAGATGAAGTATATAACCTGGCGGCACAGTCCCATGTAGGCATTTCTTTTGATATGCCTGAGTATACTGCGCAGGTAACGGGTGTATCTACGGTCAGGCTGTTAGAGGCAGTAAGGGCAAGCGGCAAAGATAGCCGGTTTTACCAGGCATCGACGTCAGAATTGTTTGGTGGGCTAAAGGATACTGCACCACAGAATGAAAGCACCCCTTTTTATCCGAAAAGTCCATATGGGGCTGCAAAATTGTATTCTTATTGGATAACCGTTAATTACCGGGAATCTTATGATATGTATGCCTGTAATGGGATTTTGTTTAACCATGAATCTCCTAGGCGTGGTGAAAATTTTGTTACCAGGAAAATTACGCTTGCTGTAGCAAATATACTTGCTGGCAGGCAGGAAAAATTGTCGCTTGGGAACTTAGACGCCAAACGTGACTGGGGGTTTGCAGGAGATTATGTGGAGGGGATGTGGCTTATGCTCCAGCAGCCGCTGCCAGGGGATTATGTGCTGGCAACAAATGAAACACATACCGTACAGGAATTTGCCCAGGCAGCATTTCAGGTAGCAGGCATTACCCTGTGCTGGGAAGGAAGCGGAATCAATACAAAAGGGTATGATAAACAAAACGGGCGGCTGCTGGTAGATATTGACCCTGCTTTATATAGGCCAGCAGAAGTGGAGCTTTTGTGGGGCGACCCAGCAAAAGCAGAACATAAGCTGGGCTGGAGGAGAAACGTAAGTTTTTCCAACCTTGTTGAAATGATGGTTGAATCGGATATCAAAATGGTAAATTCTGTAAAATAAGCAACCGTACTAATGAGAGGCAGGCTATGTAATGAATATCGTACTATTGTCGGGCGGGTCTGGAAAACGTTTATGGCCACTTTCCAATCATGTGCGTTCCAAACAGTTTATAAAAATATTCCGCAAAGCAGACGGTTCTTATGAGTCAATGCTGCAAAGGATGTACCGTCAGATTCTTCAGGCTGATCCTGGGGTGTCTGTTACTATTGCTGCACCAAAAGAGCAAGTTTCTGTAATACATAACCAAATTGGGGATGGGGTTCCTTTATGCTTGGAACCATGCCGCCGGGATACATTTCCAGCGGTTGTGCTTGCGTCTGCTTTCCTGCATGACCAGCAAGGGGTTTCAGCGGAAGATGCAGTTGTATTTTGCCCAGTGGATCCATATGTAGAACCCGAATATTTTTTAACGTTGAAGGAATTAGGAAACTTGGCGGCTATTGGGGATGAAAGCCTAGTACTGCTTGGTATTGAACCAGATTATCCAAGTGAGAAATATGGATATATTATACCAGAAGGGAGTGGGGAACGGGTTGGTGTGCGTATGTTCAAGGAAAAACCGGGCCGGAAGGAAGCGGAGGGCTATATCCGCCAGGGGGCGCTCTGGAATGGGGGAGCATTTGCATTCCGGTTGGGATATGGGTTGAAAAAAGCACAGGAACGGATTGGTTTTTCTGATTATGAAACCCTGTCCAGAAAATACGGGGAACTTGAAAAAACTAGTTTTGATTATGCGGTTGTGGAAAAAGAAAAAAGTATCCAGGTAGTAAGGTTCCGTGGATATTGGAAAGACCTTGGGACATGGAATACATTGACAGAAACGATGTCGGAATATGTTATGGGGGACGCTGTATTAAGCAGCAGGTGCCAAAATGTCCATGTGGTTAATTCATTAGACATACCTGTTTTGTGTATGGGTTTAAAAAATGCTGTAGTTGCAGCAGGCCCTGATGGTATTTTAGTATCTGATAAAGAAGAATCCAGCTATATGAAGCCATATGTTGAGGAATTGGACAAACAGGTGCGTTATGCGGAGAAATCGTGGGGCAGTTACCATGTACTGGATGCTGGGGTTGGCAGCTTAACTGTGAAAGTTACGTTGAATGCAGGCCGACGGATGAACTACCATAGCCATGAACGCAGGGATGAGGTATGGATTGTTCTTTCGGGGAAGGGGGCTGCGGTTGTGGATGGGGCAAAACAGATTGTATATACTGGAGATATAGTTAAACTTCCAGCAGGGTGCAAGCATACGATTGTTGCTGAAACAACGTTACAAGTTATTGAGATACAGCTTGGTGAGGAAATTAGTATACAGGATAAGAAAAAATTTAATTTTTAATCAATAGAGTTACCTTTTGGGCTGTGTTTGGAGGAAATCTATGCGGATATATATTTTTGGTGTAGGGGAAGGAAATAATATTGTACGGAATTGTTTAAAAAGGAAAGCAGTGATCTGTGGATATATTGATAACAATCAAGCCTTACATGGGCAAAAAATGCATGGGAAAGAAATTGTCGGCCTTCATAGTATTAGTAAAAATTATGACGTGATCCTTATATCAATTCAAAAATATCATGCTGTTTATAGCCAACTGCTGAGTGCAGGGATTGAGAAAGAAAAGATCCTGTGCTTTTATTCCATTTATAGTATTTTTGATAAAAGGTTCCGTAGCTTGTTTAATTTGAGAGATTGGAAAAAAGCAGTATACCATTATAATAGGAAGCGTGTGAAGCAGTTTTTTTCTCCTTTAGACCCTTATATTAGGGCATCTAATAAATGGATAAATGAACGTGGCGATCAAATATACCGCCTGAATTATGATCTGGATCCAGAATCAGTCGTATATGATTTGGGTGGCTACCACGGCGATTTTACGCAGGCAATGGTTGATAAATATCATTGCTATGTATGGGTTTTTGAGCCTGTACCTAAATTTGCAGATTCCATTAAAGAAAGGTTTAAGGACGATCCAAAAGTACATGTATTTTGTATGGGTTTGGCGGAAAAATCATCAAATGAGATATTGTATTTTGACGAAGATGGTAGTTCTGTATACAAAAAGGGAAGCCATCATCAAATGAAAATCAAATATTATGCTGCAAAAAAATTTTTTAGAGAACATAAAGTAACAAATATAGACTTGATGAAAATTAATATAGAAGGAGGAGAATATGCTTTATTAGAACATCTGATACAAACAGGCGATATAAAGAAAATTAAGAATATACAAGTACAGTTTCATAATATACCTGGAATACATGCGTGGTACCGGATGATTAAGATATGGATAAAATTGGATTATACACATTATGTAACTTGGAAGTTTAGGCCATACATATGGGAAAATTGGAGGAAGAGGGTAAACAGGCAATAACAATATGAATGATAAACTTAACATTATAGTTTACGGTCTTGGAAGGGATTATTGTGAACACAAAGAATTTATTGAAAATAAGTATGAAGTGATAGGGGTAACTGATTCTGATTTGAGTAAAAAAACGGAATATAGTAATTTTATCATAAAAGAAGATTTATTGAATCTGGATTATGATCGTGTATTGATTTGCAGCGAAAATTATTATGACGAAATAAAAGCAGATCTGGTTGGTCTTGGGATAGATAGACATAAGATTATTGGGTTGGATGGAAATGTGGTTCATTTGAAAAATAGGGATCCAATTATTGTAGTTAAATTTATGGGCGGAATGGGAAATTTGATGTTCCAATATGCATTTTATTTAAAGTTAATGATAAAAAATACCGGGATTCCAGTTAAAGCAGATATTTCATGGTATTTTTTGGAAAGTTCTGTTTCTGCTTTTCAAGTTCCTTGGGTTTTTGAACGTATTTTCAATTTGAAACTTCCAATAGCTACCATAGAAGAAATTGCAGAAAGCAGACGGCAAGAAAAGTATTTTGAAAAGGAACTGTCCAGTTATGATCAAAAGGCAGCAAATATCAATGCAGGATATATAAGCGGATATTGGCAGACTTCAAAATATTTTGAAGAGGTTGAAAAGGAAGTTAGAAAAGCATTTCAGTTTGATCCTAGGTATCTTTCAAATCGGCAAAAAAAAAATATTGGAAAAAATTAATGAAAGCAGAGATTCCGTAGCAGTATGGATTAGGCGTGGGGATTATGTGACTTCAAAAGAAATTAATGCTTCACATGGTAATATATGTTCCAAAGAGTATTACGATACTGCAATGGAATATATTCGTAAGAAGTATAAAACGGATAATTTTTTTATATTTTCTAATGACCATGCCTATGTACAAGAATATTATAGCAAATATCCATCTATGACATATGAGGTTCATTCAACAGAATTTTGGGATATGAGTATTTATTTGATGTCACAATGTGACCATATTATTATTTCAAATAGTACGTTTAGCTGGTGGGCTGCGTGGCTGCATAAAAAGATGGGTACTATTATCAGCCCAGATAAATTTATAAATGGCCATGCGACTCCTGATATATGGGAACAGGGATGGCTGCGGTTTTAATTGCATTTGGGAGAGATGTAAAAGGATGGATAGCAAAGAAATAGAAATAGGCAGATATTGGGATAAACAACAAAAAGAAAAGGTTCAAAAAGCAGGCTGCAGGTTACGGTGGTGGGATTCGCCGCATATAATCCGGCATTATAATTATAGAGCCTGTGGTAAATATCTGGATGGATGGAATGCGGGGCCATTGCAGATATTGAACTGTATAAAAAATGATGCCTGTTTGCAATCCGCAATTTCTATAGGGTGCGGTACAGGGACAAAGGAAATGATGCTGATCGAACAGGGTATTGTCAAAAAATTTATATGCTATGAATTATCAGGGCAGCGTATTATAGAAGGCAAAAGGATTGCAGCAGAAAAAGGTATTTCCGATGCGATTGAATTCCATTTAGGTAATTTTTTTTCATCAGATGACAATTTAGCTGGAAAGTATGATTTGATTTTTTGGGATAATAGTATCCACCATATGTTGGACACTAGAAGTGCAGTTAGACGTTCAAAAGAAATCTTAAAAGATGGGGGCTTCTTTTTTTGTAATGATTTTGTAGGTGCCAATAGGTTCCAATGGACGGAGCTGGAATTGGCAATTATAAATGGTATTAGGCTGCAATTGCCAGAAGATATATTCCAGTCAGGCAACAAAAAATTAAAGCGGTTTGTCCAAAGGCCGGATTTAGATAAAATGATGCAGACGGATTATTCAGAAGCGGCAGATTCAGAAAATATCATTCCGTCGGTACAGGATGTATTTCAAGATCCTTTGATTCGGAATATAGGAGGCGTTATTTTTCATACCTGTTTAAATGATATTTTACAAAACATACCAGAAAACAGTATATTATTAAATCATTTATTATCTTTGGATGCAGAAGCAGCAGATCATGGTTTTAGCCAATATGCATTTGTTTTGGCACAAAAAAAATAATACAAAAGGAAAAATATGGAAAAAGTTCTAATTTCGGTAATTGTGCCAGTATACAACCGGGCAGATACTATTAGAAGGGCGATCAATGGGATCTTACAACAGACCTATCAAAATTTGGAAGTAATCATTATTGATGATGCGTCTAAGGATTTCACAGATAAAGTAATTGCATCAATAGATGATGCACGTATTCGATATGTTAGAAATGAAAACCAGCAAGGTGCCAATATTTCAAGGAATATCGGATTAGGATATGCGCTAGGCCGTATCATTGCTTTTTGTGACAGTGCAGATATATGGATGGCTGATAAATTGGAAAAACAACTGGCACAGCTAAAAAATGAAAATGCAGATATTGTTTTCTGTGCAGAAAAAGTTTTTGTAAAAGATACATCCTACATCCTTCCTTTTGCGACACAAAAAGCGTTCATTGAACAAGGCAGGCTTGCGGAACAATTAGCAATTGAAAATTGTGTAGATACATCCACACTTTTTGTGAAGCGGAAGTGCTTTGAGGAAGTTGGCAAATTCAATTTAGAATTGCCAAGGCTTCAAGAATATGAGTGGATGATACGGGCGGTTCAAAAATGCAAGGTCAGTTATTTGGATGAAGTACTGGTCCATGCATTTATCAGGGACGACAGTATTACTTCTGACATTTCAAAACTTTTAAAAGCAGTACCAGTTTTATATAGGGAACATGCTAATTTTTTTGCTTCCTATCAAAAACAGTTTGACCTGCTTTTATCCCCGGTGAAACAGTTGAATCTAAAAAATGCATCATATGATGATTATGAAAAGTATTTTCAGTTGCTGGAAGAAACAGTGTCAGGGTTTTATGAAAAGGATGCCATACAATTTTATCAGGAAGTGGCCCGTTTTTTTGTTGAGAAAGATTATATACGGAACTTTATTGCGGATGAGGCACAAAAAAAACATACCTTTTTACGTTTATTAGAAAATCAAGAACAAGAATTCTATTTGTTCGGAGCTGGAGAAGCAGCAAGGAAATTATATAGCTTTCTAAAAGGAAAATTTATGGAACATGCTATAAAAGCGATTATTGTTTCTTCTACAAAAAATAATTCTAAAGCAGATTTTCAAGTTCCGATGTTCGAAATTTTACAATGCGATGAAAAAATTAAGCAGAAACCAGTAATTTTAGCTGTTTCTAAAAATGCAGTTTATGATGTTGTATGTAGATTAAGGCGGAATGGTTTTACATATATTATCTGCCTAACCGACCAGGAATGGCAAATAGTAGAAGGATAGAGCTATGGGATTAGTTATTTATGGAACTGGGGATTTTGGAAAAAAATTATATTCTATCTTGAAAAAGTGGGAAACCGATATTATTTTTTGCAAGTCTCAAGCAAAGGAAAATGAGTTGTGCGAAGGACGGGAAGTAATCTGTGTGGAGCAATTGGTTAGCAATACCGATAAGCAGATTCCGATTGTTATTGCAATCAAAGACCGTGCTGCAGTCTCAAATATCCGTAAAATGCTAATAGAAAAAGGGTTTCTGCCACAATATGTACTAGATATGGGTAGTTTTTTTCAAGAAAATGTAATTGTACAAAGGGATTTGGAAGATCAAAAAGGAAAAAAGAAGTATTGCCTTGCATGTAAAAACAAAATAGGGGATTTTCGTCCTGCTGGAGAAAATACAGGATTATTTGTACAACATCATGTAATTGGTGGTGGATACCGAAAACAGGCCTTATGCCCAATATGTGGTTCATTGGACCGTGAGCGTTGGCAGCATTATGTGATTGAACATGAGACAAACATTTTGTCAAAACCTTGCAGGGTACTGCATATTGCACCAGAACCTTCTATTTACCGGTTAATCCGTTTAAATTCACATTGTGATTATTATACTGGAGACATAGGGCTTGGCAGGGCAATGCACCAGGTAGATTTGACACATATTCAATTTTGCGATCATTTCTTTGACTATATCATTGCAAACCATGTGTTTGAACATATTTTAGATGAAGGCAGGATGTTTTTAGAAATAAAACGGGTTTTGAAGCCAGAGGGAAAATTGATCTGTTCTTTCCCAGTTTGTATGGATATGGATACATATGATAATCCGAAATTATCCAGTAAAAGCGAACGTTTAAAATATTATGGTCAAGAAGACCATGTAAGGCTTTATGGCAGGGATTTTAAAAAACACATTGAACAGTATGGATTTCAGGTAGAGGTAAAAAGCCCAATAAGCAAACTTGGTATGGATAAGATTGAAACATATGGGTTGATCGGCGACGATATCATACTAATCTGTGGAAAATACAGGACGGGGGAAGGGTATGGAAGTGATTAATTATTGGGATGAGTTTGAATACAGTAAATTAAAACTGTTATTAAACAAAGAGAAAATTAATTCTATATTAGACGTATGCAACGGACGGAAAATGCTAGATGAAAAATTTCCGATAAGTGTAGAAGTCCATCTGACAGATCATTGTAATTTAAATTGTGAGTGGTGTACAGACAAAGAGCTGCGCAAAAATGGGGCAACACTGGACTATGAATTGCTAAAACGGTTATTTTGTGAATTTGGTGAATATGGTACCGGAGTAACATTAGAAGGGGGCGGTGAGCCAACGTTACATCCTGATTTTCATAGGATTGTAGATATGGGATACCATAGCGGTGTAGATATGGGCTTAATTTCTAATGGAACAATGGATATTTCTGACTGTGTCCATAAGCTGAATTGGGTACGTATTTCACTTGATTCCAGTACTCCAGAAGAATATGAGAAGGAAAAGGGGACCGACCGTTTTGAACAAGTACTGGAAAACCTTGGTAAAATATCGGATGCCAGGAATCCTCAAAAAACATATATCGGGGTTGGTTATGTGCTTACGACAAGAAACCAGGGGGATTTAACAGGACTGGTAAATAGGTTGGATGCGCTTGGGGTTGATTATTTGTATTTTAGGCCAGTCGAAGAAATGGATGAGGTAATGCCTTCCCTGGAAAACCTATTGGATATAAAGAAACATCTGGCTGGCCTGATGAAGGACAAACGGATCAAATATATGTTAAATATCAACGACCGTATCATTGATAAAAATGCGGCTTTACCATGTGCAGCACATTCACTGACTTCTATTATACATGCGAATGGTGAAGTGGGGCTATGCGAAAAACGAAGGGGCGGCAATATAATCCTGGGCAATTTGAATGAAAAAAGCTTTCAGGAAATTTGGGCATCATCTTATCATGAACAGGTTACACAGAAACTATTGAATGCGGATTACCAACAGGGTTGCAGTGTATGCAGGATTACAGGTTTTAACATGATGTTGGACCGTTTAGAAAAATTGCATACAAAAAATTTTATTTAGGGGAGTATAAGAATGATTTTGCCTTTTGAGGAAGAATACAGAAAAAAATTTTATCATTTACTGGATCAGGTTTTTGAATCAAATTTCTGGTCGGATGGCGGCATGACGGAAGCATTTGAAGAAAATTTTGAAGCGTTTACAGGGCTTTCTTCCTGTGCTGTTTCCAGTGGGGGAGCTGGGCTTTTATCGATTTTGGAATATATCGGGGTAAAGGGGTATGACGTTATTGTTCCAGCAAATACATTTTGGGCTACTGCTCAGGCAGCAAAAAAGGCGGGGGCTAATGTTATTTATGCCGATTGCAACCGGTCTGACCTTTGCTTAAGTTACAACGATATGGTAAAGAAAATAACTCCAAATACAAGGGCGGTTATAGTAGTCCACATTGGTGGCCATATTGCATTTGAAATAGAAAAAATAGCATTATACTGTAGGGAACATGGAATTGCACTTGTGGAAGATTGCGCACATGCGCATGGGGCAGTATGGAATGGAAAAATGGCTGGCGGATGGGGGATTGCAGGAAGCTATAGTTTCTATGCAACCAAAACAATGCCGTTAGGGGAAGGCGGGATGATCGTAAGTACAAACAGGGAGCTTATTCGTTGGATGAAGAAATTCCGTAATTATGGAAAACAGGTTACAGATGGCAAAACGGTAACGTATCCGTTGAAAGCAGGGTTTAATTACCGGATCAGTGAATTTACTGCGGCGTTGGGAATCGTACAATTAGAGCGGATGCCGCGCATTTTGGAATGGAAGGCCATGCTTGCCAGCAAATTTGACCAGATATTTGAAAAACGGGTATTTTTGCCAGATGGGATGCGGTCGGGATATTATAAATATATTGTTTTTGATTCAGATATAAAAGAGGAAACGGGAAAAGTTTTTAATCATTCGGATTTTGGAAATGAAATAGAAGGGATTGCCTGTAGCCTCCCTAATAGTGAATGGGTTGCAAAACACCATAAATGTGCACCAATTTATTACGGCTGGGAAAAAGCCGGGTTGTCTGTGGATGAGATTAGGAATGAGTTGTTGGATAGTGGGGATGTGGTATGAAGGTAGCTTTTTTAACATTATCAACCAGTATGCATATCAATATAAAGGCAAAATATTTTGAAAGAGAAGATGATCTTGTTTATTTTTTTGCAATGAAATATAAACATAAATCATCAGATTTGGATGTCCCGCTGGCCTATAAGGAAAATATCCATGTCGTGCAGCTGTTTCACGAAGATAATGATTATGAACAGGTCATGAAAAATACTTTTAAAATGCTGCATATAATTAGAAAGCATAACATTCAAGTTGTCCATATCATTGAAATGACTTATGCCGTTTATGCAGTAGCACTTCGTCTTTTTGGTGTCAAAGTTGTAATTGAAAATAATGGTTCGGATGTCATTCTTGCCCCTAAAACGAAGCAGGTAAAAGACAGATACCGCAGGGCATACCGTTTATGTAATGCAGTAGTGCAGGATTCCGTTGTTGCACAGCAGGCTGGGATGGCGCTTGGGGCTGGAAAGAAAAACAATTTAGTGATTGAATTGGGGATTGATACAGATCTTTTTAATTTATCGGTGCCGAAAGGGATTTTTCGTAAACAGTATCTCATTCCAGAAGATGCCCATGTAATTTTTAGCCCGCGTTCGTTCCGCCCGTTGGGAAATATTAAAGAAATTATTGATACGATAGCCCCTATATTGGAAGCTTTTCCAGATACCTATTATGTATTTTGTTCTTATCAGAAGAACTGGAAATATGAAAAGTGGATCGAACGTATCACTAATCATGTAATTTATTTAGGGTATGTCGATAATGAAAAGGAAATGCCTTATATTTACCGTGATTCTGATATTGTCCTATCCATTCCAAATAGCGATTCGTCGCCCCGGACAGTGTATGAAGCAATGGCCTGTGGAAGCAATGTGATCGTTTCAGATTTGCCGTGGGTACAGAACCGGTTTGAAAATGGAAAAGATTTATTTGTAGTCCAGCTACATGACAGGCAGGGGCTACTGGACGTCATGAAACATATATTGGAAGGGGGTATGCGTGCCGATGGCTGTAAAGCATATGAAAAAATAAAAAGGACATTAGACTATAAAATATCAGAGGAAAAACTGCGCTCGCTGTATAAAAGTATTATTTAGAAAGGCAGCCATGATGAAAGAAGAAGAATATTATAAAGAAATATATAGCCGGTTTTGGTTAAAACAGACAAAGAAATATGGATTAGAAAAATATGTAAAATTTATTATTATGCAGATTTTAAAATCGGATCCAAATTCAGTATTTGAAGTAGGGATAGGAACAGGTTGGCCGGTTGCCTCTATGCTACAGAAGAAAAAACAAGGGATTCAGATAAGTGGATGTGACATCGCTGAAATCTTAGTAGAGGAAGCAAAAAGGACTTTAAATATAGAGGATGGGATTTATACGGGAGGGCTTTTAGATTTAAATATCCAAAAAGAATATGATACTTGCTATTGTGTGAGGACAAGCTGGTATATTTCAGATTTTCAAAATATCATAAAAGAAATGATTAGGATTACAAAAAAAGATGGATATGTTATATTTGATATTATGGATAGCCTCAGTTTATACCATTTGAAATTAATGTTGTCAGAAATTTCAGACTCCTTTTTTAAATGGATTGGCATAGAAGTAGAAGCAGCGCCAAAACTAAAATTCTATTCTGCCAGAAAGATGCGGAATATGCTTAAAAACCAAAAGCTTCCTTATGTATGTTATGGAGAAAGGCAGATTTCTAAAAGCAAGGATTTTTTTAATACACCAAAAAAATTATTTATCTGCAAAATTACAGGAAAAGAAAAGGGGATTGTATCGTGAGGACTGGATTTACAGTGTTATTGTCAGGAATAGCCGGTGCCGTAGCAGGCGCATTTTTGACAGGGAAAAAAGTATCTAAGCTGGTTAATGCACGCAAAAAGAAGTCAGATGGCCAAGCGGCCACAATGCATTTTTTTAACCAGTGGCTTAGTGCAAAGCAGGCTGGAAAATGCCTTGCGGATTATTTTATACAGAATCATTATAAAAAAATAATGGTATATGGGATGGGGTATATTGGCGAGCGTTTTGTAGACGAACTAGAGGAAAGTGGGATCGAAATTGTTGCAGCAATGGACAGGGATGCTTCATCTATTTTTGCAGATGTCCCGGTAATTGGCGTCGACGTTGAAATACCGGAAGTTGATTGTATTGTAGTAACACCGGTGTTTTATTTTGATGAGATTTACCATATGCTAAGGCAGAAAACAGAATATCCAATTGTTTCTATAAAAGATGTTTTAGAAAAAGTATAAATGTTTCCAGGGGGGATAATGCTAGTTAGTGTCATAGTTGCAATATATAATAAAGAAAAATATTTAAAAAGGTGTATTGAAAGTATACAAAATCAAACATATAAAGATTTAGATATTATATTGGTGGATGATGGTTCTACAGACAAAAGTTTGCAGATATGCAGGAAATATGAACAGGAAGATCATAGAATTAGGACTATACATAAAAAGAATGGAGGGCTAGTTACTGCAAGAAAAGCAGGTATTGTATCTGCGAAAGGTGATTATATTGGACACATAGATGGGGATGACTGGGTCGAAGCCACTTATTTCGAAACTTTAGTGGAGGCTTCCAATAAAGGACAAGTGGATGTAGTAATTGATGGTTTTAAAGAGGATCACGGCGATTGTAGTTTTAAAAGAAAACACCATTTATTTTGTGGGGTGTACGATAGCGAAAAAATAAAACGTCAGATCTATCCGAAATTGTTCCGGGTCGATGGCGACGGATTCCGTTTTCTATATCATTCACAGTGGGGAAAATTAATTCGAAAAGAACTGGCCATAAGGAATCAATTGTTGGTTGATGATAGGGCAGTTGGACAAGAGGATGCGTTATGTATATATCCGGTATTACTAGAAGCAGATACTGTATGCATCATTGATAATTGTTTATATCATTATGTTTTGTATCCGGATTCCCTTAACACAGGAGCAACGAATTGTTCAAAATATTTTGAATATGTAAAATATGCTTATTTTCAATTGCGCGACAGGCTGAAACCGTATTGTGAAAAGGATCAACAATTATTATTAAATCTAGAGCAGTATATTTCCTATGAAATTATTAATGGGATAAATAAATATGGGTGCGTAAAGAGTTATTATTATTTATTTCCATATGAATTGATTGAACAAAGAAGTAAAATTATCTTATATGGTGCAGGTTGTGTTGGAAGGAATTTTTACAAGCAATTAATGAGGAATAAATATTGCGATATTGTATTGTGGGTTGATAGAAGGTTAGAAGATATTGATGTAAGTTATGCGAATATTGAGGATCCTGCTAAAATCGTTGATATGAAAGGCTATGACTACATTATTGTTGCGGTTGATAATAAACTGGTTGCAGATGATATAAGATTACAATTAGAAAATATGTGTATTGATGGCAAGAAGATTATTTGGAAGGCTGGATATTTAGCAGAGTTAGAAGTCGAGTTTTGAAAAATTGATAGCCTGGATAAGAAAAAATAGATAGACTAGAGGGTATTCAATGTTTATGGCATAATTTCACTGTAGGGAAACGAAATGAAAAGATTAGGAATTTTTGTTTTTTACGACAAAGCAGGCATCGTAGACGATTACGTAGTATACCTGCTGCAGAAGATGGAAGGGTACCTGGACCATTTGACTATTGTCTGCAATGGACAAGTCACAGGGGAAGGGAAAAAACGCCTGATGAAGTTTTCGAGTGATATACATATCCGGGAGAATACCGGCTATGATGCAATGGCGTACAAACTGGCCTTGACCGATTACCTTGGCTGGGATGCTGTGCTTCGCTATGAAGAAGTGCTGTTGTTTAACGATACTTTTTTTGGCCCGGTTTACCCGTTGTCGGAATTGTTTTCCAAAATGGATGCTAGGCAGTGCGATTTTTGGGGGCTGACCTACCATGCCAGGGCCTATGATTATTTTTACGGGACGAATGACATCCTACCTGCGCATGTCCATACATATTTTTCTGCTTACCGCAGGCCAGTATTGGAAAGCAGAGCTTTCCAGGATTACTGGGATCAGTTTGACGCTACGGAATGGTTTTTTTCGGATGTCGTGCGCCATGAGCAGTTTTTTACGAAATACCTAGAAGATGCAGGCTTCCATTGGAGTACTTATATCGATGCGGCAGAATATAATTCAAAAGAACCAGGCAGCAATTTTAACCATTATTATTATATTGCATATGAACTGGTAAGCCGGTACCGCTGCCCATTTATAAAAAGGAAAAATTTTGTAATCAAGAACATGTCCATGCAAGCCGGGAATATGGGGGAAGATACGGCCAATGCCCTGCATTTTATCGGGTCGGAAACCGGTTATGACACAAATATGATATGGGGCAATATCCTGCGCCTGTATAATGTGGCAGAAATAAAAAATGCCCTGCATCTGGATTATATCATTCCGTGGGAAGATGCGCAAGGCTGCAGCGGGCTGCCCCATACGCTGTTTCGCACAACGGCTGTGGCTGCCCACCTGTATTATGAGGAGTTGCTGGCAAGCTGTATCCAATATTTAAAACAGGTGCCGGAGGACATCTACCTGTGCGTTACCACTTCCAAAAAAACAGTTAAGGACGAAGTTGCAGGGGTGTTCCATGCTATGGGGCGCAGGAATTTCGAGGTGCGGCTTGTGCCAAACCGTGGACGCGACATGGGGGCGCTGCTTGTTGGCTGCGTGGATCTGTTCCGGGATTTTGAGTATGTCTGTTTTGTCCATGATAAAAAAACGAAGGCATCGGTCGGGCCTGCAACGGTTGGGAAGTCCTTTTTTTATAACCTGTGGGAAAATACGTTAAAAAGCCGTACTTATATCGCCCAGATATTAACGCTTTTTGATAGGGAGCCGCGCCTTGGGTTTTTAACGGTGCCCCCGCCCATCCATGCAGAATTTTTTGGTTCGGTTGGGCTGGAGTGGCACAATGATTTTGACAATACGGTGCAGCTGGCAGAAAAGCTGGGGCTGAAGGCAAATTTTTCACCGGACATCCCATGTTTTGCATTGGGGAATGCGTTCTGGTGCCGGGCTGATGCCCTGGCGCCACTGGCAGGCTATGGTTTTGGCTATGGGGATCTGCCAAACGAGCCTTTGCCGCTAGACGGCGCCCTTAACCATGCTCTGGAGCGCATCTACCCTTATGTGGCGCAGTCGCAGGGGTATTATTCTGGATGTGTGATGAATACGGGCTATGCATCTTTACAGAATACAAATCTGTATTATTTCCTGTCCGGTGTTTTATCAAAAATACGGGCACAGCAGATGGTTACGGACTACCCTTCGGTTTTCGAGTCCGACATCCTCTCTTACTGCATGGGGAAGCAGAACGTGCTGATTTACGGCGCCGGGACGAATGGTATTAAGACGTCGAATATCTTAAGTCAAAACGGCATTCCGGCAAAAGGATTTGTAGTCTCTGACGACCAGCCAAAGCAGCAGGAAAAAAACGGTTATCCTGTGTACCGTCTGTCAGATATACCGTTTGGAAGGGAAGAAGTGGGGATTGTCGTATCGGTAGCTTATACAAGGGACAGGCGTGAGATCTTAAGCAATTTAAGACAAAAAGGGTTCCAGGATTATTATCTGGCCTAGCCGCAGCAGGAGAAGGTGCGCTGGCAAATTAAAATAGGCAGTAATTGGGCTCCTGGACGCTGTGCCAAAAGCATAAAGGGCAAAAATAGGAAAGGGCAAAACAGTCTGATGGAATTAAGCAAGAAAGTCGAGCTGTCAGGGAGGAAGCTGCGCAAATTGCAGCTGAACCTGCTGGAAATGCTGGTGGAAACCGACCGTATCTGCCGCAAATACCAGATCAAATATTCTCTTGATGGCGGTACGCTGCTTGGGGCGGTCCGCCATCAAGGGTTTATCCCGTGGGACGACGATATTGACATTGTCATGCACAGGCGGGAATACCGGAAGTTTTATAGGGCCTGTAAGAAAGAGCTGGATCGGTCGCGTTTCTTTTTGCAGGAATACCGGACGGATCCCCATTACCGGTGGGGGTATGCGAAACTAAGGCGCCTGGGTACGGAGTTTGTTAGACTCGGGCAGGGACATTTAAAGAACCGGACTGGAGTTTTTATGGATATTTTTGTCGTAGACAATGTACCAGACGGGTGGCTGGCGCGGAGGGCGCATTTTATGGCATGCTTTACGATCCGTAAGCTGCTTTATGCACAGCTGGGCATGGCTAATGAACAATTTTTGCTGATGCGCCTGTTTTACAAGATGTGCTATGATACCATACCAAGGGATGCCATTTTCCAATTTCGAAACCGGATTGCGGGTGCCTGTAACCGGAAAAAAACCAGGCTGGTTGCACATATGACCTACCCATACCCCAAAAGGGCAAAGTATGGGATGCCAGCGTCCTGTTTTGAAGAAATGGTGGATATGGAGTTTGAAGGCCGCAAGTTCCTCTGTTTTAAGGGCTACCGTACCTATCTGGCACTACTGTTTGGCGACTATTTGGCATTGCCGCCGGAAGGCGAGCGTGTGGCGCACCTGGACGCTTCCAAGATCCAGCTATTGGATCCGAAAGATTTATTTTGCAGGGAAGAACTGGTGCGGCTTGGATGGATAGTGCCTGGAAGCCTTTAAAACTGCAGCCGTAACCGGCTAGCCAAGGTGGGTATGGTATTTCGATAAGGATAGGGGGTCGTAAGGGAACCGGAAAAAAAGGGGGGGGGGAAGCCATTATGAATATAGCGCTTTTGACTGCTGCTGGGAGCGGTACGAGGACGCACCAGGATATACCAAAACAGTTTATACATGTCAACAATAAGCCGATCCTGATATATACGCTGGAGGCTTTCCAAAGGCACCCAGGCATTGATGAAATTTGCGTGTCTATTTTAAAAGGATGGGAAGATATACTGCGGGCCTATGCGAAACAGTTTAATATTACCAAATTAAAGTATATTGCCTATGGCGGGCGCAACGGGCAGGAGTCCATACATAACGGTATGGAGGAGGTATTAAGGCACCGTTCCTTAGATGATGTAGTTATGGTTCATGACGGGAACCGGCCGATGGTTGGGCAGGACATTATTACGGATAGCCTTGTCAAATTCCAGGAACATGGGAGTGCGGTCGCTGCGATTCCATGTATGGAGGTGGTATTTACAACACAGGACAGGGAAGTATCGCAGGATGTACTGGAGCGTGGAGTGCTTGCCAGAACCCAGACGCCGCATACGTACCGGCTGGAAGAACTGTGGGATGCACACCGCCAGGCGGGGGAAAGGGGGATTTTTGATACACCTGCTTCCTGTGCGTTGATGCATGCGCTTGGAAAAAAGTCTTATTTTTCATTGGGGTCGGAAAAAAATATTAAGATCACTACGCTGGACGATATTGAGATTTTTAAAGCGCTGCTAAATGTAAAGCAGGACGAATGGTTGAAATAACAGTATAAAATAAAAAAGGATCTTAAATTTTGTGGATGATTTACGGATTTTGAAGAAATTGTAAAATAGCCTGCTACGGTATTCAACATTAGCAAAAAGGCATTACTGATTCTAGGGATATTTGGTTGGTTAGTAGTGCCTTTATTTTAGCATATAAATTAATTAGCTAGACGATTGGTTGGATCGGACGATTGCCGCGTGCCACAGATGTTTATCATCAAATGTTTTTGATGCATGATGCCATTATCTGGGGCATTGGCCTAATTTTTTAAAGAGTGGTTATATTGCACAATATTAATCCATAAGATAAATCCTGTTATAAAAAAGTGTAAAACCCTTGGCGGTTCCATAGGCTTTACACTCTGGCTGGTGGTTAATGTGCAATTATTTACTGGCTGCTATTCTTTGATTTTATCAATGTCTGTCATATTTATACCAGTTTACAACTTTTTAACATTTTTGAAGCCTGGCAAAACATAGCCCTCCCCAGAGCCGGCCCAGGATCGGGTGTACGCCGAGCTTCCAGTCTCCGGTTTTGGGGAATTCCAGTTCGAAATCTGTTACGATTCATGGCCTGGGGGGGGGCCGCTAATAGTAACCCATTTTATAATATAGTTTGCCATGTTGGTTTTTCTGGCTTGAAAATAAGGGATAATCTGGTATAATAGTTAAAAAGGCAAGGAAGGTGATCTGGTATGACAGAAAAAGAAATGATGAAAGTATCAGTAGAGGAATTTGATCGAATACAAGATTTTATGATGTCATGTGAAAAGGACACGGAAGTATATAAAAAATTAAAAAGACGTTATACGACATTAAAAGTTATATTGACATCGTCTGGTATTAACCTTACAGAGATTGATTATATAAAGGAATAGAGGGGTAAAAATTCATTAGTAAGGAACTGTCGTGAAATAACTTGTGCAGTTTGCTGAGGATAAATTTTCGAGAGTGCCCTGCAAAAACCGGAGGCATAGTGGGCTATGTTGAGGATTTTTGCAGGGTGCTATCGGAGATTTAGACCAGCAAAATGCACAAGTTATTTTGTGACAGTTCCTAAGTAAAGCAAGCAGCATAAATAGCTATTGAAAAAAGGCTGCTGCAATCCCAGTGGCGTTAGACAATAGGTAGTCCACAAAGTAGTGCTGCAATCCTACCGGGTTTAAGCCAGTAGGTAGTTCAAAGGTAAATATGGTTGATGCGTATAATTTTGTGCGCATCAACCTTTTAATTTGCTGTAACTTATAAATTAAACACTTTATTTATACTCACGAGCGGTAAAATTTGCCATATAGCCTTTTGTATTGACGCTCGTGAGTCGGCATTACTGGCAAATTTTATTGCTCGCCAGTATAAACTACGGATTATCTAGAAGCAGAAGATCAAATTATAGGCATAGCAACCTTTTGCGGAATTTGCTTTGAAATAAAATAATGGCTGCTGCAAAGTGGGTAGCCGTAAAGTGGTGTAGTGTTATATTAAAGGTGCTTTTTTGCGGCGGCAATATACAAGATTATTAAGAAATTTTGACAGGTGAAGGAAGGAGCTGTTTATGCTGCATGTTCAAACGTATCAAGAATGCTTGACAAAAAATATGGCGCAGGTAGAAAGCCTATTGCATACCCTGGCTGGGAAGCGTATTTTGGTTACTGGTGCGGCGGGCCTGATTGGTTCTGCTATGGTAGATTTTTTGGCGTGTGTACAGGGGCAGATGGATCTTGGCTTATCTGTTTTTGCTGGGTCTAGGGTACCGGAAAAGATGCAGTCCCGCTTTGGGATGTGGGGCCATGTGCAGGCGCTACGGTACCAGGCGCTGGAACCGCTGCCGTACGGGATGCATTTTGACTATATCATCCATTGTGCAAGCAATGCGCATCCTAAGATGTTCCGGGAAGAGCCGGTAGAGACGATGTTGGTTAATTTTATTGGGATAAACCATATCCTGGATTATGCAAAAGCTAGTGCCGGAAAGTGCCGGGTGTTGTATGTGTCTTCGAGTGAGGTTTACGGAAACCGGACAGGCAGCAGCCAGCCATGGTATACGGAAGGCCATTATTATGACTTGGATATTTTAAACGCACGTGCGTGCTACCCTTCCAGCAAGCGGGCAGCGGAGACGCTTTGCAGCTGTTATATACAAGAGTATGGCGTGGATGTAGTAACAGCTAGGCCGGGGCATGTATATGGGCCAACCATGACAGGGACAGACAGCAGGGCATCTTCCAAGTTTATCCGGGATGTACTGCAAGGCCAGGATATTGTTATGAAAAGCCCTGGCACGCAAATGCGGTCATACTGCTATGTTATGGATTGTATCACAGCATTGCTGTTTGTTTTGCTAAAAGGGGTGTGCGGGGAAGCGTATAATATCGCAAATGCCGCTTCTACGGCTACAATCCGCCAGTTTGCGGATGAACTGGCTGCGCAGGCGGGGCGCAAAGTGATATTTGAGGAACCGTCGGATGCAGAGCGCAGGGGGTATAATTTAATGGACATATCTGCACTGGATGCGGGGAAACTGGAGGGCCTGGGATGGAGCGGGGCGTATCCGCTGCAGGATGGGATACGGGAAACATTGGATATTTTAGGGTATCCCTTTGTAAATTTGTAATATTTTGCAAAAAATATTGACAGCCCCTCTGGTAAAGGTTAAACTGTGCCTATAAGATTATACCTGCGGCCAGTCCGTCTACAAAGGAAAACCAGAAGGGGAACAAAAATATGAAATGTCCGTTTTGCAACAGGGATAACACCAGGGTGATCGATTCCAGGCCCGCAGATGACAACACATCCATACGTCGGCGCAGGCTGTGCGATGTATGCCAGAAGCGTTTTACGACATATGAAAAGGTTGAAACCATCCCTTTGATCGTTATCAAAAAGGATAATAACAGAGAACAGTATGACCGTTCCAAAATCGAGGCGGGCATCTTGCGCGCCTGCCACAAACGTCCAATTTCTATCAATCAGATCAGCAGGCTGGTCGATGAAATTGAAACAGAGGTTTTCAACCTGGAAGAAAAAGAAATCCCCAGTACTACGATTGGTGAAATTGTGATGGATAAGCTAAAAGACTTAGAAGCAGTCGCTTATGTGCGGTTTGCATCTGTCTACCGTGAATTTAAGGACATCAATACATTTATGGATGAATTGAAAAAAATTCTGGAAAATTAAGGGGGACCATGCTACAGACATTTTATCCAAATGAATATCTGGATTCGGCCTACCGCATCGATTTTGACCAGCTCTACCGGCAGGGCTACCGGGGCGTGATTTTTGATATTGACAATACGCTTGTTATGCATGGCGCACCGGCCGATGCAAATGCGCGGGCATTATTTTCACATTTGAAGCAGACAGGCTGGCGGTGCTGCCTGCTTTCCAATAACAAAGAGCCGCGCGTAAAACTGTTTAACAGGCAGATCCATGCGGATTATATTTTTAACGCGCATAAGCCGCGGACGGCTAACTATAAAAAAGCAATGGAACGGATGGGTACCGATACACACAGTACACTGTTTGTCGGCGACCAGATTTTTACCGATATATGGGGTGCTAACCGGGCAGGTATCCACACTATCTTAGTAAAACCGATCAGCCCCAAAGAAGAAATACAGATTATCCTAAAACGGATACCAGAAAAAATAGTACTGCATTTTTATAAGAAAAGGAATGCAAACAGGCAGGAGGTTACGTAAGATGAAGATTATTATTGGAAATGACCATGCGGCTCCGGAAATGAAATGGGAAATTGTAAAATATCTAAAAGAGTTAGGCCATGAACCTATTAATTTTGGTGTAGACAGCCGGGAAAGCTGCAATTATCCAGACATTGGCGAAAAGGTAGGGCGCGCGGTGGTAAATGGGGAAGGCGACTGTGGGATTTTGATTTGCGGGACTGGTGTAGGGATTTCCATTGCGGCCAATAAGGTGAAAGGCGTGCGTGCCGCCGTATGCTCGGATACTACGACTGCAAGGCTGGTAAAACAGCACAACAATGCCAATATTATTGCATTTGGCGCAAGGATCATAGGGATAGAAGCAGCAAAAGATATTGTAAAAGCTTATCTGGATGCGGAGTTTGAAGGCGGCAGGCACCAGGATAGGATCAACCTGATCCATGCGATTGAAGGTTACCATTAGCGTGTTACTTATGAGGCTACTATTCACGGGCCAGGAATGCGCATAAGCTGCGCATTCCGTGAGGACATGATTCAGGAGTGAGGGGCGATTTTGCGGAGCAAACTTCCAATATCGCCCCGAATGGTTACTATGAGCGGCCCCCAGGCCGTGAATAGTAGGTAATACGATGAAAAAACAGTTGAAATAAAAGGACTTTTATTATATTATACAAAGAGCGGTTAAATGGATTGAAACAAGGAGGAAATATCGAATGATTTCAGCAGGAGATTTTAGGAACGGAATTACAATTGAAGTAGAAGGAAATATTTACCAGATCATTGAGTTTCAGCATGTAAAGCCAGGAAAAGGCGCGGCATTTGTCCGTACGAAATTAAAAAATATCAAGAGTGGGGGCGTTATTGAAAAAACCTTCCGGCCGACTGAAAAATGCCCGCAGGCGCGTATCGACCGCAAAGATATGCAGTACCTGTACTCGGACGCAGATTTGTTTTATTTTATGGATGTCGAGACATATGACCAGATTCCGATTGGGGCAGATACGATCGGCGATGCATTAAAATTTGTAAAAGAAAATGATATGGTAAAGATATGTTCTTATAACGGCGATGTATTTGCAGTAGAACCGCCGCTGTTTGTCGAACTGGAGGTTTCCGAAACCGAACCTGGCGTTAAAGGCGATACCGCAACCGGCGCTACCAAACCTGCAACGGTAGAGACCGGTGCCACTGTATACGTCCCGTTATTTGTAAACCAGGGCGACACCATTAAAATTGATACAAGGACTGGTGAATATTTATCCAGGGTATAGCCCTGGCATATAGTTTTGCATAAAAAACTGGATAGAGGCCGAATCGGATAGGAATATATTTTAAGGCGGGGAGGATAATATGCTGACAGTTGGGATCAGTAATGAAATGGAAAAAGAAGTAACAAAAGAAAATACTGCGGCAGCACTTGGCAGTGGAATGCTGGAAGTATTTGCCACACCGGCAATGGTCGCTCTGATGGAAGAGACATGCTTAAAGAGCGTGCAGCCAGAACTGGAAGAAGGCTGCGGGACGGTAGGGACTGGATTGACCATCAGCCACGTATCGGCGACACCGGTCGGGATGAAAGTTCGCTGCGCCAGCAAATTGGTTGAAGTCGATGGCCGCAAACTTGTATTTGATGTGCAGGCATTTGATGAAACCGGCCTGATCGGACAGGGGATGCATGAACGGTTTATTATCCAAAGCGATAAGTTTTTAAGCAAAGCACAAAAAAAATTAGAAAAAAGCAAATAAAAACCAGCAAAAGCCGGTGCAGAAACAGGTAACCGTTTCTGTACCGGCTTTTTTATACCCACGGGCGATAAAGTTGCCATATAGCTTGAGGCAGCAACGCCCGTGAGCTGGCGCTAATGTTACTTTTCACACCCAGACCAAGCACCCGCTGCTTGGTCTGGGCCAAAGAATGCGGCTTGCCATGCATCCGGCCTTTCGCCAAAGGCGAACTTCCAATGGGCCGGATGCCGTTACTTTTTACAGCACAGCCGCTTTTTGGCTGGGGTGTGAAAAGTAACGCGCTAATTGGTAAAGTTTATTGCACGCTAGTATCATTTACGCTTATCTGCATGGATTGATTTTCCATTGCGCTGCCAGTATATGGATTGTTAAATATCCAAGTTCAGTTTTGCAATCAAGCTGCCAAGTGAAGTAGTTGCGGATTCATGGGAAGCATATTCCTGTGCATACCCCGTATCGGTATCCGGCTCGGTTTTCCCTTCTTCTTCCAGGGCACGCATACTTAACGAAATCTTATTATCGTTTGTATTCCGGATCTTTGCGCGTACTGTCTGGCCAACCTTAAGGACATCCGCAGGTTTACGGATGCGGCGGCTGCTAATTTGGGATACATGTACTAGCCCGGTCAGCCCATCGCCGATATTGACAAACGCGCCGTAGTTTGTCAGGCTTTCTACTGTACCTTCTACAACGGTGCCCGGCACCAGCATGGAAATGCGGTGGTTCCTGGCTTCTTCTTCCCGTTCCCGTAAAACTGATTTAGCGGAAAGCACCAATTTTTCTTTTGCCTTATCTACGGTAATTACCCGTACTTCCAGGTCTTTGCCTACCCAAAGGGAAGTATCCTCTACATAGTCCAAGCTTAACTGGGAGGCCGGGATAAACCCGCGTAGCCCCATTGCATAAGCAATTACCCCGGCATTTACGGTCTCTTTGACACGGACGTTTAAGATTTCTTGGCTGTCCATCGCTTCTTTGAGCTTTTCCCATCCAACCGTCTGGTTTGCCTCCTTTTTCGACAGCATGATGTTGCCTTCCCCGTCGTCCATGCGGATGACAGCGGCCTGGATTTCATCGCCTGGATGCAGTTCCTCCATAATCTGGTAGTCTGGGTCGTCGCTTAAGTCGGCAGCCTTAATAATACCTGGCGCATAATACTTTAAATCCAGCACGGCTTCCTCATCGGATACAGAGATAACCGTTGCATTCAAAATGTCGCCTTCCTGGATACTGCGGAAGGATGCCTCCAGCTCTTCTTTGTAATCGTCCATTGTTTCCATACGTTCTTCCATTGTCAGTTTGTCCTTTCTAAATTTTATCTTATACTGAATAATGAACAAAAATATTGTATCATGGCTGGGGCGTTTTGGCTAGGGCGTGTTTGAAAATTGCAAGTGGTGGTAGCTGGCCAGGTTACTATTCATGGGCCAGGAATGCGCATAAACTGCGCATTCCGTGAGGACATGATTCAGGAGTGAGGGGCGATTTTGCGGAGCAAACTTCCAATATCGCCCCGAATGGTTGCTATGAGCGGCCTCCAGGCCGTGAATAGTAACCTAACCAGAATTAAAACTTGTAAGTATTTTTCAGGTGTGATACAATGCTATCCAGGTTAAAATAATGGTGTATAATGTAAAATGAAAAACATTTAGATGGAAATACCATCGGCGGATATACCGTAAAAATAGGAAATGGAGGGCGATCAGATGGGCAAGATAGCTGTTGTAACAGATTCAAACAGCGGGATTACGCAGGAAGAAGCAGGGAAGATCGGGATTACCGTACTGCCAATGCCTTTTTATATGAATGGGGATACCTATTATGAAGATATAAATTTGACGCAGGAGCAATTTTATCAAAATTTGGAAGAAGGGACGGATATTTCGACTTCGATGCCGGCTGTTGGAGATGTGACGGATTTGTGGGACCAATTGCTGCTTTCCTATGATGAGATCGTGCATATCCCTATGTCTTCCGGTTTGAGCAGTTCTTGTGAAACGGCGTTTATGTTGGCGCAGCCTTATGATGGGAAAGTGCAGGTGGTGAATAACCAAAGGATTTCCGTTACGCAAAGGCGTTCTGTGCTGGATGCTTTCCAGCTAGCGCAGGAGGGGAAGGGTGCGGCAGAGATTAAAGAGATTTTGGAACGGGAAAAGTTTGAATCTTCGATTTATATTATGGTAGACACTTTAAAATATTTAAAAAAAGGCGGACGTATTACGCCTGCTGCCGCGGCGCTGGGTACTTTGCTGCGCTTAAAGCCCGTATTGCAGATCCAGGGGGAAAAGCTGGATGCTTTTGCAAAAGCAAGGACGGTAAAACAGGCGAAAAGCATCATGGTGGAAGCGATGAAAAATGACTGCGCAAACCGTTTCCATGACCCAAGCGGCAAAACGATGCATATTGATATTGCCTATACCAAGGATTTGGAGGCTGCCCATCTGTTTGAACAGGAAGTTAAAGAAGCATTTCCTGGCCAGCAATGTGTGGTCCATCCATTGTCTTTAAGTATTTCCTGCCATATCGGGCCAGGGGCGCTGGCAATTGCAGCATCGCATAAAATTGAGGGGTAGCCCTTTACTTATTCTGTCAAGTTGTGTATAATCAGAAAGTAAAAACGGTTATTTCAGGCGGGTTTTTACAACCTGCCTTTTTTATGCGGCCGTTAGGGGCTGTGAAAAAAACTTTAACAAGTATACTGCAAAGTTATTTTTTCGCGGTTCCTTAGCCGCACACATAAGAAAATGGCTGATTCATAGGAGGTATGACAATGGTAAAAGCAGTTGTAGGAGCAAACTGGGGGGACGAAGGAAAAGGCAAGATTACGGATATGCTGGCAGAACATACCGATATTATTGTGCGTTTCCAAGGCGGTGCCAACGCAGGCCATACTATTAAAAATCATTATGGCAAATTTTCCCTGCATACGCTCCCATCCGGTGTATTTTATAACCATACAACGAATATTATTGGAAATGGCGTTGCCTTAGACATTTCAAAATTAATACACGAAATCGAATCCATAACAAGCCAAGGCGTACCGGCGCCAAATATCCTTGTATCTGACCGGGCACAGATTGTAATGAGCTACCATATCCTGCTGGACCAGTATGAAGAGGAGCGCCTGGGCGGGAAATCGTTTGGTTCCACAAAATCAGGCATTGCGCCATTTTATTCGGATAAATATGCAAAAATCGGTTTCCAGGTTAGCGAATTATTCGACGAGGCATTGCTGGCAGAAAAAGTGCAGCGTGTCTGCGAGTTGAAAAATGCAATGCTGGAACACCTGTACCATAAACCGTTACTGGAAGGGCCACAGATATTACAAGAGCTGCATAGGTACCGGGATATGATCGCACCATATGTAGCAGATACTGCCAGCTTTTTGCAGCAGGCGATAAAAGACGGCAAAACCGTATTGCTGGAAGGGCAGCTTGGGACGCTGCGTGACCCAGACCACGGGATTTATCCAATGGTAACGTCTTCTTCCACTTTGGCAGGCTACGGGGCAATCGGTGCAGGCGTACCGCCTTATGAGATCAAACAAGTCATCACTGTATGCAAAGCATATTCCAGCGCAGTCGGCGCCGGTGAATTTGTTACGGAGATATTTGGCGGCGAAGCAGACGATTTAAGGAAACGCGGCGGCGACGGCGGCGAATATGGCGCAACCACTGGGCGCCCGCGCCGGATGGGCTGGTTTGACTGTGTAGCAAGCAAGTACGGCTGTAGGCTGCAAGGTACGACGGATGTTGCATTTACGGTATTAGATGTCCTTGGCTACTTAGAGGAAATCCCAGTATGCGTCGGCTATGAAATCGACGGGGCCGTTACAACAGAATTTCCAACGACAGCCGGGTTGAAGAAGGCAAAGCCGGTATACGAAACGCTGCCGGGCTGGAAGTGCAGCATTACCGGAATCCGCAACTATGGGGAACTGCCGCAAAACTGCCGCAGGTATATTGAATTTATTGAATCGCAGATTGGTTATCCAATCACAATGGTTTCCAACGGGCCTAGCCGCGAGGATATTATTTACCGTCATCCATAAAATATACTGGCAGGCACTAAAGTTTGCCAAATAACGCAGGCTCACGGGCGCCATTATCTTGAACCATATGGTAAACTTTATCGCTCGTGTGTATAGCTTTAGGGTTTTCAAAATACAGCAGACAAATATTCATGAAATAGTACAGGTGTCAAATATGATTAAAAATATTATTTTAGATGTAGGGATGGTTCTGGTTGATTTTTGCTGGCAGGATGCATTAAAAAAAATCGGGTTTTCTGGGGAAGTATTCGAGGCTGTGGCAAATGCCACCGTCCGTTCCCCGTTATGGAATGAATTTGACCGCAGTGTCCAGCCAGATGAAGCGTTGTTGGCTGGTTTTCAAGCAGCAGCGCCAGGTTATGAAGCACAGGTGCAGATGT
Organism: uncultured Eubacterium sp.; assembly: GCA_947089855.1. Classification (GTDB taxonomy): domain Bacteria; phylum Bacillota; class Clostridia; order Lachnospirales; family Lachnospiraceae; genus Eubacterium_J. The sequence goes on from CAMUML010000003.1 coordinate 37,729, forward strand.
TGTGGGAACATATTTCTGATATGATCGTGCAGTACCCCTATGCAAAAAACTGGATACGGTCTTTGAAGGATGCAGGGCTGCATGTATACATTTTATCCAATTATTCCAGGCGGACCTTCCAGTTGACGCAAAACACTGGCCTGGATTTCCTGCCGCTTACGGACGGTGCGGTTTTTTCTTTTCAAACGGGCTATATCAAACCGGAAAAGGAGATTTACCATTTTATAATGGAGCAATACGGCTTGCAGCCAGACGAATGCGCCTTTATCGATGACAATGCCCCAAACCTGGTTTATCCAAAGAAGGTCGGATGGAGCGTGGTTCAATTTGGGACTTTTGAACAGGTGCAGCAGGAGTTGGATGCACTGCTGCACAAGTAAGCGGTGTTGTTGGTTTATAGGCGGTATATTCTGGATAAGGCTTAACGCAGGTAACCAGCCATTTTATTGGCAGTTTCCTGCGTTACGTTTTTATTGGGTATCTTGCTGGATGCGTCTGCTTTCTGCAAAAGTTCCCCAAATTCCTTTTCTAAAATGCTGCTTTTGCCATATCCTTTGTTACTATTCACTGACTAATATAATTTAATTAAGAAATCCCTTACACAACCTGACCCAGAAAATGCCTAACCAGGAACGTTGTTAATTGTGGCCTCCCGGGCGCCGGATGGGGGCCGCTGCCTCATACGGTGTCTGGGAGGCCACAATGTAACACCCTATCTGAACGGTTACGCTTAAGTAAATGACATTGGCTGTGAATAGTAACGATCCTTTTTACGCGGTATACTATATATGGAAAGTCAAGACTTTTTTTTGGATAATAGTTGTGCTATTATTCTAATAAGATCATTTGTTAAGACTCGATTTTTTTGAAAAAATGTGATACGGGATAAGGTTTTATGGAATGGACACAAAAGAGGGTGTGCAAAATGCAGATAGATGAAAGCATATATTTGAAGTTTCCGGCTATATTAAAAGATAAATTGTTAAAAAAAGAAATTAAACTTCCACAGGCAGTAGAATTTAATTATAAACCAATATTGGCTTATAGGGCAATTGACCGTGAAAAAGAAGATTATCGTGCGGTAAGTTTGGAAGATTTTAAATCATATTTTGAGTTGAAAAAAACACCAAAAAATGCAAGAGGAATTAAGAAGGACTGGAGTAAAGATCCCCATTACTACGGGGTATCCAGCTTTTTGGATAAGAAAATAGTGGAACAGAAGATGAAATTTCCAAACCCCAAAAAGAAAATGGCAGTAGGAAACATATATAAAGAGGGTGGTCCTCAGGAGACAAATAGGCAACAACAACATATTTGCTGGTGGCTATTTGAAGATGCTGATGTTAGTGGGTTTAAAATAGAGGAGGGGTAACTGGATGGATAAGGAACTATGTTTTTACATTCAAGGCGATAGGCTTTATTTAGAACAAGTATTAGTTGATTATAATGATATACCAATTTTTTTTGTATGTAAGGATGAGAATGTAAGATATTACTTAGCTTTATGTACAGATGTAGAAGAATTGAAATACATTGTAATTAACCTTTCGGATGTGGATCTATATCGTTTATTACATGGAAAGATACCTATGAGGGATGTATTTACAAAGCAAAAATGTTACTGGGAAATTATATCAGAAGAACAAATAGAATTAGATTCAGTAACTTGTAAATCAATAGAAACGATAGATTACTCTGCATTGCCAGATAAAGGCGCATATTTTGAAATATTGACAGATGAAGTATCTTCGTATGTTAAAAGGTTTGACCAGATATTTTTGTCAATAGAAAATTTTGAGGTTCCACAACAAGAACTGGATTTTATTGATGGAATTATAAATGAGGGCCTTGGATTTAGCAGCGGATTTGTAGAAAAATATTTAGAAATATATGATTGCCAGCTGGAACAAAAAGTAATCGTTGGCTTGCAAACAAAATATGTCGATTATGGAGAATATACAAATTTTATTTTGAAGTCGGATATAGCAATTTCGGATAATATGTGTTCCGAAGAATGGAAGGCATCAGAAATAAATATTTTAGTATATGCAGCATAGGAGTAGGATTATGCAAAATAAGGATATATACAGCATTTTAAAATTAAACAAATTGGTTTTTGATAAAATAGAATTTAAAAGGCTGGGTTTTCAAAAGGATAATAAAATAGAATTTAAAATAAAGTGCAGTATTTCACAAAGGCTGGATACTGATATTTATAAAATTACATTGATCTTAAATGGCTATAAACCTGATGAGTATTCCTTGGAAATCATTCTAACTGGTATTTTTGCTATTGAAAATAATCAGGAACTTTCGGAAAAATTAAAAAATGATTTAGTGGGCAAAAATGCAATTGCTATTTTGATGCCATACTTAAGAAGCGAAGTATCTTTGTTAACGGCACAGCCTGGGGTAGATTGTGTTGTATTGCCGCCCTTTAATATTAATCAAATGCTGGAATAATAATATGGCTTGGACGGCTATTATCCCCCACTGGCCAAATCTGCTTTCTGTAAAAGTTCCTGTTCGCTTTCGATCTCGCTGGCGTAAGGGTATGCCAGCGCGCAGCGGCCAAATTCCTTTTTCCAAAATGCTGCTTTTGCCGCATCCTTTTCATATAGCAAGGACAGGGCATATTCTGTACGGATAACGGACGGAAACTTCCGCATCTGTTTCATAAACTTTCGCTGCCCCTTGTCCAAAAGCCCCTCGATCTTTTCATAGTCTGCACCTTCCAGAAGGATGCAGTATATGAAATCACAGGTAAGCAGCTTATCATGCAGGCCGTTGACTGCGGTATCCATTTCCTTTAGTTTTTCAATCAATGGCAGTGCCTGTGCAAATGCATGGGTGTCCATTAACCGGTTTTCATAAAATACAGCTAGGGCAGCAACCATGCTATTTCCCATATCCTCGTCTTGTGGAAGGAAAAACCAGTCTTTTGGCATATCTTTGATACGGATGCCGCCTGACATCTGCTCATTGACCTTCATCTGAAGCCAGAATGCCCGCATGGACTTTTTGGATTTTTGGATGGACAGGATATTGTAGCCATCATTATCCACTGTCCCTGCATGCATCGGGATACCATTTAAGCATGCAAACAAAAACCCTGCCATACCTGCTATTAGAAAAATCAGCGGCAGGGCAGGCAGATCCTTGCAGGCAGCATAGGCACACAGGAAAAGTGGGGCAGAGGCCAGGTTTAGTAAAGAGCCGCCAAGGTTATACAGGATAAATGGGATACGCCCATTTTCAAATTCCGGAGGGCCCATTAGGCACTGTCCGCCTGTGCCGGCGAGGGATAGGCGCCGAAGCTTGATTTTCCCATTGTCTACTAGCCACATCCAGCTGCCGATGCGGAATGATGAAAAACGGTACCCAGACAGCAGGCCAAATATCAGATGCCCTGCTTCATGGATCACAATCTGTAAAAAAATAGACACATACATAGCCAGCAGCAACAGCCCCAGGACCATTAGAAATTGCCCGAACGGCATATCGCCTGCAATTGAATATGCATACTGCCCAACCAATACACCACAAGCCATACCAAACAGCAGAAAACAGGCTGTACTTATATAAAGGCCTATTTTTGGTTTCTTTTTGCCTTTACCACAATTTTGCATTTTGCATCTTGGCTCCTTTTCTAACCAGTTTTATAAAATAGCGGACTGCCGCAAGTTAAGTTATTCTGCATATCAGTAAAATTTACCGTATAACCTGACTGCAGGCCGCCAGCCAGTCGCTTTCTTGGTTATATTACGGTACATTCTGGCGGTTTGCAGTATATTTTGTGGCAGTTCCTAACTTTAAAAATGGATTGTTTATTTGCTTATTATACGGCTTGCTTTGTATTTTGGCAATGGTTTTTACAAGTGGTAATACCATTTCGTGTTGTAACAGTTCAGATAACCCATTGAACCAATGTCATTTACTTAAGAAATAGTATTTGACGGCGGAAGGCAATGGAAATCCTTGCATACATAAAATGTTGTTTGTTCATTTAATAACGTATAGCCATCCACGGGCGTATCCAAGATCTGTACATCTGCATATAGCGGCAGGCGCGGAAGTACTGTTTCAGCGGTATCTGGTTTTGCCAGCACAACTGTGATTTTTTGCGGAGGGTATGCATCGTATAGCAATGCGGTTAAAAACATACTGTATCCAGCTGGATAATGCGCGGCCTGGGCTGATAAAAAAGCCAACTGTTTTTTGGCTTCCTGTTGGTACCGGTTATCAGTTGTTAGCTGTGAAAGCCGCACCAGGCAGTATGCCAATACAGAATTGCCGCTTGGCATGGCCCCGTCGTAACATTCTTTTGGCTGTGTGATCAGCTGGCTATGCTGTGTACCATACAGGAAAAAACCGCCGTCTTTGTCTTCAAATTGTCTGCATGCTTCTTTGCAAAGGGCCTCGGCCCGCGTGAGGTAGCCTGCCTGCCCGGACACTTCATAAAGGCTGATAAGGGCGGCGGCATCAAAAGCATAATCATCCAAAAAACCTTTGGCCCCGCGTTTCCCATTCCGGTATACGGCATACAACTGCACCCCATCCATCAGGCAGCGGTTTAGGAAGCGCTGCGCACGTTCCGCTTCTAATAGGTATTTCCTTTGGCCGGCTACCCGGTAAAGGAAAACCAGCGCCGTAACCATAAGGGCGTTCCAGGAGGTAAGGATTTTATCATCTAAGTGCAGGCTGGACCGTGCCTGCCGGAAACGGTACAGTGCTTTGCGCTCTGCATCAAAACCATCCTCTATGGCATTTCCATTTAATAGGTTTGGAATATTTTTCCCTTCAAAATTGCCTTGTTCAGACATTCCAAAATAACTGCAGAACGCGTCGCCTTTCTCCGGTCCGAGGACACGGCGGATCTCCCCGCATTCCCAGATATAAAACTTTCCTTCTTCCCCTTCGCTGTCTGCATCCTGGGCAGAATAGAAAGCACCGTCTCCATTTGCCATTTCACGCAGGACGTATTCTGCAGTCTGTTCCGCGGTCCGCAAAAATTCCTTTTTGCCGCAAGCTTTATAAGCGGCACAATAGGCAATGATTAACAAGGCATTGTCGTACAGCATCTTTTCAAAATGCGGCACCAGGTAGGCGTCATCCGTTGCATACCGGGAAAACCCATATCCGACCTGGTCAAAAATACCGCCCCTTCGCATTGCTTCTAAGGTAACAAGGGCCTGCTGCAAAGCAGTATGGTCCTTATTTAAATGTGCATATAAAAGAAGGAAATATAAGTTATGGGGCGTTGGGAATTTTGGTGCTGTACCAAACCCGCCATGTTTCACGTCAAAACTTTCTGCAAACAGCTGTGCCGCCTGTTTTGCAAGTCCAGTATTGACGGAACCGTCTGATGTGCAGCTTTTTTGCTGCAAGGCATTGGTAACCTGCTGTGCGGACGCGATTAGTTTTTCTTTTTCCTGCCCCCATTGCGCTGCAATATTTAGCAGCAGGCTGCGGAAATCTGCCATACCATAACGTGGTTTTGCAGGAAAATAAGTGCCTGCAAAAAAGGGCTTCTGCCCAGGTGTCAAAAAGATGCTCATCGGCCATCCGCCGGACCCGGTAAATGCCTGGCAGACCTCCATATATACTGCATCAATATCAGGGCGTTCTTCACGGTCGACTTTAATAGAAATAAAATATTTATTTAATATATCTGCTATTTCTTTCTCCTCAAAACTTTCATGTGCCATAACGTGGCACCAGTGGCAGGTGCTGTAGCCAATGCTCAAAAATATGGGTTTGCCTTCTGCCTGTGCCTTTGCAAAAGCCTCTTCGCACCAAGGGAACCAGTCTACCGGGTTATCTGCGTGCTGTAGCAGGTAAGGGCTGGTTTCTTTCCTTAACCGGTTGCTCATGATGATACCTCCTAATATACCGTTTATCATTTATTCATGATTTTGAGTATTTTACGCAGATGGCTGGGATTTATACTGGCAAACACTAAAGTTTGCCAAATAACAATCATATGGTAAATTTTATCGCTCGTGCGTATATGTACGAGTTGACGCGCATTCGTAGAGCAAATATTAGGAAAATAGCAGTTGATTTTTTTATGTGGTTCGCATATAACTATAAGAAGGGAAAAGCCAAATATGGCAAGCCCCAATCGAAAAGGAGGATACTTATGAACATATTAATGTTGAACGGAAGCCCGCGCAAAGGCGGCAACACATCCATCGCGTTGCAGGAAATGGAAAACATATTTAAGCAGGAAAATATCCAGACAGAAACCGTACAGGTAGGAAACCAGGCAGTCAGAGGCTGTATTGCCTGCGGCGCTTGTGCGAAAAAAGGGAAATGTGCGTTTGACGACATTGTAAATGAGATTGCACCGAAATTTGAGCAGGCAGACGGCCTAGTAATTGCCAGCCCTGTTTATTATGCATCCGCAAATGCGACGTTGATTGCCTGTTTAGACCGCCTGTTTTTTAGTACGCACTTTGACAAGTCTATGAAAGTAGGGGCTAGTGTTGTTGCTGCAAGGCGGGGCGGCCTGTCGGCAACCTTTGATGAGCTGAATAAATATTTTACCATCTGTGGGATGCCGGTTGCATCCAGCCAGTACTGGAACAGTATTCATGGACGGGATAAAGGCGAAGCTGTACAAGATGCCGAAGGGCTGCAGACGATGCGTACTTTGGCACGGAATATGTCATTTTTAATAAAAAGTATTGCGCTTGGCAAGGAAGCTTATGGGTTGCCGGCGCGTGAGGCGCAGACGCCTACCAATTTTATACGTTAAGGAACTGTAAAAAAATAACTTTAGCCAAGCTACGCAGGATTTTTCTTCGGGAGTGTAGGGCAAAAGCCAGGCGCATAGCGGGCTATGTAACTGGTTTTTGCCCTGTGCTATTGGGCTTTTTCTTACGCAGTATGGTCATTTCCATGTTTGCCAGGCTGCTTTTTTTCGGATTCCAGGGTGTTTATCGCTTCTTGTAGTTCCTGATTGTCCCGGCCTTTTGCGAGGCGGTAAATTACGGTGTAGCCCCAGATTAATATAGGGACCAGTATCGTACACATAACGCAAGCCCGGAACAAGACCATAGTACTGCTGGTATCCAGGATTGCACATAGAAGTGTTGCAGCATACATAAGGGCCAGCAACACAATTCCGGCTATTGCCAGAATACGTTTTATCCGCTTCATAGTAACCTCCCTCGTTCTTTTTCCGTATTATGCTTTTGGTGGAATGGTAACTTGTCAGCCCTGTGTAAAACGCGATAAAAACTGTTTTGTGCGTTCTTCCCGCGGATGTTCCATTACTTCGTGCGCTTCCCCTTGTTCCAGGATTTGTCCGTCGTCCATAAATATAACATGGTTTGCAACGTCCCGGGCAAATGCCATTTCGTGTGTTACGATGATCATAGTTGTTTTTTGCTCGGCCAGTTCGCGGATAACACGCAGTACCTCGCCAGTCAGCTCTGGGTCGAGGGCAGAAGTAGGTTCGTCGAAGCAGAGGATGTCTGGCGTTAAGGCAAGTGCCCGGGCAATTGCTACACGCTGGCACTGCCCGCCGGAAAGCTGGTGCGGATAATTGTGCATCCGGTCGGACAGCCCCATCTGCGCTAGCAGCTCTTTCGCTTGTAGCTCGATTTCCTGGCGGAGCACCTTTTTTTTGGATTTATAATCTGGTGCTTTGCGGTCCAAAGACTCCTTAGCAAGCAGTTCTTTGGCAAGCATGACATTTTGAAGGGCCGTATACTGCGGAAACAGGTTAAAAGACTGGAAAACCAGGCCAAAATGCAGCCGTTTCATGCGTATATCATGTTCGGTTTGGGAAGATGGGCTTCCTGCATCGTATAATGTTTCCCCGTTGACACGGATAATGCCGTTATCAGGCCGTTCCAAAAAATTTAGGCACCGCAGCAAGGTCGTTTTGCCGCTGCCGGAGGAACCGATAATCGAAACAGCCTGCCCTTGTTCCAAAGAAAAGCTGATGTCTTTTAGTACTTTGGTCGGCCCGAAATTTTTCTGGATATGTTCCACTTCTAAAATTGACATATCAATTTCCCTTTCTTTTTACGGTTGCGTTAGGAACTGTCCCGAAATAACTTACCGATAGTCCGCAGGATTTTTCTTCGAGCGTGCCACTTAAAAACCAGGCGCATAACGGGCTATGTAACTGATTTTTAAGTGGTGCGCTCGGAGAAAAAGACAAGGAATATGGTAAGTTATTTTGAGACAGTTCCTTACTCAAAATACCCCAGTTTCTTTTCCAGCTTTGCCAGCAGGACAGTAAGGACGCCATTGAAAACCAGGTAATAAAGCGCCGTAAAAAACAGCGGCCAGACAGCGCCGGAAATCCCCTGCGAACCCCTTAAAAAAGATTCCCCGGCCCAGATTACTTCCTGCAGCGCAATGGTACGGGATAAAGAGGTATCTTTTACAAGCGTTATAATCTCATTGGACATAGGCGGTACAATACGTTTAATCATCTGAAGCAGTGTGATCTTGAAAAAAATCTGGCTTTTGGTCATGCCAAGTACCAGGCCAGCTTCTGTCTGCCCAGAAGGGATGCCTTGTATGCCGCCTCGGTATATTTCAGAAAAATAACAGGCATAATTGATAATAAAAGATAACGAAGCAGCGAGGAAGCGGCCAGCTTCCCCGCTTCCCCAGATTGGGTTTTTTAATACTAGCCCCGGAAAAAAGTAGATGATCAGCAGCTGGATCATAAGCGGGGTTCCACGGATCACCCATACGGCCAGCCGGGTAACATAACGCAGCGGCCTGAAACGTGACATAGAGCCAAAAGCGATAATAAGCCCCAGCGGAAACGCACCAGCCAATGTAATAAAAAATAGTTTTAATGTCTGTATAAAGCCGACATTCAGCGACCGGACAACAATCGGAAGCTGTTCCAGAAAAAGGTCCATTTATCTTTCCTGCTTTCTTTTTACCAGCTACTGTTTAATTACAGCGGCCTGTACGCCATATTTTTCAGCGCATTTTTCCAGGCTTCCATCTGCCAGGCTGTCAGCAAAGAAGTCATTTAGTGCTGCAGCAAGGTCCGAGCCTTTGCGGAAACCAACGCCGTATTCTTCGTTATTTAAGCCGACTGTATAAGTCAGGTTTGCATAGCTGGTGCCCTCGCCTACCATAGCGGCTGCCATCAGGGAGTCGATAATGGCGGCATCGGATGTCCCGGCTGCAACTTCCATCAGTGCATCGGACTGCTGTTTCACTGGCGTATAAGTAAGGGAATGTTCTTTTGCCTGCGCTTCCCCTGCGCTTCCTGCTTCTACTGCGAAATTAAGCTCTTTTAGGCTTTCCACATCCTGATAGCTGTCTGCTTTGTCCGAAGGGACAATCGCAACCTGTGCATTGTTGCAGTATGGATTGGAACATTCCATTGCACTGGTTACTTCATCGGTCAGCGTCATGCCATTCCAGACACAGTCGATAGTTTTGCCATCTAACTCCAGTACTTTGTTATCCCAGTTGATTTCAATAAATTCAACTGCTACGCCAAGGCTTTCTGCAAATGCCGAAGCCATATCGGCATCAAACCCGATCCAGTTGCCATCGGCATCTTTATAGTCCATTGGTTCAAAGTCTGTAATCCCAACCACAAGCGTCCCTTTGTCTTTTACGTATGCAGCGTCGCTTCCGCTTTCAGTATTGGAGCCGTCGTCCGCGCCGGATGCATCCTTGCCTTCCCCGTCTTGTGTTTGTGTATCCGTTCCGCTGCCATTGCCTGTATCCCCGCTGCCGTCAGAAGCCGCGCCAGCCGTCCCCGCATCCTTACTGGATGCTTCGTCTGCATTTCCGCATGCAGCGAGCGAAAAGGTGAGCATCATTGAGAGCGAGAGTGCAAGTAATTTTTTCATTTTCATTGTAAATGTCTCCTCTTTTTTTATTTCTGCTTTTTTATTTCCTTATTATATAAGCGGCGTAAAAACATAGCAAAACATATCCGCATGCGTTGTTTTGCTGGTTTTATGGCCGGATATACCTTATGTATGTGAAGTGCCTTTTCAAACACTTCATCATAATAGCAGTTTAGTGGGCCAAAGTCAATAGTGCGGGCTTAAGTATAAAATAAAACAATTTATACTGCACACCAGTTAAATTTACAGTATAACCCGACTGCAAGGCCGCCACAGGAAGAAAAGAAAATTTTAAATCTTATGAATAAGTTGTGCGGTTCTGTCTATACTATAAGTAATCCAAATGGAGCTTTCCCCCGAAGCTGATATTTGGATTGCATGCAAAAGATACAATAAATACTTTATCCTCCCCAATAGAAAAGCTGCCTTTATAGGCAGCTTTTCTTTCGTTTATTTTAGCTTTAACCTTTTATTCTGGCATTGCCAGAATTTATGCATGGATGCCAGGAGGGGGGATAAGTAAAAATAGCCTGCTACATAAAATTTCATAGATTTATAGCAAATTTTTATGGATTAAAACGTCCAAATCTGTTATGGTTAAGATGGCAATGCGATGGAAAAATCTGGTATAAGCGTTTGCCCAAATCTGGGCAGGCGGATGATATTAGGAGGAAATATGAGTGGAATGAAAGAAAAATTGCATACCGGGGAGCTTTATCTTCCTGGGGATGAAGAAATTATGAAGGAGCAGGTAGTTTATCAGGATAAGCTGTGCGAATACAACCTGACGAAACCTTCCGAAGCACAAAAGCGTATGGAACTGCTGCAGGAAATGTTAGGCGATTGCGGGGAAGGGGTTTATATTGAAGCGCCGTTTTATGCAAATTTTGGCGGTCACCACTGCCATTTTGGAAAGATGGTCTATGCCAACTACCATTTGACTTGTGTAGACGATACCCATATCTATGTTGGCGACTATACGATGTTTGGGCCAAATGTAACGGTTGCTACGGCCGGGAACCCAATTTTACCAAACCTTCGCCAGCAGCTGTACCAATACAATATGCCGGTCCATATCGGGAAGAACTGCTGGATTGGCGCTGGGGCTATTATCATGCCAGGGGTTACCATTGGGGATGATACTGTAATCGGTGCTGGCAGTGTGGTCACCAAAGATATTCCAGCAGGCGTAGTCGCCGTTGGCAATCCTTGCCGGGTAATGCGCAAAATCAATGAACATGACAAAATGTATTATTACAAAGACCGCAAAATTATGGTTTAAAAGGATAGGGCCTTTGTAAAGAGTTTCAAAAAAGGCTTGGAAAAACGCAAAAGATAAGTTATAATTATTTTTGTTTCATAATTTGGAAAATTGGAAAAAAACTGCTTTTATGCAGAAGAAAAAGGATGGGATACAGTTATGGCATTATTAGATGAGTGGAAAAAAATCGCTTATAATGAAAAGGCAAATAAAGGCGAACTCCAAAAGATGTGGCAAAGGTATTTTATGCTGGAAAAAGGGGTATATGAAAAACTGCTTGTAAATCCAGACGAAGAAGTAAAAGGGACAGTAAAAGAACTTGCAGAAAAATATGAGTTGAGCATCCTGGATATGACAGGGTTCCTTGACGGTATTAATGATAGCTTAAAAGAACCCAACCCAATCGAAACAATGGAAGAAGATACCGTTGTAAGCCTTGCTTTTGATAAAGAAAAATTATATAAAAATATGGTAGATTCCAAAGCGGAGTGGCTTTACGAACTGCCGATGTGGGATGATATATTTGACCCGGATACAAAAAAAGCATTGTACCTGGAGCAGAAAAAATCTGGCACCGTTGTGGTCGGAAGGAAGATCGGGCGTAATGAACCTTGCCCGTGCGGGAGCGGCAAAAAATATAAATACTGCTGCTTAAATAAAAAATAACGTTAGAAACAGGCCGTTCTCCGGGGTACGCAAAACGCAGGCCGTTCTGCGCCCCGGAGATTTATCATATAACAAAAACGTTGCCTGGCAGAAAAGGAGGGTAAAAATGAATTTTAAGATGGTACATGAAAATTTCAACGTGTATGATTTGCAAAAATCGCTGGATTTTTACGGGCAGGCGCTGGGGCTTCGGGAAGTAAGGCGCAAAGAGGCTGCGGACGGATCTTATATCATTGTTTATCTTGCAGGCCCGCAGCAGGGGTTTGAACTGGAGCTTACCTGGATGCGGGATATGGAACGGCCTTATAATTTGGGCGATTGTGAATTCCATCTAGCTTTTGAAGCAGAAGATTACGAGGCGGCACATAAGCTGCATCAAGAGATGGGATGCATCTGCTTTGAAAATCCGCAAATGGGGATTTATTTTATCAGCGACCCAGATGGCTACTGGCTGGAAATTATACCAAAACATTGATTTACTTCTTGCATTGCAGCAAGAAAAGTAATACAATAAAAATATCAATGGGAGGGACAGATTTGTTGATTTTTTACAATCCCATCATATGCGGACGCATTTTTCAAAACTAGTCAAATGGCTTTTTGTACAATGAGGTAATTGGCCCCAAATAAATGTTCCGCCGGATGAATGGTACTGGTGTACCGAAAGGAAAGGGCTGTGCCAGAATGCATAGCCCGGACACAAAAGTAGAAAAAAAGGAGGAATATTTATGAAAGGCCAAAAAGAAAAGGCTGGACATCCACAGAAAAGGATTACAGACGAAATTTTAGTACAAATTGGCAAAAGTGTAATTGTAGTATTTTTAGTGGTAGCGCTTGTTGGGATAGCTTTGATGTGGTATGCTATTTCGACATCCAGGAAATCGGAATTAACAATGGAATCGGAGGCTGCAGTTTATGAGATGTCCGGTTTCTTAGGCAAGTATTCCAAAATTGCAGAGCAGCTGGCGGTTAATCCGGACATCCGGCAGGTATTGTCCGAAACAAAACAGCGGGATGAGATCCTCCTAAATGAAAATATGGGGAGTGTCCGTGAATACCTTTCCAATATTGTAGAAACTGACCCGGAAAATTTTTTGACATCCTGGATCGCCGATTTAGATGCCAGTGTTTTAACGCAGTCTGACGGGTTTACGTCTGACGAAGGCTGGGATATTACTGGCCGCCCGTGGTATCCATGCATTGAAGCGGGTGAAACAATATTGACTGAACCGTATGTAGATACGGCATCAGGGAAGCTTATTATCAGTGCGGTTGCCCCTTGCTACGATAAGCAGACAGGCGATGCGCTTGGCGTGGCCGGGCTTGATATTTCACTGGAACGCCTGCGCAGCGTAATGAGCCATTACAAACTGGGCAATAATGGGTATATCCAGTTATTTTCAGCGGGCGGGACGATCATATACCATCCGCAGGAAGATATGATACAAAAAAATATAGAAGAGGTCGATATTTCACAAAATGTCAAGGATGCCGTAGCAGGGGAAAAAGACGAATTTTTAAAATATAAAATCGGCGGTATTTCGAAATATGGCGTTGTGATGCATGACGAAGTGACAGGGTTTGTCGTAATCAGTAACCTGCCGGTTTCCGAATACTATTCGTTTCTTTTTATAACAGTGGCTACGCTGGCAGTGATGTTTATCTTAGGCATATTTATGATTGTGTTAAGCATCCGTAGAAGCGCCTCTAAGCTGACGAAACCGATTTTAGAGTTAAACCACACGGCACAGCAGCTTGCGGCTGGCGACTTGGATGTAAACCTTGACATAGCAGCGGAAGACGAAATCGGCCAGCTTGGAGATTCCATTGGCGAAACCGTCAGCCGGTTAAAGGAATATATTGTATACATAGATGAGATTGCAGACGTGCTGGCTGCGTTTGCAGATGGAAAACTAAATGTAGAGCTGCAAAATGACTATCTGGGCGAGTTCCAGAAAGTAAAAGAGGCCATGCTTAATATTTCCACATCTATGATCCATGTCATGGAAAATATCCATGAAAGCGCAAATGGGGTTTCCCTTGGCGCATCTGAACTGGCCAATGCTTCCCAGATACTTGCGGAAGGTGCCGGTACACAGGCAGCGGCAGTTGAACAGCTCGTAGCGACCAGCATTGCCATTGAAGAACAGGTACAGGAAACACGCAAAGGGGCAGATACTTCTGCAGAAGCTACCGTACGTGTAACATCTATGATGGAGCAGAACCAGGATAAGATGAAGCGGATGATGGAAGCAGTGGGAAATATCCGTGAAACGTCCCAGCAGGTAGTAGGCATTATCCAGACCATTGAAGAGATCGCAGACCAGACCAACCTGCTGTCCTTAAACGCATCCATTGAAGCAGCACGTGCAGGGGAGGCGGGCAAAGGCTTTGCAGTAGTAGCGGATGAAATTGGGAAGCTGGCATTGGAAAGCTCAAAAGCTGCAAATATGACCAGGGAATTGATCGGCATCTCTATGGAAGAGATTCAAAAAGGAAGTTCGATCGCCGATGATGTTATGCATTCCCTGGAAGAATCGGTGGATGCTGTTGGACAGGCAAACAGCATGATCCGCCAGACAGCGGAAAGCGTATCTACGCAGGCAGAAAATATGATACAGATCCGTGCCGGCATTGAAGAAATATCTCAGAAAGTAGAAGATAATTCCGCGGCCGCGCAGCAGACGTCTGCAACTTCGCAGGAGCTTGCATCCCAGGCGGTTGTACTTAATGAATTGGTACAGAAATTTGATCTGGGATAGGGAAAGCAGCGTGTATAATAAAAAATTAAAAAAAGGTATTTTTATAGAAAGAAGGCAAGATACTATGAAAAAAATCAAAACATTTTGGGAATCACTTGAAGATGTCACATCCATATCAAAAAGGGAATTATTTTTAGGTGTTACTACCTGTTTTTTGGCAGGCATCGTGCTGGGCGTATTTTTCGGGCCAAAAAAAACATCGGTTATCGGAAGCTATAATGGAAACGGCCAAGCATTAGATGGGGCAGATGAGTTGGAAGAGTAGCCATTTTTACCAGAAGGAAATGCCTGGCATATACATGTAAGCATATTCCAGGCCCGCCAAAGCATTTTGGCGGGCCTGTGGTTTTATAAATTTTAGACGACAGGAGGATGAATAACCCATGCAGATTACATTAAAAGATGGTTCTGTAAAGGAGTATACAGAGGCAAAATCTGTATACGATATAGCAAAAAGCATCAGCGAAGGGCTGGCACGCGTGGCATGTGCCGGTGAAATAGATGGGGAAGCCGTAGATTTAAGGACAGTTATTTCCAAAGACTGCACCTTAAATATTTTAACAGCGAATGACCCGGAAGGTTTAAAAGTAATACGCCATACAGCTTCGCATATTATGGCGGAGGCTGTCAAACGCCTGTTTCCAGATGCAAAAGTTGCCATTGGCCCGGCTATTGAAAACGGGTTTTACTATGATTTCGACAACCCTCCATTTTCCAGGGAAGATTTGGATAAAATCGAATCTGAAATGAAAAAAATCATAAAAGAAGGCCATGAAATCACCCGTTTTACGCTTCCAAAAGAAGAAGCCATCCGTTATATGCAAGAAAGGCAGGAGCCGTATAAGGTTGAATTGATCGAAGACCTGCCTGCAGACGCTGAAATATCTTTTTATGACCAGGGCGGTTTTGTAGACTTGTGTGCAGGCCCGCATTTGATGTCGACAAAAGGCGTAAAAGCATTTAAGCTGATTTCTTCTTCGATGGCATATTGGAGGGGGGACGAACACAAAGCACAGCTTCAGCGTATCTATGCGTCGGCATTCCAGAAGAAAGAAGAATTGGCGGCTTATCTGGAACATCTGGAAGACATTAAGAAACGGGACCATAACAAGCTTGGCCGGGAAATGGAAATATTTACGACGGTCGACGTCATTGGGCAGGGGCTTCCATTGTTTGCACCAAAAGGGACGAAGATCATACAAAAACTCCAGCGTTGGATTGAAGACCTGGAAGATAACGAGTGGGGCTATGTACGTACACGCACACCGCTTATGGCAAAAAGCGACCTGTATAAAATTTCCGGACATTGGGACCACTACAAGGACGGCATGTTTGTACTGGGCGATGAAGAAACGGATAAGGAAGTGTTTGCACTACGCCCAATGACCTGCCCATTCCAATATTATATATATAAAAACACCCAAAAATCCTACCGCGACCTGCCATACCGCATGGGCGAAACGTCTACATTGTTCCGTGCCGAAGATTCCGGCGAAATGCATGGGCTAACACGGGTGCGCCAGTTTACGATTTCTGAGGGCCATCTGGTGATCCGTCCAGACCAGGCCGAAGAAGAACTAAAAGGCTGCCTGGAGCTGGCTTATTTTACGCTGTCTACGCTTGGGCTGCAAGAAGACGTTACCTACCGCCTGTCAAAATGGGATCCGTCAAATAAAGAAAAGTATTTAGGGGACGACGCCTATTGGGAAAATGCACAGGATGCGCTGCGCAAAGTCCTGCTGGAAAAAGGGCTTCCATTTGTAGAAGCCGACGGGGAAGCCGCCTTTTACGGGCCGAAAATTGACATCCAGGCCAAAAACGTCTATGGGAAAGAAGATACGATGATCACTATCCAGCTTGACTGTGCGATAGCTGAAAATTTTGATATGTATTATATTGATGAAAATGGCGAAAAAATCCGCCCATATATTATCCACCGGACATCCCTAGGCTGCTACGAACGTACCCTTGCATGGCTGATTGAAAAATACGCGGGTAAATTCCCGACCTGGCTGTGTCCGGAACAAGTCCGCGTGTTGCCAATTTCCGACAAATTTAACGCATATGCTGAAAAAACAGCCGCTACACTTAAGAAAAACGGCATCGATGCAACCGTAGACCGCCGGTCTGAAAAAATCGGCTTTAAGATCCGGGCAGCAAGGCTGGATAAACTGCCATACATGCTAGTCGTCGGCCAGCAGGAAGAAGCAGACGGCACAGTATCTGTCCGCAGCCGTTTTGCCGGCAATGAAGGCGTTCAGCCTTTGGATGCATTTATCGAACAGGTCTGCCGGGAAATCCGTACCAAAGAAATCCGCCAGGAGCTTCCGGAAGAGGAAAAAGCAAAATAAGCGGCCTGCAAAATACAATCCGTGCCTTTTTTGTTCCGATACCAGATTTGGAAAATTATTTCAAATCTGGTATCTTTTTTTCGTTACATAAGAACCGCCTTTTCACAGATACTATATATGCATTTAAATATTCTGTGCAGGTAAGCACACGAAAGGAAAAAGGAGGAAATCATGCCAAGATTAGATTGTAGTGTAGTAAATTGCAGATATAACCAGGACCACGGGTGCGTCCGCGACAATATCAGCGTAGGCGGTGCTGGTGCCAGCAAGACAAGCGAAACCTGCTGCGACAGTTTTGAGGAAAGGCGCAGCGACACGTTTACCAACAGCACCCAAGAGCCGTCCGAACGGGTCAATATCCGCTGCGAAGCAAAAAAATGCGTACACAACGACGACTGCAGCTGCCACGCAGACCGCATTGATGTCGACGGTTCCAATGCTTGCCGTTGTGAACAGACGGTTTGCGGTACGTTCTATTGCAGGTAATCTGCATCCGTTCTATTTGGCAGCCGATGGGTTGGGGCTGCGATGCCGCTGCGTAGTGGGAAGCTTAAAGCGGGGCGGCCACCCGGATGCTGCATCCAGAAGCAGGGTTTTTCTGTGGTACAGCATCCGGAAGGAAAAAACTAAAAGGCCAGTGCAAACCGCAGAAAAATCCAAAAAACTACTTGTATTCTGCCCAATTTACGCGTACAATAGAAGAAAGGAGAATCAGAAAATGAGAAAAAAATCACATATAGCACTAGCTCAATATTTGGTACGCGAATCCAGGGATAAAGAGCTGCAAAAACATAAATATGCGTTTTACCTAGGCAGCATTCTCCCGGATATTAAACCGTCTTTTATATATGAGCGCCACGAAATCGCCCAAACGTTCCCGAAAGTGCAGGAACAGATCAAGTACCTGTCCGACTTAGAATCAGGCAAGGGGGAAAACGGTACAAAATACTACCGGCATTTGGGCGAAGTTTCCCATTACTTGGCGGATTACTTTACCTATCCGCACAACCGTAAATTTACCGGAGGTTTTAAGGAACATTGCAGCTATGAGCAGGAGCTGAAAAAGAAGCTGCGCCAGCATATCGTAAGCGGAAAAGCGGCAAGCCGCAAGAAAAAATATATTGAATTTGCAGCTCCGGAAGCCTTATTTGATTTTGTTAAAAAGTCCCACCAGGATTATCTTTTGCAGCAGAACACGGTAGAAGGGGATATAAGCCATATCATCCCGATCAACAGCCAGGTTTTAAAGAGTATTACGAAGTTTAAAAAGCAGGCATAATGCCGGGTCCTTGTTTTAAATTCCAATGGATGTCGAATGTTGTCGACGTGAAATAATTGACATTTTTTGTAAAATAATAGTACAATAAGCGTGTCACGGGAAGTCAGCCAATACATAACCAAAGTGGTGATTAGGATGAACAAAGAACGTACATTAAGGATAGAAATCGAACAACTTCGAAAGGAATTGAATGAGGCAGCCATCCGCGACCTGAATTCAGAAGAATGCTTCCGGCTCAGTCTTAAACTGGATGCATTACTGGAAAGGTATTACAATGCGGGCGGTGCGATGCCGCTGTAATCCGGAGGGAAAGGGTTGTTTTGGCTGATCTTGTGAAAAAAAGTATGACAGGAGAAAAGGCGGCGTGATACCGCCCTTTCTTTTTTTGTACAAAAATACTTGTCAAAAACGCCAAATGAGTATATATTATATGTTAGGCGTGGAGGAAAGTGGATGGAAGTGGTGGAAAAAAGAGGGTATGTGCGATGTTCATGGGTGAATACAATCATACGGTCGATTCCAAAGGCAGGCTGATAGTCCCTTCCAAGTTCAGGGAAAAGCTTGGAGAAGAGTTTGTAGTTACCAAGGGGCTGGATGACTGTTTATTTGTTTACCCGTTGGACGAGTGGGCAGCCATTGAAGAAGCTTTCCGTAAAGTACCATTAACCAATAAAAAAGCAAGGGATTTTGTACGTTTTTTCTTTGCCGGCGCAGCAAGCTGTGAATTAGACAAGCAAGGGCGCATCCTGATCCCACCGGCATTGCGGGCCTATGCAGGTTTAAAAAAAGATATTGTATCCGCAGGCGTTTTAAACCGTGTGGAAATTTGGGACAAGCAAAAGTGGGATGAAAGCAATACCATTGAAGATATGGATGAAATTGCAGATTATATGGCAGAATTAGGCGTCAGTATTTAGGCTGGGCCCGTAGCTGGCTTCCGGTTTTGGAAGGGGTATCGGCTTGGCAGGAAAAGGAAGGGATTTTTATGCAATTTAACCATACTTCCGTATTGCTGCAGGAAGCAGTAGAACAGCTGCATATCAAGCCGGACGGGGTCTATGTAGACGGCACGTTAGGGGGCGGGGGGCATGCTTATGAAGTGCTGCGCCGCCTGTCTTTAAAAGGGCGCCTGATCGGTTTTGACCAGGATGCGGATGCCATATGTGCAGCCAAGGGGCGGCTTTCGGAGTTTGGCGGCCGTGTACAGGTTATCCATAGCAATTTTTCACAGATGCGTGCGGGGCTTGCAAAACTTGGCATTACAAAGGTAGACGGGATTTTGCTGGACCTGGGCGTTTCTTCGTTCCAGCTTGATACGCCCGCGCGCGGGTTTACCTACCGGGACAGCCAGGCCCCGTTGGACATGCGTATGGACAGGCGGCAAACGTTAACGGCAAAAGACATTGTGAACGAATACAGCGAAAAGGAACTTTTTCGGATCATTCGTGATTATGGGGAGGATAAATTTGCGAAGAATATAGCAAAGCATATCGTCAGTACCAGAAGAGAAAAAGAGATTCTTACCGCAGGGGACCTGTGTGCGGCCATCCGCAGCGCGGTCCCTATGAAGGTGCAAAAGAGCGGCGGCCATCCGGCGAAGCGGACGTTCCAGGCAATCCGTATTGAGCTAAACCATGAGCTGGAGGCATTGTCAGGGCATTTGGATGAAATGATCAGCCTGCTGGATGATGGCGGGCGTATTTGTGTCATTACATTCCATTCCTTGGAAGATAGGATCGTGAAAACGATATTTAAAAAAAATGAACATCCGTGCATCTGCCCGCCTGATTTCCCAGTTTGTGTATGCGGCCGGGTTTCCCGGGGCAAAGCGCTGCATAAGCCGATTGTACCGTCCGAAGAAGAATTGAAAATAAATAAACGTTCAAAGAGCGCCAAGCTTCGCGTATTTGAACGGAAGGAGCAGTATGAGCAGGAGTAAACAGCATCGATCTCAGGAAGTCTATACTTATGAAGACGGAAATACCGTCCGACGGTTAGAAGCTGCACCCGATTACCACGAAGAACGGAAAAGAAGAAAAGAAGAACGCAAAGACGCAGAACGCAAACGCAGGAGACGGCGTGCGGCACGTAGGAACCGGGAACGGGCACTGAAAATGAGTGCTGGACATGTGGCATTTTTATCGGTATGTGTAATAGCAGTTGCATTGACGGCAGCCATATATGTAAAACTACAGTCTGACCTGATTGTACGCCAAAGGAATATCGAAGCACTGGAAAGGGAAGTATCGGATTTAAAAATAGACAATGACTCCGCTTATAAACGGGTTACTACGTCAGTCAATTTAAAAAAGATAAAAAAACAGGCGAAAAAATTTGGTATGAAATACCCGTCTGATAAACAGATTATATACTATACGATCGAAAATTCAGATTATATGACACAGTATACGGATTAGGCACCTTATAGTACCGCTGTATCATAGTTATGGTCCATCGGGCAGGCCATAGGATGCCCTATAAAAGGAAAAGGTGGAAAATGGCAGATAGGAGGAAACCAGCAAATACCAATAGGAACCGGCGAAGGGGAAGTACTACAGCGGCAGCTTCCAGAAACAGCAGCCGCCAGGCCGGCAGTACACAAAGCCGCAGGGCCGGGCGTGCACCGCAAAGCCACAGGGCTGGACGGACACAGCAAAGCCGCAGGGCCAGCCAGGCACCACAAGGCCGTAGGGCTGGACGGGCACAGCAAAGCCGCCAGGCTGGCAGAAAAAGCAGCCAGCAGGGGATGGAATATACATATCGGAAAGGCCGTAAAGCCAAGAAAAAGAAACCCGCTCAGAAATGGATCCGCTTAAGCAGGCGCAACCATGTTAAGATGATGGGTGTATTTTTTTTCATTGTGGCTGCTTTGGCCGGTATGGTAGCCCGGATCATGTATATCCAAAATAAAGACGGCGACCAGTACCAAAAAATTGTGCTTGCAAATGCAAATTATGACAGTGTCATCCTGCCCTTCCGTAGAGGGGACATTTTAGACCGCAATGGGGTAGTGCTTGCCACCAGCCTGGATGTCTACAATATTATCCTGGACTGTTCGGTCCTGCTTTCTGATAAAAAATACCTGGAACCGACCATCCAGGCGCTGATGGAAAGTTTTCCGGACGAGCTTTCCGAAGCAGATATACGTACCTATATCCGGGAAAATCCGGAAAGCAAATATGCCATACTTGCAAAGCATATCCCCTATGAGGAAGTCCAGGCATTCCAGGAAAAGCAAAAAAGCAAGGATGCAAAGGAGGGCCAAAAAGGGCAGGAAGGCGAAGGTGCAAAGGAGGGCCAAAAAGGGCAGGAAGGCAAGGATACCGGTACTACGCAGGCCAAGGCAGCAGGCGCAAGTGAAAGCAGCGGTGGGGACGCAGGAAATGGGAAAATAGAAGATACGTCCAAATATATCCGGGGCGTATGGTTTGAAAAGGAGTACCAGCGTTCTTATCCGTATAAGACGCTTGCAAGTACGGTCATTGGTTTTACAACGGCCGGAAACTTAGGTATGGCAGGCTTGGAAAACTACTATGACAGTACGTTGAACGGCACAAACGGCAGGCAGTATGGCTATTTGAATTCGGACAATTCCGTAGAAAAAACGATTAAACCCGCAGTAGACGGGAATAATATTGTTACGACGATTGACATGAATATCCAAAGTGTCGTAGAAGCAAAAATCGCAGAATTCGACAAGGCATACCGCAACCATGCAAGGGAAGGAGCTGGGGCAGAAAATATCGGCGTCATTGTACAAAACCCAAATACAGGGGCGATTTTGGCAATGGCAGATTCCTACGGCTACGACCTGTCAGATCCGCGTTCTTTGAAAAAATATTTTACCAAAGAAGAGCTGGCGGCTATGACTGAGGAAGAAGAGTTAAATGCGTTGAATCGGCGGTGGAACAATTACTGTATTACAGAGACCTACGAACCTGGCTCTACCCAAAAGCCATTGACGGTCGCTGCCGGGCTAGACAGCGGCAAGCTGACAGGGAACGAGGTATTTGACTGCGACGGGTTTGAAAAAGTGGCGGACCGTACGATACGCTGTGTTGCGAAATATGGGCATGGGCCGGAGACGGTAGAGGGGGCGCTGATGGATTCGTGCAACGATTCGCTGATGCAGATGGTACGCAGGATTGGCAAAGATATATTTTATGATTACCAGAGTATCTTTGGCATGGGCGCTAAGACAAATATTGACCTGCCAGGCGAAGCGGTTACCGAGGGGCTTGTGCGTTCCGCGCAAACGTCGTCTTCGGTTGACCTTGCAACGGCATCGTTTGGCCAGAGTTTTAACTGCACAATGATCCAGCTGGTCAGTGCGTTTAGCTCTATTATCAATGGGGGCAGCTACTACCAGCCGCATGTAGTAGAAAAGGTTACCGATGAGAATGGGAATACAATCGAGGAGGTCAGCCCTAAACTGCTAAAGCAGACCGTTTCCAGGGAAACCAGCGACAAACTGCGCCAATATTTATATGCTACCGTCAATAAAGGGAGCGCCGCGGTTGCGAAAGTGCCAGGCTATTCTATGGGCGGCAAAACTGGTACTGCTGAGAAAATGGACCGCGAAAAAAAGGAATACCTGGTTTCTTTTATCGGCTATCTGCCGCAGGAAAACCCGCAGCTGGTGATCTATGCGGTCATTGACACGCCAAACCGGCCTAGGGGCGAAGACCAGGCGCATAGTGTATTTGCGCAGAACCTGGCACGCGAAATCTTAGAAGAGATCCTGCCGTATATGAATATCTACAAAGATGAAAAGGTCAAAAAAGGCGCATTGACAAAAAAACGGACGAATATGTATACCGGCGTAACCGGTTATGAGGCTGCCGCCGCACTTGGCGAGGCGGTAACTTACGATTAAACTTATGCAGCCTGTATGGCCACGCAGTTATTTAAAAGATACATAACCTCATAATTGCAGAATAAGTTATAATAACTGCTATTATGAGGTTTGTTTTATGAATGGCACGAAAACGCATAACCGCAAAAAAATTGTCATTGTCTTTTTTTGTATCTTTTTTGCGATGCTGTTCTTGGCAGGCAGGCTGGTATACTTGATGGTTTTTAAATCTGTGTATTACAGCGGCAAGGCACAGCAGCTGCACGAAAGGGAGCGTGATATTAAGGCTGCGCGCGGCAAGATCCTAGACCGCAACGGGGAAGTACTGGCGGCCAACCGCAGCGTCTGTACGATTTCTGTTATCCACAGCCAGATCAAAGAGCCAAACCGGGTGATAGAGGTACTTTGCAAAGAACTGGAAATGGATGAAGAAACGGTGCGTAAAAGGGTAGAAAAATTTAGTTCTATTGAGCGGATCAAATCGAACGTACCAAAAGAAACCGGCGATAAGATCCGGAATTACAAGCTTGCCGGTGTGAAGGTGGATGAAGATTACAAACGTTATTACTTATATGACAGCCTGGCATCCAAAGTGCTTGGGTTTACCGGCGGCGACAACCAGGGGATTATTGGGCTGGAGGTAGTATACGACGATAAGCTGATGGGGACCAACGGGCAGATTTTAACGCTTACCGACGCAAGGGGCGTAGAAATCGCAGATGCCGGTGAAACAAGGCGCAACCCGGTTGACGGCAACAACCTGCGCACCAGCCTGGATTATAACATCCAGATGTATGCACAGCAGGCAGCGGAGAAGGCCATGCAGGCCAAAGAAGCCGACAGTGTAAGTATTGTAGTGATGAAGCCGGCAAACGGCGAAATTATGGCAATGGTCAACCTGCCGGAATTTAACTTAAACGACCCATACCAGCTGCCCGAAGGCACCTCTTATTCCAGTCAGGAAGAAAAACAGGAGCTGTTAAACCAAATGTGGCGCAATGGCTGTATCAACGACACCTATGAACCAGGCTCCACTTTTAAAGTGATCACAGCCAGCGCGGCGCTGGAGGCAGGCGTGGTTTCCTTAAATGACCATTTTTTCTGCCCCGGCTACAAAATCGTGGAAGACCGCAAGATCCGCTGTGCCAGGACTAGCGGCCACGGCGCGCAAAATTTCGTGCAGGGGCTTGGAAATTCCTGCAACCCCGTATTTATTGAGCTGGGGATGCGCCTTGGCGTCGACCAGTATTACAAATATTTCAAGCAATTTGGGCTGCTGTCCAAAACGGGCATCGACTTGCCGGGTGAAGCAAGGACGATTATGCATGAAAAAAAGAATATTGGCCAGGTGGAATTGGCTACGATTTCTTTTGGCCAGTCTTTCCAGATTACACCGGTCCAGCTGGCTGCTACGATTTCTTCCCTGATTAATGGCGGGATGCGTGTGACCCCCCATTTTGGCATACAGGTCGAAGACCAGGAAGGGAATGTAGTGGAAAAATTTGACTACGGGCCGACAACGCGTATCCTAAGCGAAGAAACATCCGTTACCATGCGCGGCCTGCTGGAAAAAGTCGTTTCGGAAGGCGGCGGCCAAAAAGCATATATCGAAGGTTACCAGATTGGCGGAAAAACAGCTACCTCACAGACGCTGCCCCGCAGCGCGCACCGCTACATTGCTTCTTTTATGTGCTTTGCCCCGGCCAACGACCCGCAGGTACTATGCCTGGTCATTATCAACAACCCGTCCGGCGTCTATTATGGCGGCACGATTGCAGCGCCAGTGGCAAAAGAGCTGTTTCAAAATATCCTGCCATATTTGGGGATACCAAAAACAGAAGCGGCTGGCCAAAAAAGCAGTACGGCAGAATAATTAAAACCGCCACTTGCAACTCATGGTAAAATCCGATATACTAAACTTTTAACAGCACCTGCAACAAAAATGCATAAAAAGCCAGTACAACAAATGAAAGAGGGATAAAGTAATGACACAGCAGTTAATGGATTTCCACTATATTTTTGCAGTAATACTCGCATTCGCCATCACGGCGCTGTTAGGCCCGCTGATGATCCCTATCCTGCGCAGGCTCAAAGTGGGGAATACCGAACGTGAGGAATTAAAGTCCCATCAGAAGAAAACCGGTACGCCGACAATGGGCGGGCTGATCATATTGTTTGCAATTATTATTACATCTTTATTTTTTATAAGGAATTACCCGAAGATCGCCCCGATATTGTTTGTTACCGTAGGGTTTGGGGTGATCGGTTTTTTTGACGATTACCTAAAAGTTGTATTAAAGCGTTCGGACGGGCTGCTGGCATGGCAGAAGATGATTTTAGAAGTTGTGGTGACTGTCATATTTGCCGTATACCTTGCCAAATTTTCCGATGTACCGCTGACAATGCTGGTGCCGTTTTCCGGCGGGAAGTATGCCGACTTTGGATGGCTGGCGCTGCCAATCCTGTTTTTGGCCGTAATCGGTACCGTCAACGGCGTTAATTTTACAGACGGCCTGGACGGCCTTGCTTCTAGCGTAACCGTACTGACTGCAACTTTTTTTAGTGTCGTAGCAGTTGGGACCGGCAGCGGTATTGAGCCGGTTACCTGTGCTGTGGTAGGTGCGCTTCTGGGGTTTTTGCTGTTTAATGTCTATCCGGCAAGCGTTTTTATGGGGGATACTGGTTCGCTGGCGCTTGGGGGGTTTGTAGCGTCAACGGCTTATATGATGCAGATGCCGATATTTATCTTAATCGTCGGGCTGATCTACTGGGTGGAGATCCTCTCCGTTATCATACAGGTTAGCTATTTTAAGCTGACACATGGAAAACGTATTTTCCGTATGGCGCCGATCCACCACCACTTTGAACTTTGCGGATGGTCGGAGACGCGGGTAGTGGCAGTATTTTCGATTATTACCACGTTACTATGCCTAGTCGCATATATGGGGCTATAAAAGCAAATATGGGGCATACACAGGCAGGATACGAATATAGTGCAGGAGGAAAAGGAGCATGATAGATACACAGGGTAAAAAAGTTCTAGTAGTCGGCACAGGCAAAAGCGGGATTGCAGCGGCTGGCCTGCTGGCAGGTGCTGGGGTTGATACCGTATTATATGACAGCAATGAAAAAGTGTGCAAGGAAGGTATCTGTGAAAAGGACGAAAAATTGAAAGGGATGCCGGTCTTGCTTGGGGAATTAAAAGAAGCGGATATGGATGCCTTTTCCATTGCGGTTTTAAGCCCTGGCGTGCCGTTAGACCAGCCGTTTGTACAACAGCTTTGTGCGCACGGCGTTAAGCTTTGGGGCGAAATAGAGCTGGCCTGGCAGTTTGCAAAAGGCAGGGCGGCGGCCATTACCGGTACAAACGGCAAGACGACGACTACAGCCCTGGCTGGGGAAATTATGAAAAGCCATTATGCAGATGTAAAGGTTGTTGGGAACATCGGCATCCCATATACCTCAATGGCCAGCCAGATGACAGCCCAGACCGTAACGGTGGCAGAGATCAGCAGCTTCCAGCTGGAAACAGCATATACGTTTGCCCCTGAGGTGACAGCGATACTCAATATCACCCCAGACCATTTAAACCGGCACCATACAATGGAGCGCTATACTGCCATTAAAGAGTCGATTACGAAAAACCAAAAACCAGGGCAGGCGTGCGTGCTAAATTATGAAGACGAGGTGCTGCGTGCATTTGGCGCTACGCTTCTAAAAAAGGGCATCCATGTTATTTATTTTAGCAGCAAACAAAAGCTGGAGCATGGCCTGTACCTGGAAGGCGGTACAATCTACTTCGCAGGCAGTGCAGCGGCGCCTGCAAAAGTAATCGATGTAAAACAGTTAAACCTGCTCGGCGTCCACAATTATGAAAATGTTATGGCGGCTACCGCTGTCGGCCTTGCATTTGGCGTGCCGCTGGAAAAAATTACCGGCGTATTGAAAACATTTCAGGCTGTTGCGCATAGAATAGAATATACGGCGGAAATTGCAGGCGTGCGTTATTATAACGATTCCAAGGCGACAAATCCGGACGCCGCAATCCAGGGTATCCGGGCAATGGACCGCCCGACGTATTTAATTGGCGGCGGCTATGACAAACAGTCGGAATATGGGGATTGGATCGAGGCATTTGACGGAAAAGTAGTAAAGCTGGTGCTGATCGGAGAAACAAAAGAAAAAATTGCGCAGGCTGCGGCACAAAAAGGGTTTTATGATATGGTTATGTGCGGTTCGCTGCAGGAAGCGGCCGCATACTGCCATGAACAAGCCAAGCCCGGGGAAGCAGTGCTTTTATCCCCTGCGTGCGCAAGCTGGGATATGTTCCAAAGCTATGAACAAAGGGGCGATCTGTTTAAGGAAACCGTAAAGGGGTTTTCCCATCCACATTGACAAAAAAGCTGCAGGACAAAAGATTCCGGGGCAGGCAGCCGGGATAGTGCGAAAGTAAGGATTCGGGAGTGGAAAGCGTGGGCAGACGAAACAATACGAGACAAAAGAAAATCAAATATTGTGATTACAGTCTGTTATTTCTAGTGATATTTTTATTGGGCTTCGGGCTGGTTATGCTCTACAGCGTTAGTGCCTACAATGCACAAAATGACTATGCGGATGCATTGTATTATGTAAAAAAGCAAGGGCTGGCCGTAGCGCTTGGCTTAATGGCGATGATGGTTATATCCAGGATTGACTATCATTACTGGATCCATTTTGGGTGGCTGGCCTATGCCTTGGCATTTGGGCTTTGTATTTTAGTGTTATTTGTCGGGAACGAAAGCCACGGCTCTTCCAGATGGCTCCAGTTAGGCCCGTTAAATTTCCAGCCCTCGGAGCTGGCAAAGCTGGCGACCATCCTGTTTTTGGCTGGCATTGTCTGTAGGATACCCAGGAAGATCAGCAAATTTTCCAACCTATTGAAAGTGATGGCAATGGTGGCGCCGATTTTTGCAGTGGTAGCCTATAAAAACCTCAGTACGGCGATTATTATTATGGGGATAGCCATTGTTGTTGTATTTGTTGCCAGCCCAAAGACGATGCAGTTTATTATTATGGGTGCTGTCGGAATTGCAGGCGGCGGCGTCTTGTTTATCTTTGCGGCAAGCTACCGTATGGACCGTATTATGATCTGGCTGCATCCGGAAAGCGACCCGATCGGGGACGGCTTCCAGATACTGCAAGGGCTATATGCTATTGGCTCTGGCGGCCTGTTTGGAAAAGGGCTTGGGCAGAGTATGCAAAAGCTTGGATTTTTGCCGGAAGCGCAAAATGATATGGTGTTTTCTATTGTCTGTGAGGAGCTGGGGCTATTTGGCGCAGTTTGCGTAATCCTGTTGTTTTTGCTTGTGATCTGGAGGCTGATGGTCATTGCAAACAACGCGGCGGATTTATATGGGGCGCTGATTGTAACGGGCATTATGGCCCATATCGCGATCCAGGTCATTTTGAATATTGCCGTTGTTACAAATACGATCCCAAATACGGGTGTTACGCTGCCTTTTATTAGCTACGGCGGGACGGCGACCAGCTTCCTGCTTGCGGAAATGGGGCTGGCACTGAGCGTATCAAGGGGGATACGTCTGGAAGGTACAAGTCATGATTAGAGAAAAACGTAGGAAAAAGGCAAAACGCAAACGGCTGCTTTTGGGCATTGTCTTATTTTTACTGTTCCTTGCAGCTGCAATACTGGTTGCTATCCGGGTATTTACCTTAAAAAAAGTTGTGGTCAGCGGCAATGAGCTGTATTCGGACCAGCAGATCCGCGAAAGCGTATTAAACGATGAATATTCATGGAACACGCTGTATGTAGTGTTAAAATACCGCCTTTTCAAAATGAAGGAAATCCCGTTTATCGATGAAATGGAGATTGACCTGCGTTCGCCGCATACGATACGGATAAAAGTATATGAAAAAGCAATTATTGGATACATAGCTGTAAACAACCAAAATGTATATTTTGACAAGGATGGATTTGTAGTTGAGATTTCCAAGCGGCTGATCGAACATGTCCCGAAAGTAGAGGGGATTTCCTGCCGGGAAGTGGTTGTTTATGAAAAACTGGATTTAAATAACGAAGAGGCCCTTTCCCACCTGCTGACCTTTTCCCAGCAGCTGGAAAAATATGCGTGGTCGCCCGAAACGATTACTTTTCAGGAAAACGGCAATCTAACAGCCGATTTTGGCGGCATCTGCGTAAACTTGGGCGATTCGGATTACCTGGTGGAAAAGGCCATGCGCCTGGATGCAATCCTGCCGCAGCTCGACGGGAAGAAGGGTACGCTCCATTTGGAAAGCTGGACACCGCTGACTACGGATGTGATTTTTGACCCGGCCAAAAATTCGTAATTTTTTCAAAAAACATGTTGATTTCATCGGCGAAAAAAAGTATTATAGAATTCAGAAGTTATGTTTTGTGTTATAGTTGACAGGCTGGCACAAGATAAGCATAAATTAAGGAGGGAATACCTTTGCTCGAGATTACAACAACGGAAACTGATTCCAGTGCAAAGATAATTGTTATCGGTGTCGGCGGTGCAGGTAACAATGCAGTAAATAGAATGATTGATGAAAATATCGGCGGTGTGGAGTTCGTCGGTGTAAATACAGATAAACAGGCGTTAATGCTGTGCAAGGCACCTACTTTGATCCAGATCGGTGAAAAGCTGACAAAGGGGCTCGGCGCTGGGGCGAATCCGGATGTCGGTATGAAAGCAGCGGAAGAAAGTGCAGAAGAGCTGTCAGCTGCAGTCGAAGGGGCGGATATGATATTTGTCACCTGCGGCATGGGCGGCGGGACGGGGACAGGAGCCGCGCCAGTTGTAGCTAAAATTGCCAAGGAAAAGGGCATATTGACTGTAGGCGTTGTTACCAAACCTTTTACGTTTGAAGCAAAAGCGCGCATGGTCAATGCGATTTCCGGCATCGAGAATTTAAAACAGGGCGTAGATACATTGATCGTAATTCCAAATGACAAGCTGTTAGAGATCGTAGACCGTAGGACTACCATGCCAGATGCATTAAAAAAAGCAGACGAGGTACTCCAGCAAGGTGTACAAGGCATTACGGACTTGATCAACTTGCCGGCGCTCATCAATCTGGATTTTGCCGACGTCCAGACCGTCATGAAAGACAAGGGCCTTGCGCATATCGGCATCGGTATGGCAAAAGGGGATGAAAAAGCGATCGAGGCGGTAAAGTCCGCAGTTTCTTCCCCGTTGCTGGAAACGGATATTGCCGGGGCGACGCATGTAATCATCAATATTTCCGGCGCGATCTCCCTTTTGGACGCAAACGATGCGGTCGGATATGTACGCGATTTAGTAGGGGATAATGCCAATATTATTTTTGGCGCCAAGTATGATGAATCAAGGGCAGATGAGGCAACTATTACAGTAATTGCAACTGGTATCGAGGATGCTGCCAGCCAGCCGAAGCCATCCCTGATGCCAGGCATGACAGGTATCAAGCCTCCTGTTGGCGGTGGAATTGGCGCAGGGCGTTCTAATATCAGCGGATTTACCCCACGCCCAGGCGGGGCAGCTCCAGGGGCAGGATTTGGGGCCGGTATGGCGGGGACAGGCACTAATGCAGCGCCGCAGTCCGGCTACGGGATCGGCCGTCCGAAGAAGCCGGAGAGTTCGGTAGCGGTTAAGGATATTAAGATACCAGGGTTTTTACAAAACCCGAAGAAGTAGCTTGTGGGTACGTGCTAGGCAAGGTGGAGAATTGCAGGGCACGGGATTTTATGTACATAATTTTATAGGATTGTTAGAGCGTGCCTTGGAAATTATTTTTATCATTTTAAGGCACGCTTTTTTGTGCTTGAGCGTGGATAGGTGGACAAGGGTGGCTTCCCGGACGCCGCAACCAGAAGCGGGGGCTTTCCGGCTGCGGCTGGCCTTTGGATACGGGTATGCATGATGTATGGCCAACGTTTTGCAATTTAAGCAGATGAAAAGGTGTAGTTCACCACTTTTCATTGTTAGGATGCAAGCCGCTTCATAGATAACATACAGCTGCATCCAGGCTCTGTGGGTTTCTGGCTATGCTTGCGGAGATTTATAAAATCTACAATTAGAAGGCCATGCAAACAACCGTCCGTTTACCCTGCACAGCCGCATCCACAAGCTGGGGGTTTCCGGATATGCTTGCGGAGAAATGCTGGAACCTCTTAGCATTCTGTCGATGTCAGAATTTCCGGGCAGGGATGCCCGGAAAAGGGGATTGCCGCCACGGACGGCGGGTCAATCCCCGGTTCGTCCGGCTACGTTAAACTTGGCACAGAATGCTTAGAGGTTCCTGCATTTCGCAGCGGCATAGCCGGAAACCCCCAGCTTGTGGATGCAGCGTCCGGGAGGCCATTCCCCTCAGTTTTTTATGCCGCAGCATAGGTTCTTTGACATTTTTCTTCCTCCAAATCCGATAAAATAATAAAAAACAGGGGCTTTCCGGCAGCCAGCCGGAAGCACACGCTCTGGAGGTGGGCAATATATATGCGGTATACCTA
Source organism: uncultured Eubacterium sp. (assembly GCA_947089855.1). GTDB lineage: Bacteria > Bacillota > Clostridia > Lachnospirales > Lachnospiraceae > Eubacterium_J. The sequence continues at coordinate 69,257 of CAMUML010000003.1, forward strand.
GACGTACTGGCAGCGAACAATTTCTTTATGGATTTAGCAGCATTAACGGCAGTAAAAATATTCCGGAAAAAGCAGGCTGGCATTTTTCGGATATTGGCAGGTGCAACAGTGGGCACTTGTGCGAGCTGTATAGTATTTGCCGTCTGTCCGGATATGGCAGCCTACCTGCTGGTTGTGCATTTTTTGCTCAATCCGTCGATCCTGTTTTTCTGCTTCCGGGAAAAAAGCCGGAATGATTTTTTTCTGGATTTATGCACGGGCTATTTTGCATTTCTGCTGGCAGGTGGAATGATGGAATGGCTGTATGCGGGAGGGAGGGGGTTTTTTTCGTACAAAATGGCAGCTGCCCTAGTGCCGCTACTGCTTCTTGGCGCAGGCTTTTGGTGCAGGCGCCTGATAAAGAACCGCAGCCGCCTGCAGGTAACGATCCGGCAAAATGGCAGGAGCCTTTGTTTGCAGGCGCTTTCTGACAGCGGGAACCTGCTGCATGACCCATATACGGGCAGGCAGGTGAGCATGGTGGACCGGGATGCTTACCAGGCGGCATTTGGCCTGCCGCAGAAAGTACGGCTGATTCCATACGAATCGCTTGGCTGCCGGCATGGGCTATTGGAAGCAGTAACGGCCGAAGAAATAAGCTATGTATATGGGGGATGCCAGGTTGACTGCCCGCAGGCTGTGCTGGGCCTGGCAGACCATGCATTGTTTGATAAAAAAACATACCAGATGATCGTAAACCCACAGGAACTGCCAGGCCAGGGCACTGGAGGCAGGCAGAAAAAAGGCCCCCTGGCAAAAGGCAGGGTGGCCATAACCAGCAAAAAAGCTACAGGAGGCAGACATGAACAAAGCGGATCAAATGATACGTAAGATGATAGGGGCTTTTACTTACCGGTTCCAGTTGGCGCAAATAGAGCAAGAGCGGGAGATATGGTATATCGGCGGGACTGACATACTTCCTTCCCCTTTGGAGCCGGAGCAGGAAAATGCATGTATTGAAAAACTTTCCGGCAGTGGCAAACAGGCCGAGGAGGCAAAAAGCCTACTGATCGAACATAACTTGCGCCTGGTCGTATACATAGCAAAAAAATTTGACAATACGGGCGTTGGGGTGGAAGACTTGATTTCCATTGGCACGATAGGGCTGATCAAGGCGATCAATACATTTAACCCAACCAAAAATATTAAACTGGCAACTTACGCATCGCGCTGTATTGAAAACGAAATTTTAATGCATTTGCGCCGGACCAATAAAACAAAGCTGGAAGTGTCCATAGACGAACCATTAAATGTAGACTGGGACGGCAATGAGCTGCTGTTATCGGATATTTTGGGTACGGAAGATGACATTATTTCAAAAGACATGGAATCCGAAGTGGAAAAAAAGCTGCTGCGCAACGCCGTAGACCGCCTGTCTGGAAGGGAACGTATGATCGTAGAACTGCGGTTTGGCTACAATACGCCGGAAGGAAATGAAATGACCCAAAAAGAAGTGGCGGACCTGCTTGGAATCTCGCAGTCTTATATTTCCAGGCTGGAAAAAAAGATTATGAAACGGCTAAGGAAAGAAATCGTGCGTTTTGAATAGCCGGTACCAAAGCACCCAATGCCATTGCCAAGCAGGGCATTGGGTGCGGATAAAAACAGGCAGCCGGGCTGGTTACTTTAAGTCTGAAAGTATGGATGCCCCGATGGTGCCTTCCGGCATGGCGATACCAAAATTTTGTGCAATCGTAGCGCCGGTTACGGCAAAGGTATCCGCTTCTTTTAGCGGGCCTGCGCCTTGCATGGACGGTGAATAGGCGAGGAACGGTACCTTTTCCCTTGTGTGGTCAGTCCCGGTATAAGTAGGGTCATTGCCGTGGTCGGCCGTTAGGATCAAAAGGTCGTCGGGCTGCAGGATTTTTAGCAGTTCTCCAAGGTTTTTATCAAAGGCTTCCAGTTCCTTTGCATAGCCCTGCGGGTTTCTGCGGTGGCCCCAAAGGGCGTCAAAATCTACCAGGTTTACAAAACAAAGCCCTGTAAAGTCTGTTTTTGCGGTTTCTATTGCCTGCTGCATCCCGTGGACGGAACTTTTGGATTTGTATGCCTTGGTAATGCCTTCCCCGTCAAAAATATCATTAATCTTTCCAATCGATAGGACATCCAGCCCGGCAGCTTTTAGTGCGTCCAGGGCAGTTTTGCCAAAAGGCTTTAAGGCATAGTCGTGCCGGTTGCTGGTGCGTTTAAATTCCCCTTTCTTTTTCCCGATGTAGGGGCGGGCAATGACGCGTCCAACCATCCATTCTTCTTTCATTGTCAGTTCGCGGGCGATCTTACAGCACCGGTAGAGTTCGTCTAATCCAAAAGTCTCTTCATTGCCGCAGATTTGCAGTACCGAATCGGCGGAAGTATAGACGATCATATGTCCGGTGGCAATTTCTTCTTCGGCCAGCTCCTCAAGGATTTCGGTTCCGCTGGCGCTTTTATTTCCAATGACTTTGTGCCCGGTCCTTTGTTCCAGCTGTGTGATCAATTCCGGAGGGAACCCTGTTTGTGTAAAGGTTTGGAACGGTTTTGTGACTTCCAGCCCCATCATTTCCCAATGGCCGGCCATAGTGTCTTTCCCTTTGCTTTTTTCACGCAGGATGCCATAGTATCCACGCTTAACTTCATAAGGCGGTACCTGTTTTAAAGGCGTAAGGTTGGCAAGCCCTAATTTTTGCAGGTTTGGAATGGAAAATAACTGGACAGACTGGGAGATATGCCCAAGTGTATTGACGCCAATATCCCCAAAATCTGCGGAATCTTCCATTGCGCCGACCCCCAGGGAATCGATTACAATTACAAATATGCGGTTATATTGCTTCATATCCGTTTACCTCCTTTGGATAATGGCTGGTATGTTAGGTACCCTGTATGGCCAGCTCAATTTACTGGTAGTATAAACGGAATTTACCAATATGCCAAGTGTTTCTGGAAATTACTAGGGATTTTCCAAATTCACGGATTGTAGAGGTGATCCCGCCTTCGTATAGCACGGCGGTTGAGAAGGGTGGCTTTAGTTTTATGTACTTTTCCAATGGTACTGGCGTTACTATTCACGGGCCAGGAATGCGCATAAACTGCGCATTCCGTGAGGACATGATTCAGGAGTGAGGGGCGATTTTGCGGAGCAAACTTCCAATATCGACCCGAATGGTTACTATGAGCGGCCCCCAGGCCGTGAATAGTAACGTACTGGCTGTGCGTCTAGCATAAAAACAGGGTTGCGATTGACAAAATCCCCGAAATTTCATACAATATTGTTAGACAATTCAAGGAGGTGGTACTATGCTGTTAGAATTTTTGGGCGCAGCGCATGAAGTCACAGGCAGCTGCCATTTTATCCAGTCCGCAGGAAAAAATATGCTGGTTGACTGCGGCATGGAGCAGGGCCCGGATTTGTATGAAAACCAGGAAATACCGGTCAATGCGTCTTCAATCGATTATGTATTTGTAACGCACGCGCACATTGACCATTCCGGCCTGCTCCCATTACTGTACAGCCGCGGGTTCCGTGGCCATATTTATGCTACGAAGGCTACCTGCGAGCTTTGCAACATTATGTTAAAGGACAGTGCGCATATCCAGATGTTTGAAGCTGAGTGGCGCAACCGTAAGGCAAGGCGTGCGGGCCGGCCGGAAGTAACCCCGATTTATGATATGGATGATGCGGTTGGGGTATTGCAGCATTTTATTTCCTGTGAATATGACACAAAGATCGAAATCTGCGACGGCTTGGCAGTGCGTTTTGTAGATGCAGGGCACCTGTTAGGGTCTTCCAGCATTGAGCTATGGGCCACCGAGGAAGGGGAGACGAGGAAACTGGTTTTTTCCGGCGATATTGGGACCGGGGCGCGGCCGCTGATCAAAGACCCGGAGTATATCCATGACGCGGACTATGTGGTTATGGAATCCACATATGGCAACAAGCTCCATGCCACGCCGCCGGATTATGCGGTTACGCTTGCAGAAGTGATCAAAGAAACCTTTATCCGCGGGGGAAATGTTGTGATACCGGCTTTTTCGGTAGGGCGTACCCAAGAGCTGCTGTTTTTCCTGCGCAGGGTCAAATCGGAACACTTGCTGCCAGGGTTTGAAGATTTTGAAGTGTATGTAGACAGCCCGCTGTCCGTGGAAGCGACCAATGTATTCCACAAAAATAACGGCAGCTGCTTTAACGAAGAAGCCGAAGCGCTGATTGCGTCCGGCGTCAATCCATTGCGGTTTGACGGGTTAAAGACCTCTGTTACCAGTGAGGAATCAAAGGCAATTAACTTTGTAAAAAAGCCGATTGTGATCATATCTGCGTCTGGTATGTGTGAAGCGGGCCGTATCCGGCACCATTTAAAACACAACCTTTGGAGGAAGGATTCTACGATCGTATTTGTCGGCTACCAGGTCCCTGGGACACTTGGGAATTTCCTGTTAAATGGTGCAAAACAGGTAAAACTGTTTGGTGAAGCAGTAGAAGTAAATGCAAAGATATTAAACCTGCCAGGCATCAGCGGGCATGCAGACCAGGGCCAGCTGGCCAAATGGGCGGGGGCATTTGAAGCAAACCCGCCAAAGAAGTTTTTTATTGTACACGGCGAGGATACGGTAACCGATGCATTTGCCGCACATTTAAAACGTACGTATGGATACGAAGCGCAGGCGCCATATAGCGGGGATACGTTTGACCTGCTTACCGGCGTACAGGTGAAACAAGGGCAGCGGCAGCGTAGGGAAATCCGCGCGAAAGCAGTCAAAGCATCTACAAATGTATTTGCAAGGCTGCTGGCTGCCGGCGAACGGATCCTGGGCGTTATCCATAAATCGGAAGGCAGGCCGAATAAAGAGCTTGCAAAATTTGCCGACCAGATCAATGCGCTCTGTGACAAATGGAGCAGATAACCGAACGCCAAAATCCGGCTATCACCTATTCCAACAGGTGGTAGCCGTTTTGAATGCAGCCTTTGGCAAATCAGGATTAGGTCAACGACAAATAGTTCTGCATGCTTTTCAGTGCAGATTTTTCCAGGCGGGATACCTGTGCCTGCGAAATGTGGATTTCCTCGGCTACTTCCATTTGGGTCTTGCCTTCAAAAAAACGCAGCTTAATAATATAGTTTTCCCGGTCGTTCAGCCGTTTCATAGCATCGGACAAAGACAGCGACTCGATCCATTTGGATTCTTTATTTTTCTTATCAGAAATCTGGTCCATTACATATAACGTATCGCCTCCGTCTGTATAGACCGGTTCGTAAAGGCTGACCGGCGTTTGAATGGCGTCCAGGGCAAATACGATCTCTGCTTTCGTAAGGCCGGCTTCCTTTGCGATTTCATCGAGTGTTGGCTCCTGGCTGGAGGTACGGGTTAATACTTCCTTGGCATGGATTGCTTTGTAGGCGTTGTCGCGCAGGGAACGGGATACCCGGATACTGTTGTTGTCACGCAGGTAACGGCGCACTTCCCCAATGATCATCGGTACCGCGTAGGTAGAAAATTTAACGCCCATTGTAGGGTCGAAATTGTCAATGGATTTGATTAGGCCGATACATCCAATTTGGAACAGGTCGTCCACATTTTCATGATGGTTGGAAAACCGTTTGATCACACTAAGGACAAGGCGCAGGTTGCCGTTGATATACTGTTCCCTGGCTTCCTGGTCGCCTTGCTGTATCCGTTCAAATAACGCTTCTTTTTCCGATTCTTTCAATACAGGCAGCTTTGCAGTATTTACGCCGCAGATTTCCACTTTATAGACAGCCATAGTTAACCTCCGGATAATTGATAGTAGAAGCATGTGCGAAAATGTGGAAAATATTCATAAGGCTAAGGATTTTTCGGTTTTATCCGATATAGTAGGTAAATAAAATGTGGTAAAAAGAAGAATGCTATTACAGGATGTACGTAGACAGGCACAGGGAGGTCGGCTGCATGGAAGATGTATCATTGACATATACAGGGATTATGAAAAAAGGGAATGAAAAAATAGTACGGGTCCGTTTTACACGCAATGGGGAAAAAGATTTTGCTGAAGGCGTAATACCAGGCGGTAAAATCGAAACATCGCAAGGCTTTTCCGATAAGGAACTGGCGTCTTTAAGTTTTTATTTAAAAGCCAATACAAAAGAAATTTGCCAAAAGGCCAAAGAAATTTCCGGCCTGCGTGGATTTTTGCGTGGGTAGGCCGGCTGTGTTAAAAAAGGCCAAAGAAATTATTAAAAAAGTCTTAATTATTTACCCGGTTGGAACTTCATAAAATTTCCGTTACAATGTATATGTAGTTAATCATTATACAGGTGGCGGAAATTTTTTTATTTGTACCGCCAGTACGTCCATGCAGTATATTGGCTCGTCATAACAGGGCAGGCAGTGCCATATGCCATCGGCAGTGGCAGGCAGCTGCTGCGTATTAGCCGGCAAGGGATGGCAGCTGTGCAAGCCGGCAAGCCTGCGGAGGGAAAAAGCATAAGGGAGAACAGCAATGTATAATATATTGGTATGTGATGATGAAAAAGATATTGTATCGGCGATCCGGATTTATTTAAGCAGCGAAGGCTATACCGTATTCGAAGCGTATAATGGGAAGGAGGCACTGGAGATTGTTGGCCGGGAGGATATACACCTTGTGCTGATGGACATTATGATGCCTGAGATGGACGGGATTTCTGCAATGGTCAAAATACGCGAACGCAGCAATGTGCCGGTCATCCTTTTGACCGCAAAAGGGGAAGATACCGACAAAGTATTAGGGCTTACCGTCGGTGCCGACGACTATGTGACAAAGCCGTTTAACCCAGTGGAACTGCAGGCACGGGTAAAATCGCAGCTGCGCCGTTATATGCAGCTCGGCGGCGGCAGACAGCACGATACTGATAAACTGTGCATAGGAGGCATTGAGCTGGACGACAAGTCAAAAGAGGTAACCCTGGATGGGGAAGCCGTTGCACTCACACGTACCGAGTATGATATATTGAAATTGCTAATGGAACATCCGGGGCAGGTATTTTCTCCAAATGAAATCTATACACAAGTCTGGAAAGACGTTTCCTTTGGTACAGAAAATACCGTTGCCGTCCATATCCGCCACCTGCGTGAAAAAATAGAGTATGACCCAGCACAGCCGCGTTTTTTAAAAGTTGTCTGGGGGCGTGGTTATAAAATGGAGGGGGATAAATAAAATGGGACAGTTTAAAGCAGGTACTTCTGCGAAAATATTGGCAATTATCCTGGCAGTCATTAGCGCGGGCCTGTCTGCCTTAGGGGTTGCAGGGATGGTTGCGCTGGACAGCGGCATGTTTTACCAGCTTTCCAAAGAAGAAATGATGGAAGCTGCATTTCAGGAAGTGAGCAGGAAATATTCCGTAGTGGCACTTTCCGGCTATCAGGACGATTTTCATGCACAGGAATTGGCCCAGTCAAATTTCCACTATGGGGTTGTAAAAACGGATGATATTGATAAGGTAGACCTATACGATGCATCCAGCTATATCGGCGGGGATTTTGTAAGTATATCCCGTAAAGGAAAGGCAAATGGGCGGCTGCAGATTCCGGATAAAGAACAGCTGTATTTTTTTGACGCAGAAATTGGCGGGCAGACTGGCTTTATGTATGGCAGCAACATTTGGAACAGCTACTATATTATGGAAAACACACAGCCTTGGTATTCGACAGAGGAATATCCGTTGGAAGGCTATTACTATGACCGGTATACACAGGCTTTATATGTCCGTTCCGGGAAGCGGCTGTTTGAAGCGCATATTTATAGCGCTTATGCGTTTGGAGACGAAATTACAGATATTGACACACAGATGCTCCAGGAATATATGGAGCAGGAAAGTGGCCAATACCGTTGGAACAACTATGCAGAAGCAGTTAAACTGGAACCGAGAAGCGGGCCAGGGGCGGTCGTGCGTTTTGAAGATATTCAGATTGTAGACAGTGCCAGCCTGGCGGAATTGGGCGAAGTCTCAGAAGAAGCGCTGGACCGCATTGACGCATCCCATATTTATGCTTTAAAACAGCATAAACCCGATACGGAACATTACTATGTGGTATCCTATGTCGGAGATCCGGTTTCCGGGGGTTTGCCTATCCAGGACGGCGATATGTATGTGCAGATGCGCTCCATTATAAACCTGGCTTACCAGATGCGTTACCCAGCCATTGTAGTTATGGTCCTTTCCGGCTTTGTGCTGTTGGCCTCATTTTGTTTTTTAATGAGCGCCGCAGGGCACCGGAAAGGACAGCAGGGCATCTATCCGTGCCTGTTTGACCGGATGCCGTTCGACTTATATGCAGCAGGTTTTTTCTTTGTACAGACCATGCTGGTTGGAGGCATAGTGCTATGCGTAGATAACCTTATCCACCAGGCAAGGAATGGCATGTCAGGGTTTATTACGGTTTCCGTATTGGCAATAGGCGCGTCTATCTTAAGCATTTTGCTGGCTGTTTTATTTTGCATGGGCTTTGCAGTACGCGTGAAATTAGGGAAATGGTGGAGGAATACATTGGTTTACCGTTCTTGCAGGTTTTGCCTTCGGGTGGTACGCAAATGCATTGCATTTTGTTTTTCAGCAGCAGCAGCCTTTCTCCGCAGCCTGACGCTGCTTTGGAAAGCCTGGCTGACGCTTGGTATGCTTGCATTTTTTGAGTATGTTGTGATCATGTCCACCAGCTATGCATATGACGGAAACTTGCTGGTACTGTGGTTTCTTGAAAAAATCATCGTTTATCCTTTGGCCATTGTTGTACTGCTGCAAATGAACCGCCTGCAAAAAGGGGCACAAAAAATTGCGGCTGGCCAGCTGGATTACCGGATAACGACCAGCCGTATGTTTTGGGAGATGAAAAAACATGGGGAATATTTAAATGACATCGGAACCGGAATTAACCGTGCAGTCAATGAGCGGCTAAAAAGCGAACGCTTTAAAACCGAACTGATTACGAACGTATCCCACGATATAAAAACGCCGCTGACTTCGATTATCAATTATATCGACCTTCTGCAAAAAGAGCTGTTAAAAGGCCAGCAAGGCAGCAGCGCTGTCCCAGAATACCTAGAAATACTGCGTCGGCAGTCTGCAAGGCTAAAAAAATTAATTGAGGATTTAATGGAAGCTTCCAAAGCCTCTACCGGAAGCCTAAGCGTCATAATGTAAAAATGCGATGCTGGTGTGATGCTGGTACAGACCCTGGGCGAATTTGAAGAAAAACTGATGGAAAACCAAATAGAGCTTCAGATCAAAAAGCCAGAAGAACCCGTTTTTATTGAAGCAGACAACCGGCACCTGTGGCGCGTATTTGACAACCTGATGAACAATATATGCAAATATGCACAACCGTTAACAAGGGCCTATATCAATTTAGAGCAGGACAGCGGCCGCGCTGTGATTCTATTCCGTAATATTTCCAAATACCAGCTAAATATCAGCAGCGAAGAACTTATGGAACGGTTTGTACGCGGGGACAGTTCCCGAAATACCGAAGGCAGCGGCCTTGGTATATCTATTGCCAAAAGCCTGACCGAATTAATGGACGGTACATTTGAATTAACCGTAGACGGGGACTTATTTAAAGTAGCCGTATCGTTTCCACTGTATGGGATGCCGCATTCCAGGCATATCCAGGATGGGATGTATGGAGGCTGGCCATATGGCAAAGGGCCGGAATGGAACCAGCAGCCAGCGCAAAACACCAGCGGCACCTCCCAGATACACCCGCAAGGCGGAAATGCCGGCAGCATGCAAACACCATACCCAGGCCGAAAAGCCAGTGGTATAAAAGGGCAGTATCCAGATAGCAATGCTGGCGGCATGGAAAGGCAGTTTGCCAATAGCAACCAAGCGTCAGGCATTTGGCTGGCTGTAGTTGGCCGCATAGGCCATATGCTGCATACTACAAGCCGTTTTGCTTACCATTTAAGGCAGGCAGCAATATTGGCAAGCAAGGAATCTGGAAAACCGGATCATATGGCCGGTATCCAATTGCCGGAAGAAGATACCGCAATCATCCAGGGGGCGGAAGATAGTCCTGCGGGTGTCCCGCTATCGGAAAATAATGCAGCAAATATCCAGCCGCAACAAAATGAAACCGCAGGCATTCAACCGTCTGGGAACAATATTTTTAACCGCTAGTACGTCTGCCGGCAGCTGGCCGCATACACTTTTTATAGTAAAGGATGCCAGCTGCATCGGCAAGCCCCCATCCGATTGGGACGGACCACCAGATTCCAGTTACGCCAATAGCAGGGACAGCAGAAAGCAGGTAGGCCAAGGCCACCCGGGTGCCAAGTGAAATAATCGTAAGCACGAAAGAAAAAGACGGTTTCCCAAGCGCACGGTAAAGCCCATACAGCAAAAACAGGCATCCAATCCCACAGTAAAATGCGCCCTCGATACGGAGGTAGCGGACGCCCTCGTACAAAATCCCTGTTTCGCTTCCATCAATAAATAAAAGCATCAAAGGCTTTGCAAATACCCATACTACAGCCGATACGCCAATCCCAAAAGCCATCACCGCAGCCCCGGCGCCTTTGATCCCTTCCTGGATGCGTTCCTGTTTGCCGGCTCCAAAGTTTTGAGCAATAAACGTAGAAAATGCATTCCCAAAATCCTGCACAGGCATATAGGCGAATGCATCAATTTTTACACCAGCCGCAAACGCTGCCATCACTGCTGGCCCAAAACGGTTGACCAGCCCTTGTACCAGCAGGATACCAAGGTTCATCACAGACTGCTGCATACAGGTAAGCGCCGAAAAGCTGGCAATTTCTAATATACAAGATGCCCGCAGGCGCCAGCTGCCCTTACTGCTGCCAAACAACGGGTATGCCCTCCATGCATAAACCGCGATCCCAGCCGCAGATACATATTGTGCCGCCACTGTCGCCCATGCCGCACCGCAGACACCCCAGTGGAACCCAACTACAAATAAAAGGTCCAACCCAATATTAAGCAAAGCGGAAATAGACAAAAAAACAAGCGGCACAACGGAATTGCCGACCGCACGCAGCAGGCAGGCAAAAAAATTATAAACAAAAGAAGCGGCAATCCCATAAAAAATAACCGCCAAATATTCCCGCATAAGCCCCCATACCTGCCCCGGCACCTGCAAAAAGCCTTGTATTGCATCCAGGCAGGCAAAAACAGCTACATTTAACAGCAAAGCAACGCCGCCAATCAAAAGAAAAGCCGCAAAAGCCGCTTCTTTTAAAGCGTTCCTATCATTTTTCCCAAACAAAATCGAAAAATAAGTCCCGCTGCCCATACATAGCCCAAGCAGGATAGAAGTCAAAAAAGTCATTAAAGTGAAAGAAGAACCAACTGCCGCTAAAGCGTCCACACCGATGCAGCGCCCTACGATCAGGGTATCCGCAATATTATATCCTTGCTGAAGAAGGTTCCCTACAATCATTGGCAGGGCAAAACGAAGCATTGAGCGCATTACAGGTCCTTTGGTCAGGCTGGTATCCATAATATCCTCCATTCTTTGTTATCATAACGTGCTTTTATATATAGATGGCGATTTTGGCTAGTGGCATGGGATTTCCAATTATGGTGTGCCATAGCATGCTATTTATGGTATCATAATATCACGTCCGGCCTTTATCAACAACTATGAAATGCAGCAGATACGATTGTACGTTAATAAGTTACTTTTCACACCCAGACCAAGCACCTGCTGCTTGGTCTGGGCCAAAGAATGCGACGTTAATAATTTTAAGATTTTTATATTTCCAAAAAATACTTGACGCATCCCCACTACATATGGTATCCTCTATGAGTATGCCGCACAACGAGGTATCCAAGCATGTGCCTGGCACATCACCAAAGTTGGCGAGTAAAGATTATAGGAGGTGCCATATGTACGCAATTATTGCAACCGGTGGCAAACAGTATAAAGTATCCGAGGGCGATATTATTAAAGTGGAAAAGCTTGGCGTAGAAGCTGGCCAGACCATTACCTTTGACCAGGTATTAGCTGTCCGTGGGGACGAGCTGGCTATCGGCAGCCCAACTGTTGCAAATGCAACCGTTACTGCTTCTGTTATAAAAGAAGGCAGGGACCGGAAGGTTATCGTGTACAAATACAAGAGGAAAACTGGCTATCACAAGAAAAAAGGCCATAGGCAGCATTTTACCGAAGTAAAGATCGAAAAGATCAATGCCTAGCCAATGGTCCGATGATAAAGGTTACGGTTTATCAAAACAGCCAGGGGCGCTACACCGGATTTTCCTGTATTGGCCATGCAGAGTATGCCCGGCCAGGGGAAGATATTGTATGTGCGGGTGTATCTGCGCTGGTTATTAATACGGTAAATGCAATTGGTGCGTTTACGGACGAACCATTTGATGCAAAGGCCGACCAAAAGTCGGGTTTCATTGATATTCAGTTCCATGATCCGGCAGGTGCTGGGCACGATGCGCAGCTTTTGCTGAAGGCGATGGCAATGGGCCTTTCGGATATTCAGCAAAAATATGGGACAAAATATAGCATACTGACAGTTAAGGAGGTGTAAGGAATGTTTGATAAGGTTTTTGAACTGGACCTTCAATATTTTGCACATAAAAAGGGGGTTGGCTCCACAAAGAACGGGCGTGACTCCGAATCAAAAAGGCTTGGCGCAAAGAGGGCAGACGGGCAGTTTGTAAAAGCGGGCAATATCCTTTATAGGCAGCGCGGCACAAAGATCCATCCTGGCAAAAATGTCGGAAGGGGCGGCGATGATACGTTGTTTGCTTTAACAGACGGTATTTTACGGTTTGAGAGAAAAGGAAGAAGTAAAAAACAGGCTTCCGTTTATCCGGTAGTAAACGAATAATCAGCTCAAATGACACTGATACCGCTGCATATTTTTTCATTGGCAGGACGCTGTATCATACGGTGCGTCAGCACCGTTTTGATGGCGGTGCAGTTCTAATGGAAAAATAGCAGCGGTATTTGTTTTTCTATATATCTGGCATTAAATAATTGCCAGATATATAGCCCCTCCGGGGGATGCGCACTCGCACGAAAATGTAGATGCCGCAAAGCGGCCGTGCTCGGCGCAGATGGCGATAATTAATCGCCATCTATATATTTTTTATATAGGAGATGCTAGTTATGTTTGCCGACCAAGCAAGAATTATTATTAAATCAGGAAAAGGCGGGGACGGGCATGTAAGCTTCCGGAGGGAAAAGTATGTGCCAAACGGCGGGCCGGACGGCGGAGACGGCGGGAACGGCGGCGATATAGTTTTTGCCGTTGACGATGGGGTCAATACACTGGCAGATTTCCGGTATAAACGCAAATTTGCAGCTCAGGCAGGCGGGGAAGGGCAAAAGAAAAACTGCCACGGAAAAAAGGGCAGCGACTTAATTATAAAAGTGCCTGCTGGGACCATTATCAAAGATGCCGAAACCAACCAGATTATTGCAGATATGTCCGGCAGCAACCGCAGGCAGGTCGTCCTTCCAGGCGGAAAAGGCGGCCTTGGGAACCAGCATTTTGCAACTTCCAGGATGCAGGCGCCGAAATATGCCCAGCCAGGGCAGGAGGCAATGGAGCTGGAAGTTATCCTGGAATTAAAAGTCATTGCGGATGTAGGGCTGGTAGGCTTTCCAAATGTCGGAAAATCTACGTTGCTTTCACGTGTGACGAATGCACAGCCGAAAATAGCAAATTACCATTTTACAACACTGCACCCAAATTTGGGCGTTGTGGATTTTGACAATGGGGAAGGGTTTGTGATCGCAGATATACCCGGCCTGATTGAAGGGGCATCCCAAGGGGTTGGGCTTGGGCATGAATTTTTAAAGCATATTGAGCGGACAAGGGTAATTATCCATATCGTAGACGCAGCATCGGTGGAGGGCCGGGACCCAGTGGCGGACATCCATGCCATCAACAATGAGCTGGAAGCTTACAACCCAAAACTATGCGAAAAGCCGCAGGTCATTGCTGCAAATAAAATCGACGTTTTATATGAAGGTGAAAATGAGGCCATAAGCCGCCTGAAAGATGAGTTTGAGGCAAAGGGCGTTACGGTTTACCCGATTTCAGCAGTAAGCGGGCAGGGGATAAAAGAGCTGTTATATGGCGTTAAAAAGCTGCTGGATGAAATCCAAGAAGAACCAGTCGTCTATGAAGCGGAGTTTGACCCTCTGTCCAGGCAGGCGAAAACGGAAGCGTTCCACATTGAAATCGACCCGCAGGACGGCGCCTATGTGGTCGGTGGGCCAAAGATAGAAAAGATGCTTGGCTATACGAACCTGGAAGCGGAGCGCGGCTTTTTATTTTTTCAAAAGTTTTTAAAAGAGCAGGGGATTTTAAAAGAACTGGAAAAAATGGGCATCCAGGATGGGGATACCGTGCGCATGTACAGCCTGGAATTTGAATATTATAAGTAAGAAAGGGAAGCAAGGATGGAGTTAACAAGCAGGCAAAGGGCGTATTTAAAGGGGCTGTCAGCGAAACTGGAACCAGTCGTCCAGATTGGGAAATCCAGCCTGACGCCGGCAGTTACGCAGGCCGTAGACGATGTACTGGAAAAAAGGGAACTGGTCAAAGTATCCATTTTAAAAAACTGTACCGATGACCCAAAGGAACTGGCGGAAATAGTGGCGCAGCGGACACGTTCTACGGTCGTCCAAGTAATCGGAAAGAAAATTATATTGTTCCGCCCATCGAAGAAACATCCGAAGATTGAACTGCCGGATTAGGGCAAATCAAGATAGCAACGAAAAAGAAATAAAGGCATATGGGATAAATATGGATCATGATCGAAAAATAGGGCTGATGGGCGGTACGTTTAACCCTGTCCATTACGGCCATCTGCTGATCGCAGAAAATGCATATGAACAGTTCCAGCTGGATGAAGTCATTTTTATGCCGACGGGGAATTCGCCGCATAAAGACAGCAGGCAGATACTGGGTGCAAAAGAACGGATGGAAATGCTCCAGCTTGCGATTGCGGATAACCCGCACTTTTCCTGCTCGGATTATGAGGTTACAAAAGAAGGCATCTGTTATACGTATTTGACGCTTCAGGATTTCCAGAAACGTTTTGCGCAGGACGAACTGTATTTTATTATGGGGGCGGATTCGCTTGCTTATTTTGATTCCTGGCGCAACCCGCAGGAGATCAGCCGCCTTTGTACGATTTTGGCGGCTGTGCGCGACGGCTTGAACATCAATGAACTGCTGCCGATACGGAAGATGCTGGAACAAAAATATGGAACGCGCATAGGTTTTATCAATACGCCGAATTTTTCGGTATCTTCCCACAATATCCGCCAGCGCCTGGCTGGGCGGCATTCGATCCGTTACCTTGTGCCACAGGCAGTAGAAGCATATTTGAACAATATTTATGGCAGATAAAAATTTAGGGATGGTTGAAGGCAGATGAACATGAAAGATTTGGAAAAGTATGAGAAAAAGCTACAAAATTATATCAATAAAGACCGTTACCAGCATACACTTGGTGTGATGTATACAGCGGCTTCCCTAGCAATGGCATACCGTTATGACGTAGATAAGGCAATGCTTGCCGGACTGCTCCATGACTGTGCCAAAAGTATCCCGAATGAAAAAAAGCTGGAGCTGTGTAAGAAACACCATATCGAAGTTACAGATATTGAGCGTGAAAACCCGTTCCTGCTGCACGCAAAAGTCGGCGCCTTGATTGCGAAGAAAAAATACGATGTAAAAGACGAGGAAATCCTCCATGCAATCGCTGTACACACAACCGGCGAGCCGGCAATGGGGACGCTCGATATGATCCTTTTTGTGGCAGATTATATTGAACCAGGCCGCGACAAGGCGCAAAACCTGCCGCAGATACGTGAAATGGCTTTTTGCAGCCTAGAGCAAACCGTAGAAAAAATCCTATTCGATACCCTGCATTACCTAAATGAAAAACCAGGCGCAGTTGACCCTATGACAGCCGTTACGTATGAATATTATAAAAATAGGAGGAATTTAGCCGTATGAGTATTAGCAGCAAACAAATGGCAAAGCTTGCCTACGAAGCATTATCCGAAAAAAAAGCATCTGACATAAAGGCGATCGATATTAGCGGGATTTCTGTCCTGGCCGATTATTTTGTGATCGCGGACGGTGCGAACCAGCATCAGATCGAAGCTATGTGCGATGCGGTAGAAGAGGCATTGCTCAAAGCAGACGTACCATTGAAACAGGTGGAAGGCAACCGTAACTCAAGCTGGATGCTGCTGGATTTTGGCGATATTATCGTCCATGTATTTTCCAAAGAAGACCGGCTGTTCTATGACCTGGAACGGATATGGGGCGATGGGAAATTTATGGACGTATCGGAACTGGAAGATGATTAAACACCTTGCAGCTGCAAAAGGCAGCTTGCCCTGCATTGCCCGAAATCCCTGTCTGCACGCGTTTCCAATAGTTTGCGTGCAGACATACCTACGTTATTGGGAAAACAGCCGGAATACGCCAAATACTTTGCCAAGGATCGTACATTTTTCCACGATGATCGGCTCCAATGCATCATTTTCCGGCTGTAAGCGGATATAGCCGGTTTCTTTATAAAAGGTCTTTACGGTGGCAGAATCTTCTACCAGTGCCACTACAATATCCCCGTTTTCTGCAGTAGGCTGCTGCTGTACCAGTACCTGGTCGCCATCCAAAATACCGGCGTTTACCATACTGTCCCCTTTTACTTTTAACATAAATGATTTATGGTTTGGCATCATCTCAGCTGGAATTGGGAAATAGGCTTCGATATTTTCAACAGCAAGGATTGGCTGCCCGGCAGCGACGCTTCCGATCATCGGTACATTGACAACCTCACGTTTTGCCATTGTAAAATTCTCATCAATGATTTCAATTGCCCTGGGTTTCGTCGGGTTTCTACGGATATATCCGTTTTTTTCCAGCGTTTCCAAATGGGCGTGGACAGAAGACGTAGACTTCAAGTTGACTGCCTCGCAGATTTCACGCACCGCAGGGGGATAGCCCTTATTTACAATTTCATTTTTGATATGTTCTAAGATTTCCCGTTGTTTCGCAGTAATTTTCCCATATGCCATAAATACACACCTCCTGTAAGATTTCGGTTACGGAATCAAACCGTGCGTCCGATTCACAGTTTTCATTGTATCATACCTTTAGTTAAAATGCAAACGTGTATTCAGAATATTTGTTCAAAAATTCTCTTGCCTGCCTGTATTCTTTGCTTGAATTTCGTACATAAGTCCGTTATAATACTGGATGGTGAAAAGATTATGTTAAGGTTTTTTTATGTGATTATTATGAACCTGTTCCGTGCGCCGTATATGATTACCAGGATGCGCTACGAAGCAGACCATTCACAAAAATTTTCAGAAAAGCAGCGTTACGAATTAGACCAGCACGCCATCCGCATTATGTGCAGCACAGGCAGGATTACCACGGTCTGTTACGGGCAGGAAAACCTGCCGGACGAAGGCGGGTATATTATGTACCCCAACCATCAGGGCAAATACGACGCCCTGGCTATTATCGCCAGCCATGAAAGGCCATGCTCCCTTGTTATGGACATCCAAAAATCAAAGTCGATCCTTGTGCGCGAATTTATAGACCTAATCCAAGGAAAGCGCCTGGACAAAGCAGACGTGCGGCAGGCTTTGACTGTGATTAAAGAAGTGGCAAACGAAGTAAAAGAGGGCAAACGCTATATTTTATTTCCGGAAGGCGGCTATGAACGCAATACGCAAAACCAGGTCACGGATTTTAAACCCGGCAGTTTTAAGAGCGCGACAATGGCAAAAGCGCCGGTTGTGCCGGTGGCGCTGATTGATTCCTATAAGGTCTTTCATGGAATGAGTATGAAGCCGGTAACTGTCCAGGTGCATTTTTTAAAGCCGATTTTATACGAAGAGTATCGGGGCATGAAGACAATGGAGATTGCGAAGATGGTGAAAAGGCGGATTGAAGAAGCGATTGCACAGTATTCCTAATCTGGTTAACTGCTGTTGTGTTTTTTTGCTATGGGGACGCCGGAAGATGGGCCGGTGGGCTGGCTTTTGGCCCGTACTCCAGCCTACCGCCCACCCAACCGGCATCTTTCCAGCTGCCAGCCATCCTATCGGCATATCAAAGCATCCAAATCCTGGTAAAACCCCGGATAAGAAATATCTACACATTCAGCATCCTCAATTTCAGCCCCGCCTTCCGCACACAATGCAGCAACCGCAAACGACATTGCGATCCTATGGTCAGCATAAGGATGGACCGTCGCGCAATGCAGCGGCTTGCCGCCATATATTACCATGCCGTCGTCCGTAGCTTCAATCTCAGCGCCCATCGCCTTTAAGTTACGCACAACCGCCTGGATACGGTCAGATTCTTTAACTTTTAATTCCGCAGCATCTTTAATTACAGTAGTGCCTTCGGCAAATGCAGCCATCACTGCCAGGATTGGAATTTCGTCAATCAAGGCCGGCACCAGGCTGCCCCCGATTTCAGTCCCGATCAAACTGCTAGATTTTACCAGCAGGTCGCAGACAGGTTCCCCTGATATAATATGTACATTTAATTTAGTTACCGATGCATTCATAGCTTCAGCAGCCCGCAGCATGCCATCACGGGTCGGGTTAATGCCGACATTGCGGATTAAGATTTCTGAATTTGGCACAAGCAGCCCCGCGGCAATAAAATAAGCAGCCGAAGAAATATCACCCGGCACTTCGATTTTTTGGCCAACAAGCTTTGGATTTGGCCAAATGGTAACCGATGTATCCTGGCTTAACAAACGGGCGCCAAACGAGGAAAGCATTAATTCCGTATGGTTCCTGGACAACGAAGGCTCTGTGACACAAGTTGGCCCATCTGCATAAAGCCCGGCAAGCAGGATGCACGACTTGACCTGCGCCGAAGAAACCGGCGATTGATATTGGATGCCGCGCAGAGGCTTCCCTTCAATATGCAGCGGCGCACAATCGGTCCCGTTATTCCCGGCAATGTCTGCACCCATTTCCCGTAGCGGTGTAATAATACGTTTCATCGGCCGCTTTTGAATCGAAGCATCCCCCGTTAAAATAGATGGAAACGGCTGTCCAGCCAGAATCCCGGAAACCAGCCGCACCGTCGTCCCGCTATTACCGGCATCCAGCACGCCAGCCGCCGGTTTTAAGCCATGCAGCCCATTTCCATGTATATAAATACGCCCCTGCCTTTGTTCAATATCAACCCCCAGCCTGCGGAAACAGGCAATCGTAGACAGGCAGTCAGCCCCCTCCAAAAAATGCGTTACTTCCGTTGCCCCATCCGCTATCGCGCCAAACATAACGCTGCGGTGGGAAATCGATTTATCCCCAGGGACGGTTACTTCCCCTTTAAGGGAATGTGCGGGATAGATAAACATAGCTGTATCTCCTTTCTGATTCGTATTGTTTTATAATTTTTTTCAATGAATGAAATTTTAAATTTTGCTTTTTTAATGAATGCAATTCTAAATTTGCTTTTTTAATCAATGGTATTCTTATATTTCTGTTTAACAATCCCTTACGGCGATAACAAGACAGTGTATCCTGCAATTTACGTAAAGCCTGAGAAAACCAGCCGGAGGAGGGGGCGTTGGGCTGGCTTCCTGCGACGTTGGAAGAATGTTTAGAATCCCTTAGTATTCTGCAAGGAAAACAGGCGGCGAAGCCGAAGCGGCAGCTGTAGCTGCTGGCGTAAGCCAGGGCGGACAAGGTGCCGCGTCCGTCCGGTATCACTGCCTAAATGCAGAATACTTAGGGCTTCTTAACATTCTGGAGTAGGAGCAGGAAGCCAGCCCAACGCCCCCTCCTCCGGCGTCCTCCCCTACACATTACCGCCGGTAAACACTATAATGGTATTTTTCCAGCAAAGCAACCGCAGTATCCAATGACCGCTGGTCATATAACTCCATATGCAGCACGCCATCCTCAAATTCACGGTTATGCAAAATACCAATATTTTTAATATTGATCCCATTGCTTGCAAGCAACGTAGCAATCGTAGCAATCCCGCCTACCTCATCGATCAAATCACAATACAGCCCATACGCCGGCTGCATCGGCCCAGACTGGCGTACCGTCAGCGAATCCCGGTAATTTTTAGCCTTGGTAAAATAATCCATAAGCCCTTCTTTATCTTCTTTTTCGATATAGCTGCGCAGTTTTGCAAGCTGCCCGCTGTATAAATCCATTAGTTTTAATAGCTGGCGTTTATTAGACAGGCAGATTTCCTGCCACATTACCGGGGAAGAAGCTGCGATCCTAGTCATATCACGGAAACCGCCGGCTGCAATGGCCTTCATCGTTTCCTGGGCATCGTCCACTTCTTTGACCAGGTTGACCAGGCTGTATGCCATTACATGCGGCAGGTGGCTGATCGAAGCAGTTGCAAGGTCATGCGTTTCATAGTCCAAAACCAGCGGGATTGCCCCAAGCCCTGTGGCTAGGCTGCGGAACCGTTCTGTCTGCTGTGGGCTGGTTTTGGCAGTTGGGGTAATGACATAGTAGGCATTTTCCAGCAGGTAAGGGGTAGCGGCGGCAAACCCTGTTTTTTCAGAACCTGCCATTGGGTGCCCGCCGATAAAATTTTGCTCCATACCAAGCTGCACCACAGCACGGTGGATGTCGCCTTTTACGCTGCCGACATCGGTAACCACCGTATGTTCGGAAATGATGCCACGCAGTTTTTCCAAGTAGCCAATGTTTTGCTGTACTGGCGTACAAAGGAAAATATAATCCATATCCGAAAACGCTTCCAGCTCCAGCGCCGTGCCGTTTTCAATGACGCCAGCTGTATAAGCCTGTGTAATGGTGGATAAGCTGCGGCAAATGGCATATTGCTTTATATGCGGGTAGATGCGCCGGATTGTTTTTGCAATTGACCCGCCGATTAGGCCAAGCCCGATATATCCGATTTTGTTTATGTTTATGTCCATATAACATTCTCCATTCGTATCGGCAGTTGCGGTTCCGTTACTATTCACGTGCCAGGAATGCGCATAAGCTGCGCATTCCGTGAGAACATGATTCAGGAGTGGGGGGGGCGGTTTTGCGGAGCAAACTTTCAATATCGCCCCGAATTGTTACTGTGTGCGGCCCCAGGCCGTGAATAGTAACGCGTTTCCTGCCTGTTTGGACGGCTGTATTTTCTTACGGGTTCCGGTAACATTTTAATAATTTTTAGTAAGAAAGTCAATAAGTTCCCTTAATTGTATATTGTGTCCATCTTTTCACAAATAGATGTGAAATAATTGTTGTAATTGCCTATGAATTTTGGTAAAATTAATATAGTGTTTGCGAAAAACAAATAAAACAGCAGGAGGTAAATTCATTTATGGAGGTTTTCACAACAGACAGGATACGTAACGTAGCGCTTTTCGGGCATGGCGGCGCAGGGAAGACAAGCCTTGTGGAAGCGATGGCGTATCTGTCAGGCCAGACAAACCGCATGGGTAAGATCAGCGACGGCAATACTGTCAGCGATTTTGATAAAGAAGAGGTCAAACGCTCTTTTTCCATCCAGACGTCGATCGTCCCGATTATATGGGAGAATACAAAGGTTAATATTTTAGATACACCTGGTTATTTTGACTTTGTAGGGGAAGCAGAAGAAGCTGCCAGCGTAGCAGATGCAGCGATCATTGTAGTCAGCGGAAAAGCCGGTATTGAAGTTGGCACAAAAAAGGCATGGGAACTGTGCGAACGGTATAAGCTGCCGCGTATGTTCTTTGTAACGGATATGGATATAGACAATGCCAGCTTCCGCCAGGTCGTTGCCGACCTACAGGAGCTATACGGCAAAAAGATTGCGCCGTTCCATCTGCCGATCCGTGAAAATGAGAAATTTGTCGGCTATGTCAATGTCGTTGCACAGACGGCAAACCGCTGGAACGACAAAGGCCAGGTTGTCCCAATGGATATGCCGGAATACTCGGTTGCAAACCTGGAGCTGTGCCGGGAAGCCCTAATCGAATCCGTTGCAGAAACCAGCGAGGAATTTATGGACCGATATTTTGGCGGCGAAGAATTTTCGGAAAATGAAATCCGCCAAGCGCTGCGCGTCAATGTTTTAGACGGCAGCATCGTACCAGTATCGATGGGTTCCTGCATACTTGCACAGGGGGTATATACGCTGCTGGATGATATTATTAAGTATTTTCCAAGCCCGGATAAACGGACATGTGCGGGCATTAATGCGACGACAAATGAAGTGTATCAAGCCGACTATGATTTTTCCAAGCCAAAGTCTGCATACATATTTAAGACAATCCAAGATCCATTTATTGGCAAATATTCTTTGATTAAGGTAAATTCCGGCGTGTTGAAAACAGACGATGTGCTGTTAAATTATCACAGGGATACGGAAGAGAAAATTGGGAAACTCTATGTTATGAGGGGTGCAAAGGCAGAAGAAGTCAAAGAACTGCATGCCGGCGATATTGGCGCACTTGCAAAACTGACCAATGCGCGGACGACGGATTCGCTTTCTACCAAGGCAAACCCGATCTTATATATCCGTACTACGCTGTCCACCCCATATACCTGCAAACGGTATAAGGTGAAAAATAAAGCGGACGTAGACAAAGCGTCCCAGGCATTGTCCAAACTGACCCACGAAGATTTAACGTTGAAAGTCGTAAATGACAGTGTCAATTCCCAGACACTGCTGTATGGCATTGGCGAACAGCAGCTGGATATTGTGGTCAGCAAGCTGGCATCCAAATATAAAGTGGAAATTGAATTAGGGAAAGCAAAGGTTGCATTCCGTGAAACAATCCGCAAAAAAGCAGATGTTGAATATAAATATAAGAAACAGTCCGGTGGCCACGGGCAGTATGGCCATGTAAAGATGACCTTTGAGCCGTCTGGGAACCTGGAAGAGGCCTATGAATTTTCACAGACAGTAGTAGGCGGTTCTGTGCCGAAAAACTATTTCCCTGCAGTTGAAAAAGGGATCCAGGATTCGGTAAAGAGCGGCCCGCTGGCAGCTTATCCGGTCGTAGGCATTAAGGCAAACCTGTATGACGGGTCTTACCATCCGGTGGATTCCTCCGAAATGGCATTTAAAGTAGCCGCGGCGCAGGCGTTTAAAAAAGGTTTCCTGCAGGCATCGCCAGTGCTGCTGGAGCCGATTGCATCGATCACCGTTACCGCATCGGATAAATTTACGGGTGATATTATGGGCGACCTGAATAAACGGCGCGCACGTGTGCTTGGCATGAACCCGGTAGAAGGCGGGAAACAGGAAATTACCGCAGATATTCCATATACGGAATTAGATGGGTACAATACAATCCTGCGTTCGATCACTGGCGGCGAGGGTACGTTCCGGTACGAATTCAACCGCTACGAACAGGCGCCGGATGATGTACAGAAAAATGAAATTGAAGCAAGGGCAAATAAGCTTGTGAATATTGAAGAATAAATAGCCTTATTTGGGGCAAGGGAAAGGAGAGGAACCGGATGAAAATGGCGCGTGCAATGCTTTGCATCCTGCTGGTGGTCACCCTACTGCTCGAACAGCCGCAGCTGGCAAAACCGCAGGGCGCCATGGAACGTCCGTTTTCTCTTGCTTTTGATACCGCTTCGGTTTTAAACGAACGGCAAAATGTCAACAGCAGCATACCCGTATATGATATTATCTATAATTTAAATCTAGGTGAAAACCATTACTTAAACCCGGATGTCTATTATGAGCAGCTCCTGCCGGTCAAACTTATGCCAGCGCAGCGCGAAGGGTACAATTTTGCAGGCTGGTATCTGGACAGCCGCTATAAACATCCGGTATCAGAAATTACCGACTGTTCCGGCGGCAACCGGATCCTCTTTGCCAAATGGACAAAAAAAATATCCAATTCTACCAATATCCAACTGTATTCCTATGTATCCGGCAGCCTGACCAGGATGCCAGAAAAAAAGCTATCCAATATGAATTACCGGATTTTGGATAATTTAAACATACCAGGTATGCCAAACACCCGGTTTATGGACTATATTGCCCGCAAAATAGAAAGCATTGACCAATGCCCGCAAGGGCTTTGCATTTCCGAAGATTTCATTATGGTGACCGCCTACAGTACCGGGAGCTGGGATACGCAGGGGTCTTTATATGTGTTTGGACGCACAAGCGGGGAATACCTGGCTACCATTTCTATGAAAGCGGACAGCCACCTTGGCGGTATTGCCTACGACGGAGAGAACCTGTGGATTTGCCATTCCAGGACCATTGAACGGCTGGACTATGCACTGGTCAAAGAAATCGCCAGGCAAAAACCACGCCAGATTGTAGAGCTGCCAAAAGGGCGGGAAGAATACCGGGTATCCAATTCCCCATCCTGCATTACCTTTTTTGGTGGGAAATTATGGGTTGCGACACATACGAAATTTTTTAAATCCGTCATGCGCACATACCGCTATGACAACGGGACATTGGCCGAAGGGGAGGAGTTTGCGATTCCAGACAAGGTGCAGGGCGTTGCTTTCGATGACGACGGGCATGTATACCTAAGTACTTCCTTTGGACGCAGCAAATCGTCCTATATCAAGGTCTATGAATCCGCCTATGCCCTGAGCAAGCATCCGGAACGCCCTGCGGAATGCGTAGAAATGCCGCCATGTTCCGAAGAATTGGCCATTGCAGGGAAGGAGCTGGTTGTTTTGTTTGAATCTGGAGCACAAAAATATATGGAAGGGATCGACGGAAAAGGGAGGGCGCTTGCGCCGTTGGACCATATGGTTGCGGTGCCGCTGGATTCTTTTTAGGTGGTATGTGGGGAGGGGGCGGTGGGCTGGCGTCCTGCCCCCACCGCAAAGCTTTGCCCCCACAATGATTTTATTGACAAATACATCTGATATGGTAGAATTTAAGTAATTACGGCATCCATGCCGGAAATGCTTTGAACGAAATAGCACCATTAGATGGAGGATAACATGGCACAGGTATATAACCACAAAGTGATTGAAAAAAAATGGCAGAAAGTATGGGATGACAACCAGGCATTTGCCGCATCCGATGATTATTCCAAGCCAAAATATTATGCATTGGTAGAGTTCCCCTATCCGTCCGGGCAGGGGCTCCATGTAGGCCATCCAAGGCCCTATACGGCGCTGGACATCGTCGCGCGCAAGCGGCGGATGCAAGGCTATAATGTCTTGTTCCCAATGGGGTGGGATGCATTTGGCCTGCCTACGGAAAACTTTGCCATCAAAAACAAAATACATCCAAAAACCGTAACCAAAGAAAATATCATCCGTTTTAAAGAACAGCTCCATGCACTGGGCTATTCCTTTGACTGGGAACGGGAAGTAAATACGACCGACCCGGATTATTATAAATGGACCCAATGGATTTTCTTAAAACTGTTCCAGGCAGGGCTTGCATATAAAAAAGAAATGCCGATCAACTGGTGTACGAGCTGTAAAGTAGGGCTTGCCAATGAAGAAGTCGTAAACGGCGCCTGCGAACGCTGCGGCGCTCCGGTTGTGCGCAAAGTCAAAAGCGAATGGATGCTGAAAATTACCGATTATGCGGAAAAGCTGATTGAAGGATTGCAGGATGTCGATTATATCGAACGTGTAAAAGTACAGCAAAAAAACTGGATTGGCAAATCACAGGGCGCAGAAGTGGATTTTGTGATAAAAGGAAAAGAAGAGAAGCTACGCATTTATACGACCCGGTGCGATACGTTATTCGGCGTTACGTATATGGTTGTTTCACCGGAACACCCGATCATTGATAAATATAAAGCAGAATTAAAAAATTGGGACGACATCCAGGCATACCGCGATCAGGCAGCGCATAAGTCCGATTTTGAACGGGCAGAGCTTGCCAAGGAAAAAACCGGTGTCTGCATCGACGGGCTTACAGCGGTCAATCCGGTTAACGGCAAGGAAATCCCTGTTTGGATTTCTGACTATGTGTTAATGTCTTACGGGACAGGCGCTATTATGGCAGTACCGGCCCATGACCAAAGGGACTGGGAATTTGCCGAAAAATTTGGGCTGCCGAAGATCCAGGTCGTGTCCCAAAATGGAAAAGAAGCCGATATTTCCAAGTCTGCCTTTACGGACGTAGCGACGGGCGTTATTATTAATTCAGATTTTATCAATGGATTGGATGTCAAAGAGGCCCAGAAGGAAATGATCGCCTTTTTGGAAGAAAAAAAGATTGGGGAAGCCAAGACAAATTATAAATTGAGGGACTGGGTATTTTCACGCCAGCGTTACTGGGGGGAACCGATTCCGGTCGTCTACTGCGATAAATGCGGTTTCGTAGCGGTAGACGAAAGCGAGCTGCCGTTAGAGCTGCCGGAGGTAGACAGCTATTTGCCGACCGATAATGGGGAATCCCCACTGGCAACAATGGAAGACTGGGTTAATACGGTTTGCCCATGCTGCGGCGGCCCGGCCAAACGCGAAACGGACACGATGCCGCAGTGGGCGGGGTCTTCCTGGTATTTCCTGCGTTATACAGACCCGAAAAACAAAGAGGCGCTTGCCGGGAAAGAAGCGCTGGATTATTGGATGCCGGTAGACTGGTATAACGGCGGTATGGAGCATACGACGCTGCACCTTTTGTATTCGCGTTTCTGGCACAGGTTTTTATACGACCAGAAACTGGTGCCATGCCCGGAGCCATACCAAAAACGGACGTCACATGGCATGATCCTTGGGGAAAACGGGGAAAAGATGTCAAAATCCAGGGGCAATGTGGTAAACCCAGACGATATTGTAAGGGATTACGGAGCGGATACGCTGCGTACCTATGAAATGTTTATCGGCGCATTTGAACTTGCCGCTTCCTGGTCAGAAGACGGCGTAAAAGGGTGCCGCCGGTTTTTGGAAAGGGTGTGGAAACTCCAAGACCTGGTAACCCCAGATGAGGGCTATTCCAAAGGTCTGGAAACAAAAATGCACCAGGCGGTTAAGAAAGTCAGCAACGATTTTGAACACTTAAAATACAATACGGCCATTGCCGCTTTGATGGCGCTTATTAATGAATTTTACCACCAAAACAGCCTGACAAGGGATGAATACCGCACGCTTTTGCTGCTGTTAAACCCAGTAGCGCCTCATATCACAGAAGAATTATGGGAAACGATGGGGTACGGCGGATATATCTACCAGCAAAAGTGGCCGTCTTATGACGAGGCAAAAACGGTAGAAGATACGGTGGAAATTGCCGTACAGGTCAATGGCAAGGTCAAGGCAACCGTCATGATCCAAAAAGACGCCAAAAAGGAAGATGCCATTGCCCAGGCAAAAGAAGCCGTAGCGGATAAGCTGACGGGCACAGTGGTAAAAGAAATCTATGTGCCGGGACGTATCGTAAACCTTGTGCAGAAATAACCTGCCAAGCAACCAAAGCCCCTGCGGGCAGGTGCCTGAAATTGACGGGAGGGAAAACGATGAATGATAACGACGATAAGTATGGCCAAACCAACCACCGAAAGAAAGGCCCAGCCCAAACGCGGCTGGCTGTCCTGTCTGCAGCTGTCCTGTTTGCCGCATCAGCCGGGGCGTATACAGCACCATCCGGCACCATAGCGGCTGCAGCAAAAAAACAGGCGGACATCGTTTTAAATTACAACGCTTATACGCTGGTAAAAGGAAAGACATTAAAGCTGCAGGCATCGGCTGGCGGGAAACTTTTAAAAGGGAAAAAAATAACCTGGAAAAGCAGCAAGCCTGCAACCGTATCCGTGAATGCTTATGGTACAGCCAAAGCCATCCGAAAGGGTACGGCCAAGGTTACCGTTTCTTTGCAGAAGGGCGGGAAGGCGTCCTGTACTATACGGGTAGTAAACCAGCTTGAAAATAACCAGGAAGACGAAGCCGCACTAGGACAGCTGATCCAGGCACAGATGGCTGCCGGGGCAAACGTCAGCGAAGATATGGACGACAAAAGCCAGTATATATGGACAGATGCCGGACAAGAACGCAGGCTGACGGGAATCTGCTGGCCTGGGGCAGCATTAAAAGGGGAGCTCTCGTTTGGCGGCTTTACGCAGCTGGACACACTGGACGTTAGCCAAAACCAGTTAACCAGCCTGGATGTATCCGGCAACCAGGCGCTTGCAACGCTAAACTGCAGTGCCAACAAATTGTCCAGCCTGGATATATCCAGAAATGCCGCATTGCAGGAATTAGACTGCAGCGCGAACCAGCTGGAAAGCCTTTCGGTAAGCAAGAATAAGGCACTGCGTATATTACGCTGTGCTTCCAATGAACTTACCAAACTGACTGTAAAAGGCGCCAATGCCCTGGAAGGGCTGTATTGTTCCTACAACAGCTTAAAAAGCCTGAATGCGGGCAGCAGCCAGGCATTGGAAGAGCTGGACTGTTCCTATAATGTGCTGTCCAGCCTAAACGTCAGCGGTACAGCTGCTTTGGCACAGCTGTCCTGCCATAAAAATAAGCTGTCCAGCCTGGATGTAAAAAAGAACCAGGCGTTGCAGTCATTAAGCTGTTTTGGCAACCGGATTTCCAGCCTAAACATCAAGAAAAATACCGCATTGGAAAGCCTGGATTGCTCCGAGAACCAGCTGTCCAGCTTAAACGTCAGCGAAAATGGGCAGCTGCAGGTGCTATACTGCAATGCCAATGAGTTAAAAACGCTGGACGTCAGCGCCAATCCTTTGCTTGTAGATTTTAAATGTGCAGGCAACCAGCTTTCTGAAATCGATATACAGTCTAATGAAAGCCTGGCCGAGTTCTCTTGCGAAGGGAACCGCTTACAGGAGCTTGATATAAGCGCCAACCTGGCGTTAAAGGTTTTCAACTGCTCATCGAATGAACTGGAAGCGCTGGATGTCAGCGCAAATACGGAACTGGAAGTGCTGGAGTGTTCTGCCAACCATATCCAAAGCCTGGACCTTAGCGTAAATACCGCACTGCAGGCATTGGACTGTTCCCAAAATATGCTGGAAAGCTTGGATGTCAGCGCAAACGGAGGGCTTACCATATTGCTGTGCAATACAAACAGCTTAACGACACTTGACGTTAGTATGAACCCAATGTTGGAAAACCTCTATTGCGATGGTGCAGTAGACGTGCAAGGACAAGAACTGGAACAGGAACAGGAAGAATAAAAAACGATTGCCATAAATAGAATTTTCATTTTCTATTTATGGCAATTTTATAGTAATTTCATGGCAAATCCGCGGCATTTTACCGCAACGGTTGAGCTGGGCCTGTGGGATATGTTGGGCGATGCTATTTCTTATGGGCCGACTTATAATAGTTCCAAAACGGAACCGCAAATAATAGGAACGTCGCCAGATATAATACAAACATTATGCAAAAAACCGCCAGCAAGCCCTGGTTAAAGGCCGTATGGACTTGGCTTTGCATAACCATCTGCGGGATGACCACCAAAAAGAAAATTAGCACAAGCGGTATCATACGCCCCTTGAATACCCGTTTCATCATATCGAGGCGGGAAGCATCGTCGCAGAAAATCCCTTCCTCTTTTCCGTCCATATCGCAGGCCGCTTTGCGAAAATAACTGTAGCCCGCATAATTTTGCATATATTCCCAGCCGCAGTCGCAAAACATCTGTACATATTCGTTTTTATGGGAAATGCTGTCTGGATTATAGTCTAATTGATAGACCACATCTTTTGGTTCACATTTTCGAAAGTGGTACAGGCAAAATCCATTTACACAGACAAATTCCCAGCCGTTTTTATGTTGCCCCCTTAAATAGTTTTCTTCTTTTTTCCATTGAGGGACCGTAAAAAAACGGATTTCTGTTTTTGTATTGCCCATATTACCTTGCCTCCATCATACTTTTGTATAAACGCTCGATCCGCTTCATTTCTAACGCGAGTACTTGTGTTCCAAGCTCTGTAATGCAGTAGGTTTTGCGGTTTTCATCTTCCCGTACAAACCGGATCAAACCATCTTTTTCCATTTTTGATAGGCTTCCATACAATGTTCCGGGGCTGATTTTAATTTCTCCATGCGTTAGCTGTTCTGTCTTTTTTACTATACTGTATCCGTGCGCTTCTTCCCTTAAACACAGCAAAATATAAAAACCGGTTTCGGTCATTGGCACATATACTTTTCTAATATGGCTATCCATGTCTACCACCCCACTTTACACTGCGATATACCGTACTTCAATCTAAAGTATAGCATTGCGATATATTGTACTTCGATATATAGTATAGCACTGCGATATAGGCGCGTCAAGAAAAAAGTGAAATATCCAGTTCTTTCACAAGCCATTCTGGAATTTGGGTATATGGATGCTAAAAACCTGGGATTGGCCGCCCCAGATGGCGGCCCATCCCGGGTTCGTACAGTGCCAGCAACCGTTTAGCAGAATGCTTGCTATTTTTTAATCTGTTTAATCATCTGTATCATACTGCGTGCCTTTTTTTCTTCCTGGGGCGATAAATTTTTTAACAAAATTTCCAACATCATATCGCGTTCCGGTTCGCTAAACGAAATCCCTTGTTTTTGTGCAGAATTTGAAGCTGACATAAGTGCGGCCATCATATCGTTTGCATTGCCGCCGGACTGGCGCGCGGCCATTGCCTTTAAAAATGCAAGTTTTTCCGGCGCAATCCCGTTGGTATTTTGTGCATTGAATATTTGATCAAAATTCATAAAGCCTCCCTGGATTTGATAATACTAATTTGGTGGATACTATTAGCATATGGCATTTTCACATAGATGTGCCAAAAACAAAAGAGGTGCATGGTCAAGAAAACATCGTTTCATAAGTGGTAAACATCGAAAATACATTCATTACCAGGTCAATCTGTTCCTGTTCCCGCTCGCTGCAAAATTTGCGGATGTCGTTTAACATATTCATTGTATTTTCCATTGGGTTTTCGCCGGAACAGATGGATAGGGAGGCATCGTTGCTGTCAATCAATTCCATCGATTTACGCAGTTCCATTGACTTTATCAGCATCAGGATTTCTTTTTGGCGCGCACCGTTCAGATAGGGGAGCGCTGTTTTTAAAATCTGGAGATCCTTGTTTTGTATTTTTTCATCAAATGCAGTTGGTATATAATTGTTGTCCATAAAATTTCCTTTTTTATTTAG
This sequence comes from uncultured Eubacterium sp., assembly GCA_947089855.1. Lineage (GTDB taxonomy): Bacteria > Bacillota > Clostridia > Lachnospirales > Lachnospiraceae > Eubacterium_J. The sequence goes on from CAMUML010000003.1 coordinate 100,305, forward strand.
TGTATGTGCCAACAGCCGCAGTTATGACACGATTTAGAACGGCATCCATATAATAATAAGGAAGGAGGCAGCTGTTATTATGGGAAAATTAGTGATAGATGGAAATAAAGTATATATGGTAGACGAAGCTTGTATGAAAAGGAAGCATCTGACGCTGGATGATATCCGCAAACAGGAGGCAGGCAGCGGCGGCAAGGCAAATGCAAACAGCCAGGCACAAAATGGCAGCCAGTGCCGTTGCGGCAGGCAGGCTGGCAATGGACGCAGAAATTTTCGGCTATAGATGATAGATTATAGATGATAGGCTATTGATAATATGCTATCGATTTAGAAATAAAAGCTGCCGGTTGAACCGGCAGCTTTATTACTGTAGAGAAAAGATTGTTTTTTCTGGTCCTGCGGAAGGCAATGCCTTCCGCAGATACAGAGCGTGGGATTTAGAAAAAGCCATTTCCATTGCCACAGCCGCAAAGGAGCAGTAAAATCAGCCAGATACATCCACAGTCGTTTCCGCCGCAGCTATTGCCGCCGCCGAAGAAAGAACCGTTGCCGTTATTTCCACAGCAGCAGAAAAGCAGCAGGATAATCCAGATAAAAGAATTATTGCAGCACCCATTGTTGTCTCCACATCCACAGTTTGTAGCAGCTAAATCACTCATTTGATTGCCTCCATTTTTATTTGTTTTATGGTTTATACTATGTGCGCAGCTTGTATAGGTTTCCAAAAAAAACAGATTCCGAAAAAAAATAAAGCGCGATTCCCAAGACGTGCATTGACAAATATACAAAACATTGTATACAATAAGGGCAATGCAGATGGACTAGGAGGAAAAGTAAATGGATAAAATAAAAATGACGACACCACTTGTAGAAATGGACGGCGATGAAATGACCAGGATCCTTTGGAAAATGATTAAAGATGAATTATTGCTGCCATTTATTGATTTAAAGACCAAATATTATGACCTTGGGCTTGCGTGCAGGAATGAAACAGACGACCAGGTTACCGTAGATTCTGCAAATGCTACCAAAAAATATGGAGTTGCGGTGAAATGTGCGACGATTACCCCAAATGCAGCGCGTATGGAGGAATACCACTTAAAAGAAATGTGGAAAAGCCCAAATGGTACGATCCGTGCTATTTTGGATGGCACGGTATTCCGTACCCCGATCCAGGTAAAAGGCATCGAGCCATGTGTAAAAAACTGGAAGCACCCGATTACCATTGCAAGGCATGCATATGGCGATGTGTATAAAAATGTAGAGATGAAGGTACCAGGCGCCGGCAAGGCGGAACTGGTGTTTACTGCTGCGGACGGATCCCAGGAAAGGGAAACGGTGTTTGAGTTCCAAGGGCCTGGCGTTATCCAGGGCCAGCATAATGTAGAAGCATCGATCCAAAGCTTTGCAAGGAGCTGTTTTACGTATGCGCTGGATCAAAAGCAGGAATTGTGGTTTGCGACCAAAGATACGATTTCCAAAAAATATGACCATACATTTAAAGATATTTTCCAGGAAATCTATGATACGGAATTTAAAGAAAAATTTGAAGCGGCAGGCATTACGTATTTTTATACCCTGATTGACGATGCGGTAGCACGTGTAATGAAATCAGAAGGCGGTTTTATCTGGGCGTGCAAAAATTACGACGGCGACGTTATGAGCGATATGATCTCGTCGGCATTTGGTTCGCTTGCCATGATGACTTCTGTGCTTGTATCACCGGAGGGCTATTACGAATATGAAGCGGCACATGGGACCGTACAGCGCCATTACTATAAGCATTTGAATGGGGAAGAAACTTCTACAAATTCCGTTGCTACTATTTTTGCATGGACAGGCGCTTTAAGGAAGCGCGGGGAACTGGACGGGCTTAAGGGGCTTGTGGAATTTGCGGATAAGCTGGAACAAGCATGTATCAATACGATTGAATCTGGCAGGATGACAAAAGACTTGGCATTGATTACGCAGCTTGCACAACCAACCGTATTAAACAGCGGGGATTTTATTAAAGCAGTCCGTAAAGAACTGGAAAGTCAATATGCGTAACCTGTTTTGAAAACAGAAGCCATGCCTGTGCCCATATAAATAGGGTACAGGCATTTTGTGCAGCAACGCATCAGTGCTCCATCCAGGCTTTGGAAAACAGGAGGAAAAGGAGGTCCCTATGATACTTTCCTGTCAAAATATAACAAAATCGTTTGGGGCAGACGAAATTATAAAAGACGCGTCGTTCCATATGGAAGAACATGAAAAAGCTGCGGTTGTCGGAATTAACGGTGCAGGGAAATCGACCCTGTTAAAGATCATTATGCGGGAAATTGACCCCGATGCAGGTACTGTTTCGATCGCAAAAGATAAGACGGTTGGCTATTTGGCACAAAACCAGGATTATGGAAGCGGCAATACGGTTTATGAAGAAGTCCTGTCCGCAAAGCAGCCCGTAATTAAATTAGAGCAAGAGATCCGCCAAATGGAAGCACAGATGGATACCGTTGCGCCTGATGATCTGGGTGCATTTATGGAAAAGTACGAACGCCTAATGCGCAAGTTTGAGCTCGAAGACGGCTATTCCTATCAAAGCGAAGTTAGCGGTGTGCTGTACGGGCTGGGCTTTACAGCACAGGAATTCCAAAAAAAACTAAAGGAGCTGTCTGGCGGGCAAAGGACACGTGTGGCATTGGGGCGCCTGCTGGCTGCAAAACCGGATATTTTGCTTTTGGACGAGCCGACCAACCACCTGGATATGGAATCGATCCAATGGCTGGAAAATTACCTGTTAAATTATAAGGGGGCCGTGCTGATCGTTTCCCATGACCGCTATTTCTTAGACAAAATTGTTTCAAAAGTAGTGGAGATCTTCCAGCATAAGGCCAATAGCTTTCAGGGCAATTACACGGCCTATGCGCAAAAGAAAGCGCAGATACGTGCAGCGCAGCTGCATGCCTATTACAACCAGCAGCAGGAAATCCGCCACCAGGAAGAAGTGATCGCAAAATTAAAATCTTTTAACCGGGAAAAATCGGTCCGGCGTGCGGAAAGCCGTGAAAAGATGCTGGAAAAAAAGGAACGCTTAGAAAAGCCGGTGGATGATTTTACCGACATCCACATTTCGCTTAAGCCATGTATTACAAGCGGCAACGACGTGATGTCGGTAGAGGGGCTTGCAAAAGCGTTTGAAGGGCAGGCGTTGTTTCACGATGCCAGTTTTTCCATATTCCGCGGGGAACGCGTGGCGCTGATCGGCAACAACGGTACCGGAAAGACGACCATTTTAAAAATAATCAACAATATGCTGCCTGCAGATGCCGGGGCCATTACGCTTGGCACCAATGTGCATATCGGATATTACGACCAGGAGCACCAGGTGCTGCATATGGAAAAAACATTATTTGACGAAATATCCGATGCTTATCCAAACCTTACAAACACGCAGATACGCAACGTATTGGCAGCATTTTTATTTACAAACGACGATGTATTTAAACGCATCGGGGATTTAAGCGGCGGGGAGCGTGGGCGCGTTTCGCTTGCAAAACTGATGCTTTCCGAAGCCAATTTCCTGATCTTGGACGAGCCGACCAACCATTTGGACATTACCTCCAAAGAAATTTTGGAAAACGCACTTGTCCACTATGAAGGCACGGTGCTGTTTGTTTCCCATGACCGGTATTTTATTAACCAGGTTGCAACCAGGATATTGGACCTGCATGAAAGGCAGTTATACAATTATATTGGAAATTACGACTATTATTTAGAAAAAAAGGAGGTACAGCGGGCAGCGGCAAAACAGGACGCACTACCGGCGCAGGTACTGCCAAAGGCGGGCGCAAGTACGCAGCCAGATACAGAAGCATCCGCTGGAGGGACGGAAAGCTGGAAGCAGCGCAAGGCTATGCAGGCAAAAGCCCGCAAGCTGGAAAATGAACGGATAAAAACAGAAAGCCGCATAGAAGGGCTGGAAGCAGAGATTAAGGAACTGGAAGCCAAGATGGCTAGGCCAGACGTCGCGGTTATTTCTGCAAAAGTATTGGAATTGCATACACAAGTACAGGAAAAAGAAGCGGAATTGGAAATGTTATATGAACGCTGGGAAGAATTGACAAACGAATAAGATATTACTATAATTTATGGTGGCAGAACAGTCCACATCCGCCTATGGGATACAGCACAAAACGAGAGAGGGTATAAGATTGGGTAAAGAAATTTCGCAGGCGGTGATTCGCAGAATGCCGCGTTATTATCGCTATTTGGGGGATCTACTGGACGAGGGGGTAGAACGTATATCCTCCAATGAACTCAGTGAAAAAATGAAAGTCACAGCTTCCCAGATCCGGCAGGATTTAAATAATTTCGGCGGTTTTGGACAGCAGGGGTATGGGTATAATGTACAATACTTGTATGATGAGATTGGGAAAATACTGGGGCTTGAAGAACAGCACAATATCATTGTGATTGGGGCCGGCAATCTGGGCCAGGCACTTGCAAATTACAGTAAATTCCAAAAACTTGGGTTTATGATCATTGGCCTGTTTGATATAAACCCGGCTTTAAAAGGCGAATCGCAAAGCGGCGTGCCGATTATGATGCTGGATGAACTGGAGGATTTTGCATCAAAACATAAAATTGACATTGCAGCATTTACCATGCCCAAATATACGGCCGATACGATCGCAAACCGCCTAGTCGGGCTTGGTATCCGCGCAATCTGGAACTTTGCGCACCTGGATTTGGACCTCGTGGATAAGAATGTAGTGGTGGAAAATGTACATCTATCCGACAGCTTGATGCAGCTATCGTATAATATGCTCCAAAGCCAGGATTAAGGGCAGGTTTTCTAATAAAAGCTAAAGGGGTAAAAGCAGCCATATGAAACGTATCGTAAACAGCGAAGAAATGAAATTTTGCGACAGCAATACTATCAGGCATTTTGGCATCCCGTCATTGGTGCTGATGGAGCGGGCTGCCTTGTGTACCGTTTGGCACATCCAGGCGGAAATCGTACCAGGCGGGCACATACTGGTGGTATGCGGCAATGGCAATAACGGGGCGGACGGCCTTGCCATTGCCAGGATACTGCACCAGCGCGGCTATCAAATTACCGCAGTCCAGATGCCGGGCGGGAAACGTTCCGAAGAAAACCTGGTCCAGCGGGGCATCCTGGGGCAGTATGGGATCCCAGTTTTCGAACAGCTGCCAGAGGAACCAGGCGGGGGCTATGCATGTGTCGTTGACGCATTGTTTGGGGTCGGCCTTTCCCGGCCGCCAAAGGGGGCGTATGCGCAATGGATCCATACAATGAACCGCCTGGACGGCTATAAGGTTGCTGTCGATATGCCAAGCGGCGTATCCAGCGATACCGGGGAAGCATACGAAGCGGCTTTTTGCGCTGATATAACCGTAACGTTTGCTTACCAAAAAGCGGGCCAGGTATTGTATCCAGGCCGTGAAAAATGCGGGGAGGTCCGGACCGCAGATATTGGCATTACCGCAGAAAGCTGGCTGGGCCGCAGCCCTTCCTGCTATGCATACGGGCCAGAAGACCTGTACCGCATTCCAAAGCGGCCAAAGCGGTCAAACAAAGGGACATTTGGCAAAGTGCTGGCAATCGCCGGTAGCATAAATATGGCAGGCGCCGCATGTTTTTGTGCGCAGGCCGCCTACCGTGCAGGCTGCGGCCTGGTAAACATCTATACGCCGCAGGAAAACCGGACGGTACTCCAAAGCATGGTCCCGGAAGCAATCTTGACCACCTATATGGGTGAAGATGCCGCAGGGCAGCAGCTTTTGGACGCACTATCCTGGGCAGACGCCATTATACTTGGCCCTGGCATTGGTACGGGCAGCCAGGCAGCCAGCATTACAAAAACCGTAGTCTTGCATGCCACATGCCCGGTTGTGGTCGACGCCGACGGATTAAATATCTTATCCGGCAGCCTGGAACTGCTGCACCAGGCCAAAGCAGAACTCGCCATTACGCCGCATGTAGGCGAAATGGCGAGGCTATGCCAAAAACAGGTTGCAGACATACAGCCGGCCCTGCTAGAAACCGCACGGGCATTTTCGGACCGTTTCCAGCTTACCTGCGTATTAAAAGATGCCGCGACCGTTACTGCAATACCAGGCCAGGCTGCCTATATCAATACTTCCGGATGCAGTGCAATGGCAAAAGGCGGCAGCGGCGATATACTGGCAGGTATCGTGGCCGCATTTGCCGCCCAGGGCATGAAGCTGGAAGCGGCGGCTCCGTTGGCCGTTTATGTCCACGGGCTGGCCGGGGAAGCGGCAGCAGCGCAAAAAGGGTGCTACAGCGTACTGGCAAGGGACATACTTGCTGCCATCGGGCCAGTGCTACAGGAAGGGATTAGGTAATGGTACAAAAACACAGCCGTGTATACGCAAAAATAGATTTAAGTGCCGTGGTCCACAATATCGAAGAGATCCATAAGCTTGTACAGCCATCTGCCCAGATCATTGCGGTTGTCAAAACAGATGGCTATGGCCACGGTGCGCCAGAGGTCGCCGGGGCAATCGAACACTTTGGCTATTTGTTTGGATTTGCTGTTGCTACTGCGCAGGAAGCCTATGAACTGCGCAGGCATGGCATCCAAAAGCCGGTCCTGGTACTGGGCCATGTATTTGAGGAACATTACCCTATGCTGGTGCAGTATGGGATCCGGCCTGCTATTTTTACGCTGGAGGCAGCAAAACAATTGTCTAAAGCAGCACAGGAAGCAGATAAGGATATTGCGGTACATATTAAAATTGATACTGGCATGGGCCGCATCGGTATGCCGCCGGGCCGTGAAAGCGTAAAATTAATAGCTCAGATTTCGGCCCTGCCGCATATAGTAATAGAGGGTATTTTTACTCATTTTGCCAGGGCAGATGAGACAGACAAGACAGCGGCCAAAAAGCAGCTGGAACAATTTGAAGGGATGTTAACGCTGGTAGCGGAAGCAGGCATATCTATCCCATACCGCCACTGTTCCAACAGCGCGGCCATTTTAGACCTCCCGTTTGCAGGCATGGACCTAGTAAGGGCAGGCATTATCCTATATGGCCTGTGGCCTTCCAACGAAGTACAAAAAAGCCGTATTAACCTGCGGCCAGTACTGGAGCTAAAAAGCCATATCGCATATATCAAAGAGGCAGCGCCTGGACAATGCATTTCCTATGGCGGGACATATACCGTTATGGAACCAAAAAAAATCGCAACCATACCGGTAGGCTACGGCGACGGCTATCCAAGAAGCCTGTCAAACAAAGGCTGGGTACTGGTACATGGCCAAAAGGCATCTATTGTAGGGCGGGTCTGTATGGACCAGTTTATGGTGGATGTCACCGGTATTCCAAATGCAGCCATCGGCGATACGGCCACCCTGGTCGGCACAGACGGCGCACAATGCATTACGATGGAAGAACTTGGCGCATTGTCCGGCCGGTTCCATTACGAATTTGCCTGCTGCCTTGGCAGCCGCATTCCAAGGGTATTTTATAAAGACGGCATCCCGGTATCGGAACGGGAATGTTTTTAAAATAAAAAATTGCCCGCCCAAAATGCATACACTCGATAAAACTGGTAATACTCACCGTATAACCTATTTTGTGGAGTGAGAAAGATGTTGATAAGACGTGGTGATATTTATTATGCAGATTTAAGGCCGGTCGTCGGCTCTGAACAGGGCGGGGTACGCCCGGTATTAATCATTCAAAATGACGTAGGGAACCTGCACAGCCCGACGGTAATCTGTGCAGCGATAACCTCACAAATGAACAAAGCGAAGCTGCCAACGCATGTGGAACTGTCAAGCAGCCGCTATGCGCTGGTAAAAGATTCTGTTATTTTACTGGAGCAGCTTCGTACGATCGATAAAAAACGCCTGAAAGACAAAGTGTGCCATCTGGACGGCGAAATTATAAACAAAATCGACAAAGCGCTGTGTATCAGCCTGCAATTAGTTGTTACATAGCTTGACGTAATCCCACAGAAATGATATGTTATTACCATATTAGTACAGCAGCCGTGCTGTTTTTTTGCCCGGCTGCAAATATACACAGAAATACAAAAAGGAGAGGATTTTATTTATGGACGATGGCGCGAGTCCCAAGTTAAGTGAAAAAAATAATTGGTTCAGTGATTTATTAAGGAAATTGAACCGGAGGAATGCAGAAAAAGTAACCGAAGAAGAAATCATTTCTATGGTCAATGAAGGGCATGAGACAGGTATCCTGGAAGCAGACGAAGTAGAGATGATCCAGAATATTTTTGAATTTACGGACAAAGAAGCAAAAGATATTATGACGCACCGCAAGCATATCTGCGCACTGGATGGTACCATGCAGCTATGCGAAGCAGTCGATGTAGTGCTGTCGGAGACCTTTTCCAGATTCCCGGTATACCTAGAAGACATCGATAATATCATAGGTATCCTACATATCAAGGAAGTCATGGCTTTTAGCCGCCGGGAAGAGCTGATGCACAGGCCGATAAAAGACATTGAGGGGCTTTTTACCGAAGCGTCCTTTATCCCGCAGACACGTAAGATCAGCGACCTGTTCCGTAAAATGCAGGCGAAAAAGGCCCATATGGTTATTGTAGTGGACGAGTATGGACAGACATCCGGCCTTGTTGCAATGGAGGATATTCTAGAAGAGATCGTCGGGAATATTTTTGATGAACACGACAAAGAAAACCTTTTGATCGAAAAAATTTCTGAGGGGTGTTTCCTTATGCATGGTATGACATCACTGGACGATGCACAGGATGCATTGGGTATTGCGTTTGGGGAGGCGGAATATGGTACGCTGAATGGGTTTTTAGTTTCGCAGATTGATAAGATCCCGTCGGATGGGGAAACGTTTTCCATTGTGTATGAAGGGTGGCAGTTTGACGTCACGAAGGTGGAAGGGCGGATGATACAGACGGTGCGGGTGCGCAGGATGTTGCGGGCCATGGAGAGGTAGGAGTTGGCTATTTTTTGGAAAGTGGGGGGGGGTGGCTACGCGGACGCAGGAGGGAGGCAAGAAACATGCCTCCCTCCTGCTGGTTTGTGTGGTGGGTTTGTGTGTGGCTGTGGGGACGCCGGAGGAGTGGGCGGCGGGCGGGCACTCCCCATCTCGCCGTCTGGTTTCAGAAATCCCCATTTTCATCCCCAATAATCCTTGTCATACGCGAAATTAAATGCTAAAATAGGATACATATGGAATGAGTACTTTTATAGAAGAGAGGATTTTATATGTCAGGACACTCCAAATTTGCAAATATCAAACATAAAAAAGAAAGGAACGATGCTGCAAAAGGGAAAACATTTACAATGATCGGGCGGGAGCTTGCAATCGCGGTAAAGGAAGGCGGCCCGGATCCGGCGAATAATAGTAAATTAAGGGATGTGATTGCAAAAGCCAAAGCAAACAACATGCCAAACGATACGATTGAACGCGGCATTAAGAAAGCTGCAGGGGATGCTTCGAGCGTGAATTACGAGGCAGTTACTTACGAAGGGTATGGGCCCGGCGGGACTGCAATCATTGTGGATGCGCTTACCGATAATAAAAACCGGACGGCTGCAAATGTGCGCAATTGTTTTACAAAAGGCTATGGCAGCATTGGTACGCAGGGATGCGTTTCTTATATGTTTGACAAAAAAGGCCAGATCATCATTGACAAAGAAGAATGCAGTATGGATGCTGACGACCTGATGATGGCAGCGTTAGATGCCGGTGCGGAGGATTTCGCGGAAGAAGAAGACAGTTATGAGGTGGCCACAGACCCGGCGGATTTTGAAGCGGTGCGCGATGCGCTGGATGCACAGGGCATTGTTATGACACAGGCGGAAGTAACGATGATTCCGCAGACCTATGTGACACTGGAAGCAGAAGCAGACCTTATGAATATCCAAAAGATTTTAGATCTGCTTGAAGAAGACGACGATGTACAGGCCGTTTACCATAATTGGGATGAATAAGCCGCCGTGTTTTGCAATAGGACAAAAGGCCCGCGTTGGCGGGAGATATGAAAAATAAATGGAGGAGCTATTTTATGAAAAAGATACTTTTTGCATCATCAGAATGCGTGCCGTTCATTAAGACTGGGGGGCTTGCGGATGTATGTGGGGCACTGCCAAAGGAGTTTGACAAGGAATATTGGGATGTACGTGTCGTTATCCCAAACTATACATGCATTCCGGAAAAATACCGGAATGAATTCCAGTATGTTACCCATTTTTATATGGGTACCGGGCCAATGCTTCCGGATAAATATGTCGGTATCCTGACCTACCAGCTGGATGGCGTTACATACTATTTTATCGACAACCAGGAATATTTTAACTGTGCCGTACCGTACGGCGACATCCGCTACGATATTGAAAAATTTATTTTCTTTGACAAAGCTGTGCTTTCCATGTTAAAAGCGGTTGATTTCAAGCCGGATTTAATCCATTGCCATGACTGGCAGACGGGCCTGGTGCCAGTATATTTGAAAAACGAATTCCAGGGCGATATGTTCTATTGGGGCATTAAGTCCATGATGACAATCCATAACCTGCGTTTCCAAGGGATTTGGGATAAAAAAGTATTCCAGGGCTTAAGCGGCCTCCAGAATTTCTTGTTTGTGCCGGATAAATTGGAATTTAACCGGGATGCCAGCATGTTAAAAGGCGGGCTGGTCTACGCGGATTATATTACGACAGTGAGTGAGACGTATGCCCAGGAAATCCAGACGTCTTATTATGGGGAAGGTTTAGACGGGCTGCTGTCTGCAAGGCATTTGGATATGCAGGGGATTGTAAACGGTATTGACTATGATATTTACAACCCGGCTACGGATCCAAAGATCTACTGCAATTACGATGCAAGCAACTGGCGCAAGAAAAAATCGGTCAACAAAGTAAAATTGCAGGAAGAATTAGGGCTTGCCGTAGATAAAAAGAAATTTATGATCGGGTTAATCTCACGTTTGACCGACCAGAAGGGGCTGGACTTGATCAATTATGTCATTGACCGTATTGTGGACGATTATACACAGCTGGTTGTAATCGGCACGGGGGATCCGGCTTATGAAAATATGTTCCGCCATTATGCATGGAAATACGGCGACCGCGTTTCTGCAAATATCTGTTATTCCGATGATCTGGCACACAAGCTGTATGCAGGCGCAGATGCATTTTTAATGCCATCGCAGTTTGAGCCATGCGGGTTGACGCAGTTGATCTCGTTCCGTTACGGTACAGCGCCGATTGTGCGTGAGACCGGCGGCTTAAAGGATACCGTAGAGCCGTTTAACGAGTATGAAAATACCGGCGACGGCTTCTCCTTCTCCAACTATAATGGGGAAGAGATGCTGAAAGTTATCAATTATGCAAAGAAAGTATTCTACGATATGAAAAAAGACTGGAACCGCATGATAGACCGCGGCCTTGCCAAAGACTTTTCATGGAATGCGTCCAAGTTTAAATACGAAGGGCTGTATAATTACTTAATCGGAGATAAGTAAGGACCATAGGCCACACAGGACATCCGCCAGGAGAAACTGTGTGGCTTTTAAAAGCTGCTGGCTGAATAAAGTCGCTTGTTGCCGCACATACTTCCTATAAAAATAGAAGCGAGGTATGTATATGAGTAACGAGCAGAAAAAAAAAGAAGCCATCGATGCAGCTGTTTCCGATAATGAAAATATTAAAAATAACGGGGAAGCAACGCTTGATGAAAATAACCACAACCACAGGATCTACCTGCTTTCGGTAATTGGTGAAATTGAAGGTCACGAGTGCCTTTCTTCCAATACGAAAACGACAAAATACGAGCATGTCCTGCCCAAATTGGCCGAAATTGAAGACGCCGATAATATAGACGGCGTGATGCTATTGTTAAATACGGTTGGAGGGGATGTGGAATCGGGCCTTGCAATCGCGGAGATGGTGGCCTCCTTAAGCAAGCCTACGGTATCCTTGGTATTGGGCGGCAGCCATTCAATCGGGGTGCCGTTGGCAGTTTCCACGGACTATTCGTTTATTGTACCGACCGGGACGATGGTCGTGCATCCGGTGCGGATGAACGGGATGGTGATCGGGGCGCCGCCAACCTATGATTATTTTAAACAGATGCAGGATAGGATCATTGGTTTTATCGCATCGCACTGCAGGGCCAAGGAGGACAGGCTGGAAAAATTAATGATGAATACGACGATGCTGACCAAAGATCTGGGGACGATACTAGTAGGCGCAGAAGCGGTCAAAGAAGGGATCATCAGTGAAGTAGGCGGCATGAAAGAAGCGTTGCGTAAACTGCACTCGTTCATTTCAGAAGGAAAAGAAAAATAAAGAAAGAGAATGACATTTGCCCCATATTATGATAATATACTTTCATATGATTATTTATAGCAAAAAACGAAAACACAGGAAACCCCCGTTTTCGTTTTTTGCTGTGAGTTGGGAGGCATACTATGTCATTATTGCAAGCAATTTTAATGGGGCTTATTCAGGGCATTACGGAATTTTTGCCCGTCAGCAGCTCCGGGCATTTGTCTTTGTTCCAGATCGCATTTGGGCTGGAAGAATCCGGGCTGCTGTTTGACTGCCTGCTGCACCTTGGCACGCTGATCGCTGTATTTGCAGTGTATTACCGGGACATCTGGAAAATGGTCTGTGAAGGGTTTGCCATTATCGGGGATTTTTTTGTAAACGTTGGGACTGCATTCTCGCATATGGCAGGCAATAAGGAGAAAAGGTACCGCAGGATCATCAGCAACGGATACCGCAAATTTGTAATGCTAGTAATCGTATCGACGATACCGACTGGTATTATCGGCGTTGCGGCATCCGATTTGATTGAGGCGGCATCTACCATCCTGCTAGTGCCTGGCATCTGCCTGATCATTACCTCCATCCTGCTTTTTATTGCAGACCGTTGTAAGGAGGGGCATAAAACCCCAAAGCATGTCAGCTATACGAATGCTTTTATTATCGGCATCTGCCAGGGGTTTGCTACGCTGCCTGGCATTTCACGTTCTGGTACTACGATTACCGCATGCCTGTTAAGCGGGTTTGACCGGAAATTCGCAGTGAAGTATTCTTTTATTATGTCAATTCCTGCGATATTGGGTTCCCTTGTCTTACAGCTTTTTAAAATCCCTGACTTGAATATCGATGCTACACAGTGGATGTATTATTTGATCGGTACATTGACCGCAGCTGTTATTGGGTACATATGCATTAAGGTTATGCTATTTGTCGTCAGGGAAAAGAAATATGTAATATTTTCCATTTATTGCCTGGTAGTAGGGGCAATTTCAATCGGCGCTTATTTTATTTTAGAGTAAACTAGGGGGTAAAGACATCCTGACAGGAGGAATCACATGGCAAAGAAAAAAGGCGGTCCAACAGCTTCTTTTAAAAATGAAGTGATCTTATGGGGCGTACTTGCTATATCCATTGTATTGTTTATTAGTAATTTTGGTATTGCCGGGAAAGCCGGCAATGCGGTCAGCGGCATATTTTTCGGCCTGTTTGGTTTTACTGCCTACCTGTTCCCGCTCCTGTTGTTTGCGGGGACAGCATTTATCATTTCCAATAAGAATAATACAGCTGCTATGGTAAAAGCCGCTGCATTTGCCGTATTTGTTATATTTTTATGCATGTTTATGGAATTGGTCAGCGGCAGTTCGGCATCGGATACCCCTCTGGCGGCCTGTTTTTGGTCTGTTGACCACAAGTTCGGTGGCGGGTTGGCCGGCGGGCTGCTTACCTGGCTGATCCGTTCCACCCTGGGGACCATCAGCGCTTATGTGATCGACATTGCCGTAATGATCATCTGCCTAGTGCTGATCACCGAGCGGTCGTTTTTTAAGCCTCTGCGTGCAGGCAGCCGGAAAGTATATATGTCTGCAAAAAAAGAAACCATCCGCCAGCATCAGGAACACGTCGAGCGCAGGCAGCGGCGCATGGATAATAAAGTGGCCGGCGTATCAACCGATACCAGCATAAAAAACACTTCCAAGCCGAAATTGTCAGATGCAGTCAATGAAATCCAGCCAGATATGGTAGCCGTACCGGATTTTCCAATACATATTATGGGGCAGCCATTAGCCGCAGATGCGCAGGCATCCATAAAGAGGGCTGCAGCCGGGATGGGGCTGCAGCCGGAAATACTGCCTTACCTGCCGGAAAACCACCCGATCAAACAGGGGACTGTAAGCCAAACGGACCTTCCGGAATATTTGGACAATATTATACCGATCACCAATAAAAAAATTGTCCTACAGCCAAATCCAGCCATTCAGGGGGCACAAGCGGTTCCGCAGGCCGATGCCGCACAGGGGGCACAAGCTGCTGCACAGCCCAATGCCACACAAAAGCCAGATCTGCCTGTACAAGAATTGGAAATGGAAGCCGCTGTGCAGCCAAATCCAGATACACGGGGGCTGCAGGAAACAGAAGCAGAACGGGTGGCTGCCCAAAGGAGTGCTGCACGGCCACAGGTATCCGCGGTCAACCGGGCGGAAGATATTTTGACGAAGACAAGTGGTTTATTTTCCGAACCGTTGCCAGGCATAGAGCCAGGTTTTGGGCCGGAGCCTGCTTTTACCCAAGTACAGGCTCCGGATGGGCTTAACCGTAAAGGTGCGGCCGACGGCCCGCCAGAAGCATTGGATACGGCACAGATATTTGACCCGGAAAACATATTTTCGCAGGTGCTGGATGAGATGGCTGCTACCAAAGAAAGCCCGGACGATTCATCGCAGGTGCTGGAAGGGCTGCATGCCTCTCCTGCATTTTTGCAGGAATTGGCAAGGGCCGGTGCCACAACGGTTTCCAGGCAAACGACAACGGTTAAGCCTCAGACGGAAACGGCGGGGCAAACACAGCCAGACAGGGATCCAATGGAGCAAATGCCTCAAATGGAGCAGGGGATTTACAATGATGCTGCACCAGCTTACAGCCAAGGGGATCCTGGTATGGATACAGAACCGGATTCGGCAAATCAGTACCCTGACGGGGATTTAGCCGCAGCATTTGTGCAAGGCCAGCCAGATGGGGATACAAGGGCTGGACTTGCACTGGAACAGCCGGATGAGGACTTGGCGGATATAGACGCCGCACTGGTATTTGCAGAGGATTTCGAAGGTAAGGGCACTGCAGCGTCAACAGAGGATATTGCAAATGTGAGTACTGCATTTGCAAAGGATTTTGCAGATATGGACACTGCACCTGTACAGGATCCGGCAAATGTAGATACTGCGCCTGCATTAAAAAAAGGTTTAAACACAAAGCAATCCCAGGCTGAAATCGCATCCAGTGTCGCCAGTGTCGAAATGCAGCTTTTACAGGCGCCGCCGGTGAAGCAGGAATATATCCTGCCGCCTCCCGGCCTGTTAAAAGGCGGGGATCTGAAGATAACCGGGGACTCAAAGCAGCATCTGCAGGAAACTGCTTTAAAGCTCCAGCAGACACTGAAAAATTTTGGCGTTAACGTAACGATATTGAATGTAAGCTGCGGGCCATCGGTTACGCGGTATGAGATCCAGCCGGAAATGGGCGTTAAAGTCAGCAAGATCGTAAACCTGGCAGACGATATAAAATTAAACCTGGCAGCTGCGGACATCCGTATTGAAGCCCCGATCCCAGGGAAAGCCGCCATTGGGATAGAAGTCCCAAATAAAGAAACGGTGCCGGTGATGTTCCGCAACCTGATCGAATCGGAGGAGTTTTGCGGGGAAAAATCCCCGTGTGCATTTGCGGTAGGCAAGGATATTGCAGGGCAGGCAGTTGTAACGGATATTTGCAAAATGCCGCACCTTTTAATTGCGGGCGCCACCGGTTCCGGAAAATCGGTATGCATTAATACGATTATTATGAGCATCCTTTATAAAGCAGACCCGGAAGACGTCAAGTTGATCATGATAGACCCGAAGGTGGTAGAACTAAGTGTTTATAACGGAATCCCGCACTTGCTGCTGCCGGTTGTCACCGATCCGAAAAAAGCGGCTGGCGCATTGCATTGGGCAGTTTCTGAAATGATGGACCGCTATCAGAAATTTACGGATTTTGGCGTGCGCAGCATAAAGGGGTATAATGCGAAAGTTAAAAAGCTGGAACCGGTTCAAGACGGGGCAAAGCCGCAGAAAATGCCATATATCGTTATTATTGTGGATGAGCTTGCCGACTTAATGATGGCGGCATCCAGTGACGTGGAAGATGCGATCTGCCGCCTTGCCCAGCTTGCAAGGGCGGCCGGGCTTCATTTAATTATTGCTACGCAAAGGCCGTCCGTCAATGTTATTACCGGCCTGATTAAAGCAAATATGCCTTCCAGGATTGCTTTTTCTGTGACGTCAGGCATTGATTCCCGTACGATCCTTGATATGAACGGGGCAGAAAAACTGCTTGGTAAAGGCGATATGCTGTTTTACCCGCAAGGCTACCAGAAACCGGTACGTGTGCAGGGCGCCTTTGTATCGGATTCGGAAGTGTCCGATGTAGTAGAATTTCTGACCGAACAAAACGGACATTCGGAATATAGCCGTGCCATTGAAGAAGAAGTTGCAAATGCCGCCGCTTCCGGCGGAGGGGATGCAGGGGGCGCTTCTTCCGGCGACGAGCGGGATGTCTATTTTGCAGATGCGGCAAAGCTTTTCATGGATAAGGAGAAAGCCTCTGTCAGCATGTTGCAACGGTATTTTAAAATAGGATTTAACCGGGCGGCCCGTATTATGGACCAGCTGGAAGAAGCCGGTGTCGTAGGGCCGGAAGAAGGGACAAAGCCGCGCAAAATACTGATGGGCCCGGAAGAGTTTGCGCAGTTTGAAGAGGAAGTACTGTAGTTGTTATTGTAACCAATACGAAAAGGAGATGCAACATTGGCAGAATTCATTGATGGAAAACGTATATCGCAGGAAATAAAAGATGAATTAAAGGAAAGGGTTGCACAGTTAGGTACACAGGGCATAACAGGATGCCTTGCGGTCATCCAGGTCGGCAGTGACCCAGCGTCCAGCGTTTATGTCAGGAACAAAAAGCGTGCCTGTGCATATATTGGCATCCAGTCGCAGTCCTATGAACTGGATGAACACACTTCAGAATCAGAATTACTGGAATTGATCGATAAGTTAAATAAAGATGAAAAAATCAACGGCATTTTGGTACAGCTCCCTTTGCCAAAAGGGATGGATGAAAATAAGGTTATACAGGCTATTTCGCCGAAAAAAGATGTGGACGGTTTCCATCCGCAAAATGTAGGCGCGCTTGTCAGCGGGCTGCCAGGTTTTGTATCGTGTACGCCGGCCGGGATTATCCAGTTGCTAAAACGTTCCAAGATAGAGGCTGCCGGGAAAAACTGCGTTGTTATCGGGCGGAGCAATATTGTGGGCAAACCAATGTCCTTGCTGATGCTGCGTGAAAATGCGACGGTTACCATTGCACATTCGAAAACGGCCAACCTGCGGGAAGTATGCAAACGTGCAGATATTTTAATTGTCGCCATTGGCAAGCCACGGTTTATTGACGCTTCCTATGTGAAAGAAGGGGCAGTGGTAATTGATGTAGGGATCCACCGGAATGCGGAAAACAAATTATGCGGGGATGTGGATTTTGACCAGGTATGCCCGCATGTAAAAGCCATAACGCCAGTACCGGGCGGCGTTGGGCCAATGACAATTGCAATGCTGATGCACAACTGCGTAGAAGCAATGGCTGCAAGGATACCATCTGCAAATTAAGGAGGAATTGTCATGAAATCCACATCCAGTGATTTCAATTATAATACTATGGAAAAAGAATTGTTGAATACAGTAATAGAAGAAGAGACATTAAACGGCATTTCACACCACGGCCGCCAGAGTATATTTTATGAAAACCCAGGTACTGATGAGGAGGAAGACGACGACGAGGATGAGGAAGGGGAGGTACGTAAAAGGCCGGGCAGCCTAGCTGTTGCCTTGCTGCTTTGTGCTGCTATTTTTGCCGGTGGGGTGTATTTTCTACAGACTTTTTCTGTGGACTATGTCTATGGAAAAACCGAAGCAGAATATCAAAACTGCCTGTCTAGTATTGTAAAGGAAGATTATACTGCAGCGATGCAGTCTGTAGAAGCGCTTTTAAAGGAAGATAAAGCAAACCTGGAGTATCTGGCGTTAAAAAATACGATCTGTGCGCGCAGCGGGGATACGAAAACCCAGCAGAAGGTACTAAAAAAGATTATTGACGCCGATGTAGATAATTACCAGGCATATGAACAGCTGCTGCAATTATATTTAAAACAGGAAAAAAATCAGGAAAAGATCAAAAAATTGGAAGCCGAAGCGCCAAATTCCGTGATTTCGTCCATGTTAAACGAATATATTGTCGGCCCTCCTTACCTGGAACTGACGCCAGGCGTCTACGATACCGTACAAGAGCTTGTAATTTCCAGCGAAGGCGGCTATGATATTTATTATACGCTGGACGGCTCTTCGCCAATCGAAAAAGGCATCAAATACTTGGGCCCTATCCTGCTCGAACAAGACCACTATTATACCGTGCGTGCAATCTGCTGCAACGGCAAAGAGGTATATGGGGAAGAGTCGACGGGGAATTACCAGATCGGGATCAATGTGGATATGTCCAAAGTACTTCCTCCGCAAGTGGAGGAGCCTTCGGTTTACCCGGAAGGCGGCGAGTACACAGCGCCACAGCGGATTACCATCGATGTGCCGATCGGATACCAGGCATATTACAGCTGGCTGCTTGGCACCATGCTGACACCGGACAACGGCACCCAGTATACGGGCGGTATCACAATGCCGGAAGGGGAGTCTATCCTGTCTGTTATCCTCGTGGATGAAAATGGAAACCAAAGTGCTGTAAAGCAGGTAAGTTATACGTACCAGCCACAACAGGCACAGTAGCGCGGGGCACTTGCCTGGGGGCAGGTGCAGTAGCTTGCGGTAACGAAGAATCATTAAGCATATAAAAATTAAGGAGAATAAGAAGATGAGCAAACAGGAAATCCCATACAAAATCTATCTGGAAGAGCATGAGATGCCAACGCAATGGTATAACGTCCGTGCCGATATGAAAAAAAAGCCGGCGCCGCTGCTGAATCCGGGGACTTTAAAGCCGATGACATTTGAAGATCTGCGCCCGGTTTTTTGCGATGAACTAGTAAAGCAGGAACTAGATGATACGACACCGTATATTGACATTCCGCAGGAAATCCGCGATTTTTATAAAATGTACCGTCCATCCCCGCTGGTACGGGCCTACTGCCTGGAAAAGAAGCTGGATACCCCGGCCAAGATATATTATAAGTTTGAAGGCAATAATACAAGCGGGAGCCATAAACTGAATTCTGCAATTGCACAGGCTTATTATGCAAAAGAGCAAGGGTTAAAAGGCGTAACGACAGAAACAGGCGCCGGGCAGTGGGGTACCGCCCTTTCGATGGCATGTTCGTATTTGGGGCTGGACTGCAACGTATATATGGTGAAAGTTTCTTATGAGCAAAAGCCGTTCCGCAGGGAAGTGATGCGTACTTACGGCGCATCGGTAACGCCTTCCCCATCGGAAACCACGCAGGTTGGAAAGAAGATCTTGGCGGAACACCCAGGTACGACAGGAAGCCTTGGCTGTGCGATTTCAGAAGCCGTAGAAGCAGCCACCCATAAGGAAGGCTACCGGTATGTACTTGGCAGCGTTTTAAGCCAGGTACTGCTGCACCAGTCCATTATCGGCCTGGAATCCAAGGCTGCAATGGATAAATACGGCATCCATCCAGACCTGATTATCGGCTGTGCTGGCGGCGGCTCCAACCTGGGCGGCTTAATCTCGCCATTTATGGGCGAACAGCTGCGCGGGGAAGCCAATTACCAGTTTATTGCAGTAGAACCGGCTTCCTGCCCGAGCCTTACCCGCGGCAAGTATGCCTATGATTTCTGCGATACCGGGATGGTCTGCCCGTTGGCGAAAATGTACACGCTTGGCAGCGGCTTTATCCCATCCGCAAACCATGCGGGCGGCCTGCGCTACCACGGCATGAGTTCCGTGCTTTCCGAATTGTATGACCAGGGGCTGATGCAGGCGGTCAGCGTAGAGCAGACACAGGTATTTCAGGCTGCAGAGCAGTTTGCCCGGGTCGAAGGCATCCTGCCTGCGCCGGAAAGCAGCCATGCGATCCGTGTAGCGATTGACGAAGCTTTAAAGTGCCGGGAGACTGGGGAAGAAAAGACTATTTTGTTCGGGTTGACTGGAACTGGGTATTTTGATATGGTTGCATATGAAAAATTCCACAATGGGGATATGGTGGACTATATTCCTACGGATGAAGACTTAAAAGCTGGGTTTGACGGGATTCCGAGGTTTCCTGGAAATATGGAGTAGGCTGGTTTTTGGCTTCCTGCTTCTGCTGTAGAGGGTGGTGGGTAGGCAGGACGCTGGATGGAGGGGCGGTGGGCAGGCTTCCTGCTCCTGCTACAGAATGTTAAGTAGCCCTAAGTATTCTGCATATATGTAGTGGCACCGGACGGGCGCGGCACCTTGTCCGCCCTGGCTAACGCCAGCAGCTACAGGTGCCGCTTCGGCTTCGCCGCCTGGTTTCCTAGCAGAATACTAAGGGCTACTAAACATTCTTCCAACGTCGCTGGAAGCCTGCCCACCGCCCCTCCATCCGGCTGGTTATCGCAGGCTTTACGTTAAAGTACAACCAGCCTGCGCTGTAGCTCCATTCGGTTAATTTCTAAAGGCTTAAAGTAAAAGCACAAACCAGCCCGCCGAAGCTTCATCGGGTTAATTTCAAAAGGCTTAAAGTAAAAGCGCAAACCAGTCTGCTGTAGCGTCACTCGGTGGTTTCAAAAGGCTTAAAGTAAAAGCACAAACCAGCCCGCCGAAGCTTCATCGGGTTAATTTCAAAAGGCTTAAAGTAAAAGCATAAACCAGCCTGCCGAGGCTTCATCGGGTTAATTTCAAGAGGCTTAAAGTAAAAGCATAAACCAGCCCACCGAAGCTCCATTCGTTAATTTCTATAGGTTTTAAGTATAAGCACAAACCAGCCCACCGAAGCTTCATTCGTTAATTTCTATAGGTTTTAAGTAAAAGCCCAAACTAGCCCGCCGAAGCTCCGTCGGGTTGATTTCTACAGTTTTTATGTAAAGTAAAAATCCGTAGCAAACAACTTGGCAAAGTGGGCTGTCAATTACCTAAGATCCCTTAATGGCTTGGTTTAATGGTGTAAGTATTTGTTGTAACGTTTCATGTTTGTAAACGGTGAAACATGAGTACCGTGCATGATAAAAGATATTCCGATATAATGGTCTTGAGAATGAGTTATTATTTTCAAGACCATTTGCAGTTGCAATGATAGTTGCGTAAACAAATGCTAGTTTTTGCAGCTGGTGTATATGACGAAGAAAATTAACGCCAGTTTTCACAGTTCATACGCATGGCTTTGAAAACTTTTACCAGTTTTGAAAGCGAGGTGCATACTGGTGTCAGATTTGAAGCATGAAGTAACTGCACAACGATGGGCTGCCCTGATCAAAGAACGCATGGACAGCGACATGACCATTAAGGAATAGTGTCAGGAAAGAAATATCAAAGAGTCTCAGTATTACTACTTGCTGAGAACTCTCCGCCGGGATGAAGCTGACGCGGCGGAACAGGACTCAGAAGCTGTGCCTTTCGTGGGGCTTCTGGTTATCTGCCGGGAACAGGAATTCCAGCCGGGCAGGTCTCCAGGCTTTATCCGCAAAGGGATGTCTGCATAGGAATAACGGAATCCGCTTCTGCAGGCTTTATCGCAAAAATCATGGAGGCTGCAGCCAGCCCGTGCCTGGTGAAGTGAATTTATACAGCTACATTTACCTGGCATACGGCTATACGGATCTCCGCTTTGGGATAGACGGCCTGGCGCAGGCCATACAGGATCACTTTGAGCTTGATCCATTCCAGAAAGGAACCCTTTTACTGTTCTGCGGAAGGCGCACTGACCGGATCAAGGGGCTTTTGTGGGAAGGCGACGGATTCCTCCTTGTTTAGACTGGAAGCGAGACGGTTCAAGTGGCCCCGGACAGCGTCCAAGGCCCGTGGGATTACGCCGGAGCAGTTCACATGGCTGACAGGGGCTTGCTGTAGAGCAGAAGAGCAGGATACAGGAAGTTTCGCCTAAAAGGAGATGCTGACTGCTTTTTGTGCAAAACGCAGAAATTTTCAGCCTTTATCTACGGCCTGTGCCATTATCCGGCTGGAAAAAAATATTGCGTACAAATGTGTGCCGGCGGTTTTTGCGCTTAGTTTTCCTGTTTTCCCTCAAAAACTGGCCTATATAATTCCATTCCTTTATATATCGGCATTTCCAGCGATACATGCCATTGCCATTTTGACGAGAGTGCCGGTAAAAAATGCAGCACGGGCCGCTTCTTTTTGCTATAACTATGGTATGGAAAA
This sequence comes from uncultured Eubacterium sp., assembly GCA_947089855.1. GTDB lineage: Bacteria > Bacillota > Clostridia > Lachnospirales > Lachnospiraceae > Eubacterium_J. The sequence continues at coordinate 122,720 of CAMUML010000003.1, forward strand.
GAAGATTTATACAGCAGATGAATTGAATCATGTTGAAAAAGACGAGCTGGTCAGGATCATACTCTCACTGCAGGAAAACACTGCCCGGATGATGGAGAACCAGGATCTGGTCATGGAACAGATCGCCATCCTGCGCCGGCAGCGCTTCGGGCGGCGCTCTGAAAAAATGGACGTCATCGACGGCCAGATGAGCCTGTTTTTCAATGAGCCGGAAGCTGCAGCGGGTGAACCAGGCACGCAGGCGGAAGAACCGGAATTTGAGGAAGTTGTCATACGCAGGAAAAAGAAGAAAAAAGGAAAACGTGAAGGTGGCTTAAAAGATATACCGGTTACAGCCATTCAGCATGAAATGTCAGAAGACGAACTGAAAGCAGCGTTCCCGGATGGACAATACAAGCGGCTTCCTGATGAAGTATATCAAAGGCTGGATTTCCACCCGGCTTCTTTTGAGGTCAAGGGACACCATGTGGCTGTTTATGCAGGCATGGATAATGAAGCCATTGTGAAAGCGGAACACTCGAAAGACCTGCTGCGGGGCAGCATTGTCACTCCTTCACTGGAAGCGGCGGTCATCAATGGAAAATATGTCAACTTCCTTCCGCTTTACCGCATGGAGCAGGAGTTTAAGTGTAACGGTGTGGACCTGAACTGCCAGAATATGGCAAACTGGATGATTCAGTGCGCGGACCGCTATCTTGCCGTTATTGTATGATTACCTGCATAAGCTGCTGTACGGATACCATGTCCTTCAGGCTGACGAAACGTCGGTCGAAGTTTCGAAGGATGGGCGGCCTGTAGGTGCAAAGATCTATATGTGGATTTACCGCACCGGAAAATCCTATCTGGAAGCCATCGTACTGTATGAATACCAAAAAGACAGGAAAGCGGACCGCCCGGAGGAGTTCCTGAGAGTATTCCGCGGCGTGTGTGTCCCGGACGGCTACCAGACATACCATTCCCTGGAAGAAAAAACAGAGGGGCTGGTCATTGCAGGGTGCTGGGCACATGAGAGGCGCAAATACGCGGAGGCCCTGAAAGCCATAAAAGACAGGGAGGAGCGTAAGGGCACATTGGCTTGCTTATGCTTATGATGCCTTAAAGCACAGATCGGGGCAATTTATAAGCTGATAATGGGCTGGTGGGGCTGGAACCCGTTGAACGGCAGCATAGGAGGCAGTTGGAGGTCAAACCTCTGGTTGACGCTTATTTTGCATGGGTAAAAAGCATCAGGATGAAGCCCTGCCGAAAGCCCATACTTGGAACCGCATTCAATTACTCCCTGAACCAGGAGGGGTTTCTGCGGGTGTTTCTGGAAGACGGTGAAGTCCCCCCTGGACAACAACGCAACCGAATGCACGCTGCGGGGCTTTTGTATCGGCAAGCACAACTGGAGGCTGATCGATACCGTCCGCGGGGCGAAATCCAGCGCCATAATCTACAGCATCACTGAAACTGCGAAGGCAAATGGTTTGAAAGTCTATGACTATGTGGAGCATTTCCTGACAGAGATACCGAAACACGAAGGCGACACAGACTTTTCTTTTCTGGATGACCTGCTTCCATGGCCTCCGAATCTGCCAGAGCACTGCCGGAAATCCAATAAATATGAAGTAAAATAGGTAGTGTAAAATAGTTTGTGTCTTTGGTAAAAAATGGCTCCTTTTTGGTAAGAATCAAGATATGAAAATTCTTATCGAAAAGGAGTATTTATATGCCAGTAGCAAAGGAACAGATTCGAC
>CAMUML010000004.1 GCA_947089855.1 uncultured Eubacterium sp.
TTTTGCATACTGTTTTTGCTCGATCTGGCTTAACGCCTCTTCGCATGCCTTTTCCATGCCCCCTTCGGAATCCGTCCATTTTGCCTCCACTACCGCCGCCCGCCGGTTCTTCCGGTCTTTGACTACCAAATCTGCCCGGCCCAGCCCGGCCTCATAGTTGGACTCCACACGGTACCCCGCGTTTGCAAACAGCCCGGCCAGGAATGCATGGTAGAAGCTCTCGCGGTAGTCATGGTAGCTGATCGTATCAAACAGCAGCCCTGAAAGGATTTCCGTCAGCTTCCCCGCGTCCCCCTCCCACAAGGCTGCAAACAGCCCGCGGCGGTCGCTGCATGCCGAACGCTCCACAAACCATGCGTTGACGCTCTTTTGGAAGATCCCCATCACTTCGGCATTTGGGATTTTCAGCGCATACCACCCCGGCGGCAGGCTGCCTTTTGGCACTTCCCCTTCCCGCAGCCGCGTCAGGTACCCGGCCAGGTACAGCAGGCTCCACAGGTTCTCCTCGGACGACCCAAGTACGTCGTACGTCAGGTTCTCCTCCACCGGCTCCTTGATATACCCGCCCGCCAGCAGCGCCTCGAACTTCTCCCCGACATCCAGCTCTGCCCGGCCCAAAAACTCGCGCAGCACGGAATTGCTGCTTGTATTCTCCCAATAGTTCCCGGGCGCAGCTCCCCCGTCCAGCAGCAGCCTGCCCACATGGTTCACCACGTCCCACGGGCAGTACACGTCGCACCTGCCAAAGCGGTACCCGTCGTACCACTGCCGGATTTCCTGCGCATGGTTTAAAAGCCCCGCATCCTGCAGCAGCCGGTCCACCTCCGGCTGCGTAAACCCGAAATATTCATCCAGCCTGGTGTCTGATATGGTGTCCGATACAAAATTGTTTGTACCCGTAAATATGCTTTCCTTCGCTATACGCAGGCACCCGGTGACGACGGCAAATTTCAGTGAGTCGTTGTCCTTAACCGCCGTGCCTATCATCGGGCCTACCACTTCCATCATCTGCCCGTAATAGCCTTTTGCATGCGCCACTGGCACATCGTATTCATCCAAAATCAGTATGGCCGGCTTCCCATAATGGGCGTGCAGCATCCGCAGCAGCAGGGCGACGGCATTTTTCACCACCGCATCATCTGCTTTTTCTTCTTTTAATTTAGCGAATTTTTCCAGATATATGCTATCAACCGATTTGCTGCTGCCCAAATATGCATGCTCCACGCATAAATTTGAAATTACGCTTTTTAACATTCCAAACGCATGCTCAAACGTATTGCCCCCAACATCTTTAAAGGTCAAAAACAACACCGGGTACTGGTTCATCCATTTTTTACAGATTTCCTGCTCCCTGGCAATGGCAAGGCCAGCGAATAATGCCCTGCTGTCCTTACGTATATCAAAAAATTCCGCCAGCATCCGCATCCCTAACGTCTTCCCAAACCGGCGCGGACGGGTGATCAGCGTCACTTGCGCGGCTTCTGTTTTTAGCAGTTCTTTGATCAGGCCGCTTTTATCGACAAAATAGTATCCGTTTTCCCGTATATCTGCAAAACTGGAACGGCCTATGGGCAGTTTTATTTGGCAGCTTTGATCCGCTGGTACATTTTTTCCGGTATCCATTCCCATATCCGTATTCCCCTTTCCATAAGCATCATCGTGAAAGCCACAAACGGCTGCTTATTTACCCATTCTGCTGTTCCTCCACATACGCCAGAAATTCCGGTGTTTTAGACCAGTACCGGATACCCCATGTTTCAAAACTCCATTCCTCCATATACTCGTTGCATTCATAATCAATATAATATAGTATAACATCCGCACCCTTTTGCGCGGCAATAAAATTTGTTGGAAAATAGTCAATATTTAGCCCCGCCTGCCTAACCTGGCCAGCCATTTTGCGTACCTGCGCAAGATATTGTTCTTGCATCCGCCCTTCACTGACCAGTTCATAAACGGTTGGGCCGGGAATATATTCCTTTACTATACGCTCGTTTTTTACATCCACCGCTAACAGCTCTGGGATCGGGATCCCAGTTTTTTTCAAGCGCCCATAGTCATGGACTTCTGACTCAATTTTATTGCCAAATTGGTAATAGCTGCATGGTTCATGATGAATCTGCTTTACCACACACTCTTGCCAGCCATCCGATGCCAGATAGGAATACCCGCCTTTTCCACGGCCGAGCAGCTTGGTAATCCCATATTCTTTTCCATTTACTTCTAATGTCTGTAGGGTATTTTCCATCATCCTTGCCCCTCCATTTTTACCAGTATAATTCCGCTGCTTATCTCTTATCCTGCTTTCACCAGGCACTGCTTTTTATAAAAAGCAACCCCAAGCCGCACGACCCGCAGGTAACCGCTGTGTTCTGCCTTTTTTGCATACTGTTTTTGCTCGATCTGGCTTAACGCCTCTTCGCATGCCTTTTCCATGCCCCCTTCGGAATCCGTCCATTTTGCCTCCACTACCGCCGCCCGCCGGTTCTTCCGGTCTTTGACTACCAAATCTGCCCGGCCCAGCCCGGCCTCATAGTTGGACTCCACACGGTACCCCGCGTTTGCAAACAGCCCGGCCAGGAATGCATGGTAGAAGCTCTCGCGGTAGTCATGGTAGCTGATCGTATCAAACAGCAGCCCTGAAAGGATTTCCGTCAGCTTCCCCGCGTCCCCCTCCCACAAGGCTGCAAACAGCCCGCGGCGGTCGCTGCATGCCGAACGCTCCACAAACCATGCGTTGACGCTCTTTTGGAAGATCCCCATCACTTCGGCATTTGGGATTTTCAGCGCATACCACCCCGGCGGCAGGCTGCCTTTTGGCACTTCCCCTTCCCGCAGCCGCGTCAGGTACCCGGCCAGGTACAGCAGGCTCCACAGGTTCTCCTCGGACGACCCAAGTACGTCGTACGTCAGGTTCTCCTCCACCGGCTCCTTGATATACCCGCCCGCCAGCAGCGCCTCGAACTTCTCCCCGACATCCAGCTCTGCCCGGCCCAAAAACTCGCGCAGCACGGAATTGCTGCTTGTATTCTCCCAATAGTTCCCGGGCGCAGCTCCCCCGTCCAGCAGCAGCCTGCCCACATGGTTCACCACGTCCCACGGGCAGTACACGTCGCACCTGCCAAAGCGGTACCCGTCGTACCACTGCCGGATTTCCTGCGCATGGTTTAAAAGCCCCGCATCCTGCAGCAGCCGGTCCACCTCCGGCTGCGTAAACCCGAAATATTCATCCAGCCTGGTGTCTGATATGGTGTCCGATACAAAATTGTTTGTACCCGTAAATATGCTTTCCTTCGCTATACGCAGGCACCCGGTGACGACGGCAAATTTCAGTGAGTCGTTGTCCTTAACCGCCGTGCCTATCATCGGGCCTACCACTTCCATCATCTGCCCGTAATAGCCTTTTGCATGCGCCACTGGCACATCGTATTCATCCAAAATCAGTATGGCCGGCTTCCCATAATGGGCGTGCAGCATCCGCAGCAGCAGGGCGACGGCATTTTTCACCACCGCATCATCTGCTTTTTCTTCTTTTAATTTAGCGAATTTTTCCAGATATATGCTATCAACCGATTTGCTGCTGCCCAAATATGCATGCTCCACGCATAAATTTGAAATTACGCTTTTTAACATTCCAAACGCATGCTCAAACGTATTGCCCCCAACATCTTTAAAGGTCAAAAACAACACCGGGTACTGGTTCATCCATTTTTTACAGATTTCCTGCTCCCTGGCAATGGCAAGGCCAGCGAATAATGCCCTGCTGTCCTTACGTATATCAAAAAATTCCGCCAGCATCCGCATCCCTAACGTCTTCCCAAACCGGCGCGGACGGGTGATCAGCGTCACTTGCGCGGCTTCTGTTTTTAGCAGTTCTTTGATCAGGCCGCTTTTATCGACAAAATAGTATCCGTTTTCCCGTATATCTGCAAAACTGGAACGGCCTATGGGCAGTTTTATTTGGCAGCTTTGATCCGCTGGTACATTTTTTCCGGTATCCATTCCCATATCCGTCCTCCCCTTTCCATAAATACCATTAAGTAACCAAAACTTTGTTACTATTCACAGCCAATTTGCTCTTGACAAATATTCTAAGTTATGAGGCTGTAAATAGTAACATTCGCAGGCTCATGGAAAGAATTTGCCTTGCAAATTGGAGCCTGCTCACTCCTGAATCAGCTTGGCAGCCACCTGGACAGCGGGGTGTTCAGGTGGCTGTGAATAGCAACAAAACTTTCAGATAATTATAAACGAACCCTTGCTGGTTTGCAAGGGTCCGTACTATGTGCTTCTATTTTTTTACTTTGGTTATCTTGCCAGATGCACTGCAGTAATATTGTTTCTTTCCTGCTTTCACCCACTGTTTGACTGCAACTGCACCTGATTTTTTTGCATAATATTTTGCACCTGCCACGGTAAAAAGCTTGTTGGCAACAAGTTCGCCAGATGCCTTGGCATATACTTTATTGCCGGATGCCGTAAAAAAGAACCCGGATTTTGCCACTGCGCCGGAACTTTTTGCAAAGTACCGCTTTCCTTTGGAAACAAACACTTTGTTTGTGACCAGTTCCCCGTTTTTCCTTGCATATACCTGATTGCCATACGAGGTTTTGAAAAATCCTTTTTTGGCAAGGGCGCAGTTTTGCTTCATATAGTATTTTTTACCTGCTACGGTAATGACTTTGTCTGATACAAGTGCCCCGTCTTTAGAAGCATAGACAATACTGCCTTTTGGCGTTGTACAAAATTCATTTTTCGCTATTGCACCCGTTTCTTTTGCAAAATACTTTGCACCCGCTACCTGGATCATTTCTTTTTGCGCCACAATACCAGTTTCTTTTACATAATAGGTGGTACCGTCTGCTGTATCTACAAATTCGGATTTACGCTTTTTCCCCTGCGCATCCGTAATATACTTGTTCCCATCCGGCGCTTCGACAATCGCATTTTTGATCACCTGGCCATCTGCCCCGGCAAACGTTCCGTCCGTGTTTTCTTTTGCCGCTTTGACCGTCTGGTTTTTCACCGTTTCGGATGTACTGCCAGGCCCTGCCGGCTCCTGCGTGCCGCTGCTGCCCGGCTCTTGTGTACTGCTGCCTGGTGACTGTGTGCTGCCGCCTGGCGTCTGCGTACTGCCGCCTGGTGACTGTGTGCTGCTGCCGCCTGGATTTTGCGTACTGCTGCCTGGTGACTGTGTGTTGCCTGGATTCTGCGTACTGCTGCCTGGTGACTGTGTACTGCCTGGATTTTGCGTGCTGCTGCCTGGATTCTGCGTACTGCTGCCTGGCGCCTGTGTACTGCCTGGATTTTGCGTGCTGCCGCCTGGCGTCTGCGTACTGTCTCCTGGCTTTTGGGTGCTGTCCCCTGGTTTTTGGGTTTCGTCGTTTTCTGCTGCAATTTCAAAAACCGGTTCCGTACTATCTGTTGTTACCGCTTTTATATCGTCGTAATATAAAACCCCTTCCAGTGTGCTGTCGGCATCTGCAAATGACGCATCCAGGGCATTCATCCATAGCCCAAGCCCTGTCAGCCCTGCCGCTGCCTGGCTGTCCAGCTTTGAACCGTTGCCTTTATGTACAAACGTACAAAACGGCAATGTTACCTGCAAAGGCTGTTTTGCATTTTTGTAATCATCATAGTCATTTAAATATGCTTCGTATGCATCGTTTCCGATTTTTACCTGTATGACCGTCTTCTGGTTTTTCCCATCAGGCTTTACCCACAGGCGCAGGGCATTGCATCCTGACCAGTCGGCGGTTTTTGCAATTTCCGTACCCACGTACCCGCCTTTTTTTAAGGTAAATGCAAATTTCATGGCATATTTGCCCTCTGTGCTGTGTACCGCATCCGACAGGGTAACATTTAGTTGGGAATTGCTGCTTTTGTTAATCTGCCATTTGCTTGCAAGCAGGCTGTCACGGCCAAGATAGGATTCAAAATCGTCTACGGACAGCGGATCTTCCACTGGTTCTTTGATGTTAATAATAAACCCAAGTTCCTGTAATTTTTGTCCCCCTGCATACAACGCCAGCAAGCCATCCGGTTCCGGCGTAAATTCCGCCAGCTGCTGTGCCGTCAGTTCGGCCCGGTAGATGCGCCCCTGCGTTTTTTCTGCCTGCAATGTTACGCTTTCCCCATTTGCACCGGTAAGCACAAAGGTAACTTCCTCAGAAGTATCTTTGGTCAACCTGGCTGTGATCTGTACTGCCTCTGTCAGCCTGCTGCCCTCTGGAGGGGAAATGAAATACCCATCTAAGGCATTTTCATCCGCAACGCTTACAGATGGCGGCGTAATAGATGCATGTAAAACCGTTTTTTGCGTATCTGCAAATATACTGCGTTTATCATTATAAAACCGGATAAACCCGTCCAGCATCTCATGCCCATAGAGCGAGCCATCTGCATTCTGTTTTACTACATATGGTGTATAATAACCTGCCGAACTGGAATAATTTGACCAAAGCATAAAATAACAGCAATTGTATTCCGGTTTTGAGGCAAGCTCTAAAATCTCGCAGTACCAATCTTTCCGTGGATTCCCTTTTGCCAGCAGTGCAATGTTCCCATTTGCAATGCCGGTTTCTGTTATCGCAAATAACTTATTATGTTTTTGTGCAAAACTGCTTGTCAGCTCTATCGTACGCTTTAAATCTTCCTGAAAGGTATAGGATGCATCTGCGGACGGGACAGAATCGTAAGAATCAAAACCAACCATATCTACATAGCCATCGCCCGGATAGCGTTCTTCATATTCCGCTTCCGTGCCTGCTTCCGTCCCAGGCCCATAGACATAAATGAAATTATGTACGCCTTTTTCATCCCGCAGGTATTCTACCGTATATTTAAATACACTTTTATACGTTTCCGGCGTGCAGGCATTGCCCCACCAGAACCAGCCGCCGGTATTTTCATGCAGCGGGCGGAACAGGATGGTTCCGTTAACCAGCCCGGCATATTCCGCTACCATATCCAGGTATGCTGTATATGCTTCGTTATATTTTAAGCCTGGCAGCAGGTTTTTCATACATTCGCCGCCATCTGTTTTATAGGAATCTGCGGTGCTGTAGTCAAACTGGTCATATGTTTTTTCAGACTGCACCCCTTCCCTGCGTTTTGCAAAAGCAAAATTCGGCATATGCGCAGAAAGCGTCATCAGCGCACCCTCTTCTATGGATTTATTGGAAAATCCGGCCGCTGCCTGAATGTTTTGCTCTGTTTCACTGCCGCTCCAATTCATTTCGCCTGGATAGCGGTTTTCATATTTATCCTTAAACCCTACAAATAAATTCCCGCAGTCAAGGCCGTCAATGGCCGATAGCGAACCTGTGACATCTTTGGTATCGGAATTGGTAAGCCCTGCATAGCCGGCTTTTAATACCGTATCTTCCATATGCCCAAAAACAACCGCATCCGATTCCCCAACCGCTTTCAAATACTGGTATGCCTTTTGGGTATCTGCATTGGCGTTGCCATCCACCAGTTTCACCGCACTGGCATATGGATACGTACTTCCGTTTACCGTCAAGGCATCTGCCCCTGTGGAAAGGTTGGTTTGGCTGGATACTTTTACGGTAGAGTCCACATATAACTCCTCTTTCCACAACTTAATATGGTCAAAATAGACCGTCCCCGCAAAGTCCGTTTCATTTCCCATTACTACAATGGAAAATTTCTGCGGGTGGACACGCTCCGTATTTGCTTCCGTCAGCTGGAACGTAAACGTCGCTTTTTTAAAACCATCCCCAGCATCGGTTGTAATAACCGCACTATCTGCAATCCCATTCATCTGGTCTTGGAAAATCTTTTGCGAATTGTCGTTGCCGTCCGTTTCTGCGACCGGTTTTAAAATTAGCGTACCTTTTGTCATATCTGACGGATTGTAATAAAAATCAAAACTGAGCTTATTATAACCTTCAAAACGGTAACCGCCGTCCGCCTCGGTACAGATACCGGCATTCTGCCAGCCCTTGTCAGCAACGGCACGGTAATCCAGGTCCAGTGCCAGCCGCCCGCCTGCCGCATCATGCGATACGTCCTGCGTTACCCCATCACTCAGCCAGCCGCTATCGCTTTTCCAGGTATCCAGGCCATCGGTAAAATCATACTGTCCTTTGACTGCCTGTGCCTCGGCTTTTTGAAAGGTAATATTATCAATATAAATATCCTTTTTGATTGCCTGGTCTTCTACTTTAAATATAATTTCCATGGCAGACGGCCTGGCCTCTGCCGCGGCACTTTCATTAACCTTTACTTTGCATGTTTTTTTCATCCAGCCGTTTCCGGCATCCACTGCACCTTCTGTAACGGAACATTCGTTATTTTCAAATATATCTTTATTATCTGCCTGCGCGCTAACGCCGACGCTGATACCGTCCGGTGCATCCGAAGCCAGATAGTACAGATCCATTGACATCTGGTTATAAGCTGAAAAATCCAGCCCTTCCTTTGCCTGGTAGCAAGCCCCTACCCCTGGCCAGGTTCCGGTAATGCCGCTGTAATCCAACCCTACCTTAAGCCTTTGGCCGTCGCTGTCCCAGGACACCTCCCCTGTGGCGCCTGACCAGCCGTCACGTAATGTCCAGCCGTCCGCACCTGTTTCAAACTCCCATTTTTGAGGGATACCCCCCCCCGGGTTTTCCGTGCTGCCACTGCCATCGCCTGGATTTTCCGTATCGCTGCCACCGCCCGGATTTTCGGTGCTGCCGCCATCGCCCGGGTTTCCTGGCGTATCTGTACTGCCAGCCTTTAACAGTTTGATATTGTCAAAATAAACACAGCCGTTATAATCCGTCTGCTGTCCTACAAATGCAATAATCAGCGATTTCGCCGCATCCTGCGTACTGGTAAGCGCAAATTCACAGGTTTTCTTTTTCCAGCCGTCCTCAAGCTCGGTAACCCCTTCGCTGCCGGTTACTTGCAACGTCCCTTCCCCTTCCGGAACAATACTGCCGTAGCTATCGCCAGCCTGGGCGGCGATCTGTAGGGAAATATCCCCTTTTGACATCGACTGGCTGCAATAATAAAAGTCAAAGGACAGCCTGCCTGCATCGGCATAGCTTATGTTTGACATATCTGGCAGGTGTATGGCAGTTTTTGACCATCCTTCCTCCGATTGGCTGCTGTTGTCAAAAGACAGCTTTAGCCTGCCGTCCCCGTCTACTTGTTCGTGCCCTACCGTTACATTTTCTTTGACATCGCTCCAGCCTTCATTCCATTCCCAGCCTTGTGCATCGGAACTAAAATCCCATACGTGCAATTCTGACACATCTGCCCTGGATACATCCTGCCCTGCTTCTGCCGCATATACTGGCAGTACTGCAGAAGGGACGCCAGTAAAGCAGACCGTTGCTGCCAGCAAATGGGAAATTAGCCTTTTTGCTGTTTTTTTACTCATTATTTTTCCTCCTTTTAATTATTTCCGCATTAAATTAGCTGGCTTAATTTTACTTTAAAAGCTATAGTATGTCAATTATTACCTAATTTTTAGGAGAAATTTTCATATTATGCACAATTTATATGATTTGTTTTCTGGTATTCTTTCCTTATTTTGTGCATATTTACTTAATTTTTTGATTAATTTTAGCTTAGATAGCAACGCAACTGGACGCAGCAGCGGGTACCGTAGATGAGGGTTGAAGAAAAATAAGATCATCTTTAGAATGTTTTTATTTTTGTAGCGGTGCGGATGCCGGATAATGGGGCGGTGGGCTGGTGCAGCCCACTACCCCATTATCTGGCTGGTTTCTGCGGGCTTTGCAAAATATTGGCTGGATACTGCTCCAGCAGATAGGATTTCAGTGTTTTCCAGGCACGGAGCCCTTTCTTATCTGCCGCAAAAAATTCATTCCCTTTTACCTCTTTATAAGGGACGTATGTATGCTCTCCATTTGTAGGTACGATTTTATCTACGCATGGCCCATAGCAAAATATTGGTAGAATGACCCCTTCCTTATATAGCCGGTAGGCACTGCACCCTGTATCTGCATCTACTGCTTTTTGTACCGCAAACACCAGGTATTCCCTGCCTGCCTTCATTTTATTTGTAAACCCAAGCTCCGCCGACGCCGGTTCTTCCCTTAACACAAGGGCCCAGCTGTCTGCAAAAAGGGCGATCTCCTGCCCTTCCTGAATGCCTTCCCCTTTCCATACTTTCCGGACGCGTACCTTCTGGCTGCCTGGATAGCCGGTGTATTCCATATCCCCCTGTGCTTCCACACATAAAATATATGGGCAGCCTGGGAGGGCGCGTTTTAGCTGCCTGCATTCATTTGCCGCTAATTTTCCAGGAAGTTCCGCCACATATAGCTGGTCCATAAATTGCCCCTGGTTTGTAATATCCGTATAACTGCCCCGTTTTACTATTCCAAAAACAGCCGCCGCTGCTACTGCAAGCAGCAGTAGGCCATATCCAAATGTCCACTTTTTCACTCTGCCTGCCCCTCCTGCCTATAAATACGCCCCTTTTCCATCCGGTACAGGCAATCTGCCAATACCCGCATATCCTCTTTATTATGGCTTGCGGCCAGTACCAGCGCCCCTCGTTCTTTTTCTTCCAAGACCAGCCTGCGGACCATGTCCACACCTTCTTCGTCCAACGCATTGGTAGGCTCGTCCAGGACCAGTACATCCGGCTGTTCCATAACCGCCTGTGCTATGGCAAGGCGCTGCTTCATGCCAAGGGAATATTTCCGGTAGCTGCGTTTATCCTGCGGATCCAGCCCCACACGCTCCAGCGCCTGGCAGATTTCTTCTTTCCCGATTTTTTTTCGCAGCCCGGCCAGATAGGACAGATTTTCAAACCCGGTCAAATTTGGGTATAGCTGCGCATGTTCCAACACAATGCCAAGCCCCGGCAGCACGGCAAACGCTTCCCGCAGCTTTTTGCCGTTAAAATATACCGCCCCTTTATCTACCGCCATCAATCCGGAAAGGGCGCGGAACAGCATGGTCTTGCCGGATCCGTTCCTTCCTATAAACCCATAAATCCGGCCGCTTTCCATGTGCAGGCTGATGTCATCTAAAATCAACCTTTTTTTCACCGTTTTACTGATATGTTCTGCCACCAGCTCCATTCCCCTATGCCTCCTCTGCATCCGAAATGATAAAATCATGCTTTTTCACAGCCACAGCCCCTGCTGCCAGGACTGCCGCACAGCACGCTGCATACAAAAGCAGCGTCCCAGTATACCCTATCCCCAGGGATGCGTCCAATAATCCTTGTAGATCCTTTTGCCCTGCGCCGCCTTTGTGCCATCCCAATACCAAATGTGCGGCAGGGTTAACCGCAACCAGCTTCTTTGCCGCCATTGACTGGCCTGCATACCGTTTGCATTCCAACAGCGCAATACAAACCGCCTGCACCCCAAAAGCCACAGAAAAAGCCGTACTGCTGCCAACCCTGGTTGCTGCCAAGTTGATGCCCATACTGATGGTATACGTCCAAAAAAAATAAATCAGGATATGGTACCAGGCCAAAGAAAACCCTGCATCGTCAAACTGGATACGGCAGCGCCATGCCGAAACCGCTGTAGCGGCACCCATTAATAGGACCTGGTAGGCAGCCGCATATATGCCAACTGCTGCCGCTTCCCCCAGATACCAGGCGGTCCGGTTTGGGCAGCGTGAAAAAATATACACGCTCGCAGTACAAAACCTCCGGTAAAAATAAATCCCGAAATAGAATTCAAACAAGTACGACGGCAGCAGGCGCATAGCAAACGACACAAGCTCCGCCAAGTTCCCCGAAAGCACAAACCGCCCCCTGGAACCGCTTAACTGCAGCACCATTTCAGAAAAGGTGCATCCCCCGCCATAAGGGTTCACCCATAAAAAGCTTAGGAAAATACCTCCCAAAACAGCCGCTGCCGCTAAAAACAGCCAGTTTCTATATTTTGTCATATGCTATCCTTCCTGCTACTGTATACAGCCATTCCAACCGAAACAACCACAAGGAGGGCACATGCTGCCAAAAACCACCGATGTTCTTTTATTTGCCCATTAAAAATAGACAGGTAATGGTACCATGGGCCATGATTGAAAAACACCGTCCCCTGCAGCAATAAAAAAACCGGCAGGAAAAGGAAGACACTGTATTTCACCCGGACTACCAGCGAACACGCCGCAGTAAATACCCCCAGCAGCCCCGAAATTAGCCCAAACCGGACCGACATAAAAATGGCATACAAATAGGGTGAATAAAGGTACAGGCTACGGAACAGATACTGCCGCACTTCCGCTTCATAGCTAGCATCAAACCGGCCCAGGTTTGACAGGTCCCTGCTGGCTTCCAGCGGGAACGACAGGCAGTTTAACAAGATTTCCAGTAAAAATGGGACGGTAAATAAAAGAAACGTAGTGAGAAAAACTGCCGCCAGGCCGCTGTACTGGTAACCCCTGCGCCCCATACGGGCCACCATATATATTTCCTGCCCGGACTGGTATTCCTTTGCCATAGAAAACCCTGCTGGGATAACAACTAGGAGCGGGTATATCTGGATCAGCAGCAAAAACAGATCTGCGTTAACATTTATCTGGTTGTAACTAAGCAGCAGAAGTTTCATTGGCTGGTACATATCCGCCACGTCCCTGCCCTGGTATGCCAGTACATTCCGGATAAAATTAACAAGCACCAGGCATATCAGCAGGCCAAAAACACACAAGGAACTGCGTTTTTTGAGCCGGAATGCAGTCTGGTGGATTATGGTTTGAAAAAACATGATGGGGTTCTCCTTTGTTAAGATCTAGTTTTTGCTATTCCATAGGGACGGCTTCCATCCTGGCATGTTCTGCCTGCGCCTGGTATATGGCTACTCCCTGTGATGCAAACCCCTGCCTAATAGACGTCCAGGACAAACGTAGGCGGCTTGCCCCACCCTGCACAGGGAACACATCAATGTCGACGGTTTTGCCTGCAGCAGCCACATAGGACAGCAGTTTTTTTGTCTTTTTGTTGAAAACAGCCGCCACCTTGCACTCTAATCCGCCTGGATTCTCGGCATCAAACACAAAAATTGCCAGCAATTCTTTTTCCCCTGAATCTGTAAACTTACCGGTATCTACTGATTCCAGACGGATACCGTCTGCCTGGCCGCGCTGGAATGCCTGTTTAAGCGTTTTTGAAAACCCCTTTTGGGAATCCTCCCATAGAACCTCCTGCACACCTGCGTGTACTGGATATTGGCTTTTGCTGATTTTTTTTGTTTTGCTAATTAGGAATGTAAAAATATCCGCCTTATTGGCTTCATGGACCGAATAGCGCCAATAATCTGCCTTGTGATAGCCATTGGCCTGAATCCTCCAGTTATATGCTCCATTTGGAATCTTTGTTATCAAAAATTTACCGTCTTTTCCAGCGCGGGCCCATTGGACACCATCAGCCAAAATTTTTGCCCCTGGAACTGGTTTTTGCGTATCTGCATCGAGCACGGTCCCTGTTACTTTTGCCGTGCCTTTTGGGGAATCTGACTGCTTGCTGCGAGGCAATAATTCTTGCTTATGAGCGGCCGTTCTACTGCCAGCTGCAGCAACGGCGATGCTGCTTATGATCAAGCAAACGGTTAAAATTGCATAAGCCCATTTTTTCATACAGCCCCTCCTTTTTTTCAAATATATAGGTATACAATATAATTCTATCTGTATTATACATTAAAAACAGGTAAGTGCAATACAAATTAAGTAAATTAATTTAAAATAGCCAGCCTTGTGTTACTATTCACGGGCAATGTCATTAACTTAGGCTCTTTCCGGCTGAAATTCAGCTATACAAAGCCTTGAATTATCTGGGGTTTTCTAATACTGATCAAGGGCCAGATGGCTTAAGTTAATGACATTGATTCACGGGCCAGGAATGCGCATAAACTGCGCATTCCGTGAGAACATGATTCAGGAGTGAGGGGCGGTTTTGCGAAGCAAACTTCCAATATCGCCCCGAAAGGTTACCATGAGCGGCCCACAGGCCGTGAATAGTAACAGCCTTGTAGCGGCTCTGCACAGAAATAGAGCCAAAATCATCTTTACTATTATTCCATTACTGCATGAACAACGTTACATCCTGTAAAATAATACAATACTATATCAGTAAGAACTTCTTCCTCCAACTTTTGCATATCCAAACTATTGCAAACCCGTTGCCTTAAGATGAACACTTTTTAAACTAAATAGATATATTTCAAGCTAATAATTCCTACCCTAAATATTTTCAGCTCGTTTTATATAACCCAGATACCTCAACAGCCCTTTTATTAGTATTCTCAACAAATACCTGATAATTTCCACTTTCGGCAACTTTGAATGTATATGAGCCTCCATTAGAAAGTTTCACATATGTCCGATTTCCACCTGTTTTCATAATACCAACCCTCACACTCTCCGTATTAGGAGAAACAAATACCATTATCGAAATTATTTTCCCCGATGAAACATAAAACGATCCTGTTTTTTTCGATTCATTTGCTCCTATTGTCCAATTAAACTCTGTATCCATCACCGACCGATCATCCAGTTCCGTAACCTCCCCAATTTCTTCTTTTACCCACGGTTCTGGCCCATCGTCCTGATATTCTACCGGTTTCGGCGGCAAAATTTCTTCTATACACACATCCGTTGCCTGAAAAATCCCATAATATAGCTCGCCAGCCGCACGCACAGATGCAAAGGCCGTACCAGCCCCCGTCAGTACCATTACTGCTGCCAGCAGCACCATCCCCCATATAGAACCCTTCCTTTTCTTTCCACACCATTTCATATACGTTACTCTCCTTTCCAGTTCCCCGGTATTGTGGACCAATGCCGGCACACCTTTATCCCGGGCTTCTCCTTGTTCCAGTGCCATTTCGGTAATAGCCTGGAAATATGCCTTCTTTCCGCCGCACATCGGGTAACTGCACCAGTCGCAGGAATATTCGCTCCACGAAGCCACCAATTTCCGGAATATCCATACCGCCGGGTTCACCCACTGCAGTGCTGCCAGCAGGGACGCCGCCCATTTCAGCCATAAATCCCCATGCCGATAGTGGTTTAGCTCATGGATAAAGACCACGCGCAACTGCCCTTTTGTCCAGTTAGAAACCGGCAGATAAATCACAGGGTGGAAAACACCAGCTAGAACAGGCGTTTTGAATCCATAGCTTTGATACAGGCCCGGAAACCGCCGCCCTCCCATTTCCCTGCACACCTGATCATATACCTGCACCACACTGCGGCTGCACGGCATCCGCCTACACTGATGCAGATGCTGTTTCACGGCTGAATACAAATAAGATGCCAAAAGAATGGCTACACCAGTGCCCCATATAACAAGCGCTTTGCCAGCAGCCGCATAAACTGCAGGCGTCGGCCAAAATAAATAGCTATATACGAACCGGTTTTTAAAATACGGCAGGCGCAAAAGCAGCACGGTAAACGGAAAAAGAAAGAACGCTGGCAGCAGGCGCAGCCATCGATAAAAATACGGAAAATACCCTTTCGGGCCCAAAAACCGCCCGGCCAGATACCAGGCTGTTAAGACAGCGGTCCCCGTCAAGGAAGACAGTACCAGGACGCCAAGCACCGCCACCAGCTCACTCATCATCCAATTCATCCAGCATCCTCCTGATCCGTCCGGCCTCTTCCTTTGTAATCCCTTCTTCCCCGATCAATGCAGACAAAAAATTGCTTGGACGCCCTTCAAACCAGAGATGCGTATACTGGCATGCGATCGACGCCTTATATTTTTCTTCAGAACATACCGCGTACACATAAGACAGCCTGCCCCTGCGGCATGTCTGCACATATCCTTTCTCCTGCAGGCGGGACAGGAATGTTACAACCGTCGTGCGCTTGTACTCTTTGCCATATTGCTTATGTACGAGTTCCATAAGCTGCGGAATGGACAATTCCCCTTCCGCATCCCAAATACATTTCATCAACAGCATTTCGCTGGAACTTATTGTTTTCACTTGCTTCCCCCCCCCATGCTTTCTCGTAGTGGATTAAATGAATCTATCTGTTTCTAATACCCTTGTATTTCACAGTACGGCCTATAGTATGCTCTGGACGAATGCTTCCTATCTATCTTTTATAGATTCACCTATATTCCTAGATGCCTATGCTTTGTAAACGTGTCTATGCTTTGTATTTTACATTTTCCATTTATATCTGTCAAGTAATTTTAAACGATTTTTAAATACTTTCATATTCGGCCTATAGATTATATACATCACAATGTGAAAGGCCACACTTTCTTGGTTAGGAACTGTCCCAAAATAACTTACCGATAGTCCGCAGGATTTTTCTTCGAGAGTGCCGCTTAAAATCAGGCGCATAGCGGGCTATGTAACTGATTTTTGAGCGGCGTTATCGGAGGAAGGAATATGGTAAGTTGCTTTGAGACAGTTCCTTACTGTACATTCTGGCGGTTTGCGGTATAAAAAACAGGGCCTATAAACCGTGATTGCCCACTTGTTCATCGGCCCTGCGCCTGTCCGTCTGGCTCTTTGACAAAGCCGGCTAATATACACACGCAAAATCTTACGGTTTCTCGGAAATAACATAGAGGTCATCGCCGTAAAATTGTATGCTATCGCTTTTTGAAGTTTGCCTTAGCACCTGATACACATTGTAGCTATCCACATATGGGCTTGTTAGACCCATAATAGATAATCCAAAAAGAAAACCGTTTGTTCCTATCGATGCCGCTGGAGATATGCAAAATAAAATGATTGGTATAATTCCAAGCAGATATGGAAGTAAACACATCAAAATAAATCTGCCCCGTCTGAGTGGATAGGAAGCCAATGCAACTGCCGCAAATTGATTTGGAACAAAACCTATGGCTACAATAGCTTTTGACGGATATACAATTGCATGAAGAAACTCATGTACCAGTAAGGCTATGATACTGACAACAAACCCTAAGATTACGGTAGCAGGGGCTACAACTACCTGTCCTGCATGTGTTGTTTTCAGAAACATAACAATGAAAATAATCAATATTGATGGGATTGCAAATGGTAATGCTTTTATCATCATTTCATTTAATGTTTTAGGCATATTTAGTTTTCTTGCATTTTTTGATAAGGCTCCCATTTGATAATCTGATGGATTCTTTATGATACCTTTCCACTCAATTTTTGGCATGTCATTCCTCCCTATATTGTCAAGTGAACATGTCTCCCAGCCTTTCCTGTCATGGCTGGATTCAGCCCCCGGCACCGTCTGCCGGACGCTCAGTCCAGCCGTGGCAGGGTATTGCCTGTTCTTATCCCCGCTGTTATGCCGCCTGTACCTGCGTCCTCCTGATGTCACCCAACAGCTCTCAGGGTCATACTGGATACCCTTGGTAATGATCGCGTAAAAGTTCTTTATAGGTTTTCTTTTCTGCCATTTTATCCCCCACATCTTTTTATTCGCTTATTTTACCATGAACCGGGGCAGCCTGCAAGCACTGTATACCGTGCGGCAGATTATCATATAGCCGCTCTGTTACTATTCACGGCCTGGGGGCCGCTCATAGTAACCTTTCGGGGCGATATTAGAAGTTTGCTTCGCAAAATCGCCCCTCACTCCTGAATCATGTTCTCACGGAATGCGCAGTTTATGCGCATTCCTGGCCCGTGAATAGTAACGCCGCTCTTTACTGATAATCTTATCTGCATTTTCCATGAGATAAGACGATAGCAGAAATTCCCTCCCGGTCAAACCAATTTCCTTTCCGTTTTTATAAATCCGGCTGCTTTTTAGCTTCTCCGTGTCTTTTGGTATCGGCCACAAGCGGCTGGATTTTGCAACGCCCGGTATGCGGTTTTCCTCACATAGCTTTTGCACCCGTCTTTCTGAAATGCCCCATTTTTCACTGCTTCCGGGGCAGAACGGAGCAAATCGCGGCAGTAGAAGCGGTCGGTTACTACGGTTTTACTACGAATGGAGACGTGAATGTAAATAGTGTGGTAATGAACGTTTTCCCAGCTTTTAAAAAAATTAACACAGACATCCGTATTGCACAGGATGCATTCTGATGGTATGATAAGGGCAGACAAAATGCATAAAAGGAATGGGGAGCGTAAAAATGGCAGTATCAGAAAAAAAGTATTCTTTAAATGACCTGCATATCGGTATGGCGGTACGTGCGGAGCAGCTCAGTGAAATTTATAATAAATATATGATTGTGGCATTCGACAGTACGGAAAGCAGGACGGGGAAGCTCGTGTTCTGCGGGGATGTCCAGGATCAGGAGTATGACAGCTGGTTTATGCAGCCAAAGCCTATTACCCCAATTTACCATGACAGGGACGAACTAGAAGATATGGTGGTGTATGATGAATAAATTTATACAAATTGAAATGGCACCAGCTGCCGGCAGGCGCGGCGGATTTTTCCATACGGAAGCGGATTTCCTGTTGGATAATTTTAAGGCACCGTTCTGCGGCATTGAAGTGAAAATAGATACAGGATGCTCCATCAGCACAATTCCACTCAGGAGGCTGAAAGTATCGGATTCCCTGTGCAGAATACTGAAAGGCGCAGATATTATGGCAGGTATTCCGTATTATCTGAGCTATGGGGTGGAATCAGGGGGACTGAAACATGCCATGCCGGTAACGGACGGCCAGAAAATGGATTGCCCTGCCATGAAGTTTGAACACAACATTTCTGATTTCACAATAGGCGGTGTTCCGGTATCCTGCGGCAGTATATGCTTAAATTACGACCGGAAGGGGAATATACTGATAGGGATGGATATCTTAAAGGGATGGGATATACATATGGGAATTAGCAAAGTGACGGGGAAAAATCTGTTTCTTGCCTGTCCGACAGGAAATATATGCCAGGATTATCTGGATGCATTGAAACTGAATTTTCGCTGATCAGTTTTCTTACTTGGCACCGGCTAATGGCCTTTGTTAATCTTTCGGACCACATGGCAAGGGTTGCCTACTGCCAGTGTATTTGGCGGTATATCTTTTGTGACAACACTTCCGGCCCCTATCACACAACCATCACCTATCCTTACGCCCGGAAGGACTATGACACCTCCGCCCAGCCAACAGCCGCTTCCAATTTCAATAGGCAACGCGTAGGTACGGCAAAAATACTGCCCTGTTTCCATATTCCAGTTTGGTGTAAGCCTTTCTGACAATTCTACAGGGTGCGCTGCTGTATAGAGCTGCACATTGGAAGCAATCAGCACATGATCGCCAATCGTGATTTTGTTGCAGTCTACAAATGTGCAATTCATATTTACGGAAACATTGTTCCCCAAATAGATATTTCTTCCATAATCGCAGACAAATGGTAACCCGACGGATACATTGGTACCAATTCTTCCGAACAGCTGTTTCAAAATATTTGCTTTTTCTGCTTTCTGCCCGTATGCAAGGGCATTATATTCCTGTAATAATGTTCTCGCGTGGCTTTTCATATCCAAAAAGATTTCATCGTGGCAGTTATAATATTCCCCTGCCATACATTTTTCTAATTCGGTCATAGTATCCCTCCACAAAAAGCGGCCAGCAGGGACCCCAGACGTCTCTACTGGTCGTTTAGCCTTATCTGCACGGCCTGGATCAAGTGCCCTGCCGCTGCCATGTTTCGCAATTATTATTTAACGATACGTACTTTTATCACGCCGTTCATTGCTTTCATTTTCTCAAATGCATCCTGTGTCATTGGCGTATCCAGGTCAAACATGGAGTATGCATAATCCCCTTTTGATTTATTGGTCATATTTGCAATATTAATATCAAATTCGCCAAAAATCGACGAAAACTGCCCAATCACGCCTTTGCTGTTTTTATGCAGGACTGCTACGCGCCCAGCTGTCGTACATTCGCCCATATCGCAGTTTGGATAGTTTACAGAATTTTTGATATTCCCGTTTTCCAGATAATTGCGGATCTCCTGGGCTGCCATGACAGCGCAGTTATCCTCGGATTCTTCTGTGGACGCGCCAAGGTGCGGGGTTACGATACAGCCAGGTTTTCCAGCCGTGGTATTATTCGGGAAATCGGAAACGTATTTTTTCAGCCTGCCCTCTGCCAGTGCGGCTACCACTGCTTCTTCATCTACCAGCTGGTCCCTGGCAAAATTCAAAATGACTGCGCTTGGCTTCATCATATGGATAGCTTCTTCGCCAATCATTTTTTTCGTAGCGTCCATTAACGGTACATGGATGGTAATATAGTCGCATTCGCGGTAGATGTCTTCTACATTGCGTACATGCTTTACATTGCGCGACAGGTTCCATGCCGCATTGACGGAAATATATGGGTCGTAGCCGTATACATCCATATCGAGCTGTGTTGCTGCGTTTGCTACGCGGATGCCGATAGCGCCAAGCCCAATCACGCCTAATTTTTTGCCGGAAATTTCACAGCCGGCATATGCCTTTTTCTGCTTTTCCGTTAATTTTGCCAATTCCGGGTTGCCTTTTTCTGCTTCTACCCAGTTAATGCCGTCGTTGATGCCGCGGCTTGCCAGCAGCATCCCTGCAAATACCAGTTCCTTCACGCCGTTTGCATTGGCACCCGGCGTATTAAATACGACGATGCCCTGCTTGGCACACTTATCCAACGGGATATTATTTACGCCCGCGCCTGCGCGTGCCACAACCGCAAGGCTGTCTGGCAGATCCATATCATGCATCGCTGCGGAACGTACCAGCGCTGCCTGGGCGCCTTCGATATTGTCTACTTTTTGATAGCCTTCTGCTAACACGTCCAACCCTACCTGGGCAATTGGATTCAAACATACATATTGAAACATTTCCATAAACCTCACTCTCGTTTATTCTTTTTGCAAAACCCCCCTGTAATCACAGATCTTGCAGCATAGCCCGGTTTAACGGTTTGCTGCTTCAAATTCCTTCATAAATGCCACCAGCTTTTCTACGCCTTCCTTTGGCATTGCATTGTAAATAGAAGCGCGCATGCCGCCAACGGTACGGTGCCCTTTTAGATTAACAAACCCGGCTGCTGCCGCTTCGGCTACAAATTTTGCATCCAGGTCTTTATCGCCCGTTACAAACGGGACATTCATTAAAGAACGGTCCTTTGGCACAACTGTCCCTTTAAACATGCTGCTTTGGTCTAAGAAATCGTACAAAATGGCTGCTTTTTCTTCGTTGCGTTTTTGGATAGCCTCCAGCCCGCCGAGTTTCTTCAACCATTGGAATACCTTGCCGCAGATATAAATGCCATAGCATGGCGGTGTATTATACAAGGACCCTGCATCGGCATGCGTTTTGAATTTCAGCATGGTAGGCGTCCCTGGCAAAACGTCTTCCTGAATCAAATCTTCCCGGATAACCGCAATGACTACGCCGGCCGGGCCGACATTTTTTTGTACCCCGCCAAAAATAACGCCGTATTTGGTTACATCAACCGGTTCCGATAAAAAGCAGGATGATACATCGGCAACCAAGGTATGGCCTTTTGTATTTGGCAGCTCTTTATATTTGGTGCCATAAATCGTATTATTTTCACAGATATAAACATAATCCAGATCCTGCGGTATCTCCAGGTCGGAGCAGTCCGGGATATAAGAAAAAGTCTTGTCTTCGGAAGATGCCAGTTTTACGGCTTCCCCGTAGATCTGTGCTTCCTGGTAGGCTTTTTTTGCCCACTGGCCAGTTACGATATAGCCTGCTTTTTTGTTCTTCATCAGGTTCATCGGGATCATCGCAAACTGCTGGGAAGCCCCGCCCTGTAAAAACAGTACCTTATAGTTGTCCGGAATATGCATCAGATCCCGGATGTCCTGCTCTGCTTCTTTGATAATGGTGTCAAATACTTTGGAACGGTGGGACATTTCCATTACGGACATGCCGCTCCCTTTATAGTCCAGCATTTCTTGTGCTGCTTCCTGGAGTACTTCTTCCGGCAGGACCGCCGGCCCTGCGGAAAAGTTATAAACTCTGCTCATTCCTCTATCCTCCTGCTTTTATATAAAATTATTATGGTACCAGGTCTTCTTCCGAAAACGCCTCGCTAATCGGCGCCCCTGGGGCAACCATTGGCCATACTTTATCGTCGCTGCCGATCATGCAGTCCAGCACAACCGGCCCGTCTGCCGCCAGCGCCTGGCTTAAGGCTGCGTCAAAGGATTCCCTAGACGCCGCCCGTATGCCGGTCGCGCCCATTGCCTCGGCCAGTTTGACATAATCAACGTTGTCGCTAAGTATTGTGGCGGAATAACGTTCCTCATAAAAAAGGGTCTGCCACTGCCGGACCATCCCCAGCACATGGTTATTAATGACTACTTCGACCAGCGGCAGCTTTTCCCGCACGGCGGTCGCCAGTTCATTCATATTCATACGGAAGCACCCGTCGCCGGCAATATTGATCACGGTCTGGCCCGGGTTTGCTATTTTCGCGCCAATGGCCGCGCCTAAGCCGTAGCCCATTGTGCCAAGCCCGCCGGATGTCAAAAGCCGCCTTGGCCTGGAGTATTTATAATACTGCGCCGCCCACATCTGGTGCTGGCCGACTTCCGTTACGATAATCGCATCCCCTTTGGTTTTTTCATATATTTTCTCTATGATATAAGGCCCACTCAGCCCTTGCGGATGATAGGCCATCGGATACTTCCGCTTGAACTCATGGATCTTGGCCAGCCACTCTTCATGATGCTGCTGCTCCAGCTTTCCATTGATCCTAGCCAGGATTTCTTTTATATCCCCAATCACGCTGGATGTAACGATAATGTTTTTATTGATCTCCGCCGGATCGACGTCAAACTGTACGATTTTTGCCTGTTTTGCAAATTTTTGTGCATTTCCGATCACACGGTCGCTGAAACGCACGCCAACTGCCAGCAGCAGGTCGCATTCGCTGACGCCGTAATTGGACGTTTTTGTGCCATGCATGCCAAGCATACCGGTATAATTTTCATCCGTGCCGTCAAAAGCGCCTTTCCCCATCAGCGAATCACAAACCGGGGCATCCACTTTTTTTGCAAAAATACGCAACTGTTCGCTTGCATCCGATAAAATAACGCCGCCGCCTACAAATATATACGGCTTTTTGGATTCCCTAATATAGTTTATGGCCGTATCAACGTCTTCGTCACGCAGCTTTTCCACCACGCGGCCAGGCATTTCGATTTTTTGTGGCGTATATTCCGCTTTGTTTGCAGTAACATCTTTTGGGATGTCTACAAGTACCGGGCCGGGCCTGCCTTTCCTGGCAATGCGGAAGGCACGGCGCAGGATCGCAGCCAGGCTGTTGACATCTTTGACTATAAAATTGTGTTTTGTAATCGGTGTGGTAATGCCTGCAATATCAATTTCCTGGAAACTGTCCTTGCCTAGCAGCGGGACATTGACGTTACAGGTGATTGCTACCAGTGGGATGGAATCCATATAAGCCGTAGCAATGCCCGTTACCAGGTTTGACGCGCCCGGGCCGCTGGTTGCAAAACAGACGCCTACTTTCCCTGTGCTGCGTGCGTAGCCGTCTGCAGCATGGGATGCCCCTTGTTCATGAGAAGTCAGGATATGCTTTATCTCATCCTTATGTTTGTATAATTCATCATATACGTTTAAAATCGCGCCGCCTGGATAGCCGAATATCGTATCTACACCCTGTTCTTTTAAACACTCTATCAATATCTGTGCCCCAGTAAGCTGCATGGTTCCTGCCCCCTTTCTCTTTTATTCCCCTTTTCCTGGAATCTGTAAAATCGCGCCACGGTTGCCAGACGTTACCATAGAAGCATACCGTGCCAAATATCCACTTGCAACTTTCGGCTCCCTCGGTTGCCATTCGGCTTTCCTGGCTGCAAGCTCCTCATCCGAAACTTCCAGTTCCAGTGTCATTTCCGGAATATTAATGGTAATCTGGTCGCCTTCTTTTACTAAAGCGATTGGGCCGCCAACGGCTGCTTCCGGCGATACATGCCCGATCGAAGCGCCGCGGCTTGCGCCGGAAAAACGGCCGTCTGTAATCAACGCTACGCTAGAGCCAAGCCCCATACCAGCGATCGCAGACGTCGGGTTTAACATTTCGCGCATGCCAGGGCCGCCTTTTGGGCCTTCATAACGGATCACTACCACATCGCCTGCCTGGATCTTGCCGCCTTTAATTGCCGCGATCGCGTCTTCTTCGCAGTCAAAGACACGGGCCGGGCCGGAATGCACCATCATTTCTTCCACAACAGCGGAACGTTTTACCACAGAGCCATCCGGGGCAAGGTTGCCTTTTAAAACCGCCAGCCCGCCGGTCCTGCTGTATGGGTTGTCAACCGGGCGGATGACCTGCGGATTTTTATTGGCCGCACCAGCAATATTCTCCCCGATCGTCTTGCCGGTTACCGTCATGCATCCGGTATTGATCAGCCCAATATCTGCCAGCTGCTTCATTACGGCATATACGCCGCCCGCTTCATTCAAGTCTTCCATATACGTCGGGCCTGCCGGGGCAAGGTGGCATAAATTCGGCGTTTTTTCGCTGATCGGGTTTGCATAGGAAATGTCAAAATCAAATCCAATTTCATGCGCAATCGCCGGCAGATGCAGCATACTGTTCGTAGAGCACCCAAGCGCCATATCTACGGTCAATGCATTAATAATTGCATCTTTTGTCATAATATCCCTTGGACAGATATTCTTGCGCAGCAGCTCCATAACAGCCATACCGGCATGTTTCGCAAGTTTGATCCGTTCTGAATAAACGGCCGGTATCGTGCCGTTCCCTTTTAAGCCCATGCCCAGCGCTTCGGTCAGGCAGTTCATGGAATTGGCCGTATACATGCCAGAACACGAACCACAGGTCGGGCAGGTTTTTTGTTCAAATTCGAGCACGTCTTCTTCGCTCATCGTGCCTGCCGCATAAGCGCCAACCGCTTCAAACATCGACGAAAGGCTCCGTTTTTCACCTTTTACGCACCCTGCCAGCATCGGCCCGCCAGATACAAATACCGTCGGCACATTGATCCTGGCTGCTGCCATTAACAGGCCCGGCACATTTTTATCACAGTTTGGCACCATCACCAGTGCGTCAAACTGATGGGCAAGCGCCATACATTCGGTGGAATCTGCGATCAGGTCCCTAGTTACCAGGGAATATTTCATCCCAATATGCCCCATCGCAATGCCGTCGCAGACTGCGATTGCCGGAAATACAACCGGGACGCCGCCCGCCTCAGCTACGCCAAGTTTTACTGCTTCTACGATTTTATCCAGGTTCATATGGCCCGGCACAATTTCATTATAGGAACTAACTATGCCGACCATTGGTTTTTTCATTTCTTCTTCCGTAAAACCCAATGCGTTAAACAAGGAACGGTGCGGCGCCTGCTGCATTCCGGCTTTTACTTGATCACTTTTCATTCTGGCTGTTTCCTTTCTCAGTTGATCCCCACCAGCACCCATTGCCTGCTGCTGTTGATCCGTCACTATGTTTTTTTGTGCTTTTTGCTTTATTATCCTTTTCTATCCTTAAATTCTATGTTTTTCTATACTTTCCATAGGCACCTGCCTGCATCCTATGCCTTTAAAATCCTGCTGCAAACCGCATCGCCCATCTGCGCTGTACCAACTTGCCTTAAGCCAGAGGTATCTGCCTGGCCCTGCGGCATCAGGTCAATCGTGCGGTATCCGTCCTTTAACACCTGTTTTACGGCCGCTTCTACCGCATCCGCTTCTTTGTCCAGGTCAAAACTGTAGCGCAGCATCATCGCTGCCGATAAAATCGTTGCGATCGGATTGGCAATGCCTTTGCCTGCAATATCCGGCGCAGAACCGCCGCTTGGTTCATACAGGCCAAATTTGGTTTCATTTAGGCTGGCAGAAGGCAGCATCCCGATCGAACCGGTCAGCATCGACGCTTCGTCCGACAAAATATCACCAAACATATTTTCTGTCAGGATCACATCAAACTGTTTCGGGTTTTTCACCAGCTGCATCGCGCAATTGTCAACTAACATATGTTCATAAGCAACATCTGGATAGCCCTGTGCCGTTTCCTCCACAATTTTCCTCCACAGCCGGGAAGAATCCAGGACATTTGCCTTGTCCACACTCGTTACTTTTTTACGGCGTTTCCTTGCGATGTCAAACCCACGTTTTGCAGCCCTGCGGATCTCCTCTTCGTTATAGGTCAGGGTATCAACCGCTGTCAGCAGCCCGTTCCGGACTTCCGTCACGCGGCTGCCAAAATACAAGCCCCCGGTCAATTCACGCACCATCATAATATCAAAGCCGTCCTTAATAATGCCCTCCTTGAGCGGGCAGGCTTCCTTTAATTCTTCATATAAATAAGCAGGCCGCAGGTTTGCAAATAAATTTAAAGATTTCCGAAGTTTTAATAAACCTGCTTCTGGCCGCAGGGATGGTTCGAGCTGGTACCAGGGGGATGTGGCCGTATTGCCGCCAATCGAACCCATCAGTACCGCATCCGAAGCCTGCGCCTGTGCAATTGCCCCGTCTGTCAGCGGGACGCCAGCCGCATCGATCGAACACCCGCCCATTAAGATCGCTTCATACGCAAACTGGTGCCCATAGATACTGCCGACTTTATCCAATACTTTTTTTGCCTCTGCAGTAATTTCCGGCCCAATACCGTCACCGGAAATCACGCCAACACGATATTCCATTTTGGAACCTTCCTTTCTGATGTCCTTTTTACAACCGTTTCTATTCCCGCTTCAACAGCCTGCGGTTTCTATCATATCGCTTTTGCCACGATTTTTCAACCATGAAATACAAAACTGCCTGAAATTACATTCCAGACAGCTTTCCCATAAATGGCGGAACTGATTTACTTTTTCTTCTCTTTCTCCTCCACCGGCTTGTTCGCATCTTCCGGCTTTTCCACAACAGAAACAGCTGCACGCTGCATCGGGATGCGGCAGTTTTTATTGCTGCCAAATTCTACAATGAGCGTATCGTCTGAAATATCGATAATTGTGCCATAAAAGCCGCTCGTTGTCAAGATTGTATCCCCTACTTCCAGGGATGCGAGCATTGCATTTTTCTTTTTCTGTTCCTTTTGCTGTGGCCGGATCATGAAAAAGTACATAAATACGAATACAATGACTAATGATAAGATCATGCCGGCATAGCCGCCTGTGGCTGCCCCGGCATTTTGGGATGCTAAGACCATGTTTATCCTCCTAAAAAACAGCTAAATTTGTACACAAACAGTATTGTACACAACTGGGAGGGATTCAGCAATACCTTTTAGAAAAATTTCACGGTTTCTAGTATTTTCTATTTTATCCAACTTTCATTTCAAAAATGTCTAATATACAAATTCCAAAAAAATGTTATAATAGTTTCAAATCCAGTTCTTTACCAAAGGAGAATTTCATGAAACATACATGGAAAATGCATACGAAAATACTGCTGACTTTCGGCGGTATTGTTTTATTCGCACTTATTATGCAGACGGTTTTGTTCTGGAGAAATTCATCTGGCATCATTTACCAGCAGGCTGAAGAAGAAAGCATGCATGCGCTGGAAAACATGCAGGATGACCTCTATGTATATATTAAAAAAATTGAAAAGGGCCTGGCGGGCATTTATAATAAGAAAGATTATCTGGATGACCTGAAAAGGAAAAAAGGCACAGCGCAGCTGCGGAATCTATATTACAGGGAAGCATACCGCCTGGCGTCTGAACGGTTCGATGCCGCTGACGGTGTGGCGGCCGTTTATCTGTATAATGCGGATCATGAACTGGTCAGCTCTTACCGGCGGGCAGTTACGCCAAAGTACCATTTCCCCAAAGATATTTATGAAGATCCCAAGGCATATAATACGAAGGCTGTTATGGACTATGTGTCATCGGATAATGCAAGGATGCTGATTTCCAGTTATTATAATTCGTCGAGAGAGAAAAATGTCATCCGGTTTGCGTTAAAAATATATGAGAGCAGCAACATTGGCAAAAAAATCGGATATGTGGTGTGTGATGTGAACTGGAGGCCGATCCAGGCGATTATGGAAAAATATATTGTGAATGAAGAGGCGGGCATGTGGATTCAGCCGACTGGAGACCGGCCGGCAATGGAAACCGGCCGTCTGGGTACGAAAGACCGGAAGGACTGTGAAAACCTCCAACATGAAATCGCTGCGGGAAAGAGGCATGCGGGAACAGCTGTGGAATCCGGTGATTGTGTTTTTTTCCAGGTAAACCAGAGCAAATATAACCTTGGGGCATATGCGCTGATGCCAAAGTCTTTTTTAAAACAAAACCAAAAGATACTGGCAAAAAATTTTGTCTGTATTGCTGTACTGATGCTTTTGCTGGCGAGTATGGCTACAACGTTACTGTCTAAATCACTGACCAGCCCTCTGGAGCGGATGACGCAGACAGCGAGAAAGATCAGGGATGGAAATACGCAGTTGCGTATGCAGGGAATGAAGGATGATGAAATCGGTGAGCTTGCATACAGCTTTAACGAAATGCTGGATCAGATCGAACGCCTGATCAGCAGCGAGTATGAAACGAAGCTGATGTTAAACCGTGCGGAATATAACGCACTTCAGGCGCAGATCCATCCGCACTTTTTATATAATACACTGGAAACGATGGGCAGCATTGCACAAGTGCAGGGCTGCCCGCAGGTAAGCGCCCTCTGCCAGTCCCTGTCGAATATTTTCAGGTACAGCCTGGATTTTCAGAACCCTTTTTCGAGTGTCGCAAAAGAGATTGCCCATTTGAAGAATTACATTTATGTCATGGATGTCCGTATGCAGAACCATATCCAGTACGAGTTCGAAATTGACGAGAATGTCTTAAAGGATTCCATACCGAAGCTGTCAATCCAGCCGTTAGTGGAAAACGCGTTGAATCATGGCCTGCGTAATGTGCGCGGTGAAAAAAGGGTCCGCATCTGTGCAAAGGCGCAGAACCGGATACTGGAAATTACGGTGGAAGATAACGGATCCGGCATTCCGGAGGATAAGATCAGCAGGCTGCTGCAGGATTTGCAGGAAAAAGGCGCAGAAAAAAGAGATTCCATTGGATTAAATAACATTCATATGAGAATGAAGATGCTGTATGGGGAGCCGTTTGGGCTTGCAGTCGCAAACAGGCCGCAGGGCGGGGTAAGCGTCACCCTGCATCTGCCGCAGACAGCGCTGGAGGAGGCAAAACAGCTGTGGGCGAAAGATTTAAAGTACTGATTGCAGATGATGAATACTGGACAAGAGAAAAATTCCGCAAGATGATTGAATGGGACGAATACGGGCTGGAGCTGCTGCCACTGGCAAGCGACGGAGAGGAAGTTCTGGCGCGTATGGAACAGCACAGGCCGGATATTCTGATTACGGATATTAATATGCCGTTTTTAAACGGTGTGGAGTTATTGGAAGAGGTACAGAAAGTATATCCGGATGTCGTTACGTTTGTGATCAGCGGATATAATGATTTTGAATATGTAAAGGGTGCGTTTCTGGCAGGATCGATCAATTATCTGATGAAACCGGTGAGTAAGATTGACCTGGTGAACGCAATTATCAAAGCGCTGGATATTATTCAGGGAAAGCGTTCGCTGAAAGCGCAGGAGGCCAAAAAAAAGTTGGAATTTTCCAAGGCGGCATCCCTGATGCAGGACCGGGAATTTTCACAGCTTTTAGAACATAAGGATATGCTGTATGCACCGTATGCGGCCAGTTCCGGCATGGATGCGGCAGGGTTGAGCCTTACGCTGATTAAGATCCATAATATGTCCTATTTGATGAAGGAATGCGGCTATGATATGAACCTGATTTCTGTAAAAACGAAAAACCGCATCCGGGATATCATAGGGACAGGTGCACTGATGGTCTTTAACCATATTTACCGTTCCAATGAATTCCTTATTGTATCGGAAATTGAACGTAAAACGCTTGTGCCTCTTATCAAAAGGCTGCTGGAGGAGCTGTGCAGCTGGACGCAGTCCCCGGTTACAATTGTCTCAAGCAGCCATATTTATTCTCTGGACAATATACAGCAAGCTTATGTCCAGGCGATTTCACTTCTAATGACAAGGAAATTTTCATCAGAAAGCTGCCTGATTGCAGCGGATCCAGACAATCAGGCAGGCAGCGTGGAAGTAAACAGCCGTTTTTCGGAAATACAGGCCAAAGAGCTGCGTACGCTGTTAAAGTCTGGCAACCAGCGGGGGATTTATGAGCTTGTATTTGAAAAAACAGGCATCCGCAAATGCAAAGAAGAGGCGTGGAGTTATCTGGAAGTACGCCAGACTGTGAAGCGGGTGTTTAATATTCTGTTAGAAGAAGCGGAAAAAGCCCTGTCACCGGAAGAACTGCTGCAGGCTGAAAGCATGGCTGAAATGGCGGATAAAGCAGTCGAGCTGCTGGACGACGTGTACCTGTGCGAGGTGACAGAGGCGATGATCGACAGTGTGCTGGCAGCAGGAACGGATGACGCGGCGGATACCATGCAGGAAACGGTCTGCCAGGCAGCCAACTATGTGGATGAACATTATTTTGAAACACTTACGCTTTCCGGGCTTGCGGAGCAGTTTCACGTAGAGCACTCTTATTTTTCCAAGCTGTTTAAAAAATTAACAGGTGAAACGCTGATGATGTACATTGCAAAGCGAAGGATCCACAAAGCGAAGGAATATATGAAGGAAAACGCTGGAAGCCTGGCAGAGATCGCATTTATGGTAGGCTATGATGATTACACATATTTTAACAAGGTGTTCCGCAAACTGACGGGTGTAAGCCCTCGGGATTACAAAAAAAGCCTTGAGCTGGCCGACTTCTAAAAAGGCTAGCTTTTTTTTTCAAGATTTTCCTAACAGCTGTCTAGACATTCAGATTATAATAACTTCACACAAAACATTTAAAGTTATTTAAAGGAGGATTTGAAAATGAAAAGAAAATTAGCAAGCTTGGTCCTTGCGGCGGCAATGCTGACAGGAACTCTGGCCGGATGCGGGAGTACAGGCTCCGGTGACAGCGGCACACAGAAGAATACAAAAACCGACGACGGTACGCAGGGCGGCGATACGAAGTCTGGCAACGACACACAAGATGGCGATACGGGCACAGACGGTTCGGATCCGGCAGATTCGGATGAATCGATTACGTTGACAGTCCTGGCAGGGCAGTCGACGACAGACGCCGGGATTGAGGATATGATCGACGAGGTGCTGGCTGAAAAGTATCCAAATATTACGCTGGAATGGGAATGCGTGGACTGGGGAAATGATTTTCAGCCGAAAATGCAGCAGTACCTGCAGAGCGGGCTTCCGGATATTATGATTGGAAAAGCACAGGATGTGGCTACCTATGCCCCGCAGGGCGTTTTAGCAGAGATTGACAGTACATATCTAGACCGTGGCCTGGATGCAGCGAGAGAAAATGTAACGATCGACGGAAAGACATACGGCATGGTATACAATGCGCTTTATCAGGGCGTCTACTATAATAAGGATATGTTTGCGGAAAACAACTGGGAAATTCCAAAGACGCAGGAAGACCTGCAGAAAATCATTGATGACTGCAAGGCAAAAGATATTACCCCGTTTGCCAGCCATATGGTTGATACATGGTCAATCGGTAACGTAACCATGCAGTTTATGATGAACGACGTGTTCAACAAAATCCCTGACTGGGGAGATCAGTTCCGGGATGGAAAGATAAGCTTTTCGGACAGTGAAGAGATGAAGACAGCTTACCAATACAACCAGCTGATTTTTGACAATACGTTTAAAGATACGTTTTCTACCGAACAGACAGACTGTGACGCGAAAATGGTTACTGGCGAAGCGGCGATGAAGGTCTCCGGTTCCTGGTCGATCCAGAACTTCCTCGATATTGACGAAAGCTTTAACTTCGGGATTTTCCCGTTTCCAAACCAGACGGGCGATTCCAAACTGATTTTCGAGCCGAATATCACGATTATGACAAGTGCCCAAACCGAACACCAGGATGCGGTAAACAATGTGCTGGATGTGCTTACGTCAGACAAGGATCTTGCGGTTGAGATCTACAATTATACAAAAACGGCTTCCATGTTAAAAGATATTTCCCCGACATTTGAAAACCCGAGCCAGGAAGATATTGACAAATATGCGGCAGACGGCAATATCGTGGATGTAACGCTTGGCAACAACCAGCTTGTATGGGGCGGCTTCCAGGAGGAAAACGCAAAAGACGTTGCGGCATGGCTCCAAGGACAGGAAAGCTTTGAGGATGCTTTAAAGGCATCGGACGGCAGGAAAGATTCCAGCAGTGCGAATTAATAAACTAAATTAGTTAATTATACTGTAAATTTAATTGGTGTGCAATATAAGATACGGGCCGGTATACCGCTGGTATACCGGCCTTGTTTTATCAAAGGCATACAGGCCGGAAAAGAGGGAGACTATGAAAAAAAGCAATGCAAGCATGCAAAATAAGCTGTATTTTCAGTATTTGGCATTGGTACTGCCTGGATTTATCATATTTACAATCGGGCTGATTATCCCATTGATCCTTGCGTTCCGTTATTCTCTGACGAGCTGGAACGGCATGACGGCAGATAAACCGTTTGTAGGATTTCAGAATTATATCGACCTGTTCCAAGACAGGGAATTTTTGGACAGCTGGTGGTTTACATTAAAATTCACAATTGGGAACACGGTGATACAAAATGTTGCGGCGCTGTTATTTGCGGTCGCGCTGGACAGCGGCATTAAGGCACAGAAAATATACCGCACGGCATTTTTCGTCCCATGCCTAATCAGTGCGGTTATTGTAGGTTTTGTCTGGCTTAAAATGTTTTCCAACGTATTGCCTGCAGTGAATGATGCGTTGGGGACAAATTTTGATTTCCTTTTATTCGGTAATCCAAAGACCGTACTGGGCGGGCTGTTAATCGCAAATAACTGGCAATGGATCGGCTACTGGATGCTTATTTACCTAGCAGGGCTGCAGAGTGTTCCAGCAGAGTTGTATGAGGCGGCAAGAGTGGATGGCGCAGGGGCAGTCAAGCGTTTTTTCCATGTAACAATCCCGATGCTTGCCCCAGCTATTACAATATGTGTAGTAGGAATTACGACCGGTTCCCTGAAAGTTTACGATCTGCTCGTTTCCTCTACCAAAGGAGGCCCGGGAAGATCCTCAACATCCGTTATTTATAAAACATATACAACCGCGATCAATGGTCGGCAGTACGGATATGGATCGGCAATGACGGTAACGCTGATTGCAGCGCTGCTGCTGGTAGCTTTGATCCAGGTAAAAGGATTAAAGAGCAGGGAGGTGCAGGCATAATGGCAGACGCAAACAAAAAAGCAGCCAGCAGGGTAAAGTTTTTTAAGAAAAAGGACGAGGATCTGCCGTCCAGTACACCGTATACAAAAGAAAAGTTAATTACCCAGATCATTATGACTGTATTTGCGGTCTTATTTATCGCACCAATTGTTATCATCTTAAATTACTCCTTTAAAAACAAAAAAGAGCTGTATCTGGGCAGCCCGCTGTCTTTGCCCCAGTCTTTGAACCTGGATAATTATGTGAAGGCATTTGACAAGCTGAATATGAGATATACATTCCTAAATACGTTTTTTTATACAGCATGCAGTGTCGTGATCCTGGCACTTTTATGCGGGACGACCGCATGGGCAATAGCCAGGTGTAAAAAGAAGTTTTTCAAGTTTGCTTATATTTATTTTATCGTCGGCATCTTGATCCCATATCAAGCGCTGTTTTTGCCGATTTATACGATCGGATTTAAGATGCACTTGACAAATACGAGATATGGAATTATTTTTATGTATGTGGCTACAGGGATTTCATTCGGCGTATTTTTGATGAACAGTTTTATGAGT
This sequence comes from uncultured Eubacterium sp., assembly GCA_947089855.1. Taxonomy (GTDB): domain Bacteria; phylum Bacillota; class Clostridia; order Lachnospirales; family Lachnospiraceae; genus Eubacterium_J. The sequence goes on from CAMUML010000004.1 coordinate 33,748, forward strand.
ACGGTTCCGATTGAACTAGAAGAATCAGCACGTATCGACGGCTGTTCGGTGTTTAAGACCTATTTCCTGGTGGTACTGCCTTTGTTAAAGCCGGCGATGGCTACGCTGGTTGTCATGCAGTCATTCCAGATCTGGAATGATTATCTGCTGGCGAGCCTTTATGTTAGCAAAAAGCAGCTGAAAACACTGACAGTTGCCATCCAGTCGCTATTTTCCGCACAGAGCAGCGATTATACGACAGCGATGGCGGCCATTGTCATTTCCGTACTCCCAATTGCGGTTTTATTTATGTTCCTGCAGAAATATTTTATCAAAGGTATGACGGTCGGCGCGGTGAAAGGTTAAAAATATGGAAATGCAGTGAGGCAGTTATTAAAAGAGTATCTAGTGGTGAAAGGTTAAAAAGGTGGAAATGCAATGAGGCAGTTATTAAAAGAATATATTTTGGGAGATATGGCTGCAAGGTATGAAACAGATGAGGAAAAGCACGTAGGGCTTACCTTGTATCCTGCCGGAAAACCGCTGCCGGACATCGAAAAACAGGAAACGCTGGACAGCCTTGTGCAGTTGAAAATTACCGGCGATGCGGCGGAAGGATGCTATGCACCCGGAAATACCATGCGCAACAGTGAATCCGTAAAAAAGATGAAATATCAGGACCAGACAGTAACCAGCAGGGAAGAAGGCACAGAAATTATTACCGTGCTGGCTGACGGGCGCGGCTGCGAGGCCCGCCACCATTTATACTGGAAACAGGGCGCTCCGTATGTGCGCATCTTTTGTGAATTTCAAAACAACGGGTATAAGCCGGTGCAGCTGGAGATGTTTTCCAGCTTTTCCATTGAAAGGCTCTCCCCGTACCTGGAGGACGACGGCCATGAATGCCTCATGGTCCACCGCATGCGTAGCCGCTGGAGCCAGGAAGGATGCCTGGAATCCCTCCCAATTGAAAAGCTGCAGCTGGATACCTGCTGGAACAGGGATTCTGTCAGATGCGAGAGATTCGGGCAGGTGGGTTCCCTTCCGGTGAACAATTTTTTCCCATATGTGATGGTGCAGGATACGGTAAATAATATATTCTGGGGCGCACAGTTGAGCCACGGCGCTTCCTGGCAGATGGAGCTGTTCCGCAAGGATGAGAACTTTGCTATCAGCGGAGGGCTGGCGGACTGGGAATTCGGCCATTGGAGGAAGCAGATAAAACCAGGGGCATCGTTCCGGTCACCGGAAGCAGTGCTGACCGTATGCCAGACAGATTCTGTAGATATTGCCTCGGACTGCCTGGTGCAAGCCCAGAAGGAGGCGCTGGGCAGCCTGCCTGCACCAGAGCAGGAGCTGCCGATTATCTTCAATGAATACTGTACGACCTGGGGGAACCCTTCCCATGAGAATATCGTTAAAATACTAGATGCCATAAAAGGGAAAGGATTTACGTATTTTGTCATCGACTGCGGCTGGTATAAGCAGGACGGGGTTCCATGGGATATCAGCATGGGCGATTACCAGGCCTCAAAATCCCTGTTCCCGGACGGTCTGGAAAAAACGGTGGCAGCGGTGAAAGAAGCCGGATTAAAGCCGGGTATCTGGTTTGAGTTTGAAAATGTCGGGCCGGCTTCAGAAGCATTCGGCAATACGGAACATCTGCTCAAGCTTGACGGTTATCCGCTGACGACGAGCAGAAGAAGGTTCTGGGATATGAACGACCCTTGGGTGATCCAATACCTGGATGAACGGCTGATTGGAATGTTAAAGCATTATGGATTTGAATATTTAAAGGTGGATTATAATGATACCATCGGCATTGGCTGCGATGGGTGCGAATCCCCCGGAGAGGGCCTGCGTAGGCAAATCCAGGCCACACAGGATTACTTCCGCAAAATAGCAGAGCAGATCCCTGGTATTGTCATTGAAAACTGCGCGTCCGGCGGGCACAGGCTGGAGCCAAGCTTTCTGTCGCTTTCCAGTATGGCATCCTTTTCGGACGCCCACGAATGCGAAGAAATACCAATCATTGCTGCAAACCTCCACCGGGCCGTTCTTCCGCAGGCAAGCCAGATCTGGGCAGTGATCCGCAAGACGGATTCTGCGAAACGGATTGCGTATTCTATCATCAGCACATTTCTCGGACGGATGTGTTTGTCCGGAGATGTTACGGATCTAACCAAAGAACAGTGGGCAGTGATCGATGCAGGTATCGCGTTTTACCGAAGCGTTTATCCTGTCATTAAAGACGGCACAAGTTTCCGGTACGGGCCGCAGATTTCCTGCATCCGCCATCCGCGGGGATGGCAGGGCGTGTTCCGCATGGGAAAGCAAGGAAAGGGGGTTGCCGTGATCCATACGTTTGACGGAAAACTGCCGGAATGGATAGAAATGGCGTTGCCGTGTGGCTGGAAGTACCGCATCGAAGAGATATACAGTGACACGCAGGAAAATATCTGCATAGATAACAATTTTTTGAAATACCGGCCGAAGGAAAACAGGAAAGCATTGGCTGTCCGTTTTTCGTTAGAACAGATTTATTCATAAACCATCCGCAGGCCCCGCCCCGCCCTTTCTTTCTGGAAGGCCGGGGCCTCCTGGGCTGCCTGTTCCATGCCGTTAACAGCGTTGTTCTTGTGCGCTCTGGCTTACGCCAGCATCTACAGATACCGTTTCGGCTCCGCCGCCTGTTTTATTTCCTACAACACTTTACTCCATCTCTTTCGATTCCTTTAGCAAATACAGCACCTGGCTGCTGCATACTTTCTTAATGGCCCTAAAAATAAGCAAGAGCATTACGGACAGCAGCAGGGCTAAAAAACCTTCTGACAGCAATATATGGAATACCCGTCCTTTTGCAAAAGCGCAAAACGCCAGCACAAAGACATATACTGCAAGGATGGATGACAGGATCAGGTAAGGCGCGGCAACGATTTTGGAGTATACGGTAAAAACCTCTTTCTGTGTATACCCCCAATGGCGCAGTATCCCGATGTCTTTTTGCATACTCCGGATATAGTTATTAAAAGAATTGACTACGTGGAATGCTGTAAACAGGAAGGCCACAGACAGCAGGCACATTAATAATATATGGTTGGTGCTGATAAAATGGTGCAGCCCATCAAACGGTTCCATTGCATAACGGACCAGGTAACCGCCTTCCTGCATCCGCTTTGCCGCTGTATGGAGATCGTCAAGGTCTGGCACATAAATGTACATATGGTCGATGGCCTGTATGCCAAAATTTTCGCCTGCATCATAGCCTTCCATAAAATCTTTCCATTCTTTGCCATACATCGCCTGGACCACTGATTGAAACGTTTGTTCGTTGACATATAAGACATCGTCATAGTCTGTGGCATCCCAAAAAAGCACGGACTTATTTTCCAATGGCTTTAAAGCCAGACGGAATCCCCTCGTTTTTCCGCCAACACACCCTGCTTCCTCAATTTTTACCTCCGGGACGAGAAGTTCAATATCACCCTTGCCCTTCTTTGGGGAACAATAGGCTGCGCCTTCCCCCACATCTTCGAGCAGAAAACGTTTGCCTACTGCTGGTACGCCATAGCCTTTTAGGAAATAAACCTGCCCGTTTTGATCAGAAAAGCCAAAATTAATCATATAAGAAAAAACTATGGCAGACTCATCCAGGCCATCCAGGCCATTTAGGATTTCTAAGGCCACTTCCTTGTCTTGAAACCTCAAACATTCCAGGTCATGGTAACCCCCGCTTCTTTGCCTGCCCTGCACCTCTATCATATGGGAATTGGAATTATCCGTAACCGTCTGCCCTGCCTGCTGAAACTGGTACTGGATATAGACAACATAAGACGCCAGTACAAATACCGCGAAAAAGAACAGGGCCATAGAAAGTTTGAAGTAGGACCCTGTCTTTTTACGCATCAGCTTTGCAATAGTATTATGATCCATAGGTCAGCCCGCCTTCCATAAAATTTATCTTTGTATAGCCATCGAATATTTGAGTATCTTCGTGGCTTACTGCAATTACCGTTTTGTCCCCAAAATTTTGCCCGATCAGGCCAGCCATATCCAGTTTGCTTTCATGGTCCAATCCTGCCGTCGGCTCATCCAGCAGCAGAATATCTGGGGAAAATAAAAAAAGCTGCGCCAATTCCACTTTCCTCTTTTCCCCGCCAGAAAGTTCAAATACTTTTCGCGGTGCAAAACCGGACAGCTGGAACCTTTGCAGCGCCTGCCCTATAAGCTGATCCAGATCACTGCCTGGATGCTTGCATTTTCCAAAATACCGCAGTTTCATATTCTCGTCCACTGTCAGGTTCGAAAATAACAGCGTTTCCTGGAATAAATATTGGAAATTTTGCGTAGACAAAAGCAATTTTCCGGTATCTGGTTTTTGGTATCCGGCTATCATATTCAACAGGGTTGTTTTTCCAACACCGTTCCTGCCGCTTATCGCATACTTGCACCCTGCTTCAAAATGAAAGGAACATTGCTTCAAAATACACGTCCTATTTAAGTGTTTCGATACATCAACCAGTTTTACCATGCAACTTCCTCCCTCCCATTTATCGTATAAACAGCCAGGACATCACCTTCCAGCCTGAAGTCAACGGCATTTGGCACGCGTGCCGCTACTTTCCCTTTTTTCAGGTCTACCGCCTGAAATTCCAGATAACTGTCTGCATCCGGGCCAATCTGCAGCAAGTATCCTTTAAATATATAATTTAATGTCTTTTTCCTGAATTTAGACTGGCCACAGTAAATGTATTCCCTATCATTGTGCAATAATTCTCCTTTATAAAAATAAAGGTCCGGCGTTTCCAGGCCATCCGCTACCACTTCCAAATGCCCCTGCGGCTTTCGAACCTCCATACGCATCAAGCTATAGCTGCCATCCGCCTCATGGTAAACCGTATAATAGATACAGCCGTCCGCATATACCCCCTTACAGGCAATCTGGCCCCTAGTGGACTCCAATTCCTCCAAACAATTTTCTTTTTTGTTATACTGGCAGATTACCCTTTTTTCACGGATTTCATCCCCTTTTTTGTCATACAGGTATTTGACCAAAAAAAATTCATTTTCATTTTTATAAGCCAATGGGAAAATTGCTTCATCATCTTCCATTTCATAAAGCGTCCTGGCCTGTCCGTCAACAGATTCTATAATTTTAAAATGGTTTTCATAACTATGCCCTGAAGTAAATACAGGGCAAAATGGATTATCGGTAAATTCATACTGTACAAAATTATCTGTATCATTTACCGACACGACAGAACAAGAATTGGTATCAAAGGTTAACATCTGCTGTGTGAACCGGTTAAACAGCAGGATTTCTTTATCGTTTGCTGCTTTTGGCAGCCATTCATAATCTGTTGAGCCTGCCTGGCCACAGGCTGCGAACAACAGCACAGCTACACATAATAAAAGCAATATGTTTCCCTTCATAAAATCCCCCCTCTTAACCATAGGGATGGCACAATTGCCACCCCTATTTTTATGCACCTGCAGTAATAGTATATGGTTTCGCATCTCCCTTTAAATAAACTCTAGCAGTATTTATAATGGAAATCGTATCTGCCCTATAATCTTTTTTCGGCGAGATAACCATATTAGACCGGACACTAGATTCTTTTGAGCCATTATCATTTTCCCAATATTTTTCAGGTGTCGTAACTGTCTGCCAAGAGGAACCCGCACCAGCTACTACTCCCGACTGGTTTACTCCCAGATTAAATGTTGCAGAGCTTCTTAATGATGCCTGTCCTTTCCATGTTGTCCTAATGGATTCCACCGACTTAGAACCCGCATAAACAGCAGAAACCTGATAGTCCCATTGTAACGTATTCCCTGATTCAGTACCGTTTCCAGTAGTTCTCCATGCGTTAGATGTCAGAGTTCCTTTATCACCAGGTATCTTGTAAGACTTACTTTGACTGGAACGAAGCATTGGACTCTGTCCATCTTCCTGATCAACCTGCTGTTCGTCATAATCTAAGCTTGCTTCTGTATTTGAGCTTGCGTTATTCTGTGCAGCATTTACTGAAAATGTACATGGCATTAACATACAAACCGACAAAATCAGCCCAACTATCTTTTTCTTCATAAGTATTCCCTCCTGATTATTTATTGATAACTTTACTTTATGTTGCTATTTACTTCTTAGTATGCTGTAATGATAGTGAGTCGTTTTAGCTGTTCTTTCCGCATTCATTTTTTCTAAAGCGGAAAGAACGCTTTTGCAATAGCTTCTCTGCATGTATGATCCATTACACCCATTCTCTCACCTGCCTTTCGCAATGTTTTTACTAAATTAATAATTAACCCATCTTAGAGATATTTTCATCAATATACATTCCATCGTTCCATTACACCCATTCCCTCATCTGCCTTTCGCAACGTTTCTATTTCTAAATAAATAATAAATGCCATACACCATAACAAAGCCTATTTTTTCTTTTTGTCATAAAAGCCTGTTTATTGGTCATTTTCGTTGGTTATCCCATTTAGAAAGGTTTCCTCCCCTGCTTTAACCCTTTCATCAAACGGGCAGATACCATGCATTGTTCCCCATTTGACAAATAGATTACCTTTTTCTAAAGTCCATCCCCCCTCCCGGATATTATCTTTATTTACAAAATAGGAGCGGTGGCATTTATAAAAGTAACAACTTAACAATCCTCCTTGGATAGTGCAATAAATGATAGTGTTGCGTGGACGTTTAAACCACTACAATATATAAACGTGTCTATGTTATGTAGCTATTTTAAAATATCATTTTATATTTGTCAAGTAATAAATAACATATTTTAAATATAGTTGTTATTCACAGCCAATTTGCTCTTAACAAACATTCTAAGTTATGAAGCTGTAAATAGTAACATTCGCAGGCTCATGGAAAGAATTTGCCTTGCAAATTGGAGCCTGCCCACTCCTGAATCAGCTTGGCAGCCACCTGGACAGCAGGGTGTTCAGGTGGCTGTAAATAGTAACCGCTTTTTCTTGGTCTGCCCTGTTTTCAATGCTCTAAGTCGTAGAGAATGGCACATTTTAATTTGTCCTTTACGCTTTAGGTACTCGTATCAAAAAAAGGCTCCTCAACTAAGTAAGTCGTCTTATCCATCTTCTTTTGCAAACAGGGCGCTAATCGCCCTGTGATGTTGGTCTGAATGTTGTCGCTCATGTTCCTCCTTTTGGGCGCAAAAAAGACACATGGTTTACAATTTACTGTTCCATGCGCCTTTACGCTGTTATTTTAATATTAAATTGTTTCTCCAATTATGCTAACTGCATTGATTGGCTTTCTAACTCTTTAACTATATCAAGGGATAATTCCGTAGCTTCTGCTATTTCCTCTAAAGTCATTTTACCTAACTTTATTAAATGAACCGCCGTTCTTTTCGCTTTATTTTGTTCTGCCTTTTGTGCCGCTTCCCTTGCCGCTTCATTCCTCATATCTTCCATAATTTTACACATAGCCGCAACTCCTTTCTCGTCTTGCTTAAAATATCGTGCTTTTTTAGCAAGCGTTTCATAATTCATATCATCGGGATTAGTGCATGAAAAATCGTGCATCAGCTTTCCAATCTCATCGTTGCCCCTATATTTCCCATTAACATATATGATATGCGAACCATCGCCAAACAATACCTTGCTTTCCCCGATAGTGACATATCTTTCTACCGGATATACCGGCTGGTTTCCTTTCATTACATCATTTTCTGTTATGAAAATAACATAGCTGTCGGGAATATCCTCCGCATCGTCACCAGCCTTTAATATGTGTGCATCCAACAAGCTGCTGTTATGCCTTGCCCTCTTTGCACCTGCTCCTGCGTCTTTCCTCTGAATTTCAACATCAAATTCTTTTTTTGTACTGTCAGCCGCATGGACATCCAAAATAGCGGAACGCCCCTGTAAATTCTTCATCAGCTCCTGTGTACGGACCGATTTAACCGTTATATCCTTTCGTGATAAAACAATCCGGAGGATTAGTTCTACTCCCTCAAAATTATCTGCAAGGCAGACAGTCATAAAATCATCATCCATGTACCGGAGTGATTTCAGACGTTCTAAATCCTGCTCATGCATCTGTTTCGTTGTACTCAAAATACCACCTTCTTTCGCCGTTTTCATTATACATCTGATAATGCCTTTTGAAAACGGAATTTTTAACATTTTTCATCACTCGGGATTTTTTTCAAATATGTACCATCATTTAAAATGATCCGCTTTAGTTTGTCATATGGATTCTCTGTACTTGTACTGCTGAAATGCAGCGTTACTTCATAGGCAGTCCTGCCTATGCATTTTTTTATCCGTTGCGGAGCATTTGTTACCATTCTGTTTTGTGTTCCCTGCATACCTCTTTCCTTTCTGTTTCCAGACAAAAACAGTGGTAAAACCCTGCCAGTCCTGCCGCCTGTTGTGCCGCTTTTCCAATGAAAACTGTTTCGATTTACAAAAAGACAAGTGAAAACATGATTCAGGAGTGAGGGGCGATTTTGCGAAGCAAACTTCCAATATCGCCCCGAATTGCTACTGTGAGCGGCCCCCCCCCAGGCCGTGAATAGTAACTGATTCAAGCAAGGTTTTGCTTTAATTGGTTAGTGGCTCTTTACACGCGCAGCCACATACGCTATAATGGCCGTATCAGGATAACTGCATCGATGATAACTGCATCCATCATAAAGGCGGTGAGAATATGGAGGTAATGGAAATGGCACTTGATGAATTAAAACAAGTCACCATTGATTATTATGTAAATTTACAACGGATCAAAAAAGCCGACACCGGAAACAACCCGGAATTAGAATATCAGTTGAGAGTTGTAAAAAATAAATTAGCTTCTCTTGGCATTCCATCCGAAGAATATGAAATGTAAAAATAAAATAAAAGTGTAAAGCCTATTGGATCGCCAATTCTTTACACTTTTTATTTTGCGGCAGTTCCTTAGATTCGGTTCTTTCAGGGATTTCTGGCAGCTTGCCTTTTGTTTGCCCAGCCTGCCTTATGAACCGCCCCCCTCCTGAAACCCTGCCAGCTTGCCCGCCTTATAGGCGGCAAACCTGCCTTCCTCCAGTGCGCAGCGGATTTCTTCCATCATATTGTTATAAAAATATAAGTTATGCAGGACACACAAACGCATCCCAAGCATTTCTTTTGCTTTCAGCAGATGGCGGATATAGGCCCGGCTGTACCGGCGGCATGCCGGGCACTGGCAGCCTTCTTCGATCGGGCGCATATCTTTTTCAAATTGCCGGTTGAACAAGTTTAACTTGCCACGGCCCGTATAGGCATGCCCATGCCTGCCGTTCCTGGTCGGGTATACGCAGTCAAAAAAATCAACGCCGCGCGCTACGCCTTCTAAGATATTTTCCGGCGTGCCGACGCCCATAAGGTAAGTAGGCTTATCGACGGGCAGGTGTGGCACGGTTTCTTCCAGGATATAGTACATTTCCTCATGTGTTTCGCCGACTGCAAGGCCGCCGATAGCATAGCCGTCCAAGTCCATTTCTGCAATCTGCTTTGCATGGGCAATGCGGATGTCGGCAAACACGGCGCCCTGGTTAATTGCAAATAACAGCTGGTGCTGGTTGACCGTATCTGGCAGGCTGTTTAACCTCGCCATCTCATTTTTGCATCGCAGCAGCCAGCGCGACGTGCGCTCCACTGAGTTTTTGACATACGTGCGGTCCGCCCGGCTGGAAGGGCATTCGTCAAATGCCATTGCGATCGTCGAAGCCAGGTTGGACTGGATCTGCATACTCTGTTCTGGCCCCATAAAGATTTTGCGCCCATCTACATGGGAATGAAAATAGACGCCTTCTTCTTTGATCTTACGCAGGCTGGCCAGGGAAAATACCTGAAAGCCGCCGGAATCGGTTAAGATCGGCTTGTCCCATGACATAAACCGGTGCAGGCCGCCGAGTTCTTTTATTAATGTATCGCCAGGCCGTACATGCAGGTGGTAGGTATTAGACAGCTCCACCTGTGTTTTCAGCCCTTCCAGGTCTTCGGTCGAAACTGCGCCTTTGATCGCAGCACAGGTACCTACGTTCATAAATACCGGTGTATGGATGTCCCCATGCACCGTATGGAAAATGCCGCGCTTGGCACGGCCTTCCTGTTTGATTAATTCATACATCGTTTTTCCTTACATCCTGTATTCGCTTTCATTCCCTATTGATTCTTATTTATAATCCTGGTTTCGCAGGCCCCCGTAGCGATATTGATATAGCGCACAAACAACGACACTTTATTTTCTTCGTTTAGGCTGCCCCATACCGATCCGGCAAACGCATCGATGCTGCCGGATATGCCGACCCGTTTCGGCTCCCCTTCAAAACTTGGCAACGGATCGCCGTCCCCCTGGTAGGTATGGATAAAATGCCCTTCGCCTGCCGCCGGGTTTTCGTAGGAAAAGGTATAGCGGCAGCAAGAATCCGGATTTCCGTAGCGGCTTTTTAAGATCGACATTTTATACTGGAAACTGCCGGCTTCCACCTGAAGGATGCCTGAAATACGCGGCGTATAATTGGGTGCATCCGGCTCAAACGTCCGGGCCTGCAGCGCCTGTTCAAATGTCATATTCCTTTCTATATATTCATAAATAGTATCGGTCTGGTCGCCATTTGTGACAATGGTCTGGTTGCCAAGCACACGCACCGGTGCATAAATAACCAGGCTTGGGTCGCTCAACTTTGCCGGGTCAAACGCCTTTGTACGGATGCCTTCGCCGTCTGGCACAAACACACGGTTGCGGCTGTTCACACTCCTGCCCATAATAAAATATGCGGTTACTGCAAAAACCCCATCCTCGGATTTTCCGATAACTACCCCCCTGCCCGGATAAGGATTTGTTTTTAATTCTTCTTCCAATGATAAACGTTCCATCATAGAATCCTGTAGACCTCCTTTATCTGTTTTGTTGTGATTTTTATTTGATAGTTGTTTTATGGAAACCTTCTGGCAATCAAATCAACCATCCCCCTTATTATGCATAGATTGCTTCTGCACGTACTTTATTTAAAAATTCTGCGCCGCTTACCGGTTTGGAATACAGGTATCCCTGGAAGAAATCACACCCCATCGCTTCGAGTATCTTTGCCTGTTCCTGTGTTTCCACGCCTTCTGCAACAATCTCCATCTGCATGGCCTTGATCATCGCCATCGAATATTTTAAAGCATGCATCGCTTTTTTGTTTTTCATGGCAGACCATACGAGCGTTTTATCCATTTTAATCGTATGGAACGGGTAATCAATAAGCGTAGCCGTATTGGAAAACCCCGTGCCATAATCGTCCAAAAAGAAATGCATCCCCCGCCGGATCAGCTGGCGCATATTCCGTTCCAGCGTCTCGCTGGACACAACCGCCGCGGTTTCTGTTATTTCGAGGTTGATGCAGTGGTAATCCAGGCAGTATTCGTCCATAATATCCAGCAATGTTTCATATAGCCTTTCCTGCATACACTGGACGACAGACAGGTTGACATCAATATTTTCAATACCGTAGTTCCAGACCTGGTGGGTTTTCATAAACCGGCAGACTTCGCGGAACACATATACCCCAATTTCCAGGATCATGCCGTTTTTTTCTGCCAGCGGGATAAATTCATCTGGGCTTATCACGCCAAACTCCTCATCCGTTAACCGCACCAATGCCTCCGCCGATGTAAACCGTTTCTTTTCCACCGAATAGATCGGCTGGTACCAAACTTCAAATTTCTTATCAACTACTGCCCGTTTTAAAATCTGTACGACCTGAAATTCCCGTCCGACATTTTTAAGCGTTTCCTCGTTTGCATAGACAACCCCGGCATTGCCAGCCCCTTTTGCCGCGTCGGAAAAATACTCGATAGCATCCAGTATGTTTTCTACCGTATCTACATGTTCCGGATAAGAAATCATACACATCGGCACGGCCAGTGAAATTTCTGCATCATCCGCCTTAAACGGCCTTTGGAAGCGTTCCTGGATTTTGTGGATAACCGCATCCCCTGTCATCGTCCCTTTTGCGATCACTGCAAACCTGGACCCAGACAAATAGAATACCCGCTTTTTGCCGACCGCATGCTGCAAAAATTCTGCGATCTGCTTTAACAAATGGTTCCAGCTCGTAGCCCCAAGCGTTTTCGTAATGTACTGCAGCCCGTGTACCCGGATGCCGACCACGGAAAATTCGCGCTTATTGCGGATCATTGTGGACAAAATTTCTACAAATGCCGTCTCATTATACGTCCCAAGCAGCTTGTTGGAAAAATCTTCCGGGTTTTCCAGCGACAGATAGATCAGCAATATCGCGATCGCGATAGAAAACTGTATGATTAAAAGCTGGTCTGTAAGCATTTGCGCAACAATAGAAATAATACAGGCAACCGTATAGCAATACGTGATCATCCGCTGGCCTTTATTCAAATTTTTGCGGAAAAGGACCGTCCGGACAAATGAAGCGGCCACATACAACAGTGCGACCATATACAGTACAAACATCCCGCCGCCATACGTATACCCGTTTTGCGGATCCATTGCAAATACATAGCCAGTAAATGGCGTCGTCGCAATCAACAGGGCATCGGCCGCATACGGCACGATAACCTGAAGCCGGTCACGCATACGCATCCTTCCCGATTCCTTATTTAGATAGACGACATACATATAATAGATTGGTGTAATTGCATTAAATAGAAGCAGGTAGGCTTGGTTTAACAGATAATTTATCCAGTGCGGGACTTCCTTAGCATGTTCAATCGTATAAACTGTCACCATATCCAGTACTGCCGAAGCCAGCGAAAGGTAGATCAGCGCCGACAGCACAATCGTCATCCTGGTATTTACCGTCTTTTTATAGAAAAAATGTACCGCCACCGCAACTGTTACGATTACAGCTGCCACATCATACTGAACTTCATACCCCATATTCCGTCACCCCTTCCTATATCTATCTCGCCCAAGGCACCGGCCCTGCTCCCCCTCCTTATCTGCCCAGCCTTACCCTCCACTTATCCTCACGGGCGGTAAAATCTGCCATATAGGCTTTTGTATGGATGCATTCCTAGGGCCTGCCTTCTATCGTACTGCGCAGGGCCACCGCGCGGCACTGCCAGGTATGCCCCTTTTGGGCTGCTATTTTCCCACGGCTTGCCGCCCCATACAGCTTCCCCGGTTCCTGAAGCAGCTTTTTTACCAGCTCCGGCAGTTGCTCCAGCCTGCCCAGGTCATAATAAAACAATTCCCCCTGATCGGTAAACTGTTCCAGCAGATATTTGCTGGGATCTGTCAACGCTGCCGCCCCTTGCAGCATTGCTGTAAAAATGCGGTCATGCCCGCCGTCTTTAAACCAGGGCATTGTATTCAGCGCGATCTTGGCGCCTGCCGCCGCCTGCACACAGTCCTGCGAACTTACCATACGGCCGCTTAGGATAAGGTTTTGGGGATGCCCGCAAGATACCATCTCCCAACCTTTGCCAAATACATGCACCTGCACCCCATTTTCCACGAGCGCCAGCACCGTTTTTTCCCGGAAGTAGGTCCGTATCCACAAATCAACGGCGATCATGGTATGCATGGTTGCACACACATCTTCATTGCTTATATCCGGCATTTCCCGGCGCAAATAATACTCTGCGCCCTCCAGCAGTTCCTGCCCTGGATTTTTCAGGAAAGAACCGATGACTTCATAATAGAATGCCTGGTACTGCGGCCCTAACCGGCCCAGCTGCTTTTCAATATTTTCTAAAGGTACATAATTGGCGGTAAATACAAGTGCGTACGGCCGGTTCAACCAGCGTTCCAAAGGCTCCATATCCGCCTCCTTTTGCAGCAGCCGGTTGCCGGCCAGCGGCAAAAACATACAGCGGATATGCGGATAAAACCGTTCCATATAAGCGGCGTGCGTACGGTCTATGCAAAAAGCCTGCATCCCTGGCACTGGGTGCCGCAGCGCCTTATAATAATAAGCCGGATGGTCTACCATAATATTCAGGCACAAAACCCCAAGTTTTTCCCAAATACTGTCCACAGGCAACCCTTGCCCATCCATATCCCAAAGCTGTTCTTCCCCGCTTAAACCGATAAAATTAAACGTAACCAGTACCGCCTGCATTCCCTGGCACTGCCCGTGCGGGCATAACGCCTGGCGCAGCTTCCATGCACTTAGCCCAAGCCTGTCAAAATCCATCCAGAAAGTTTCATACCCCCATCCGGCAAACGCCTGTGCAAGCTGTTTTGAAAAATAAGTTAGCGTCTCTACTGCATGTTCACAAAAGATAATAAGCCTACGCATGGTTGTCCATCCCCTATTGCTCCCCTATCCAGCTGCCGCACCGGTAGCTGTAAAAAGAAAGAGCTGCCGCTTCCTATGGTAAAAACCACAAATTACAGTACCCTTTCTGAATATCCATTCATTTACATCCTGCAGTGTTTGCCATAATGCGACAGCTTATTTCTAATTTTTAAAACTATGGACCGGCGCTGGAATCCTCCCTGCACGGTTAATAAACGCGCTACAACTATATGGGTTTACCGGCATAACAGGCGCATACCCCAAAAGCCCGCCAAATTCCACGGTTTCCCCAACGCCCTTTCCAACTACTGGAATCAGGCGCACAGCCGTTGTCTTTTGGTTTACCATGCCGATGGCCATTTCATCCGCAATAATACCGGAAATGGAGGAAGCTTTTGTATCCCCTGGAATTGCAATCATATCCAGGCCGACCGAGCAGACACAGGTCATCGCCTCCAGCTTTTCCAGTGTCAATGCGCCCGCATTGACTGCGTCGATCATCCCCTGGTCTTCACTGACCGGGATAAACGCGCCGCTTAAACCGCCGACATAAGAAGATGCCATAATACCGCCTTTTTTTACCTGGTCGTTTAACAGCGCAAGCGCTGCAGTCGTCCCTGGCGCACCAGCATATTCCACGCCAATTTCATGCAGGATGTCAGCTACGCTGTCGCCGACCGCAGGCGTAGGAGCCAATGACAGGTCAATAATGCCAAAGGGGATGCCCAGCCGCCTGGACGCTTCCTGTGCCACGAGCTGCCCCACCCTTGTCACCTTAAACGCCGTCTTTTTGATTGTTTCGCAAAGCACCTCAAAACTTTCGCCCCGTACCTGTTCCAAAGCCGTCTTTACCACACCTGGGCCGCTGACCCCCACATTGATAATGGCATCCGCTTCGGTAACGCCGTGGAACGCGCCTGCCATAAACGGGTTATCATCCGGCGCATTGCAAAATACGACCAGCTTTGCACATCCAAGCGAATCCTGTTCTTTTGTATACTCGGCTGTTTCTTTAATGATCGTGCCCATTAAGCGTACTGCGTCCATATCAATCCCCGTCCTGGTGGAACCGACATTGACGGAGCTGCAAACAAAATCCGTTTCCGCAAGCGCTTTTGGAATCGACCGGATCAAATGCTCATCCGCCTGCGTCATGCCTTTGGATACGAGTGCAGAATAGCCGCCAATAAAATTTACGCCTACCTTTTTTGCCGCCTGGTCCAAGGTATGGGCGACCGATACAAAATCATCCGGCGTCTTGCAGGCTGCCCCGCCGACCAATGCAACCGGCGTAACCGAAATCCGTTTATTTACGATCGGGATACAGTAGCTGTGTTCGATTTCCTGCCCTGCCGCTACGAGATCCTTGGCAAGCGTTGTCACTTTTTGGTATATCTTTTCCTTTAATGCCGCAAGGTCGGAATCGATACAGTCCAACAGGCTGATGCCCAGTGTGATGGTGCGGACATCCAGATTTTCCTGTTCTATCATTTTATTTGTTTCTGCTACTTCGCCTATATTTATCATTGGCTGCCCCTCCCTTGCATCAAATGATTAGATACGGTGCATTTTTTCAAAGATTTCGGCTTTCTGGCACTTAATGCTGACGCCGATGCCCTGGCCGATTTCCGCAAGGTCTTTGGAACATTGGGAAAAAGTTACTTCGGCCCCATTCATTTCCACGATCATCATCATATGGAAAAACCCTTGTACGATCGTTTGCGAAATATCCAGCACATTGATCTGATGCTCCGATAAGTAGGTACATACTTTTGCAATAATACCTACCGTATCTTTGCCCAGTACCGTAATAATTGTTTTGTCGGATGCTTTTTCTTCGGTTGCTACTGATTCTTGTTCCATGTTATCCCTCTTTCTGGCCAAACATTCAGGCACAAAACATATGTGTCGGTTCGCTGCGCTTTGCGACATAAATCGGGAAGTCGTCCCCTTTATATGGGTTTTCCCCCATTGCCACTTCCAAGCGGACAGTTTCGTATGCCAGCTGCGCATAATTATTTTCCTTGCTCAGATGCCCCAAAATAGCTACCCGGAACCGGTCATGCAAAAGCTGCCCGAGCAGCTGGCCTGACCGGACATTGGATAAATGCCCCTGGTCGCCAAGGATGCGCTGCTTTAACGGATACGGATATTTTCCTGTCTGGAGCATCCGTACATCATGGTTTGCTTCTAACAATAATACATCCAACCCCTGCAGTTTGTCTACTAAAGAATGGTCAAATTTTCCCAAATCTGTAATTACCCCTGCTTTATGGCCCCCATGTTCCAAAATATAGGCCACCGGATCCGCCGCGTCATGGGAAACGGAAACCGGATGCACGGCCATTTCCCCTATGGCAAACTCCTCGCCTGGCCGGATCCGGTGCAGCAGGCTTTGGTCAATTTTTCCAACCGTTTTCGCCAAGCACACGGCATCCAACGTGCCTTGCGTACCATATATTGGCAGGCCATAACGCCGGGCCAAGACACCTAGCCCAGCGATATGGTCGATATGTTCATGCGTAACTAATATGGCTTTCATTTCACTTGTCTTTAACCCAACCGAATTTAAGCCTGCCTCAATCCGTTTCCCACTGATGCCCGCATCGATCAGCAAATGGGAACTGCTGGTCCCCACACAAATGCAGTTTCCGCTGCTGCCGCTTGCTATGCTGCATAATTCCATTTTTTCATCCTCTTTGCCGCCTTGTCCTAATTGTCTTTCCAGTAAATATCCACTTTATCGCCGGCATGCAAAAACTGTGTATATTGTGCCGGTTCCCCATTGACTGTTGTAATAAGCATACGGCCGCGTGCCTGCGACAAGTCAAACTGGATATAATCAAAAATGTCGACGAATATGTATTCCTTCTTTTTATTGTTAAATACGACTGGTTCGCCATTTACCGTAATCTGGAATGCCTGGCTGTCCGGCTTTTGCACATCCGGTTTCGGGGCCGCATCAAAAACCCTGGCTTCTGCATCCGGCTTGCCCGTTTTTGCCGCACTGGCCGGTACCCCTGCCCCTGGTACGCCTGCCCCATCTACGGTCTGGCCTGGCAATGCCGGGCGGTCTGCAGCGCTTATCCGTTTTGTGCCCCCTGTTTGCGCCGCTTCTTTTGCAGTATCCTGTGTTCCGCCTGCTTCGGCCTGTGGTAGCGCCGGGGCATCCAATGCGGCATCCGGCAACGCCTGTCCGATCACTTTAACGCTCAGTGCACCGCTGCCCTGCAGATCCGGCACCCTGCCTTTTTTCGGCGCATCCGGATACGCATCCTGCGGCGTAGAGCGGTAAGTAACCACTTTCCAGTCTACACTGAAATTCTCATAAACAAGCGCCTGCAAGCTTTCCACCCGGTTATTGACCAGTATATCTGCATCCGGATCCAGCTCTACATCCATAAATTCGGCAAGCTGGCTGACGGTATAAAAGCTGCGGGTTGCAATTGCATCGTTTTCCTGAATTTCATAAGTCGGAGGCTCCAAGATACCGTTTACCTCCACATAGCGCGGGCAGGTGATCAGCTTCCCGTTTACCTCAAATGTAATCGTAGAACTGGTATACTCTTCCAGCTGGCCGACCAGGTAATGTGCTTCCCTGCCTGCCGTAGACGGTTCGATCGTAATCACACTGTTTGGCTCAATCGGCGTATTGATCGAAGCCGGCCGGTCGTTCATCCGTATAATTGCCGCTTCGCCTGCTTCCCCGCGTACGATACGCGGCCTTCCATTCACGGTAAAATTAATCTCCCGCCCACGTTTCGGGAAAAGCTGGTCATTTGGGAAACCAGCCTGGATAGCTGCATCTACAATCGTCAGTTTGCTGTTATCATACAGTTTTAGCCGTTCCCCGTTAAAACGCACCATAATAAAATTATTTTTCTGTTCGTAATAATTTAGGCAAATACCGATTGGCGTAACCAGAAGCGGGTCTTTTTCAATATCTTCCTGCAAAAAGGTAACTTCTTTTAATACTTCCGCGCCACGCAGCGCCACACGCTCTTGCGGCAGGCCCAATTTTTCAGCCAGCATCGTATCAAAGCCGTGGATCTTGCCGCCCCCGCCGACGATAAAAGTTGCGCTTACGGTCTGGTCGCCGTTTAATTCTTTTATTTTATCTGCAATATCCGTCGTCATCTTATCGACCAGCGGGTCGGTCAGCTTCCATACCTCCTCTGCGGAAATGGTATGTTTTAAGCTCATAATATCTTCAAATTCAATTTCATCGGATGTTGCGGAAGCCAGCTTCATACTTTCCGCCATACGGAAATCCACCAGATAATGCTGCACCAGTGTTTCGGTCAGCTCGTCCCCTGCAAATGGGATCATGCCGTAGGCAATAATGCTGCCGTCCCTGGTCAGAGAAATATCCGATGTGCCTGCACCGACATCTACCAGCGCAATATTCAGCATACGGAAATTCTCCGGGATTGCCACGTCGATGGCCGCAATCGGCTCCAACGTCATATTGGCTACCGTAAGGCCAGCAAAACCGACCGCCATATACAATCCGTCGACCACGTCTTCCGGCAGGAAGGTTACAATGATCTTTTCCGAAATCTTATCCGCCTTATGGCTTTCCAGGTTGGAAAAAATCTCATCATTGATATAATAGCGGATCACCGAGTAGCCGACACAGTAAAATTTGAATTTTGTATCATTTTCTTCTTTCAGCTGCTGCGCCGCTTTGTCCACGCCAAGCAAATCCAGCGTATGGACATGCTCGCCTGTTACAACGGTTTCTTCCGGAAATTCATAAGAGACTTCTGTTGTTACTGTTTTTAATACACGTCCTGCTGCCGCAATGCACACTTCGGTCAATTCCTGGCCAATCTGGTCTTCCAGCTTTTCCTTTACGAACGAAATCGTACGGCCCACGCGGCCAATATCATGGATCTGCCCGTCCAGCATGGCCCGTGTTTCATGTTCCATTGAATACTGCGCAACGACGATAAATTCTTTCTCTTTTTTATATCCGACGGTACCTACGACATTGCGTGTGCCAATATCCAGCCCGAATACGTACTGCTGCCCATCCTCCTTTGTGCTTTCTTCCTGCGCGACTTCTTTTTCCATCTGCTTCTCTCCTTTTTCATTTAAAAGCTGCGCCATCTGCAGGTAAACCTGCGCAACGGAGCCATTATTATCAATAATGACCTGGCAGTGCCTGCGGAAATCGCTGTCTGAAAGCTGCGCTGCGAAAATCTGCCCGATCTTTTCATCCGAATAGCCACGGGTTTCCACCAGGCGCTGCCTGCGGTTTTCCTCGGTCACATACACATACCACAATTCATCACAGATTTGGCCGTACCCATCTTCAATCAACAATGCCGCCTCAAGCACAACATAATCTGTTGAACCGCTGCGGCGCTCTTTTTCCACTTCCTGCAGGATATATTCTTTGACTGCCGGGTGGACAATGCTGTTTAGCCGCTCACGTTTCGTTTCATCTGCAAAGATTACGTCCGCCAGGCGCCTTCTGTTGATCCTGCCGTTACTAAGCCAGATTTTTTCTTTTGCAAATTCCTTCTGCAGCCTTACGTAACAGTCATAACCTGGCTCCATTATATCATGGGCAACTTCGTCCGCAATCAGCGTCCGTACCCTGTAATTTTCCCTCAGATAGGCAAGTATCGTGGATTTTCCAGCACCGACCCCGCCCGTGATCCCTATAAACTTCATCCCGTACACCCTGACCGTTTCTTCTCTTCAAATTTAATGCCGCTTCTTATTTTGCCTCATACCAGTCCGCCCCGGTATGCATATCGACCTCCAATGCCACGGACAAGTCCGCCGCGTGCTGCATCTCTTCTTCCAGCAGTTTGGATACCTGTTCCAGTTCTTCCTTGTACGCCTCAATCAGCAGCTCGTCATGCACCTGCAAGACCAAACGGGAACGCAGCCCTTCCGCCAACAGCCTGTCATGCACGCGGTTCATCGCAATTTTAATAATATCCGCAGCCGTACCCTGGATCGGGGAATTCATAGCAACCCGCTCCCCAAACGAACGCTGCATATAGTTGCTGGATTTTAATTCCGGCACCGGGCGGATACGGCCAAACATCGAGACTGCCGTTCCATTTTTCTTTGCGTCCGCAACCATACGGTCCAAAAATGCCTTTACGCCTGGATACGTATCAAAATACTGTTCAATATAGTCCTGTGCTTCTTTACGCGTAATGCTTAGATCCTGGCTTAACCCAAACGAGCTGATCCCATACACGATCCCAAAATTTACCGCTTTCGCATTCCTGCGCTGTAAGTCCGTCACCTCGTCAAACGGGATATGGAATACCTGGGACGCTGTCATGCGGTGAATATCCTGCGCTTCCTTGTATGCCTGGATCAAGTTTTCATCGCCGGACATATGGGCCAGCACACGCAGCTCGATCTGCGAATAGTCTGCATCCAAAAACACGCAGCCTTCCTTTGGCCGGAACACTTTGCGGATCAAGCGGCCAAGCTCCATACGTATCGGGATATTCTGCAGGTTTGGCTCGGCGCTGCTTAAACGCCCGGTAGCAGTGATCGTCTGGTGGAACGTTGTATGGATCCTTTTATCCGGCCCGATAAATGCCGCCAGCCCATCCGCATAGGTCGATTTTAGTTTGGCAAGCTGGCGGTATTCTAAGATCTGCGCTACCAGCGGATACTCCGGTGCAAGCTTGTCCAATACATCCGCTGCGGTCGAATACCCAGTTTTTGTCTTTTTGCCATACGGCATCTTTAGCTTTTCAAATAAAATAACGCCAAGCTGTTTTGGGGAATTAATGTTAAACGTCTCTCCAGCCCCCTGGTAAATCTGCTGCTCTAATTCCACAATCCGGCCTTGAAGCTGCTCCCCGTAAATTTCCAGTTCCTGCGCTTCTATCCCGATGCCTTCTTTTTCCATATCGGAAAGCGTATACACTAATGGCATTTCGATTGTATCAAACAGCCCCCGCATCCCGGTTTCTTCCAACTTCTGCTTTAGGACGTCCATCGCGCGGTATGCCACATAGGCAGGAAAGCAGGCTGCCTGTAAAAATTCTTCCGGTTTTTGCCCCAATGCCTGGCGGTACGGCAGTTTTTCTATCAAGTCTGCCCTGGACGGCACGGTTTCCCCCAAATAATCTTTGGCTACCTCTTCATACGCATACTCATTTTTCAAAGGGTTCAAAAGATACGCTGCGATTTTTATATCAAATACCTGTGCCTGCGCTGGAATATCCATAAATTTTAACGCCCGCTTTACCGAAAACGATGCGGTAGGCACCCCGCTGGTAAATACCCGCGCCAGCTGGCCCGTGAGATACGCAGGCGTCAAAAACCCCTCCACCTGGATAAAATATACGGTTTCCCCGTACTGCGCTGCGACGCCGTAGATTTCCCCCTGTTCCTCGACCAGCTGTACAGCCGCTTTTTTTGCCTGGCGCAGTTTTGCAAACACCTGCTCTGCCTGTGCCAGGTCCGTTACCCGTTCAAACGCCGCAGCCGCCTGGCTGGCCTGCGGCGCAGCTGGCTGGCTTTGGAACCTTGCCAGCATCTGTTTAAAATCCAGCCGCCTGCAAAGCTCATACGCCTGCGGCGTATACAGGTTGGAAAGCTTGGCCCCCGCAAGGTCATAGGCAATGTCCGCATGGATTTCGATCGTTACCAGCTGTTTGGAAAACTGCGCCTTCCCGTAATGTTCCCGGAACGCCTCACGTACTTTGGTTTTTGGCATCTCATCGATATGTGCATATGCATTTTCAATGCTGCCATACTTGCTGATCATCTTGACCGCCGTCTTTTCCCCAATGCCCGGCACACCCGGCACATTATCCGAGGTATCGCCCATCAGCGCCTTGACGTCGATAAATTCCTGCGGTGTCACATGGTAGGTTTCCTCAACCTGTTTTGCATAATAATCTTCGATCACCGTACCCGTCCGCTTGGTCTTTGGAATCCGTATTTTAATATGTTCGGATGCAAGCTGGAGCAAGTCGCGGTCGCCCGATACAACCGAAACATCCAGCCCTTGCGCTTCTGCAGATTTTGCGATTGTGCCAAGCAGGTCGTCCGCTTCATAGCCCGCTTTTTCCACAACCGTAACGCCCATAGCCGAAAGCATTTCCTTCATAAGCGGCACCTGCTCCCGTAGTTCTGGTGCCATCGGTTTGCGTGTGCCTTTATATTCCGCATACATCTTATGCCGGAACGTCGGCTCGCTGACATCAAATGCAGTGGTCAGATAATCCGGCTTTTCTTCTTCCAGGATCTTAAATAAAATATTTAAAAACCCATAAACCGCATTTGTATGCAGCCCCTCTGCATTCGTAAGGTCTGGGATACCGTAAAACGCCCGGTTTAAAATACTGTGCCCGTCAATTAAAACCAGTTTGCCGCCCATGCATGCCTCCTCTTTTTCCTTCCAATAGCCTAGCTGTTTTTATGGATGTATCATTTCTTCCCCATCTTCGTCATACAGCGTAAAAAACTTCGTATCCAGCTCCGGGTAAGAACGCTTGAGGGAGATCGGCTTGCCGCTGTTGTTCAAAAAACAGTGCTCACTTTCTGCTAGCGCCCTTAACTCGCCGGTTTCCTTATCCGTAATACGGTAGACAATCTTCATCTTTACGCCGTTATAATCGATCATGCGCGCTTCGATCACAACCGTATCACGGAAATGCACCATGCTTTTGTATTCGCATTTAATCGAAAGCACCGGGCTGATAATTTCCATATCTTCCATTGCTTTATAGCTAAACCCCATCTGGTCCATCAGGTCCATACGCGCCTCTTCCATCCACCGGATGTAATTGGTATGGTGGATAATACCCATCTGGTCCGTCTCATAATACTGCGCGGTACGCTCATAAGGGTGGATCTTTATTTTTTCTCCTGTATATGGTTTAATCCTTGTATCTTTTACTGACATATAATCACCTTCCTGTTCTTATGCACTCTTTTTATTATGCCACAGGGTATGTGTAATTTCAAGATGGTATCCTTTTCAAATTTTGGGCTTTTGTTACTATTCACAGCCAATTTGCTCTTGACAAACATTCTAAGTTATGAGGCTGTAAATAGTAACATTCGCAGGCTCATGAAAAGAATTTGCCTTGCAAATTGGAGCCTGCTCACTCCTGAATCAGCTTGGCAGCCGCCTGAACAGCGGGGTGTTCAGGTGGCTGTGAATAGTAACGGGCTTTTCTTAATTTTTGAAGCGTTCTACAATATACGTATTCCCAAGGCGCTCCAGCTCGTCCTCCAGCGGTTCCAACGTAATCTCCCCGCCGTATTTGCGCTTCAGCGCACGGGTAAGCAGCTTATCGCATACAGCAGGGTTTTTTGGCAAAAGCGGCCCATGTAGGTATGTTGCAACTACATTTTTGTAAAGGACCCCTTCGCTGCCGGATTTTCCATCGTTCCCGTGGCCATAACGCACCGTCCCGAGCGGTTTGTGCTGCCCGATATAAGTACGCCCCCCGTGGTTTTCAAACCCCACAACCGGCGCCTTGCATAAGGGGCTGTCTAGGATAATATTGCCAACCAGGCGTTGCGGCTCCCATTCCGTGTGGATGTCCAGGATACCAAGCCCTTCGATCATAGCCTTGTCTGTCCGGTAATAATTCCCAAGCAGCTGGTAGCCGCCGCAGACAGCCAACAACACGCCGCCGTCCTCGGCCCACTGCTTGAAATCTTTTCCTACTTCTTTTAGGTACTTGCAGGCCAACGCCTGTTCCCGGTCGGAGCCTCCGCCCAGCAGCACAATGTCAAGCCCTGAAAAATCCACCGTACTGCCGCTTGGAAATGGAACTGCCTCTGCTTCCATGCCGCGCCACTCCAGGCGCTTTAACATACAGCGGATGTTTCCGCGGTCGCCATACAAATTAAGTAGATCTGGATATAAATGCCCGATTGTGAGTTTCATTTCCATGCGTTCCTTTCTCTAATTCTGTCAACATACGGTTCATCCGGTACAGGCCGGAATAATTTACAATCACATATATATTTTTTGTCCCTTCGGCTGCAATCTTCTCAATCGCCCCGCGCATATCCTCTGTCGCCGTACATGGGATGCCGTCGTATTTTAAGCGCAGCCCCATATCATACCGCCTTGTCCCGGCCACCAAGATCTGTGCGGCGTTTGCATCCCCAAGGAACTGGAAATCCACATCCCACAGCCAGGAAATATCTTTGCCGTCCTGCGCCGTATCGTTGATCTGGATAATCACGTCTTTCGGTTCCTCATCGTTTTGCACAAGCGAGATCTTCTGCTGGAACCCAATTGGGTTTTTCGCCAGGTGGAGCTGGATCCGTGCCCCGTTGACCATAAAAATGCTTTCCCGGTTATTGCCATAGTCAAACCGTTCCACGGCCACTGCAAACTGCCTGGCAGCACCAGCCGTCGAAAGCGCCGCAAACGCCGCCAGCGTATTGTATACATTGTACGTAGAGCGTGCCTTGGTGTTTACGCGTACCCCATCCACCGTAAAAGAATACGTCCCGTCCTGGCAGGCAATATTGGACGCATCATAATCTGGTTCCGGCCGCGCCGCCCCGCATTTTGGGCAATGCCAGATGCCAAGCTGCCCGTAATGGAAAAAATCATACGAAAGTTTCGTCCCGCACTCCCGGCAAAAAATGCTTTCCCGGCTCCCGGCACGTGCGCTTCCAGTAAAAATCCGTTCGCTTATGCCAAACGTCACCACCGGGTTTGGGCATTCATTTGCCAATGTATATGATATGACATCATCGCTGTTTAATATCAGCACCGCATCCGGTACACTGGACACCGCATCCCGTATTTTTGCACGTACAATATCCACTTCGCCGTAACGGTCTAACTGGTCGCGCGAAAGGTTCGTCAATACAATGCAATCCGGCTTTAACTGCGGCAGCACCTTGACCGAGGCATTTTCATCCACTTCAATACAGGCATACTCCGCATGGAGCCTGCCCAGCCCGTCGGCTGCAAGGGCAAACGCCGAAGTAATGCCGTTTAACATATTTGCACCCGTACGGTTGATGATTACATGCTTCCCCCCGCTAGCCAGCACATGATTGATAATACTGTTCGTAGTTGTTTTTCCATTTGTCCCCATGACCGCAATGGTCTTTTTCTTCACCATGCCGGACATGGCCGTTAATATCCCCGGATCGATCCGCTGCGCCACATACCCCGGCAGCGTCGCCCCGTCCCCTTTGTGCATTTTCCTTATCAGCGTACTGACAAGCTTTGCGGCATATATTGCCAGTCTGGTCCTTAACTTCATTATGCACCTCACATTCTTTTGTCCTAAATCCTACTGGAAACCTGCCTTCCTGCCCCCTGCCATCCACAGGGCTAGTGTAAACAGTACTAGCCTATGAAGAGGCTTCTGCAAAACTTCCAAAAACTTCATGTTCTTTGGCCTGTTTTTCAGTTTATCTTATATTATAGCCTTAAAGGACATCAAATCTGCAAAAAAAACAAATATCCAGCATTTTTCTCTATCACCAATATAATTTACCACGAAAATGGTATTTTTCCAAGCCATACTTTTCTATTCCATATAATGTTGCTATTCACGGCCCAGCACTTTTCCTGTTGACTACACGCCCTACCCATTTTATAATGGATACATATACTTTCATTGCAAAATTATTTCCAAACAGTTCCGAAACTGGAAAGGGTACGACATGTTTAGTGTAGTGATCCCTGCCTATAATTGCGGGTTAACGATAAAGCGGGTATTGGATTCCGTAGAAAACCAGACACGCTTTGACCTGATAGAAGAAATCATTGTGGTAAATGACGGTTCGACGGACAAAACGGACCAGGCTGTTACGGAATATATCCACACCCATCCACATATGCCATTTAAATACTTAAAACACAAACACCGCGGCGTTTCCTATACAAGAAACAAAGGGATCCGCGCTGCATGCGCTGAATGGATTGCTTTACTGGATGCGGACGACCTATGGATGGCGCAAAAACTGGAACGCCAGGCACAAGTTTTGAAAAAATATCCCCATATTTGTTTTTTAGGGGCGCAGGCGCCATTGAAGCTTTTTTTCCGCGAACTTCATGGATTATGTAAACTAACCGCACATGATATTTGCATCCGCAGCTGCCCGCCGACTCCATCCGTCGTTTTTCAAAAAACAGCAGGCGAAAAACTTGGTTTGTTTAACGAATGCCGGCAATACGGGGAAGACGGACAGTTTTTCCAACGTTTTCTACTGTATGACAGCTATTATATCCTAGCTGAAAATTTAGTCCAGCTTTCGATCCAAAAAAAATATTTTGGGGAAAGCGGGCTCACTTCCAATTTCAAAAAATGCAGGGAAGGCAGGGATCTAAATATCAGGGATTTGTATCAAATGGGGCTGATCAGCAAATTTTATATGGGTTTCATGCTGTTGTTCAGCAGGATAAAATATTACAGAAGGCGGTTGATCTATTTTGGAAACAAATGTGCGGCAAAGGCAGAAAAATGAAATACGACCTGATCATACCAATTTATAATATCGAACAAGAACTTGGCCGGTGTTTAGACAGTATCCTTTTGCAGACTTACCGTAATTTCCGTGCCATTTTAGTAGACGACGGTTCAACGGACGGCAGTTCCCTGGCCGCCCAAGCGTATGCCAACCGGGACCCACGCTTTGAATATTTCCGGAAAAAACATGGAGGGCTCTCAGACGCCAGAAATTTCGGTATCACAAAGGCCGCTTGCGAATATCTGCTTTTTATCGATGGGGATGATTTTATTGAGGCAGATACCCTAGAAACCATCGATTCCGAAATTACCCGGATGCCAGTCGATGTCCTGGAATTTAATGGATGGTTTGAGGAAAATGGCAAAAAATCCAAACGCATAAACAACTGTTATATTGACGCTGGAACCGTAAAAAACGGCAAAGATTTTATACTGGATAACCTAATGTCCGGCTACCTTGTGGCACCCGTCTGGCTAAAAGCCGTCCGCAGCAGCCTGATACTGCGGCAGAACCATTTCTTTGCCAACGGCATGCTCCATGAAGATGAATTATGGACGCCAAAGCTATACTTTCTGGCAGATACCGCAAAATACATTGACAAATGCTTGTACCATTATGTCCAGCGGGAAGGCTCTATCATGCACCTGGCCGACAAAGCCGTCAATGCGGTGCATGCAAAACAGATCTTTTACCAGTTGGAAGCCTATTATAAAAGCCTTCCTATCACAAGGCAGGAACGTAACATCCTGACAAGCTACCTGTCCAGGCAGATGGTTGACGCCTGCCAGACATCCCAAAAAGAAGGCATGTCCTTGCAGGACAAAAAGTTTATGATCCGCAATGCCAAAGATCTAAAAAGCATCGGAAAAATGCTTTTGTTTTTTGCGGCGTCCGGGCAATATGAGAAACTAAGCACACTAGCCAAACGGCTCTTTTACAACAAAAAAAGCGGATAGAGCACTAAGCACTAGTACCGCATTACAAGGATGAGGTTTGTATATGATCCCTAAGAAAATCCACTACTTCTGGGTTGGCCCTACAAAAATTCCAGATAAAAACAGGGCCTGCATCGAAAGCTGGAAAAAATTTTGTCCAGATTATGATATTATCGAATGGAATGAATCAAATTATGACATTGCCAAATGTGCGTATATGAAGCAGGCGTATGATTCAAAAATGTGGGGGTTTGTCCCGGATTATGCCAGGCTGGACATCATATACCAGGAAGGCGGCATTTATCTAGATACCGATGTTGAGCTTATCCGCAGCCTAGACGGTTTGCTGCACTGCAAAGCTTTTATGGGCTTTGAAAACCGTAAGTCCGTTGCGCTAGGATTAGGGTTTGGCGCTGAAAAAGGGAATGTTTTCATAAAGCAGATGCGCGACGAGTATGACGGACGGGCATTTAGCTTGACTGCTTCGCCTGTGTATTCGACTGAATTTTTAAAAACATACGGGCTGCGTACCAATGGCAGGCGGCAGCGCATCCATAATATAGATATATTTCCTGCTGAATATTTTGCACCCCTTTGCTACTTGGACCGCCGATTAAAAATTACGAAAAATACCTTCAGCATCCACTGGTACCATGCATCCTGGCATACTCCGGAGCAAAGAAGGCAAGCCAGGCAAACCCAGAGGATAAACCGGATTTTTGGGATACCTATAGGACGGCTCGTAAATAAAGGGCTGCGCGTCATAAGGAAAGCCAATGGAAAGGGCTGCAGAAAATAAATAGGGCGGGTATTGCCGCCAGAGGCGGCAGGCAGCCCCTTTTCTGGCTTTTCAATGGCCGTGAAGCGCCATCCCCTCTTATGCATCTAACGCATGCCCGTTGATATATTCTTCCATAATCCCTGCTGCGGAAGCTGCGATCTTAGGGCAAGGCCGCTTCCTATAGTACTCTTTTGTCCGTTCACTCGGTATTGGACGGGCATCCTTGCCTTCCAATCCTAATAATTCCTTGCAGACAATGGAACCGTGCTGCTCTTTGAACTTGGCAGCCAGTTCTTGGATCCTGGCATAATGTTCCTGCTTGCCATGTACGTCTTTAGGGCCGTCATACCCATACAAGGCGCCTGCGACAAAAAACATCCCGCTGACCGAACCGCAAACTTCGCGCATCCGGCCCATGCCTCCGCCGAAAGACGATACCATTTTTAGCAGTTTGGTTTTGTCAATGCCGATTTCGTCGCAAAATGCGAGTGCGACAGCCTGTGAACAATTATAGCCTTCGCGGAAGAAGGCTTCTGCTAATTCTGCTTTGCTTTTGGTTTCCATTTAAAATTCCTCCTTTTGGGTGTGGTTGCCGCCTGACGGCTGGCTTCCAAAAGTAGCTTATATCTGTGTATTTTCAACCTTAATGTTAAGAATAGGTGTACTATAGCTATAGCATGAATAGGACAGTTTGTCAAATATAAAACATGCAAATTATGTCCGCTTTGCGGTACGTCAGTCCGCAAGTATATTATCAAATACAAACTTAATATCTTCTATTTCTTTTTCCATTCTCAGATATTCCTTTTCCTGCCCTGTATTTTCAGGATTCCACTGTACATCACTTGGATAATACAGGATATACGTTTTATCGCTGGTAGAAAACAGATAGCGGTATCCGGTAAAATCATATCCTTTTTCTACAAATTGTTCCGGCGTCATTGATTCCCTGTGGCAGACAATAGAAAACAGGATGCCGCCGTTGAATGCTGTCTCTGTGCCAAAGCCTTCTCTGACTTGTGGGTGATAAATAATATAATTTTGGCCATTTTTTTCTACGGAATATTTTCCCTTCCAATCATCGGGCAGGATCAGGGTAAGGTTGATTTCTTCCAAGCTTACCGTTTCCTGCTCTACCGGTACTTCAACCACTATTTCACGGGCAAATGCAACCGCGCCCGCCCGAAAGCTGCAAGCCATAAGCACAAAGGCTGCGGCCGCAGTGAGAAAACGCCTCATTGTTTGATGGTGGTGCTGCCGCCTGTAATTTGGGATTTTTTCTGCCTGTTCAACAAGCCGGCCATCAATGTTGCCAATACGTTCGGAGAGCTGTTTACTATTCATACTTTTATACCCTCACTTTCTAAATATTTTCTTAACTTACGGCGCATTTCATATAACATAGATTTTACCTTGCTCCGGCTAAAGCCTGTATATTTACAGATCGTATCGATGGAATCAAAATACCAGTACCGCCGTATAAATACATTTCGTTTTTCTTCCTCCAGCCGCCAAAGGAACTTATCAATCGCATTTTCTATATACTTTTTTTCGACTTCCGATTCTACGCTGTCTGTTCCAGATACGCAGTCACCTAATTCCTCGAAAGACATGACTGCGGACGGGTTTCTTTTTGCGGCGGAAATATATTCATATTTCTTCAAAGCCAAATTCCTGGCAATCCTGCTTATAAATACGGATAACCTGTTTGGATGTTTATCCGGGATTGCATTCCAAACTGCAAGGTAAGTATCATTGATACATTCTTCCCTGTCTTGGTAGTTTGAGAGAATATTGTTTGCAATGTGATTACAAAGCCCGCCATATTTTGAAGATGTTTCTGAAATCGCGCTTTCATCCCTTTCCCAGTAAAGGCTGATGATCATTTCGTCATCCATATTATGTATTCACCTCCTATGGTCATTTTGCTGGTAAACAACCTCCACTATACTAATAAGTACGGATTTTATTGTTTTGGTTGTAAGTAAATACAAAAAATATCCTTTTCACATTGACCTAGCGCTTATTTCTGCTTCTTTCCTGTACATTGGCATTACGAGAGGGCACAAAGCAACGGAAATAGCATAACATTCTTTGAACCTCATCGGTTGACATGAGTTCTTTGCCACATTGTCAAGTGGCGAATCCAAATTATATAACACACTTGACAATAGGGGGTATGTCACATATTATAAATACAGAAAGGAACCCCTTATGTTTGACATTGACTTTTATAGAACAGAATCTGGAGAATGTCCAACAGAAGATATAGATATTTTAAAATCACCTAATTTTAACTACCATATTATACAATAGCTAAACCGATTATTGATGATTCACAAAATTTGTTTGACATATTCTACGCAATTTCATATAATACTATTAGAGACGGAGCAATCCGCCATCGAAAATATTGTTCGCACACCGTCTGCGACTAGTAAATGTACGGCTCGAAAATATTGTTCGCTTACCGGAAGCGTCTAATAAATGTCCGGCTTGAAAATTCTAGCCTTATCGCTTAGGTGATAAGGCTATTTTTACGGAGAGAATATTATGGATTACCAAGAAGGTTACGTTTATCATATTAAAGACGAATATTTTATTAAAGCAACCGATCCGAACCTTATGCAAAATAAGGAAAATGGTAACTATCGCCCAACCTTCTACTGTATGCGTGATGAAAAAACGGCTTTGCTTTGGCTGGTTCCTCTCAGCAGTCGCATTGACAATGTCATTTACTTAAGAAATCCCTCATACAACCTGAACCATAAAAATGCCTAACCAGGAACGCTGTTAATTGTGGCCTCCCGGACGCCGGATGGGGGGCCGCAATGTAACATCCACTTTATCAGCTTAACCGCCTGTTATCTGGCTCCATAGCCTGCTTCAATTCCATGATTTCCAAAATTTTTTATTTTACGCAACCGCACCACTCCAAAATACGTTATACCCTATAGGAACCATCATTTTCCTAAGACCACATAAAAAGGAGGGACCATTATGAAACAAAAACGGATAGGGCATACCCCCTACATACTGATAGCCGGACTGCTCCTGCTGCTCCTGTCAGTACCGGGTATAGGTATCCTGCAGGCCAAAAACAGCACCATGCAATATAACAACAATGTCTTTACAAAAAAACTGCTGCAAAACACCAAAGCCATCCGCTGCGGGAAAACAGAAAAGGCGGCTGTAAAAATTAACCAGCCATTAAAAGAAACCTATGCCCTGCTGGCCAAAATGAAGCTTTCCGCCAGCAAAGGCAGCCAGACGGCAAAGCAGGATGGACTATGTGCCACACTTGTACTTGCAAAGAAAAACGGCAGCAAGGCCATCTATACCATACAAGGGAATACTTTGCAAAAAGGCAAAAAAACTTATACGATTACAAAACATAACCCATTGAAAAAACTCTCTGCACTCTGCGGCCTAGACCCAGGCGCCAAAACCACAGCGCTGGCAACCGCAAACTATCCAAAGATGGCTGCCTACCCAAATGAAATGCAGGAAGGGTACGAAAAATCCTATGAACTATGGAACCAACAGCGCAGGGCACGCCAAAAAGCCGGTACCCTGTTGCCAGACAGTGTACTTGCCTTCTACAAAGATACGGCAAATGAGTTCCTGTCGGATGCCGGCAGCAAAAACTGCATTTATTCGCCAGTCAATATCTATATGGCGCTTGCGATGCTTGCAGAAACGGCCGGTGGGGACAGCCGTTCCCAGATCCTCAACCTGCTGCATGAAACGGACACCAGCTCGCTTTGCAAACAGGCCAAAAACCTATGGACAGCCAACTACCGCAACGACGGCGCTACGACCTCTATCCTGGCCAACTCCCTGTGGCTGAATAACCAGGTTGCCTTCCAGCAAAAGACACTGGATACCCTTGCAGGCAACTACCTTGCTTCCTCCTACTGGGGCGACCCGTCCACTGGTGCAATGACAACTGAACTGCAAAACTGGGTAAACAATCAGACCGGCGGCCTGCTAAAAGATGCCGTAAAATCTATCGAGCTAAATCCATCTACCATTATGGACCTTGTATCCACCATTTATTTCCGTGGAAAATGGGACCTTACCTTCCAAAAAGAAAACAACGATACCAAGGTATTCCACAGCCCTGGCAAAGACATGCAAGCTAAATTTATGAACCAGACCGACAGCTTAGGTACTTATTATTGGGGAACTGGATTCGGCGCCATCAAACTGCACTTTGTAGACGGCGGGTACATGTGGCTAATACTTCCGGATAAAGGGGTAAGCACCGAAAGCCTCATCTCGGACGGCGGATACCTAGACATGGTACTTGCCGGTGACAGCTGGGAAATTTCCAAACACCTGACCATCCACTACTCCGTACCAAAATTTGACGTTTCTTCGGATATGCAATTAAACAAAACCTTACAGGCCTTAGGCGTCACAAATATATTCGACGCTTCAAAAGCGGACTTTACCCCGCTTGTTAGCCCGGAAAATAATTTCCAACCATTTATCAGCAAAGCAAGGCACGCCGCGCGTGTCAAAATTGACGAAGAAGGCTGCACGGCCGCCGCATTTACCGAACTAATGATGGATGGCGCCGGGATACCTCCAAGCGATGAAATGAACTTTATCGTCGACCGCCCATTTTTATTTGCCATAATAAGCGACACAGGCCATCCATTGTTCCTGGGTACCGTAAACCAGCCAAACTAATTGCCCATCTGCTTTTAACCACAATGTACATTGTGAACCACGTAACGCCTACGGAAACCAGCCGGAGGATGGGGCGGCGGGCTGGCTTCCTGCGACGTTGGAAGCCAACCCACCGCCTCAATCCCCTCTCCCAAGAAAGCCCCGCACATTCCCACTCGTCACCTTCGCATACTCTAAATAAACATACCGCCCTTTTTCAAACGCAATCCCATCCATCCCTTCCCCCAAAGCCAAAGCTACCGCCAGCTTTGCAATCGCCGCCGCCTGCCCTTCTTTATCGTTATATACCGTCGCGGCCAATTCTTCATCCGCCACTGCATGCAGCCCGGCCTGCGTCCCATCAATTCCAAAAAACACCGGCAAAGCAGACTCCGTAACATTGAGTTTTTTATACGCATCCATTGCTCCAAGCGCCATGTCGTCGTTGTTTGCCAAAACCAGTTCAATCTGGTTCTGGTACTGGCCGATCATCTGCATCATCCGGTTCTGTGCCTGCGCGCGGCTCCAGTTTGCAATCCCGCAGCTTAATTTTTCCAATGCAATCCCCCTGTTTTTCAGTGTATCGACTGCATTTTCCGTCCTTATAATCGCATCCTGGTGGCCCGGTTCCCCTTCCAGTACGACGTATTGGACCTTGCCGTCATTATTCCGGTCGATCCTGTTGTTGTCAGCACGTACCGCATCTGCCGCCAGTTCCCCTTGCATGACGCCGGACTGCCTAGCATCCGCACCAACATAATAAAGCCCGTCCCACTGCATCATATCTTCTGCAACCGGTTCACGGTTAAAAAAAATAACTGGGATTGCATGCTCCCTGGCAAGGTCAATAATTTCCGCCGGGTTTGCCCGGTCGACCAAATTTATACAAAGCACATTGCAGCCAGAATCGATCAGTTCTTTGACCTGGTCGTCCTGCCGACGCTGTGAGCCTGCCGCATCCCGGATTGACATTGTAATATGCAAGCGCCCGCTTTCCATTGTTTCAAACTGCGCCCGCAGGCAGCCAAGCAGTTCTGTAAGGAATGTATCGCTTTGGTCATAATAAGCCACTCCAACCTGGACCATATCTACTGCTGCCGCCTGCTTGGTTCCGCATCCGCAGATAGCCAGGAAACTTATTGCAAAAACAATACCTGCCGCCAAAAATTTTTTTACATCCACTGGCATCCTCCCTTTACGCTTCCAGGACACCCGGTTCCGTTATTGGCTCATCGTAAACAGGATCTCCTGGTTTTTGTCGTCAAACAGCATATCCCGGCGCATCACGGTATAGGGAACCTTTTGCCCTTCCATTTTATGAAAAAAAGAGCGGATGCCCTGCGCTGCCTCAGACAGGCTTTGATAACCCATGCTAAACCCGTCCGGCACTACCAGGCACCTGGCAATCCCGGTATCCAGATAATAGACTGCTTCCGTAGAATCCCCAACCCCATATACCAAAGCCCCATGCAGGTTATTGGCCGCCGCACATTCCCCTGCTGCTATCAGGCTGTAGTTATCAAGCGCAATTACAAAATCCGCTTTTGGCAAGTGTTCCAGGTTTGTTTCCCCATCCTGCCCAAAAGGGCCGCAGGCTTCCCAGCATATGCTGGCCCCAAAGCCGTCCAGTGCATTTAAAAACCCATCCCTGCGGCTGGCTGCGGCCTGTGAGCTTCCATCCTGTGCCACAATACCAATAGATTTTCCTGCGAGGTTTTGGTTATAGTCTTCTAACAGCTCTGCCGCCACTGCCTCCCCTACCGCATAGTGGTCTGGCTCCACAGATGGGAAACTGGATGCAGCCCCTTCCTCAGAAGTGGTATCCCCTACCAGCATTACCGGGACTTTCTTATCTATTTTTATCAGCAGCTCCTCCATATCCGGCCCATAGGACGGCTGCACGATCACTGCATCCGCACCATGTTCGATTTCCCGCAAAAGGACATCTTTTATTTCTGCCACTGCCATGCCGCCCCTGGTGCTGGCGACATTTAATTCAACCCTCTGGTCCCTGGCAGCCATTTTCAAGCCATAACGGAATGCCGCCCATTGGCTGTCGTCGGAATTTTGGATAACCACGGACACCTTTTTCAAATCCTGCCCGCCCTTTTCCCGCATCATGATAAAAATAACCATCAGGGTTATGGTAGCCAGGGCCGCCTCGACGGCCAGAAATAATTTCCTACTGTTTTTCATGCCTCACCATCCCCATCCCCTGTGTTTCCATGCAGGCTTTCCCCGCCAAATAAATTCCCTTTTTCCAAGACCTTGCGGTTTTCTTCCGTATCATCCACTGCTGGGATACGTATCCAGACCGTAGTCCCCTCATCTGGCTCGCTTTCCACGGACAGCCCATACGCTTTCCCAAACATGATCTGGATACGGTTATTCACATTTACAAGCCCAACCCCAGAGCCTTTTTTATGGATCCGGCCGCTGTCAGTCAACAGCATAGCCACTTCCTCCTCAGTCATGCCGACACCGTTATCCGATACGGAAAGGACTACCGCCCCATCCTGTTTTTTACCGGAAACCGTAATCTCCCCGCCGTCATCCATGCCCCTGACCCCATAATTAATCGCATTTTCCAAAATCGGCTGCAATACCAGCTTTACCGTACAGCAGCTATACACGGCCTCATCGACAGCAAACGTAACCGAAAAGAAATTTTTGTAACGGACTTTTTGTATATTCATATAGCTTTGTGCATGCTGCATCTCCTCTTTGATACTGATCACTGTCCGCCCTTTGGACAGGCTGATCCGGAAAAGCCTGGCCAGCTCCGAAATCATAACTACCGCTTCGTCATTGCGCCCCGCTTCGACCATCCAAGTGATCGAATCCAGCGTATTGTACAAAAAATGCGGGTTGATCTGGCTTTGCAGTGCATCCAGTTCGCTTTTGCGCCGTTCATTCTGCTCAATGACAATGGTTTTCATTAAAGTTTCAATCTGCTCATAAGAATTTTGTATCGAACAGCCAAGATGGCGGATTTCCCTTGGCCCGCCAATATAAATCTCTGGCTTTTTCCCTGCTTCGTATTCCGCCACCGAATGGTCCAGCTTTAAAATCGGCCTGGAAATACGTACGGAAATCATGCGGTTGACCACTGCCAGCATCATAGCCATCAGCAGGATCAGCACTACAATAAAATACCGGATATTAAACATACCGTGTGTAAATGTAGTATAAGGGATCACCCCCACCAGCTTCCATCCTGTGTAGCTAATCGTATTTACAATTACTTTGCGGCGGCTGTTTTCAAATATTTCGTCATAGACGCCGTCCTTATATGCCGCAGCGGACCGATTATTTTCCCTGGCAATCCCATTGCTGATCTGTATCTGCCTCGTATGGTAGATAATCTGCCCATTGCCGTCGCATAGATAATAGTATTGCCCGTTGTCAGATGCATTGATCTTTTTCATCAAACGTGAAATACCGGAATAATCCATATCTACAAGCAAAACGCCCGTCTGCGGCACCCCGTGGTCAGTAAGCTCTATCATACGGCTTAAGGAAATCACCCAGTAATAACGGTGTGTGGCATCGTCAAACAGGTTTTGGATATGCGGGATCGAAAAATGCATATTTTCCATCTCTCCCGCTGCCTTTTGGTACCAGCCCTGCCTCGTAACGTTTGGGTCTTCTTTTTGCAAAGCAACCGGTTCTGCCGCCATAAGGCTCCCATAATGGTTATAGACAGCAATGCTGCGCAAGTTGCTTTTATTTGCCTCATACAGCAGGTTCATCCCCCGCTGGATGTCGTTATCCGGGCTTGAAAAATCATGTTCTTTTATCACATTATAATAGACCGCGTCAGAAACCTGCCGCATGCTGACCAGGTAATCCTCCATATTTTCGCCGGTCTGCTCCATCAGCTTTTGCGTACTTTGTATGATCTCCTGGCGGAAGGACACCGAAAAACGCAGGTACATAATGAACCCAAGGGCCAGCATAATAAAAACGGACAGCATCGAAAAAGCAGCCATAATCGCCGCCTGCATCCCGCTGCCTTTCCCCTTGGCCTTAAAATTATCTTTTACTTTCTGTATGCTCCGTCCTATATTTGGAAGGAGATACCCCAAAACGCCTTTTAAATACATAACTAAAATAATTTGGATCCGTATAACCGACTTTATTTGCTATCCGATAACTTTTTTCCGTTGTCCCGATCAAAAGGGCCGCTGCCTGGTCCATCCGGTAATCCGTCAGGTAGCTGATAAAGGAATGCCCCGTCTCTTTTTTAAAGACCGTCGAAAAGTAAGAATTGGAAACCCCCAAAAACGCACAGATACAGTCCAGCGAAAGCTGTTCATCGGCATAATTGTTATGGACGTACTCCTGTGCTTTTGCCACAAAAGACTGGGTTGACCTGCTGCGGGCACAAATTAATTTTTCCCGGAAAGCAAGGCTTGTACTAACCAGCCATCCGCGCAGTACATCCGGCTCCATATCCAGCAGGCTGCCATAAAGGTTTTTAATATCCCCGGTAAAATCCCCGTCTGCAATATCATGGTTTACCGAAAACCGGTAATAGGCACTGATCAGCTCCATAATACAGATATGATGCTGCTGAAGGGATGTTTGTGAAACAAATGTCTGGTGCAGGTACCGGTCCACCGCCGCCGTAACATCCTCTGTAGAACCAAGCCGGACCATCTTAAACAGCTCTGTTAACGCCGTATCATCCACCGGGCCGGCATTTCCAGCTTCCTGCGGCACAATTTCATTGTGGTTGATTGCCCTGCATGCGCCAAAAATAGCCCGGTAGGACACAGCCTCCCTCGCACTGCCATAAGACTGCGCCAATGATAGGATATTTGCGCACACCTGCCCGATCCCCACGGTCACAACCGCGCCAACCATACGCCTAACATACCGGCAGAACCGGTCGCAATCATCGGTCAGGCCCGAAACCTCCGTTTCCTGGTGCAGCTGCGCAATCAAAACCATATTTCCAAGATACGAAAAACAATATGCCCGCCATTTCGGGGCCAGGCGTTCTTTCACCTGCTTTTGGACAGAAGCTGCTACCAGCACAGGATCCATGCCATCCGGCACCTGGCTCGAAGAAGTATGCACGGCAAGGCAGCAAAAATACGGCCCCGGAAACGACAACTGGCAGTCCGAAAGGTACTTTGGAACCTCTTCCTCATGGATCCTGCCCTCGATCAATGCATTATAAAAATCAGCCTGCAAAAGCGGCAAAGATTCCAGATAATAGTTTTTCAAAATCTCCACATTCCGCTTTTCGCTTATTTCCTGGTCCAGCTTCTTTTTTAACTGCGTAAACACATTTGCCAGCTCCAACGCATTGACTGGTTTTAAAATATACTCTTCCGCCTCCAGGTGTATGGCCTCTTTTGCATACTCAAACTCGTCAAAGCCAGTAAAAAACAAAATTTTTGCGGCCGGAAATTCTGCCTTGATACGGCTGGAAAGTTCCATCCCGTCCATATACGGCATCCGTATGTCTGTCATAACCACATCTGGCTGGAATTCCTCTACCATTTCAAGCGCTTTTACGCCATTGCAGGCATACCCGATCACCGAAAACCCTATGCCTTCCCAATCAATTTTTTTCATAATTGCCTGTATGACATCTTCTTCGTCATCTACAAGAAGAATCGTGTAGCAATCCATGTGCTTTTCCACCCCAATCTGTTATGCCTCCCCGTTTTTTAATATTTTTTCATCATACAGCCCAACGTCAAAGGCGCATGTTAAATTTTAAAAACGTCATCAAAATTTCTATACCATTCCACGCCAAAATATGCTATAATATTCTATAGTCAGATTAGAACAGCGTAGGGATAGTCTGGTGGTTATGCTTTCCGGAAACGGAAAGGAGGTACATATGGATACGTTAGAAGTTTTAACGCTGCTGTTAGTTATATTCACAGCTTTATCTTATCTCGACAACCACCGCAAGTAAAAGGGCTATCTCCTACAGCAATAGGGGATAGCCAATGTAACTATTAAACCACGTTTATTAGTTTCCGGTGACAGCCATCGGACGCGCAAATACCCTTTGGCTGTTTCTAATCTGATTATAAATTATATCTTGCTCATTTGCAAGCGTTAATTTAGAAAATGGGGATGTTTTTTGCCCCCGTTTTTTCAATCTCAATCAGCTCTGTATGAATTTTTCATATCTCCTATGTGCAATTAACCGTTTTGAAGTTCCAAAAACTTCATTTGGATTCAGATTTCCCCCATTCAATATCAATGCCTTCGCCTTTTCAGGATAGTTCATTGCAAATTTCATTGCTATGGCTGTATGTATTTATTAAAAACAGCAATCATTGTATCTTGGTAAGAAAAAAATGTATCTTAGTTATAAGGATATTTCTTTTAGCGAAAGACTATGCTATAACTTTTAAAGGGGTGCAAAATGAAAATAAAAGCAGAACAGGATTTATCCTGCAACGAAATAGAAGTAACCATTAAATATCCCCAAAAGGGCAAGCAAGTAAACCGCATTATAGATTTTTTACAGTCATTTGAGATGCAGATAAAATGTGTTGGCGGCAATGCTGAAAAAATGATAAATATTTTGGATATTTATTATATAGAGAGCGTTGACAAAAAGACTTTTGTATATCTTGAAAATGCAGTGTACCGTACAGATTTCCGGTTATACCAGTTAAAAAACAAATTGCAGGCATATGGTTTTGTGCAAATCAGCAAATCATGTATCTTAAACATAAACGCTTTAGACAGTATCCGGCCCCTTTTCAATAGCAGGATGGAAGCAACTTTGAAAAATGGTGAAAAAGTCCATATCAACCGCAGCTATTTAAATGGAGTAAAAAAAGCATTGGAAGGAGATAGGGAAGGATGAAAAAACAGATTGTAAATATTTTGGCTACAACAGGAATTTCCTTGCTGCTGCTTTCCGTTGTTGCGTTGTCTTTTCATGCAAGCTGTATTTATTTGGAAACCGTGTTTCAGGCTTTTGGCGTAAATACCATTACTCATTTAGGAATAATGTGTATTAAAAAAATAGAATTGAAAAGCATTTTTACCGAAATGGTTTTGGAAATCACATTTATCGTATGCGAACTCCTTGTGTTTGGGCGGCTGTTCCATTGGTTTACAAGTTTGTCATTTTTGCTGCTTAGTTGTATGGGGGTTGTAATATATATCATTTCACTCTTTTTGAATTTGCTGCAAATGAAGCAAGAAGCAAAAGAAATCAATTTACTAATTAAGAACCGAAATAAAAATCAAGGCTAGAATAGCCAACTGCCAAAATGAATCAGGGGAAAAGGGACATGGAAAAAAGAAAGACAATAAGTGTTATCAGTATGATGTTTATTTTGTTAATGATTATTAGGGTAATAGAAATTATTTTTGTAAAAACCGACCAAACATGGGTTGGAGAAAATATATTGCATAAAATCTGCTGCATTTTGCTGGTATGGATTGCATTGGATATGCTAAGGCTTCATTGGAGCGATTTGGGATTTTCAAAAAAAGGGGTATTTACTGGTTTGAAATATGGCCTTGCCCTTGGAATAAGCACCTTTTTTCTTTCTTATGTTGCAGAGTTTATTGTGCTGTTTGTAATGGGGAAACACCCGTCTTTGCGATTTTATATTACAAATTTTTCACTTACACAGACACATACAAATGGTGCTTCCTTGTTAGCAGCTATCGTGTGCATGATTGGCAACATTGTAAATGTCTATGCGGAAGAGGGGCTGTTTCGAGGGCTGTTTTGTAAAATCGGCACACAATGCTATCCTCAAAAGACAGCGAATATCATACAGGCCCTGCTTTTTGGAATATGGCATATTACCAACGTAATAAATCCTCTGCTTGACGGTTCCATGCATATCGCTATGGCAGTTTTTATGGGTATAGGATATATCCTGTTGTCTGGGATTTTAGCCTATGAATGGGGTATGTGTGCAGCATTGTCCGGAACGCTTTGGACCGGTGCATCAGAACATTTATTTAACAATTTCATAAGCAATTCCTTACATACGGTGACAGAAACAGGGGCAGATGAATGGATGGTCCTTAGGATAACCTTATCAAATATGTTATCGTTGCTATTTGTTTTGGTTATCTCCCAAAAAAATATCCAGAACAAATGGCGTATACAAAAGGAAAAATAAAAGGAACCGGGGATTTCCGCCACGGACGGCGGCCAATCCCCGGGTTATCCGGCTACCTTAGTGCCAGGGCAAACTGTTTCAGAGGCACCTGGCAATTACTTCTTCTGCACATATTTCAGGCAGTCCAACATTACTGCCACCAATATAATAATCCCCGAAAATACAAACTGCAAGTTCGCATCAATCCCAAGGATCGTAAGCGAATACGTAAGCGCCGTAAAAATAAATACGCCTACCACAACGCCTGAAATTTTACCAATACCGCCGGTAAAAGACACGCCGCCAACTACGCAGGCTGCGATCGCATCCATTTCCCAGCCCTGTCCATAAGCTGCTGACCCAGAGCCAAACATCCTAGCGCATTCCAGCCAGGAACCAAACCCGTATAAAATGCCGGCCAGCACAAATGCGCCTACTGTCACACGGAATACAGAAATACCAGAAACCGATGCTGCCTCTGGGTTACCGCCGACGGCGTATAAATTTTTGCCAAAGGTCGTTTTATTCCAGATAAACCACACGATCACAATCGCTGCCGCCGCCCATAATATAATCGTTGGGAAACCGTTGATTTTTGGAATAATCATATTTGGGATCGCCTGCTCGATCGCGCCAAACGAAACCCCTTTGGTCGCATAGGTTACCAAACCGAAAATAACCAGCATATTTGCCATTGTCGAAATAAACGGATGCATTTTAAACTTTGCTGTAAAAAACCCTGCAATGGCCGTAAAAAAAGTACACAATACAACGCAGACAATTAACGCTAAAATAACCCTTACCCCAACCGGCAGCCCGGTAAAATCAAAAATATGCCCAAAAACAGCGCCGGTATTGACCCCCTGGTGCATAATGATCGTAGCCGCCGTCATGCCCATGCCGACCATACGCCCGATGGAAAGGTCGGTGCCGGTCAGAAGGATCAGCCCTGCAACGCCCAACGCCAGAAACATACGCGGGGAGGCTTGCTGCAAAATATTCAAAACATTGCTATACGTAAGCAGCGGGGTATTTTTTACAATCGGCGTAATGACACATAGCATACTAAAAATCAGCACAATTGCAATATACAGCCCATTTTGCAGCAAAAAAGACTTGCTGTTAAAGGTGTACTTGTAATTTTCCCATTTCTGTGCCCTTGTTTCCATAAAAGAAAATTTAGACATGCGCAGAAGGTCCAGCAAATGGTATTGGTATGTATAAGCTTCATGCCTGCGGTCTTTGACCTGCTGTAAATCCTGCGCCAATTCCATTTTGGCATCAAACTGGCGGTTTTTATAAACATACTTTTCATCTTTGATTTCCTGATGGTCCGTAAGCTTAGACATTGCCTCTTGATGCTCTTTTGCAAGCTGTGCGGTTTTGCTGCTGTATTTTTCTTTTGCAGCCGCTTTTTCCTCTTCACAGCTTTCTTTTACCGGCTGGTAGTAATCTTTCACAAAATGCGCTTTTAGGTAGTTTTCGGCATCTGCAATCAAATCGGCGATTTCACCTTTATTTGCCGCCTCAACTGCCTTTGCTTCCCCCAGTTTCGACTGGCATTTTGCCAAGCTTTCTTCTTTTTCTCCTTTGGTAAGGATGCGGTCCCTTTTTATGGCATCCATTTGATTTTGCAGGGAGAGTACCTGGTCTGTCCCGTCCGCCCGCAGGCTGTCAATCTTTGCCTGGATCTTACCGACATAATTTTCTATCGGCTGGCGCAGTTTCTTTTCCTCTTCCGCTGTTAGGGCCTTCCTGTTTCCATTTGCCATATCGATTCATCTCCCTCATTATAGGTATTTTGCACTGAGCCTTAACAGTTCTTCCTGGTCTGTCTGGCTTGTTTCGACAATTCCGGAAAGATGCCCGTTTGACATTACGCCAATCCGGTTTGTGATCCCCAAAATCTCCGGCATCTCAGAAGAAACAACGA
The DNA here is from genome assembly GCA_947089855.1 of uncultured Eubacterium sp. Taxonomy (GTDB): domain Bacteria; phylum Bacillota; class Clostridia; order Lachnospirales; family Lachnospiraceae; genus Eubacterium_J. The sequence goes on from CAMUML010000004.1 coordinate 76,884, forward strand.
TAATTGTCTTCCCCTGTTTCGCCATATGGATGATCAGCTCATAAATTTCGTATTTCGCGCCGACATCAATCCCCCTGGTCGGCTCATCCATCATAAATACCTGCGGGCTGCGCTCCATCCATTTCCCAAAAATGACTTTCTGCTGGTTGCCGCCGGAAAGGCTGGAAATCATATCTTCCGGGCCCATGCATTTGGTATGCATCACCTTGATCTCTTTTGCCGTCGCCTTGACCATTTTGGATTCGGACAGCGCAATGCCAGACATATACTGCTGCAGGTTTGCAATGGTCGTATTAAAAGTAAGGTCGCCTTTTAAAAACAGCCCGTTTGCTTTCCGTTCCTCTGTTATCAGGGCAAACCCATGTTCCATTGCTTCTTTCGCACTGCTAAAATTCATCAGGCGGTTATGGAAATATACACGCCCGGCCGCCCTTGTGCGGATTCCAAAAATAGTTTCGAGCAGTTCGGTACGCCCGGCTCCGACCAGGCCATACAGCCCAAAAATCTCGCCTTCTTTTACTTCAAAGGAAATATCCTGTAAACGTGGTTCAAATTTTGTGGATAAATGCTGGATCGAGAGGACAACCTCCTTTGGCGTATTGTCCACCGGCGGGAACCGGTTTTCCAGCGAACGGCCAACCATTGCAGCGATCAGTTCATTCATATCCGTATCCTGGGCACGTTTTGTCATTACCAGGCTACCGTCGCGCAATACAGAGATTTCATCACAGATTTCAAAAATTTCATCCATTTTGTGGGAAATATAGATCAAGGCAATCCCCTGGTTTTTTAACATCCGCATCATTTCAAAAAGCTTGCCTACTTCCTGGACAGTGAGTGAAGAAGTCGGCTCGTCCAATACGATTACTTTGGAATTATAAGAGATCGCTTTTGCAATTTCGCACATCTGCCTTTGGGATACGGACATATTGCGCATAGGCTGTGACAAGTTTACTGTCATGCCCAGTTTGCGGAACAGTTCGGATGCTTCTTTTTTCATCCTGCCTTCGTCGATCATCCCCATAGAATTGACCGGATACCGCCCCAGGAACAGGTTGTCGACCACATTCCGTTCCAGGCATTGGTTTAATTCCTGATGGACCATTGCAATCCCATTTTCCAACGCATCCTTTGGCCCGGAAAAACTGACTTCCCTGCCGTCAAGGAAAATCGTCCCCTCGTCTTTTTGATACGTCCCAAACAGGCACTTCATCATCGTTGATTTGCCGGCGCCGTTTTCGCCCATAAGGCCCATAACCGTCCCGCGCTTAACATCCATTTGGATATGGTCAAGGACGCGGTTGCGGCCAAACGACTTGCTCATCCCACGTATCGACAAGACAATCTCATCTTTCTTATCTGCCATAATTTTTACTCCTATATCGAAACGGTTGATAAAAACAATCAGGGAGAATTCCTTCTCCCTGATAGCAGCAAAATTACTGGCTCAACAATGCTGTATAAGAAGCCGCATTATCTGTTTTAACCATATTTATCGCAAATGCATCATACTGGCCTGGATTGCCAAGGCGGTTGGTAATATTGGACTCCGTCTGCCCGTCGCCGCCGATATAATCTACTTCCAGGTTCAAAATATCATCGTAATTTTGCAGCAGCGGCTGGTAGGTAGAACTTAAAAAGTTGTCGGAAGCATTATAGATGTTCAGCCATACTTTCTTTGTTGCATGGGAACCTGCATCCAGCTGCTTGGATACCGGTTCGTAAATCTTAGTAGAATCGGTAAAATCCTGGTAATTATCCGCAGTAACCGCTACGTTTAACGCATAGTAGGAACGTTCTTCTTCCCGATATACATAGACGTCCTCAGACAGTACATTGCCTGCTTCGTCTGCTGTGCCGATACCGGTATCAACGTCTACCCCATCCAACGCATTGCGCAGGACACGCAGCGTCAGATAAGCCTGTACGTCTGCATGCTGGCTGATCGTACCGCCATAGCCATCTGCAATGGCTGCCACTGCGTCGCTGTTTGCGTCATAGCCAAACGTAGGGACTTTGTTATCTTTTGACCAGGCATTAAACATGGACATGCCCATACCATCATTATTGGATGCGATCACGTCAATTTCCTCGCCAAAGGACGAAGACCAGGTACCGATCGCATTCCCTGCGGTGGCCGCATCCCAAGTAGCGCCTGCCGAGTTTTTCATTTCCTGGGACGCCAGCTCGCGGACTACATATTTTTTGCCGCCAACTTCAATTTCCCCGTCTTTCACGGACTTTGCGGAGCCGTCTGTATTTGTGCCGACCGGAGCGCTGTCAATATCCCCGTCTTTTTCCACGCCTGTTCCAAGCGCTTTACGGATACCCCTGGTACGTGCTATGGAATCGTTGTGCCCAATATCGCCAATTGCCAGCACATAGCCGATCACCCCGTCCCCGTTGCGGTCTATCTTATCAATATTTGCTTCAATATAATCTTTTACCATCGTACCTTGCAGTTCCGCGCCTTGGTTGGCATCAAACCCTACATAGTATGTATGGTCATTAAAAGACAATGCTGCCTGGTCCAATTCCCCAGTAGAACTATTGGATGGCTGCCGGTTAAACCATACCAGCGGCTTGTCCTTGTTTGCAACGTCGGTAGACGTGCCGCTTCCTGCATCGCCTTCCTGCGGCGTACTGTCCTGCCCTTCATCCCCTTCCGTCTTTGTATCCTCCTGTTGGTTGCCTTCTTGGGAGGTGCCTGCATTGCCGGATTTGGAATCATCGGCATTGTCCCCGCATGCAGCAAGCGAAAGGCCCATTAATACTGCCATCGTCATTGAAATCACTTTTTTCTTCATATTTTTCTCCCTTCTATACCTTATATCTTACACATTTGCATGTGCCCCTTGTTGATATTGACAGTATAACGAAAACAAAAGTAAGAAAACATAGAAAATTTTTGACAAAGCATTGAAATTTTTAAGATTTTATTGTCAGTATCCGCCAATATCGGACTTTTTTTTCGGCAATTCTTGGTATTTATCCCAAAAAATTTGTAAAATTATGTCTTAACATAAAAATAGCCCCCCGCCATAGACCTGGCAGAGGGCCGCTTCTTATCGTCCGCTTAACTGTTTATATTCTTCCAGCCGAAGCGCCGCATCCTGCTTTGTTTTCTCAAACAGTTCCGCTGCACGCTGCGGGAACTGGCGGGCAAGTGCGGAGTAACGCACCTGGCCTGACAAAAATTCATCAAAATCCCCGGTTGGGTCTTTGGAATCCAGTGTAAATGGGTTTTTCCCTTCTTTCATTAAATCCGGATGGTACCGGTATAGCTGCCAATAGCCTGCCGCTACGGCCTGCGCCATATTTTCCATGCTTTTGCCCATGCCGGTTTTTAATCCGTGGCTGATGCACGGCGCATAGGCAATGATCAAAGACGGCCCTTTGTAGCTTTCCGCTTCCCGTATGGCTTTTAAGGTCTGGTTTTTATCCGCGCCCATTGCAATTTGGGCTACGTAAATATTCCGGTAAGCCATCATCATCCGGCCCAGGTCTTTTTTGCCGGACGGTTTGCCAGCGGCTGCAAATTTCGCAACTGCCCCGGCCGGTGTCGATTTGGACGCCTGCCCGCCGGTATTGGAATAGATTTCGGTATCAAATACAAGCACATTGACGTCTTCTCCGCTGGCCAGCACATGGTCCAGCCCGCCATAGCCTATATCGTAGGCCCATCCGTCGCCGCCGATCATCCAGATCGACCGCTTCACCAGATAGTCCTGTTTCTTTTTGATCTCCTCCAAAAGCTGCCGCTTTTGCGGCAGGCCCTCCTCTGGCAGCTGCTCCGGCGTCATCCCCTGGAAGATTTCTATAATCTCATCCGATACTTTGCGGGACGCTTCCCCGTCTTCCCGCACCACAAGCCATTGCTCAAAGGCTTCTTTTAAACGCGGCGGGATGGCATCCAGCCCTCCTTTTAACAGCTCCCGGATATTGCGCTCGATGCCGTCGCGTATCTGGCGCACGCCTAGAAACATACCATACCCATATTCCGCATTATCCTCAAACAAGGAATTTGCCCAGGACGGGCCTTGCCCTTTATGGTTGCACGTATAGGCAGTCGTCGGCGCAGATGCGCCCCAGATCGAAGAACACCCAGTTGCATTTGCGATCATCATACGGTCGCCAAATAACTGCGTAACCAGCTTGATATAAGCCGGTTCCCCGCACCCTGCACAGGCGCCGGAAAATTCCATCAGTGGCTGTTTGAACTGGCTTTCTTTTACCGTTGTGCCTGCAAATAAACTGCCTTTGTCGGAAACCTGGCTGGCTGCATAGCTCCAGTTTGGCACCTGCACCGCAGCCTGCGGCGCGAAATCTTTCATTACAAGCGCTTTTGGCTTTGCCGGGCAGACATCGGCACAGTTCCCGCATCCCGTACAGTCCATCGTACTGACCTGCACACGGAACGCATAGGGCTCCAGCCCCTTGCCCTTCGCCGGCTTTGTAACAAATGTTTCCGGTGCCGCCGCTTTTTCCTCCTCTGTCAGCAGGATCAGGCGCACGCAGGAATGCGGGCAGATATAGGAACACTGGCCGCACTGGATACAGGCCTTTTCATTCCACTCCGGTACCGTTACTGCAATCCCGCGTTTTTCATAAGCTGAGGTCCCATTTGGGAATGTCCCGTCTTCAATGCCCTTAAATGCACTGACTGGCAGCTTGTCGCCTTCCTGGCGGTTCATTGGCCGCATGATTTCAGCTACAAACTGAGGCTCCTTGCCGCTTTCGCCAAACGCCTGCGCGCATTCGTCCCCTTTCAAATCCTTCCAATGGGCAGGCACCTCGACCTTAACCAGGTCTGTAAACCCATGTTCGACCGCCTTATGGTTCATCTCGATCACTGCATCGCCCTTTTTGCCATAAGCTTTCGTGATCGCTTCTTTTAAATATTTTTTTGCATCTTCTACTGGCAAAATATTGGCCAGCTTAAAAAACGCACCCTGCATAATCATATTGATACGGTTTCCAAGGCCAATCTCCTGCGCCATTTTTACCGCGTTGATGCAGTAAAAATGAATGCCTTTTTCTGCAATTTCCCGCAGCATCTTATGTGGCAACATGTCTTCCAGTTCACTGCTGTCCCACATACAGTTTAGCACAAACGTACCGCCCTGCTTTAAGCCCGCCAGCAGGTCGTAGTTACGCACAAACGACTGGTTATGGCAGGCAATATAATCGGCTTCGTCTATTAAATACGCCGACTTGATCGGCTCATCGCCAAACCTTAAATGCGAGGTTGTAAGCCCGCCGGACTTTTTGGAGTCGTATGCAAAATAAGCCTGCACGTACTTTTGGGTGTGTTCTCCGATAATCTTAACCGCCTGCTTGTTGGCGCCAACCGTCCCATCGGAACCCAGACCCCAAAACTTGCAGCGTACCGTGCCTTCTTTTTCCGCCACCAGTTTGCCTTCCGACGGGAGGGAAGTATGGGTGACATCGTCATGGATACTGATCGTAAACCTATCCTTTGGCTGCTGTAATTTTAAATTGTCAAAGACTGCTTTTATATCCGCCGGTACCGTATCTTTTGAACCAAGCCCAAAACGCCCGCCGACTACTAACGGTGCATTTTCCTGTCCGTAAAAAGCATTCCTGACATCCAGGTACAACGGTTCGCCTGGAGCGCCAGGCTCTTTGGTGCGGTCTAAAACAGCGACCCGCTTTACCGTTTTCGGCATGGCCGCAAGAAAATGCCCGATGGAAAACGGACGGAACAAATGGACTTCCACCAGCCCGTATTTTTCCCCTTTTGCATTGAAATAGTCGACCGTTTCTTCGATCGTGCCACAGACAGAGCCCATTGCCACAATGACCGATTCCGCATCCTTCGCCCCGTAATACTGGAACAGGCCATATTCCCGGCCAGCCAGTGCGCCAACCTTTTGCATATAATCTTCCACGATCGGGACGATTGCTTCGTAAAACGGGTTGCAGGCTTCCCTTGTCTGAAAATAAATATCCGGGTTTTGGGCCGTACCCCTGGTGACCGGGTGGTTCGGGGAAAGCGCGCGTGCGCGGAATGCTTCCAGCGCCTGCTGGTCAAGCAGCCCCGCCATGTCTTCGTATGACAGCGCCTCTATTTTTTGCACTTCATGCGATGTGCGGAAGCCGTCAAAAAAATGGATAAACGGCAGCCGCCCTTTAATCGCCGCCAAATGCGCAACCGCCGCCAAATCCGCCGCTTCCTGTACCGAACCAGACGCCAGCATCACGCAGCCGGTCTGCCTTGCCGCCATGACATCCTGGTGGTCGCCAAAAATATTCAGCGCCTGGGCCGCGATCGCACGCGCACTGACATGAAAAACACCCGGAAGCAGCTCCCCGGATATTTTGTACATATTTGGGATCATTAAAAGCAGGCCCTGCGAAGCGGTAAATGTCGTTGTCAGCGCCCCTGCCTGGAGCGAACCATGAAACGCACCGGAAGCCCCTGCTTCTGACTGGAGCTGGGCCACCCTTACCTCCTGCCCAAAGATATTTTTCCTGCCGTTTGCCGCCCACTCGTCCACGACTTCGGCCATTGTAGAAGACGGCGTAATCGGATAAATTGCCGCTACGTCCGTAAACGCATATGCAGTATAAGCTGCCGCCGTATTGCCGTCTACGGTCATTGTAATTTTTCCCATTCCTGCCCCCTCCTTACAGCTTGCTTCCGTCGTCCACCCATTCCTTTGCATGTTCCACAGCGCTGGCCGATGGGATCGTAACGTTTGTTTTTGGCGCCAGGCAGCCCTTGCCTGCCCAGGCAGCGGTTGATTCGTTGTCTGTCCTGGCCGTTGCCAGGATACGCTGGTTGTGTGTACCAGTTAATGCATGGCTTTTGGATGTGCCTGCACCTGTACCAGTACTTATAGCCCCAGTATAGCCTTTTCCTGTATTTGTATGGTTGTTTTCCATGTTCATGTGTATATTCCTTTCCTTATGAGGTATTTTATACTGCACACCAGTTAAATTTACAGTATAACCCGACTTGCAGGCCGCCAGACAGGCACTTTCTTCGTTACATTACTGTAAATTCTGGCGGCCCGCAGTATAAAACATTCCGGTTTTGTTTAGTGTAACCGGAATGGAATGGAATATGCGCAGCTGGGGCAGGTTTTTGGCAAATCACTATGCCTGCCACTGCAAGTAAAAAAGCCTGTTTTGTCGGCAAACGGCAAAACAGGCTTTTTTACTTGTAGTTTTATTTTTTTATACCCGGTAATCAAACGGGCGGTACCACATCACATCCATATCTTCACTACGGAACACGGCTGAACCAGGCGCCCCTTCCTGCTGCTTTTGCGCCTTCTGCGCATCCAAGGCGGCCTGCGCCTCTGCTTTTTGCTGGCGCAGCTTCTCCATCGTTTCCTCCTGGAACTGCTCTACGGCATCCTCTGTGGCCAAGCTGCCTGTGGCCGCTTCCAAATCCTCTTTTTCTTCCTCCATCTGGCTGTCTGCGGCTTCTTCCAGTTCTTCTGCCGTTTCCTCAAGCACTTCTTCGGTGATTTCCTCGACGGTTTCTTCCAGCTCTTCGAGAAGTTCGTCCATAAGCCCTTCGTTTTCTTCGGTGCCCATTGCTTCTTCGGCCATATCCTCGCGGCGTTCTTCCGGTGTCTTCGGAGCTGCCTCCTCGGCTGCTTTGGCAATCTTTTCGCCGATTTCTTTGGCTTCGTCCAGGATATGCGACATCTGGCTGTTATTAAACTGTTTCTTTGCAGCCGCTATCTGGTCTTCATAGGAATGGAACATTTCCAGCTTCCTGGCAATCTCTTCCAGGCTGGAACACTGCATATTTTTCAGGTTTTCTTTTTGTTTTTCAAAAAAATCTACCTGGCCCATGCATTGCTGCTGGCGTTCCATCCGGTCCTGCGTGCTTTTCATGCTGCCCATCCCGGCCATGCCGTTCAAAAACGGATTCGTAACCGCCTGCATATTAACATTCATAGTTCTCCCTCCCATCTTGATTACAATAAATACTTTAAGATAAACATCGCCGTCTGGTCTGCAAGCTCCCACTTGCCCAACAAGGAAACCTTAGCCGGGTCTGCCCTTTGGACCAGCGCAACCTGCCCGCCGCCGCCCACGCCTGGCACTTTCATAATCGTTCCATATCCAAAATACACACAGTCCCCTTTCAGCCTGTATTTGCAGACAAGCTTTTGAAACTCGCCGCTGCTGATATGGAACTCCCCGTCCGATACTTCTGCCCGGATGCCTTCTGCGGCCAGGTCATAGGTAAGCGGATGCAGCGTTTCATCGTATACCGAAATATCTTCCAGCCTGGTGTACCTGGGGTAAGACGTAGCGGCAATCGCTGCCACGCCAAGGCAAAACGCCAGGTTTGCCGCGATATGCAGCCGCCGTTTTTTCTTTTGATAGGCTGCCAATGCGCCTTTCCCCTGGCGGATTGCCCCAAGCAGTTCCAGCCGCCGTTTTAACACGGCAAAATTATCCGTAGCAAACGTAGTCATGGCCCCTGCGCCGTACTGCACCTGCCCGTTCTTTTGGCTGGCAGCAAGCGCCTTTAATAAAATGCCGCCGTATTCATATACGGACAGCCCTCCAAGCGCCACAGCGCCTTCATCGCTGCTGTACTCCATATTTTCCCGCAGCCTGCGGTCGCACAGGTAGACCATCGGGTGTACCCACCAGATGACCTTTAAAAATGCGAAAACCGACAACAGCCAGACATGGCCCAGGCGGATATGCAGCACTTCATGGGAAAGGACTGCTGCAAATTCTTCTTTGGATAAGGACTGCTTCCAGGCTTTTGGAACCGCAATAAACGGTTTTCCTACACCGCCTGCAAACGGCCCGCCTGCCCCGTCCCATAAATAAACCTGTATCTGCGGCCGTCCGCCCCGTCCGGCCAGATACCGCCTTAGATTGGCCGGATATTCGGATTGGGGCAGGCGCGGCATCGATTCCACATACCGGCGCAGCCGCATATGGGCCGCCAAAGACCGTACTGCCAGCAAACCGGCTACCCCAAAATAACAGGCCGCTGCTTCCATCGTTAGCTTACTGTTAATAAGGTTGCTAAACCACGGGAACTTTCCGGTAAAAAAGATTTTCGAGTAATCCATAAAAAACGCCAGCGGGACAAGGCTTAACAGCCAAAGCTTCCCCCTCCAGCGGCGGTTCCCTGCTGCCCTGCTGGCAATCAGCGCAGCCGCCATGAAAAAGGTGGCGGCTTCCATAGTACGTAATACTTTCATCATGCTGTAGACTAAAATAAATTTAACCATGCTGCTGCAGTCGCCCTAACTTTCCTTTTTTAACTTTTCTACTATATCTTCGAGTTCTTGGAGCTGTTCCTTGCTTAACTGCGACTTTTCCAAAAAACTTGCTACTGCAAGTGTGGAATCCCCGCCAAAATAATGCCGTACAAACCGTTCCTGCTTTTCCCTCAAGCATGACTCTTTGGACTTTACAACATAATAATGGTAAATCCGGGCATCTTTTTCATCCACTTCATACCCGATCACCCCCTTCGCCAACAGGCGGTTGATCAGTACCCGTATCGTCCGTGCCGTAACCTTTAACGTACCTTCTAATTTCTGGATGATTTCAGATGCCGTAATCTTTTTATCCGAGTTCCAGATGACCTCCATTACAAGCCATTCTGTTTCACTTGGTGTTGTTTCCTTCATAGGGCCCCCTCCTGCTTACTGTCAGGTGTCCTTGCTTATTATATCGGTTTATGTTCATAAACATTGAACCGCAAGGCAACATTTTATTTTCATATTTTTACTACGCTAGCTTCCATTGTTTTCCCATATTGATTCCATCGTCCACCATGCGCATGCACTGTGCCAGCCTGGCATCCAAATCCGCCATATAATGGACATCTGGCCTGCAACCTGCGCTAACGCCCATACCATCCGCTTCCCCTCTTTCCTGCGCTCCGCAGCCGGCAATTGCCGGGTTACTATTTACAGCCTCATAACTTAGAATATTTGTCAAGAACAAATGGCTGTGAATAGTAACATTGCCGGTTTTATCTGCGTTTTGCTACCTTGCCATAGACCCGGCAGCAGAACAGGGCATCCTGCGCCTGCAGCTCACCGCCGGAAAAAGCCGTCTCTTTTAAAACCCGCATATAACGCGCCCAGTCTGTTTTTGGCACTTGCGGGTACGTTTCCAGCAGGGCTTTTTCATATCCGCTGTCGCCCATGCCACGTTTGACCTTTCCACGCCAAACTAGCCTGCGGTAAATCCTTTGGTTCAGCCGGATAACAGCGCTGCGGTATTTGCCGGCCTTCATCTCCTTTACCAGAATGGACTGGTAGCTGCGTATTGCATAGCGTATGGCAGCTGCCAGCCCTACGCAAGACAGCACTGCCAAAACGATAAGCCCCATACCTGCCAAGATACCTGCCTGCCCTGGCCCGCTGCCTGCCTGCTGGTCCAAAGGCTGGGCTTTTGGCTCATCTGTTTCGGTTTCTTCTTCTGCTTTGGTTTCTTCCTCGGATGTTGTATCCGTATCATCTTCTTTGCTTTCGGTACTGGCCTCACTGCTTTCAGAAGCGGCGGTGTTTGCCTCAGCTGCCTGCGGCGCTTCCCGTCCAGGCGGCGTTACATCCATTGGCACCCAGCCCAAGCCGCCCATATATAGTTCGATCCAGGCATGTGCACTGCTGTCTTTTACCGAAGCCACATATCCGGATGCTGTTTTACGGAAATCTTCCCTCCTGGCAGCATATCCGGAAACATAACGGGCCGGTATCCCCATCTCCCTAAGCAGCAGCGCAGCGGCGGTTGCAAAATGCACACAGTACCCTTCCCTGCTTTCCGACAAAAAATAATCAATGGCATCCACCCCTTGCGGCAGTGCATCTAATTTCATATTGTAATCCATCGAGCGGAACAGCACCGAACGGACCGATTCTGCCAGCCACCAGTAGGCTGCATCTTCGTTGCCGCTATCTTGGCCCGCTTTCCTTTCCTCCGATAAAGAACGGATGCTGTTTAAGACTGCTGTACCATAGGTCCAAAATTCCTGCGTCCGGCTAAGTTCCTGCATAAACTGCGGGATAGCGGATAATCCATCCGGGACGTCCAGATAGTGGTTGTATACAAAGCGGTCATACCAGTCAAAGACCGGCGTAGAATTGCCGTCCCCCTGCCCTGTTGTTGACATCATCAGAAACGGCGCAAACGTCCAGGTATCGACCCGCTGGTCGGTCCCTATGACTTCAAATTGATCCAGTCCCCTTGGCTTTAATAAGGTTACATCCCCGTCCGGTTCCAGCTGGCCGTCTTCCCAGATTTTGGAAAGGTCTACCAGGTAGGGCAGGTATGCATATTTATTTTTTGCCCCTGTATACTCTATCGTAAAATGCACCAGGTTGGATTGTTCTGCTGCTTCTGCCTCCTGCGTACCGGCACTGCCTTCCCCATCCCCGTTTGTATAAACTGGGACTAAAACAGAAGAGGCTGCCTGTGTATAATAGGAGGACACATCCAAAAATTTTTGATATTCCGTATCCAGCAGTTCTTTTGCTGCCTCTTCTTGCGTATAGCCAGCTTCTTTGCAGGCGTCCGAAAATGCCCCCTGCCGGCATACCCATGCGCCGTCTACATAATCCGTCCCATAAAAGCTTTTGAGCAGCACATCCTGCGCCGGGCGTTTGTCTGCCCGGACCTTTAAAACCTCCTTGCCGGTATAGTTTCTTTTGGCATTGTCCACCGCCTCACGCTGTTTTACGGAAAACGAAGAAAAAAATCCTGACAGGCCCTGCTCCATATCCTGCTGGAATGCGCGCACCTGTGTATGCTTTTCCATCAGCCTGCCCGCAGGCGCCTCAAATGCCAGTTTGCCGGCCGCTACCAGCAAAGCGGTTGTAACAGCCAATACTGCAACCGGCAGCCATCGCTGCCCAAACACTGCCAGTGCCCCTTTTTTGCGCTGCCCGCCCATATGTACCCGCAGCGCCTTCCTGCCGCCCCTTTGCGGCTCGCCTGCAGCGGCAAACAACACACAGGCAAACAGGCATGCCAGGCCTTCCCAACGCGGCACATATCCAACCAGCATCTCTGACCAAAGGGCTGCAAGCGGCAGCAGCAGCAAAAAAAGTCGCTTGCCCGTAAGCAGGGCCAGGGTCAAAAGCAGCAAAACCGCTACCAGCCCATACAATGCAAGCGAATGGCCAAGCTGCTCGGGCTTCCCTTGCCAAATGGTGTAGGAAGTTTTTAAGTGCTTATTAAATTTTTCCAAAAACTGTATGGCAAATGCACAGGCGCCGTCTTCGATGTCGACCTGCCTTGGCTTTGCATAAGCAAAAACTGCTGCGCCGTATACCACTGGCACAAGCAGGCGGCAGATCCATTGGCACCTTGGCAGCTTCCTAATACCTGCTTCATACAAAAAAGCCGTAAATAAGGCAAGTACGCAGATCCACGTCCAGGCTTTACGCGAAATCGACCAGCCCGGAAATACATCCTGCAGCATCTGCATCGAAGCAAAAAAACAAAACAGCGCCAGCACACCGGTAAACGCTGCACGTGCCAGCGCATCTGCAAACCGATATTCCACTGGTTCCTGCCCAAAATGCTTGCGTACCATATACCCCCTCCTTTGTACCAATGTTATAATAAAAGCGCGAGCCCGTCCAGCTGTTGTTCCCAGTCCCCTTTGGAAAAGGAAACGATAAGATCCTGGTTTTTATAAAGCTCCAGGCGTCCATTCAGCCGCAGCAGGTATAAAAAATGCTCCCCCTTATATTTTTCACGGTAAGCTTCCTCCAAGCTGGGTACACTGTCCAACCGTTCCTCTTCCAGATAGCAGCTTAAAAATACATACAGGCTTTCTTCATCATCCACCCGCAGCCGCACGGCATCTTTGCGGGCGCCGCTGTACCAAACCATATAGTGCGGGCATCCTGCATCCATCAGCGAAAAAGAAATGCTGGCCAGCACTACTAGGTATGCACTTACTTTCCCTTCGTCCCCTTTCCGGTTTCTGGTATAGTCCAGCATAAACACAACCGGGCATGCTTTTGGCATACTGTCTTCTTTTACCAGCAATTCGTCCAGCTTTGCACTAAGCTTCCAGTGGACGCTTTGGATCTTATCGCCATTTTGGAACGCCCGTATCTGAAACAGCTCGCTATTATCATGGCCCGGCCGAAAATCATCGTAGCTATCTGCATCACCATAAAAATTACGCACCGCTTCGGTCAGATGCACCTCAATTTCCTGCATCTTGGGGAGTACTTGTACATTGCTGCTGCTGTTTACCGTTTTGTCCATATAAAATAGCCCAGTCAGGTCATAAATCCTGATTTTTTTTAGGCATAAAGCATAACTGCCATAATTGTGCAGTATAAATCTATAATCATAACTGCATTCCCCTGGCAACGCAGACTGCCCGCGCAGCCAAGCACGTTTCCTTTTTTTTAGGAAACTGCTATGCTGTTCTACGCAGCATTTAAATTTGGGGCAGGAAAGGAACCCTTTATTTTTTATAAATATATGCGCCGCCATCGGCTGGCCGCATTCTGCAATGGAAATCGGGACCTGTATGCAGCCGTCAATGGTATGCATACGGCGAAGAAGGGACAGGCAAGCTGCCACCAGTAATACTGCACTGGATAAGCCTGCCATTGCAAGGGATATGCTGTTAAATAAAATCGAAGTATAAATAATAATGCCTGTTATAAGAACCCCCAGTACGATACTAGCCATTTTTATCCATTTTCACCTTTTTATAAGAAACCGGCTGCTTTATTTCTGAAACAATCTCGCTGACCACCGCCTGCGGCGCCACATGCGCCACCCGCGCCTTTGTATTTAACAGCAGCCGGTGTTTTGCAATGTCAGGAAATACTTCCGCAACATCCTCCGGTATGACAAAGCTCCTGCCCTGTAAAAATGCCCATGCTTTTGCCATCCTTGTACTTGCGATCGACCCGCGTGGGCTAAGGCCCAGTTCGACATAGGCATTTTCCCTTGTGGCCTGGGAAAGTTCCACAATATATCCATACAGGCTGTCATGTACATATACCTGCTCGACGGCGCCCTGCATCTGTGACAGCTGGCTAGCGTCCAATACCGGCTGCACCGCATCAAACCCGTCCTGTACACTACGGCCCCTGGCAATATCGATCTCGCTTTGGCTATCTGGATAGCCCATGCTCATACAGATCATAAAACGGTCCAGCTGTGCTTCTGGCAAGAGCTGCGTCCCTGCACTGCCTTTTGGGTTCTGTGTAGCCATCACAATAAATGGTTTCGGTACTTCCCGGCTGACGCCGTCTACGGTCACCCTTCCTTCCTCCATAACCTCCAGCAGCGCAGACTGCGTCTTCGGTGAAGTACGGTTAATCTCATCGGCCAAAAACAGGTTGCACATAATGGCGCCCGGGTAATAAGTAAACCCGCCGGTTTCTTTTTGATACATATTAAACCCTAATATATCCGACGGCATCACATCCGGGGTAAACTGGACCCTGTGGTTATTCAATGCCATCGCTTTTGAAAATGCAACAGCTAATGTCGTCTTGCCAACACCTGGCACATCCTCGATCAATATATGGCCGCCAGCCAGGATGGCTGCAAATGCTTTCCAGATGCAGCTATCTTTCCCAGCAAGCGCTTTTTTTACTTCATGGACTACCGCCTGTGCTTTTTCGTATAAATCACCCATTTGCACGTTCCCCTATCTTCCAGCCGCCTGCTTTATTCATGTACGGCCCCGATCAGCTCCCGGATGTCCTGGATGCCTTCTTCTACCATAAATTTATGAATATCGTCTATAATATCAACCGTTGCGGACGGATTGGCAAAATTAGCCGTCCCTACCGCGACTGCGGTCGCGCCTGCCAGCAAAAATTCCAGTGCATCTTCTGCGGTTTGGATGCCGCCCATCCCAATCACAGGGATATTTACTGCCTGTGCTACTTCATACACCATACGGACTGCAACAGGATGGACTGCAGGCCCGGATAGCCCGCCCGTTTTATTGGCCAGTGCAAACTTGCGCGCATGCACATCGATCTTCATACCCGTCAGCGTATTGATCAAAGAAACTGCATCTGCACCTGCTGCTTCCACTGCTTTTGCGATTTCTACTATATTTGTTACATTTGGGCTTAATTTCATTATTATCGGATGCGTAGACTTGCGGCGAACTTCCTGCGTGATATGCGCCGCCATCTTAGGCGCCTGTCCAAACGCAATGCCTCCTTGCTTCACATTTGGGCAGGAAATATTAATTTCCAGCATATCTACTGGCTGGCTGTTTAATCTTTCCACAACCTCCAGGTAGTCAAACACAGACCGGCCGCAGACATTGACGATCACCTTTGTATTGTATTTTTTTAAAAATGGAAGGTCCCTTTTGATGAAAACATCCACCCCTGGGTTTTGCAGCCCAATGGCGTTTAACATGCCGCCGTATACTTCGGCTACCCGCGGCACCGGGTTGCCTTCCCAAGCCGTATTAGCGACCCCTTTGGTAACTACCCCTCCAAGCCGGTTTAAATCCACAAACTGCGCATATTCCTCACCCGACCCAAACGTCCCGGACGCAGTCAACACTGGGTTTTGAAACGTTACACCTGCAATCGTTACTTTTGTATTCATCAGATGTCCACCTCCTCTGCCGCAAATACCGGGCCTTCGGTACAGATACGTTTATTCTTTACATGTGTATGCGCATCTTTGTGTGTGCTGCGGCACACACACCCTAGGCAGGCGCCGACCCCGCATGCCATATGCTCTTCCAGCGAAATCCAGCACCCAATGCCCTGCTCTTTTGCATATCCTTTTAATACTTTCAGCATTGGCATAGGGCCGCATGCATAAATTACATCCGCTGTTAATTTTTCCTTTTGAATGGCATCCAGCACGTTTCCGGCAGTGCCTACACTTCCATCCTCCGTCGCAATAGATACCGGCCCATATTCTTCAAACTGCTTGCTTAAAAACGTGTGTTTGTCTTTATACCCCAATACAATCTGTTTTTCACAGGCAAGGTCTTTTGCCAGCTGCAGCATTGGCGGGATCCCAATGCCCCCGCCGATTAAGAACGCCTTTTGGGTTGTGGATGGAAATCCATTGCCAAGCGG
The DNA here is from genome assembly GCA_947089855.1 of uncultured Eubacterium sp. Classification (GTDB taxonomy): domain Bacteria; phylum Bacillota; class Clostridia; order Lachnospirales; family Lachnospiraceae; genus Eubacterium_J. The sequence goes on from CAMUML010000004.1 coordinate 92,951, forward strand.
GCCGATCAGGTTTAACGGCATCCCGGTACGCATTTTGGAAAACTCAGCGGTACCTTTCCCCGCCACACGGTATACAATGCGTACCGCCTGGTCTGGCCGGTCAATCTCGCAGATACTAATTGGCCTTGGCAGCAGCCTGCTGCCATCCCTGCAGTAGACCCCGATAAACTGCCCGGCCTGTGCTGTCGATGAAATTTTGTCTGTATGCAGCCACATACTGTAAATACCAGGCGCCAGCCGCTCCTGGTTGATAATGACCGCTTCTTCTTTATATTTATCTGCCATTTTACTACCCCTCCCCGTGCCGCTTTTTTATTTTGCCGCCTGTAATGCCCCGTCAATATCCGCTATCATATCAAGTACCGCCTGCCTGGCTGCATCTGCATACCCAGCTTCGCCAAAGCGCGCATATGCCTCCTGCTTATATGCCGCGATAATCCCCCTGGAAGAATTCACAATCGCGCCCAAGCCGTCTTCATTAAAATAATGTACCAGGTCTTTGCCTTTTCCCCCCTGTGCGCCATACCCTGGCACTAGGATAAATGCTTTCGGCATCACCTTGCGCATCGCCTTGCCGACTTGCGGATACGTTGCCCCGACAACCGCGCCTACATAGCTGTAGTTTGCACCCATATGCTGTGCACCCCACTCTGCTACTTTTTCCCCGACATATTCATACAATGGCCTGCCGTCTATCAACTGGTCCTGGAATTCGCCGCTGGATGGATTGGAAGTTTTCACCAGGATAAACAGCCCCTTTTTTTCTTCCTTGCACACATCCAAAAATGGCTGGATGCCGTCCGTCCCAAGATATGGGTTAACCGTTGCAAAATCTTCCTGAAACGCACAGGCCTGCCTGCTGCCGACCGTAACTTTGCCTAAATGGCCCGCTGCATAAGCTGCCGAGGTTGATCCTATATCCCCACGTTTAATATCCCCGATCACAAGCAGCCCTTTTTCATGGCAGTAATCTATCGTCTTTTGAAACGCCGCCACCCCAGGGACGCCAAACTGCTCATACATGGCTATCTGCGGCTTTACGGCTGGGACCAGGTCGTAAATGCTGTCAATAATCCCTTTATTAAACTGCCAAATGGCATCCGCCGCCCCTTCCAAAGTTTCTCCATACGCATCCAGCGACTGGTCCAGCAGATGTTTGGGTACATAAGAAAGCATTGGATCTAACCCTGCTACAACCGGGGCTTTTGTCTTTTTTATTTTTTCAATTAACTTTTCAATCATTTTAAACGCCTTTCTGTTTTGATATGGCGGCTCCGCTGGCTGGCAGCAATGCACCACCGGCTGCAAAGCGGATGCTGCGTGCCGTCAGTCTGCCTGGTAGATAATATCCCCCTTAACAACCGTAGCACGGACAGCTCCGGTTACTTTGCGCCCATGAAACGGCGTATTCCGGCCTTTGGAAGCAAACCGGGACGCATCGATGGTATAGGACTTTTGCGGGTCAAAAACTACAATATCCGCCGTTTTCCCTGGCTCTAGGCTTCCTTTGTCCAGTTTTAAAACTTTTGCCGGATGGTAGCTCATTTTTTCCGCCATCTGCATCGGGGTGAGGTACCCGCCCAGCACTAGCTCGGAATAAGTTAACGCGGCGGCGGTCTCCAGCCCGACAATCCCAAACGGCGCACGCAGCATGGAATCGTTTTTATCCTCTTTTGTGTGGGGGGCGTGGTCAGTAGCGATCACATCCATCGTACCATCTTTTAGCCCCTGGCGCAATGCTTCTACATCTTCTTTTGTACGCAGCGGCGGGTTCATTTTATAATTGGTATCCCCAGATGGCATATCATCCGACGTCAGTGTAAAATGGTGCGGGCACACTTCCGCCGTCACCTGCACGCCGTCTGCTTTTGCCTGGCGCACGATCTCCACACTGTTTTTAGTAGAACAATGGCATAGATGCAGCCTTGCCCCAGTTTCTTTTGCCAGCATCACATCCCGCACGGCGATCACATCTTCTACCGAGTTTGAAATGCCTGGCAGCTCCTTTTTTTTTGCATTTTCATCGTCGTTGACCACCCCGCCGTTGACCAGGTTTTGATCTTCGCAATGCGACAGCACAGCAATATCCAGTTTCTTGGCCAGCTTCATCGCACTGCGCAGCAGGTTCGCATTCATCACGGATTTTCCATCCTCGCTGACCGCAGGGCTTCCGGCACGGGCCATCCCTACAAAATCCGCCAGCTGCTCCCCTGCCATTTTTTTTGTAATAGCGCCTGCCTGCAGGACGTTTACCCGCGCCATATTTTCCGCTTTATGATGTACGTAACTGACCACGTCCCCATTATCTACCACCGGTTTCGTATTTGGCATAGCCACAACCGTCGTAAAACCGCCCCGTGCCGCAGCCGCTGCGCCTGTAACAACCGTTTCTTTTTTTTCGAAGCCCGGATCCCTTAAATGCACATGCAGATCGATAAACCCCGGCATCACATAGCAGCCCGACGCATCCAAGTACTGGTCTGCCGGTTCTTGTATATCTGCCAATACTTTTACAATTACGCCATTTTCTATCAGCACATCAGCGATGGAATCCAGCTGGGCAGCAGGGTCAAGCACCCTTCCATTTTTTATTAAAAGTGTCATCTTATTTCCTTTGATTCCTTTCTACCGTGTTTTTAAAAATGTATACTCCCTTTGCGCCTGTACATCATCCGGGTAATTTGCCAGGTATGCCTTCATCTCCTTTTTCGCTGTTTTAAATTTGCCCCGGTATTCGAGCGCCATAATCTTCCCAGCCCATAATTCACGCCGGTTTCCGACGCCTTTCCCGGACAGCCCCTGTTCAAAATACTCCTGCGCCTGCTCATAGCTGCCCTCCTGGAAGGCTATCTGCCCCAACGCATATAGTACCTTGGAATCGTCTGGATGCTGCTTTGCATAAGCTTCATAATACGCCTTTGCTTCCTCGTTGCGCCCCAATGCCTGGACGGCCTGGCCCAGATAAAGGTTCGCGGCTTCTTCTTTTTGTTTTAAGGCATCTTTTAATTCCTGCTGCGCATTTTCATAATCGCCGCTTGCTAAATACAGCCGCCCACGGGAAAGGCAGGCCGATGCGCCATCCCCTTTCATCGAAAGGCCCTGTTCCAGATACTCCGCCGCTTTTTGCTCCATGCCTGCGGAAAGCAGCTGCTCATAAATACCGGCATATAGTTCCCCGCTGTCTTTTTTATGGTCCGCAGCCTGCTCAAAATCAGCAGCCGCAGCCTGTGCGTCCCCAATACTCATATAGGCGCTGCCACGCAGGTACCAGGCGTCGGCATTTGAACTGTCATACTCAACCAGCGCTGTATACGTCTCAATGGCATCTTTCGTATTGCCTGCCTCGATCTGTGCGTATGCTTTGTAAAAATTAATATCTTCTTCCAGGTTGGATACGATTCCGACGCGTTGGCCCAATGCCTGGTCAAACGCCTCTATAGCAGCCTGGTAATTCCCGGCATCCAGCTGTTCCATGCCTTTTTTGCGGTAAGCCTGCTCATTTTCCAGATTTACCGCATCGCCGCAGCCGCAAACAGCCGCAGCCGCTGCTGCTGCCAGCAAGAGTGGCAGCCGCTTTCTAAAACCATTCCTCTTTTCGACCATAATACCCCAACCTACTTTATGCTTTTGGCTATAGCTCGCAGTTATTGACCGTCCGTGGGAACGGCACCACATCACGGATATTCGACATGCCCGTAAGGTACATTACACAGCGTTCAAAGCCGAGCCCAAACCCGGCATGCCTGGTAGAACCATATTTGCGCAGGTCCAGATAAAACTGGTAATCCTCTTCATTTAACCCCAGCTCCTGGATACGGGCAAGCAGCTTGCCATAATCGTCTTCACGCTGGCTGCCGCCGATAATCTCACCAATGCCCGGCACCAGGCAGTCCACAGCTGCAACTGTTTTTTCATCTTCATTTAACTTCATATAAAATGCCTTAATTTCTTTTGGATAGTCATAGACAAATACCGGGCGTTTAAAAGCCTGTTCGGTTAAATACCGTTCATGCTCCGTCTGCAGGTCCACGCCCCAGGACACTTTATATTCAAATTTGGAATTATTTTTTTCTAACAGTTTGACCGCTTCGGTATAGCTGACCCTTGCAAAATCTGAATTTACTACATGTTCCAGCCGCTCCAGCAGGCCCTTATCCATAAACTGGTTAAAAAACTGCATTTCCTCCGGCGCATGGTCCAGCACATACCGGATCACATATTTTAACATATGTTCCGCCAGCAGCATATCGTCCTCCAGGTCGGCAAATGCAATTTCCGGCTCGATCATCCAAAACTCTGCCGCATGCCTGCCCGTATTGGAATTTTCCGCACGGAACGTCGGCCCAAACGTATAGATATTTTTAAACGCCATTGCATAAGCCTCGCCGTTTAGCTGGCCGCTGACCGTAAGGTTGGTAGGCTTCCCAAAAAAATCCTGGGTATAATCGATGCTGCCGTCCGCCTGTTTCGGCACATTCTGCAAATCCAGGCAGGTTACCTGGAACATCTCCCCGGCGCCTTCGCAATCGCTTCCGGTAATGATCGGGGTATGCACATAGACAAAATCCCGCTCCTGAAAAAACTTATGGATCGCATAAGCCGTTAACGAACGCACACGGAACACTGCCTCAAACGTATTTGTCCTAGGCCGCAAATGGGAAATCGTCCTTAAAAATTCAAATGTATGCCTCTTTTTTTGCAGCGGGTATTCCGGAGCGGACGCCCCTTCCACTTCCACGCTTTCAGCCTGTATTTCAAACGGCTGCTTCGCATCTGGCGTTTCTACCAGTGTGCCTGAAATAATCAATGCTGCGCCAACATTGATCTTTCCGATTTCTTCGAAATTCGCAAGGCCGTCCCCATACACCACCTGCACCGGCTCAAAAAACGTGCCGTCGTTTACTACAATAAACCCAAACGCTTTCGACTTGCGGTTACTGCGCACCCATCCGCCGATCGTTACCTGTTTGTCCACATACTCCTTTCTGTTACGGAATAAATCCCTGATATTTGTAAGCTCCATAATCTCTCCCTTTCATTAATGATTGATTGTTTGCCATTTAGCTTGCATCCGCTTTCACGCCATATTTCACATCTGCATTTTCGGCAACCAGGTCTAGCGCCTTCGTACCCGTAAAGATCTTGCGTACATACTGCTCGCCTGATTTTGCGTCTGTGCCGTTTGCCTCATAATAAGCTTCCTCCGTTTCATAGCCGCCGGAACTCATCATCTGCTGCACGTACTTATTAAACTCATCCTCTTCAATTTTAATCCCCTCTTCCTGCGCAATTGCCTCCAGGATCAGTTCTGTTTTCAGGTTCGTCTCTGTTTCTGTGGTAATCTCCTTGCGGAAGTCCTCTTCTTTCATGCCTTGATACTTTTCATTCAGCACATCTTCCAGTGTTTTGCCATCCACACAATTTGCTTTTTCAAATACTTTGACGGCCTCATCTACACGTTCCTTTAAAAGTTCTTCCGGGACGGAAACCTCACATACCTGCTGCAGCTGGGCGATCACCGCGTTTTTCGTACTCGTGGCCTTATTGCTTTCGTTTAGGTTCTTCAAATAGTTTTTTACATTCTCTTTATATTCATCCACGGTATCATAATTAAAGTTTTTCTTTACAAACGCATCATCCAGTTTGAACTTCACGCTTTCGTCGACTTCCTCAATCTTGTTGATCTTAACCGTAAATACCACGTCTGCCCCGGCAAGTTCTTCATTCTGATAGTTTTCCGGGAAAGTCAGGTCTAAATCCACCGTCTGCCCGACTTTTTTTCCAATCAGCCCGTCTTCAAACCCATCAATAAAAGAATCCGAACCAATCGTCAAATGCTGCCCTTTTGCCGAGCCGCGGTCAAATGCAACGCCGTCTTTTTTCCCTACATAGTCAATATTTACAACATCCCCATCCTCGACTACTTTTTTATCCGTATCTTTATAAGCAGGCTCTGCATAATACTCTGCCATATTCTGGGCATAGTCGTCAATCTGCTTCTTCGTTACTTTAAAGGTATCGGAAAGCGACACCTTTAGCCCCATATACTCCCCAAGCTTGACATACTTGCCGGCATCCTCCGTACCAGGCTGCGCATCCCCGCTGCCTGCTTTTTCACTATCGTCCCCGGCTTTTGTATCTTTCGTACCTTCTGTTTTGGAAGATTGCGCGTTTCCTTTCCCTTTCGTGCTATCTGCACAAGCCGCTGCAGTCGCCGCCACAACAGCAGAAAGCAGGACCATTAATATCTTCTTTTTCATGGTAACCACATATCCTTTCCTTATTATATAATATGAGTCCATATGGCTGCTGTTTGTAAATGCAAATACCATACTCTTTTTACAATAACATAGAATTGTGAAAATTTAAAGTTTTTATTGCTTTTTCTAAAAAACAATGCTATAATCCTTTACGGTTATGATAGTATCCGTACGGGCAATAGAATTTTTCATATTGGAAATACGTGGGAGGAAAATAATGTGAAAACCTGGCAGATTGTTCTACTAGTTATCATTGTAGTATTATTAGTTGCTTTAGTCGCCCTTTATTTTCTCGGAAAAAAACTGCAAAAGAAAAAGGACGAATCCGACAAGCAATTAGAAGCCGCATCGCAGACAATACCAATGCTGATTATTGATAAAAAGAAAATGAAACTAAAAGAGGCCGGGCTTCCCGCTATCGTCTATGAACAGACCCCCAAGCTCCTCCGCCGCCAGAAAGTACCTGTCGTAAAAGCAAAGATCGGGCCAAAAATTCAGGTTTTTATGTGCGATACCGCTGTATTCGACGAAATCCCGCTGAAAAAGGAAGTACGTGTAACCGTCAGCGGATTATATATCACCGGTGTCAAGGGCCTGCGCAAGCCGTTGGAAAAACAGGCTGCGCCAAAGAAAAAAAAGCTTGCGCAGCGGCTACAGGAAAAGGCAAAAGACTTACAGGCCCAGCAGGATGCTGCAGAGGCTGCACAATCCAAAAAGAAAAAGAAGAAATAAAACCTTTACCGTTAAGAAAAGTTCCGTGCATTAACGCGGAACTTTTTTATTGCGTTTTACTGTTTTATGAAATGGAAAAATGCTCCTGGTCTTTTGACTGTACATAAAGGTCTATCGTACAATCAGCCAGATGTTCATAATTTACATCGAGTGCATATTCAATCTGTGCATGGATTTCCGCTTCCGATTCTTCGATCGAGATGTTGCGGGCATCAATCCCCATCATCATACTTCCAAACGGCGTTGTATAGCAGGTCATATTCTTTTTATCTTTCTCAAACACCATATGCACGTTTGTGCCGCCCCGCCTGATAATTTCAAACGAATCCTGATGCAGCTTCAGCTCGTTCCTTGTAGCTGTGTCAATGCCCTCCATAAACTCGTCATACAGGATATAATGCTTCCCATTTTTGAAATAATATTCCCCTGGCGCAATAATTTCAACTGGTTCCGGCTCGTTTGATTCATCGTTATCTGCGGTAAACTGCAGGCCGCTGATTTTTAATAATACATCCCTTGTCATAAACGCATTCCCCTTTATGTTATGCTGCGTGTAAAAACTGGTAGTAACACGTCTATTCTAGCGTGTTTCGATTGGATTTGCAAGGATAAAATTTTGAATCATGTTCTGGCTACTCCTGAACCATATCCACCCGGACCTTCGCCCTGTACTCCAGATTTTCCCGGTATTCCTGCACCCCATCTTCATAAAGGTTATATACCTCCGGCGCCTGCCGTGCAAGCAGCCGGTAGCTGTCAGTTAAATCCATTTGCCTGGACGACTGCACATTACGGCAAGTTTCTTCTATTAGGGAAACCAGCTCACGTTCCACCTCGCCATGCGCCGCCTGTCCGGTGATCGGCTGTGCATCCGCGGTCAAAGAAAGCTGCTGCACTACGCCTCCGTCTATCAGGGTAAAACGGCGCTTGCAGGCTATCTGTTCCAGCCGGACCTGTGCCTGGCTTGGAACGGTTAGATCCAGCTGCGATAGCTGGTTGCCAAGCAGATAATATATTTGCGCCTGTTTGGTGTCGATCCTGCCTTTGGGCTGAAAACCTTCGATAACTTCGTAGGAATCGATCAGAGGCATCCCGTTGTGTGCTTTTAGCACGGGGATCAGCAGCGTGCGGTTGGCATTTGCCTGTTCGTTTAGCAGCGTGCCAAGGGTAACTACGGACTGCTCTTTTATATCCTGTTCATTTTCTGCCATCTGTTCTAAATAGCTGCCAAGCGGTGCTTCCAATGCACTGTTTAATTCCGCCAGTTGATCGATGCTGCTGTCGGTAAGGTAGACCAATGTATTTCTTGCATACGTATTTTCCTTACGCACTGTTTCTAAGAAAAGCGGCAGGGACCCGTTTTCCAAATACCCTTTGTGGAATATGACTGCTTTTGTATGGGACATGTCTAATTGGCAGCGGTTATTTTTTTCAAATGTTTTCTGTGTCTCATAATACGTATCTGCTAAAGCAGACGCAGCGGTCATATTGCTGCCCTGCGCACGTTCGTCTGCAATCTGCGAAAGGTCCTGCGACAGATAGCAGGCCCGGCACTGGTTGTTTTCTTCCCCTACCAGGACTGCCAGCGGAAAAATCTTATTTTCCAGTTCTGTCCCTCCGCAGGCAGATGCATACAAGCTGGCGAACAAGGCCGCAGCCATACAGATGGCTTGTTTTTTCTTCCTTCTTATTCTGCGCATATCCTGCCCTTCCTTCCTGCTGGTATTATGGTTTCTTTGCCTTTCCTACCTGCTTTTTGATCCCTGCAGCCGCCCCGGCATGGCAGACAACGGCAGAAGCTGCCGGAAGCAGGATTAAGAATGGGATGCCTGCCAGATAGAATAACCTGCCTGCCAGCCTTTCGGCCTGTGGAAACATATGAAAACAGCAAGACAGGCCGTAAACCACTGCTGCTATGCCGAAAAACCAGACAGCCCCACTGCTTTTGCCTTTCTTTTGCATATTGTTTTCCGTTTGTGTATTGCTGCTTCCTTCTACGCTATTCCCTATTTGGGAGGATATTTGCATGCCTTCATAGCTTTCGGCACTTTCCATCCCTATCTTACTTTCTATTCCTCTGGTACATTCCATGCTTTTTGTATTTTCTGCTTGTTGGGCAGGCCCCGTCTTTGTACCGGCGCCTGTTTTTTCTAGATTGCCCCTATCTTCTGGAACTACTCCAAAAAACGCATTGCGCAGTATCGTAACGCCTTGGTATAAGGTTGTGCCTATCAGCGCATAGAGTGTAAAAAACCAAACCCCTATCATCACCGCATCCAGCCGTTTTACGAAATCGCCAGGTATTTTTACCATACCAAGCAGTGTAATTATGGGATATTCTTCCTGCGCCAAAGCTGCACTGCCGAATACGCCAAGCAGGATAAGGTAAATTACAACCAACGACGCTGCGCTCCAGGCCAGCGCACTGTATGCGGAACGTTCCATTTTCTTCCGGTCTTGGACATGCGGGATTAAGAACAGCAAAAATGTCAGTGGCAAAAATGCAGTAAAACTGCGCCATGCGCCGCTCCAAAACAGTACTGGCCCATTGCCGTCCGCCTGGCCAAATAGCGGAAACCACTGGCTTGCCTGCACCTGGCGGATACATAATAGCAACATAACCGCAAGCGGGATAATCAGCACCCAAAATAAGATTTCATAAATCCTGGCCCTGGCTTCCAGCCCTGCAAGGCCGCCGTAAAGCGCCAGCAGCAGGATGATCAGCAAGGCTACAAAAAATTCCCGGTTTTCCAGAAGGTTCCCGCATATCAGTTCTGCCAAGAGGTTTGCTGCCCATGCACAGGCACCAATACTGGCCAGTGCATAACAGGCATAAAACACCCGCGCCAAAAAACTTCCCCATCCCTGTTTTAAATACGACATATAATCCGGTGCCGCCCCATCCAGACAGCTATGGAGCAGCCATAAATACAGGTAGGCCATTGCAATGCCCCCAAGCAGGCTCCATAAACCGATACCTGTACCTGCTTTTGCAAGCCGCGCAGGCAGGATTAAAGACGCCGACCCAAATAGGTCAAAAATTAACAATCTTTTTATCTGGCGTGCGGATATTTTATCATTATTGGAAAACACGCTTATTTTTCCTTCCCTTTATTTTTCTTTGTACCAAACGTCAGCCGGATACGCTGGGAACGCCTGGCATAGACCGGCCTGCGGTTTAACATAGACAGCGGATAACGCACAAGGCTGTCCCGCTCATCTTCGTAATCGTTTAATTCCGCACCTACATATGGCATCAGGTAAGGGATGCCAAAGCTTTTCAGCCCTGCCAGATGGATAAAGATACTTAAGGAAGCTGCCAAAAATCCAAACAGGCCCAGCCACGCGGACATTGCGATCATATAAAATTTTAAAATCCGAAAGGCCGTCGCCAGCTCTTCATTTGGAATTGCAAAGGAACTAAGCGCCGTAAATGCAACAACAATAACCACAATCGGGCTTACTAAGTTTGCCTCCACAGCTGCCTGCCCGATAATAAGCCCGCCTACAATACCAATCGTATTCCCCATCGCCCCAGGCAGGCGCACGCCAGCTTCCCTGAGCAGTTCAAACGATAGTTCCATTAACAGCACTTCCACCACGGCCGGAAACGGTACCCCCTGCCTGGCCGCTGCAAATGACAGCAGCAGCGATGTCGGCAGTATCTGTGTATGGAAGTTCGTCACAGCCAGGTAAAATGCCGGCAGCGCCAATGCCATGACTGCCGCTGCATACCGGATAAACCGTTCCAAGGTAGCGATTTGGAAGCGGTTGTAATAATCATCGCTTGTTTTTAACAACGAATTATAATCTACCGGCAAGATCAATGCCGTTGGGGAATTGTCGCACAATACGACTACCCGGCCCTCCATTACGGCAATCGCAGCCCGGTCAGGGCGCTGTGTCGTCTGAAACTGCGGAAACGGCGAATACCATTTTTCCTCTGCTAGCTGTTCAATGGTCCCGCTGTCCAACACCCCGTCTATCGTATAGGCATCCAGCCGTTTTTCAATTTCTTCCAAAAGCCCCGGATAAACGAGCCCTTCCATATAGACCAGGTCAATATTGGTATGGGAATAAAGCCCCGCTTTCACTTCCTTGACCCTTACTTTCGTTGAACGGATGCGTTTGCGGATCAAAGCTGTATTGACTTTCACCGAGTCGGCAAAGCCTTCCTGCGAACCGCGGATTACTTTTTCTGATTCCGGCTTTGTAACGCCCATATTCGGATAGCCTTTGTCCGGGATCTTCAGGGCGCTTGCAAAACCGTCGATAAATAAAACCACGTCCCCTGTCAGCATCCCAAACTGAACCGCATCTTCCACATTTTCGAACGGTGTCACATCGCACAGCCCCTGCCCATTGTCAGCAAGGGACTGGTAAATCTGCTCTGCCGGAAGGCCCGCCAGGTCATTTAGCAGCCGTCCAACAAGCGAGTTTTCAAATGCCAGCGAGCCTGCCGTGATCTCAATATACGCGGCCAGGCACCTTACCTGCTCTTTCCCCAGCACCATTTCCCGCATTTTAATATCAGCACTATTGCCAAACATTTGTTCCAGCAGGCGTTTGTTTTCAACCACATGCATCGATACTGGATGCACCGGTTCCTGCGTGGTCAATTTCTCCATCTGGTTGACCTTTGCTTGTCTCATTGATTGATTTTCCATAAATGCTATCCCTTCTGTTCCTAACCCTTTGATTGCAAAAACAGATTGGTTCCTGTATCAGTATTTTCTTTTTTGCCCAGATTATACAAAGGTAACCGTAATTTTGCCGGAAGGATCATGAAATTCGATGAAACAATATGAATATTGATTGAAATACGATTAGAAATGCGGCTAGAATGGCGGCCAATTGGCAAACTCCGGTCTGCATATTCCGCCCTGTAATGGACAAACTGAAAAAGAAGGAGGTGTTTCCTGTGAAAGTAATGCTTGGCCATCTTTTGGATGCAAAAGGCATTTCCCAAAATCAACTGGCAAAAGATACCGGGATCTCGATTACGACGCTGCGCAACCTCAACCACAACCGGACGACGCGCATCAGTTTCGATGTCCTGGAAAAAATATGTGCCTATTTTGGCTGCAGCGTAGCGGACGTCCTATGCGCAGAGCAGCCAAACAGCCAGGACGCATGACCCTGGCCGCTTAAGCTTCCCTTTTTGTTTGCAAGTCAGGCTGGATGAAAATGGCCAGACCGTTTGATCAGCTGGTTCCCATAATTGAGAAAGATCCCCGTCAGCACCAGGCACAACCCCGCAGCTGCATACATGCCTGCCCCCTGCCGGTTCAAAAAGCGGAGCAGCCCTGTTTCTGTCCACAGCACAGACACTACGTTTGCCGCCATATGCGCCGCAGCCGCAGCCACAAGGCTTCCTGTTTTCGAAACAATATAAGCTAACAGCACACCAAGCACAAAGGCATAGATCCCCTGCACCAGATTTAAATGCAGTATGCCAAACACCAACGCCGACAACACAGCTGCCTGCACCGTACTGCGCCTGCGGCGCAGGCGCTGGAATACAAAACCACGGTAAACCAGTTCTTCTGCCATAGGGCCAAGGATACATAGCGTAGCCAATTCCGCCAACAAGCTGTTTCCATAAAACACTTCCTCAACATGCCGATAGCCAGGCGAACGTTGCGTAAGCCCTGTCAAAAAAATCAGGTAATTGCACGCAATGCTGCACAATACCGTCGCCGACGCATAACAAAAACAGGCTGGATAACGGTAGGCCAAACGGCTGCTTTTTCCCGCATGGCTGCTGGCCACAACCTGCTCCTTTTTGGCCTTCCACCAAAAATATACAAGGCAAATTGCCAAAGCTGCGCCCTGCAGCATTATGCCGGGCATTTGCGGCAACGCTGATGCAAGCAGGCTGTAGGCCGCACTGGAAAGCGCCGTATACAGCAATGCAGGGGCGGCCGCATAGCAAATGCCCCGCCAATCCGCCCTGCCTGTTCCGATTGGTATCTCATTTTTGTGATGATCCATCTTTCCTGCAGCCCTTCCTTTCCATAGCCAGGCCTTCCGGCCACCATTAGCTTCTTTTATCCTTGTCCATCAGCTTGTCATACAGTTCCCGCACTGTCTCATGCAACACCGGATGGCGGTACCAAGGCGCAATCGCAAGCATCGGCTCCAGCACAAATGCACGGTTCGCCAAATCCGCATGCGGCACCGTAAGCTCCGGCGTATGGATCACCTGGTCGTCATAAAACAAAATATCCATATCCAGCGTGCGCGGCCCCCAATGGACGTCCCTCGTCCTGCCGGCTTCCGCTTCGATTTTATGCAGCGCTTCCAAAAGCCGCTGCGCATCCAATGTCGTTTCCATATGTAACGCACAGTTGATAAAATTCCCCTGGCTTACGCCGCCATACGGCTCCGTTTCCAAAAAGCCGGATACTTCACATACCCTACAGGATGCCAGCGCATCCAGTTTTTGGATCCCTTCCTGGATGTAAGCCTGCCTGTCCCCCAGGTTGGAACCCAGCGACAGATAAACACTGTGGCGCGCCCGTTCGATACGGACAGAGACATTTTTAATCGGAAGCCCGATCGGCGCCCACGGCTTTTTCACCTGTATACATATTTTACTGATAGGTGCATACTGCATCAAAAGTTCCTGTGCCAAATGCTCCGCCGCCGCTTCGATTAAATGATAGGTATGTTCCTGCATATAGGAGGTCACAAAATGGCAGATAGAACCGTAGTCAACCGTATGTTCCAGCTGGTCGGTCTGCCCCGCTTTTGCGAGGTCCACATCGATAATGGCCGATACGAGAAACTGCTGCCCTAAAATATTTTCCTCCGTGTATACACCATGCTTTGCATAGACGTTTAAGTCCTCAATCATGATCTGATCCATCACGCCCTCCTTATTACCCATACAAGATTGCCTCTGTCATACGGACTGCCCGCACGTTTTCTTTTACATCATGCACCCTAACAAATGCACACCCTTTGATAACAGCATAAACGGTAGCTGCAAGCGTCCCCTCTAAACGCTCGCCTACCGGCAGGCCAAGTGCAGCCCCAACCACTGATTTGCGGGATACCCCCAAAAGCACTGGATAGCCAAGCTGGACAAGCTGGCCTAGGCACCGGACCGCTTCCAGATTATTTTGATATGTTTTTGCAAACCCAATCCCTGGATCCAGGATGATCCGGCTATCCTGCACACCAGCTTTTTTTGCGATGCGGACAGACTCACGCAGGCCATCCGCTACATCCTGCATAAAATGCTGGTATTGCATATCCGGGCGGTTGTGCATTAGGCAGCATACAGCCCCTGCCTTTGCGACCACGCCTGCCATAGCTGCATCCTTTTGCATCCCCCAAATATCATTGACCATATCAGCGCCTGCTGCAATAGCCGCCTGCGCGGTTTTGCTTTTATAGGTATCGATAGACACCGGTATATCAAAATGGCTTTTGACCTGCTCGATCACTGGTATGGTACGTTCCATTTCCTCTTCTTCCGATACCGGCTCATAGCCCGGCCTCGTTGATTCCCCGCCTATATCTAGTATATCCGCACCTTCTGCAACCATCTGCTGCGCATGGCGCAGGGCTGCATCCAGCCGGTTCCACCGCCCGCCATCCGAAAATGAATCGGGGGTACTATTTAAAATGCCCATAATATAGGTCCGTCCCCCTAGCGGGAACTCATGCGCCCCTATTTTCATTCCCCTGCCTTGCCCCCTGTATCTTATCTATTTTCATCTGCTTTGCCCTCTAATTCCACTTTACCATCTGAAAAAAACGCTCTTGCAGCGCTTTTTCCCGTTCAAACGCCCCTTTTGCCGCAATGGTTGCCGTCCGGCTGCCTGGCTGCTTCACCCCGCGCATGGTCATGCACATATGCTCCGCTTCCAGCATTACCATCACGCCTTTGGGTTTTAAATACTCCATAACTGCATCTGCAACCTGCACGGTCATGCGTTCCTGAAGCTGCAGCCTACGTGCAAATATATCCACGGTACGCGCCAGTTTGCTTAACCCGGCCACTTTTCCATCTGGAATATAAGCAATATGCGCTTTTCCATAAAAAGGGAGCAAATGGTGTTCACAAGTAGAATAAAACGTTATATCTTTTTCCAATACAATATCTGTGTTTTCTGTATGGAATGTTTTTGACAACGGCCCGGCGGCACTGCGCCACATCCCGCCATATATTTCGCTGTACATCCTGGCCACCCGGGCCGGCGTCTCCCGCAGCCCTTCCCGGGCCGGGTCTTCTCCAATCCCTTCCAGCAGCAGGCGGACACCTTCCTGGATTTTCTGTTCGTCCATTGCACCTGCTTTGCTTTTTTCCAGGCCGCCCATTACCGGGCCTTCTTTGCCTTCCATCGTTACATTGCCCTGTTCATATGCCATTTTTCTGTTTCACCGCCTGTTTTATCTCATTTAAATAGGAAAAAGAACCAAATGCCACAACCACGCCGTCCGCCCCGGCAGCTTCTAAAGCAAGCGCCACGGCCTGTGCAGCTGTGGATACATAGGAAACGGACGGATGGAACCGTTTTGCCTGCCTGGCAAGCTCCTGTCCGTCCAGTGCCCTTGGATTGTCCGGCGTCACCGTAAATACCTGCGCTGCATAGGGAAGCATCCACGCAAGAAGCTTTTCATAGTCTTTATCTGCAAGTACCCCTACGATATATATCATACGTTTTTTTGCAAAACAATGCCGCACCGTTTCCTGTAAAAAATACGCTGCCCGTTCATTATGTGCGCCATCTATATAAAAATCCGGCCTTTGCGCAATCCGTTCCATCCGCCCTGGCAAATCTACTTGCGCCAGGCCCTCCTGCACCGCCTGTACGGGTATTGCTGCCCCTTGCTGGCGCAGCAGCCGGACAGCAGCCAGCACACAGGCAATATTTTCTTTTTGGCACACCCCGGTTAATGCGCAGCTTGCTTCTTGGAACTCCCCTGTATCCGCTTCCAGCAGGCCCGGCGCAAATTTAAAATGGCATTTCTGCCCATCGTAGGTAAAATCTTTTAAAACCTGCCCATCGGCCACATACAGGGTGCTTCCGGCTTCCCACGCCGCCCGTTCCAGCACGTCCAAAACTTCCGGCTTTTGGGCCGCTGACACACAGGCGCAGCCCGGTTTTATGATCCCAGCCTTTGCAGCTGCAATTTCTTCCAGTGTACTGCCCAGCAGCGCTATATGGTCTTTGCTAATGGAAGAAAGCACGCTTAAAACTGGATGTAGGATCAAATTGGTCGCATCCAGCGCACCGCCCAGCCCGGTTTCCAGCACCACATACGCACAGCCGCGCTGCCAGAAATAGCAAAAAGCCGCCGCCGTCTCTATTTCAAATGCCGTTGGGTGTGCGAAACCTTCCGCCTGCATCTGCCTACATGCATTCTGCACCTTAGAAATCAAATCCGCATATGATTTCTTGGAAATAGGGCTGCCGTCCACCTTTATAATCTCTTCCGGTTCAAAAACAGCAGGGGATGCATAAAGGCCTGTGCGGTAACCGGCTGCCTGCAGGATTGCGGCAAGCATCGCACAGATGGAACCTTTGCCGTTTGTCCCTGCTACATGGATGATACTTAGCTGCTCCTGCACATTGCCCAGCCGCTGCATTAATTGCCGGATACTTTCCAGCCCATAGACACTGCCATATTTTGCAGTTTCTTTTAAAAACCCCCTCGCCTGTTCATAGTCCATGCCTGTTATATTTCTTTCCAATCCAGTTCCTCATTTTCTGCCTTTTTATCCCTTGTCATTAATTCATATACCGCGTCTTTTACTGGCTTATCTGCAAACAAAGCGGCATTTACCTGCTCGATAATCGGCAAATCTACCTTATATTTGTGTGCCAGCCCAACGGCTGCCTTTGCAGAATACACGCCTTCCACCACCATTTTTACCTCATCCATCGCCTGCTGCATGGTATAGCCCTGCCCCATCAGGATGCCGGCCCTGCGGTTACGGCTGTGCATACTGGCACAAGTTACAATCAAATCCCCAATACCGGTCAACCCGCTTAACGTCTCATACTTCGCCCCCATCGCAAGGCCCAGCCGGCTGATTTCATTAATCCCCCTTGTGATCAGCGCCGCTTTCGTATTATCCCCATATCCAAGCCCGTCTGCCATTCCGGCTGCAAGCGCTATGACATTTTTTAACGCCGCGCCAATTTCCATGCCCACTACATCCGGGCTTGTATATACACGGAACACTTGATTCATAAAATAATACTGCACACGTTCCGCCGTTTTCTTGCCCGCAGCGCCTGCCACAAGTGCAGACGGCATACCGCGCCCTACTTCTTCCGCATGGGACGGCCCGCTTAATACCGCTTCCACACACTGCGGGATTTCCTGCTTGATGATCTGCGACAGCGTCATTAGCGTATGCTCTTCGATACCCTTTGCCACGCTGACAACCAGCTGCCCATCCGCTACATACTGTGCCATACGTGCAGCCGTGCTCCTGGTATACATAGATGGGACGGCAAGCACCAGCGCTTCCATCCCCCGTATGGCTTCTTCTAGATCCGCGGTAAACGAAACCGCCGGCGGCAATTTTATGCCTGGCAGCTTTTCCAGATGCTCCTGGTGCGCTTTTAACATCGCCACCTCTGCCTCCACCGCAGACCACATCCGCACCTTATGCCCATTGTTCGCCAATACGAGCGCCAGCGCTGTGCCCCAGCTGCCCGCACCGATGACCCCAAGTTTTGCCATATTATCCCCTACTTTCTTAAATCCAGATTATTTTATTGCTATAATAACGGCTATACCTTATTTTCTGTCCCGCTCAAAAGCCGCTTGATATTTGACTGGTGCCGTATGACCCCAAGTACGCATACAATGCCCACAACCAGGTAAATCTCGCCCAATGCCTGTGGCGGCGCACCTAAAATACCCATTTGGCCAAATACAACGGTCTGTACAAAAAACCCCAGGCATACCAGCAAAGAACCGACCGATACATACCGCTTTACAAATACGCTGAGTACAAACAGCACCAGGCATACTGGCACTGCCCAAGGGCAGAAGGCCAGCATCATACCCGCCGTAGTTGCTATGCCCTTGCCACCCTTAAATTTTAGATGCACTGGAAAATTGTGCCCTAGCACAGCGCCCAAGCCGCCATACACTTCCAATATCTGGACCCCCTGCGGATAACGTGCATGGAAAATGGCCCACACAAGCAGCACCGCAAATACGCCTTTAAACCCATCGCATAAAAATACAATAATACCCGCTTTTTTGCCAAGCGTGCGGAACGTATTGGTCGTCCCGATGTTCCCGCTCCCCATCTTACGTATATCGACATTTACATGCTTTGCATAAAAATACCCTGCCGTAAACAGCCCAAATATATACCCGATGATAACCGAAAGAATGCGTGCCAGGATCATTTTCCGCCGTCCCTCCTCTCGCGGATAATAAACCGCAGCGCCGTCCCCCGGAACCCAAAGGCTTCCCGGATACGGTTATCCAAGTACCGCTGGTAGGAAAAATGCATCAGGTTTTTGTCGTTTACAAATATAACAAACGTTGGCGGTTTTACGGATACCTGCGTAATATAATACAATTTCAGCCGCTTCCCTTTATCCGTAGGCGGCTGCTGCATAGCGGCTGCTTCCGCCATAATTTCATTCAGCACGCCGGTCGCAACACGCATAGAATTATTCTGGATCACAAGGTCGATCATTTCAAACAGCTTGTTCAGCCGCTGGCCCGTCTTAGCGGAAATAAACATAATCTCTGCATAGGCCATAAAACTAAGCACCTGGCGGATACGTTCGCTCTGGCGATAGACCGTCTTATCGTCCTTTTCCACAATATCCCATTTATTGACAGCAATAATAATCCCTTTTCCCCGGTCATGGGCAATGCCTGCAATCTTCGCGTCCTGCTCCGTTACGCCTTCCGTGCCGTCAATCAGGATAACCACTACATCCGCACGTTCCACAGCCGTAACCGCACGGATAATACTATAGCGTTCAATTTCCCCTTTCACCTTATTCTTGCGCCGGATACCCGCCGTATCGATAAACACATATTCCTGGCCCTTATAGGTAACTTCCGTATCTACCGCATCCCGTGTCGTCCCTGCAATATCCGATACAATTACACGGTCTTTTCCACACAGTTTGTTAACCAGCGAAGACTTGCCAGTATTTGGCTTGCCTACAATTGCAACCTTCGGCCGGCTATCCTCTTCCCCCTGCTGCCCGCCTGTTGCAAAATGGCTGACCACTTCGTCCAGCATATCCCCAAGCCCCAGCCTGGATGCTGCTGAAACCGGCACAGGCTCGCCCAGCCCCAGGTTATAAAACTCATACACATCCATCATATATTTTTCAAAGCTGTCCACTTTATTGACGACCAAAACAACCGGCTTTCTGGACCGGCGCAGCATATCGGCCACCTTATCGTCCGCATCCACCAGCCCTTGGCGCACATCCGTAAGCATAATAATGACATCTGCGGTATCAATTGCAATCTGTGCCTGCTCGCGCATCTGCGACAAAATAATATCCTGGCTGTCTGGCTCGATACCGCCGGTATCGATCATTGTAAACTCCTTATCCGTCCATGATACATCCGCATAAATCCTGTCCCTGGTAACGCCTGGCGTATCCTGCACAATGGAAATGCGGGAACCGGCAAGCGCATTAAACAGCGTAGACTTCCCTACGTTGGGGCGCCCCACAATTGCTACGATTGGTTTACTCATTATTTATCTCCTATCCTCATCTTAAATGCATGATATAAATCCTGACCGTTAGAGTTTACAATAACTATTTTGACTTGTAAAGCATTTTTCAGCCCGTCAACTGTCATATCATCCAGCAAAACATCCTCTCCGCTGCGCAAAAGGCTGCATGGCAGCAGCAGGCAATCCCCCAGGTCCCGCCCCTGCAGCTGCTCCAGCAGGTCCTGCCCGGTCAAAAGCCCAGAAACAGTGATGCGTTCTCCAAAAAAATGGTTGTATACCGTAATAACCGTGATCTGCCGCCCAGGGTAGCGCTGCATAAATGCCTGCGCCAGCTGGCTGATAAACGGCGCTGCCAATACCCCCGTAGCAACCGTCAGCTTCCCGCTGTATTCCGTATCCTGCCCGGCCCCGCTTTCCGCATCCAAGGCTTCTTGAAATTCATCCAGCAACAGCCGCATCATGCCAACTCCATTTTCCAGCTGCAGATAACCGTCATACCGGCCGGCTGGCGGCAGCTCCTGGCCTGCCAGCAAATACCATTCATCCCCAGCGTGGACAAAATGCAACCCCCACCGGCGCATACAACGGTCCTGCCATTTGTGTACCATATCAAGTACTTTGGCCGCATCTTCCTTTGTGAACGGTTCCAGCGGATACAGCCCGTCCCGGTACTTTGTCAGCCCCACCGGCACAACAGACAGGCTGCGCATCACAGGCAGGTACCCGGCCAGCTCCCGGATACTGCGTTCCAGCTCTTCCCCGTCATTGACCCCTTTGCACAGCACAATCTGGCCATTCATTTCAATGCCCGCCTCATACAGCCGCTTCAAATACAAAAGCGCATCGCCTGCAAAGCGGTTTTGCAGCATTGCGCACCGCAGCTGCGGGTTTACCGTATGCACCGAAATATTGACCGGCGCCAGTTTATAGGCGATCATACGTGCAATGTCTTTATCCTTCATATTCGTGAGTGTTATATAATTCCCCTGCAAGAAAGAGAGCCTGGCATCGTCGTCTTTAAAATACAATGTATCCCGCATTCCAGGCGGCATCTGGTCAATAAAACAAAAAATACACCGGTTGCAGCAGGAACGGTAGGCATCCATCAGCCCGTTTTCAAACGCAATGCCTAGGTCTTGCCCATACTCCTTTTCAATCTCACATTCCCATTCTTCTCCATCCGGCTTGCGTATGGAAAGCGTCAGATATTCTTCATCAACCTGGTAATGATAATCAAATGCATCTTCAATTTCTACGCCATTTACTGATAACAGTACATCGCCCGGCGCAATTTCCAGTTCCTCTGCAATGCTGCCTGGCAGGACTTTGGCAATTTTATGTTCTTTTTCCGGCTGGATTTTTTCGGTTGGCTGGTTTTCGATTTGCATGGTATACCACTTTACTTTCTATGAATATATTTTTGTTTTAATTTTTATCTGCTTTGTTTTTTAATTCTCTATGGTACTTTGGAGGGCTGTTGTGTATTTTTCATTATAATAGAAGTCCCCTAAATATACAAGCCTGCGTTAGCGGCCCGGCATGCCTTTTTTCGTTACGATTCACGGCCAATGTCATTTACTTAAGCATCAAGTTCCATTACTGGCTGGCAGAAACACAATGCTGGCAGAAATAGCGGGTACTGTGTTCACCGTTATTTCTGCCAGCACTTGGTACCCTTTCCTATTTTGATAGGTACCCCAGTTTCTGCATTTCTTCATTTAAATACGTATACATTGGGAGGATCATAATTTCCGCCTCCGCATCTTTTTGAACTACCATGCCTGACCCCATCGTATCCGGCGTCTTAAATCCTCCTTCATCCCGGACATTTAATACCAGGCGCAGATCCCTGGCAGTTGTTTCCACTGGTTCCTGCTTTTCGTCTTCGCTCAGGTTAAAATGCCCAGCCTCTATATCCTTGACTGCTGCCTGATACAGTTTCTTGGCGTGGGCCTGTGAAATCCTGACCTCCTGGTTGTGCGCACCATCTGAATAATCCAGCAGCGTACCGCCATAGACTTCAATATCTGGATAATGGATACCAAAATAATTTGCCAATATCACTTCCGGTTCGCTTGCCCGTGCCCGGATACGGCTTACCAGATCCGCAGCCGCATCGCTATCCGGAAGCCAATAGCTGCGCCTGACCGTGGAACCGTCCTTTAAATAATACGTAAAAACAGCCCTCCGAAGCATCTGGTTGTGCTGTTCTTGTTCAAATTGTTTTTTGGAACCGATAACCTGCCTGTGTATTTCCTGTATCCAGCTAATTTCGTCTTCTGCCTCTGAATACATTGCAAGTTCCCCATCCATCTTGGCCGCTTCAACTTGATCCAAAGATGGAACCTTTGTCTCCAGGCCCAGCAGGTCGGCATCCAGCCCAAAATAACAAGCGCCGATAATTACTGTATATAAAAGGCACTCCCGCACCCTTTTTTTTGTAAACACATGCACACTGCGTTCAAGCAGCATCTGTGCGATAAAAAAGGCAGCTGCCCCAATAACCGATACACTTGTAAGGATCAATGCAAATGACTGTTCATAAGAGATACCGGCAATAAACAGTGCCCCTGCTGCCGAAACGCAAATAGCGATCCCCCACCGGAAGATGGGCTTCAGCCAGCCTACCGTGACCACATCCCCTGCGGTTTCCACATGTTTTTTCTTATAAGCGATAATCGCCGCCGCAATAAAGAATACAGCTGCCACCGTATAGCCGGCCAGCTCCGCGCCATGACTGAATGGATACTGGAAGGTATCGCCCTCACTTACATCAAATACACCGATATTCCTCATATATTGGATCGGCGTCAGGATTGCTAGCAAATGTGCGTTTACCTCAAGTTCATACATTTCCAACCCATAGCAGACAACGCTAACCATTGCCTCAACGATCATGACACACCCTTTACAAAAGAAATTCAGGATAAAAAACAGGACAGGCACTGCGATAATATTTCCTACAAACATCAGCATACATACCGCCGCACTAAAGAAAAACAGGTTTTCCAATGCCGCCGTACCCATACAAAGGAAAAAATGCTTTACCACCTGGGCGTCTACTGCCCCAAAATCCATCCCTACCAGCAGCTCCAGCACCGATGCAATGACCAGCGGTACCATCAAAAACAAAAAACCGCTGATAAAGTTGGTCGTAAACAAGCTAATCCTGCTAACCGGATACGTATGCAGCATATTGGAATTTCTGGGCGTAAATAAGTAGGAAAAGACAAACATTGCCACTGCCACCGCACTGACTGCATAAAATATCGTAAATGCCCGCTGGTTCCAAATGTGCGTGATCATTTCATGGATATACATGGCATCTTTGGACGCAGCATCCGCATCCAGATACCACCCAAACTGCTGAAGGTCAAAATAGGTCATCAACGGCCGGAACACAAGCCAAAATAAGAACAGCCCTGCCCAAATTCCCCATCCGCCCACAATATTGCGCTTCCATATGGCCGTATTAAAAATGGTATTTACAGATGCCCCCTTAGATAAGGATGTCTTTGACTTCATACTCCGCACCTCCCAGTTCATAAATAAAAATCTCCTCCAGCGTCAACGGCAGGACATCCAGCAAAATTGGCTGATACGAAGCGATCTGATCCCGCAGTGCTTCCTGCTGGCCCCGTATAATCAACGTATGCACCCTGCCAGCCTGTGCATGGTGCAGGATTTCCATGTCTTTTGGGAATTTTGGCAGTTCCGTGCCTTCAAACGCCGCCTGGATTTTGGAAACGCTGCCCTGCAGGTCATCCAATGATTTTTCCATAATCACTTTCCCATGATGCATAATGCCTACATGGTCACAGACATCCTCCAGTTCCCGCAGGTTATGCGAAGATACCAGTACCGTAGTACCATGCTCCGCCACATCGGATAGCAGGATCGTCCAAATCTGCCTGCGCATAACCGGATCCAACCCATCTACTGGTTCATCCAGGATCAGCAGCTTTGGCCTACAGCTGACTGCCAGCCAAAAAGCTGCCTGTTTTTGCATACCTTTGGACAGCCTGCGGATTGACCGCTTCTGGTTTACCTCTGGAAAGCAATCCTCAAGGCGCAAAAACAATTCCTGGTCAAACGTTGGATACATGTTTTTATAAAACCGCATCATCTCTTTTACATTCGCCTGTTTAAAATAGAAAATATCGTCCGGTATATAAGAAATCCCTGCTTTTACAGCTGCATTTTCATAAACAACCTGCCCATCGACCAAGATCTCCCCTTCATCCTGGCGGTATGCCCCCGTAATATGCCGTATGACCGTAGACTTTCCAGCTCCATTTGGCCCAACCAGCCCATAGACCGCCCCCTTTTTTACATGCATATCTACATGGTCCAATGCCGTAAAGGAACCAAACCGTTTTGTCACATTCGAAACCTCAATCATGGCTTTTGCACCTCCTTAACATTGCCTTGCTCCAACTGGTCAATCCTTTGTTTGAGCCAGGCCGGTTCTTTTTTTAAATACATCAGTTCTACGGCTGCCTCGTCGAACTGATGTAACAGTGCTTCCTGCCGGCCCGGCTGTACATCGCTTAACGGTGCGGCAAAACTGCCCCTTCCAGGCACCATATAAATATACCCTTCCTGTTCCAATTCCCGGTAAGCTTTCTGGATCGTGTTCGGGTTAATGGCAAGCTGGCCCGCCAGCTCCCTAACGCTTGGAAGTTTCTCATCCTGGCGTATCACATTTGAAAGGACCAGCCTACGCAGCCCATCTTTAATCTGCTCATAAATAGGCTTGGCATCCCGGTAATTTAATTCCAACATATGGCAATCCCCTCCTTTCCGTTTCATTGTTCATTAGGATAACGTTTTCTGCCTTTTATCCGAAAAACTGCCCCACTCTTTGCTGCCCATACCAAACCAGCTTTACGTACAGAGTGTGCTATGTGTACCGCGTGTATTATTTTATCTAGTACACAATACCATAAAAATAGGGCACTGTCAAGGGGTGGCTGCACAGTTTTGCTTGTATAATCCAGGGAGCCTTTTGCCAATTGTATTATTTATCTTGTTTTTAGGCTGGAAGTATATTATACTAAAAGAAACGTTTCGATTGATACAAGCAATCCTTATTTTGGGACGGTAATTTGCCAAGAAGACGCTGGAAAAGTATCAGAGGATCCGTTTACAATAAAATTAGCCGATGCGGTTAGAAAAGCGAAAAAGAACCGGAAATCGCTTGGAATAAGGATTTCCGGTTTAAAAAACTGCCATTTACAGCCTGCCCACTAGAGCGTTAAAAAAATCTTTCGGCTAGTTTATCCCAAATGGAATCAATAGCTATCCGAAATTTTTATTTCTTAACTGCAAAATTGGTCTGGTATATTCTTTTTGCGAGTTTAGCATCTATATAGTTGGCCATGACAATTCCAACTGTTTTCTTATCATATGTTTTACTTGCACGGTCAGTATTGGCTGGCCGGTTTAGCAAGGAGTTTGATAAAAGGTTGTAGTTGATACTTCTTGGCTGGCTCAGATTGTCTGTTGCACCAGAATAATTAAAAAAGTAACCTCTGGATATATTACTGCTCTGGCTGCTGGAAGTAATATTATTTTCGGTGGCATAATCCGCTGCGCCTTTAAAATAAGCAATTTTAGTGTCAGCATTGCCTTCTTTGTAATTATCCTGCACCCAAATGCTGCTTGATATCTTATTGGCTGAGGTTTTATTATAAATACAAACTGCTTCTTTTTTATCCGCATAGTTGAAATTATCCCATTCACTTGCGTCCAGGCCAAAGTAGGAACGGTTCACTTTCCCAGAGCCGTAGCCATCCAGTGAAAACCTGCGGATAAGCACAATTTTGCCCCTAACCTCGCCAAGTGTCGGCACATAGTCTGGATCCTGGCCGTTGGAACCACACCATATTGGATATTTGCTGTCCTGGATATAACGTTCTAATGCTTCTGCAACACGGGTATCATCCTTAGTCGCTTTACCATCGCCCTTGACCGTCATAATAATTGTTTCTTTCGGATGGGCAGCCAGGAAATCTTTTGCTGTTTTCATAACTTCACTTACCCTTAACACATTATCCTGGACATTTTGGCATTTTGAAGTTTGGAAGCCGTGGATAATAGCAAGGTCGTCTTTTAGGGCATCTTCCAACCAGGTACATTCCACGCGGATGTCCCACGCACGGACGCCGACATTGAGCTGTTCATCCAAGTAGAGCTGCTGCGCCCTGGTAAACGACTGCTGCGGCAGCACATCTGCAAACATGTTTGATGCGCCTGCATCATGTGTGCCAGGAATATTAATGTCTGATAACGGCATCGAATCTGGAAGCTGGCCCATCCAGTCGGACGCATCGGTTTTCAGTTTTGTTTTATTTAGAATTGTAATTTCCCAGTTTTGCGGAGTCTGGGTTTGTATAAGCTTGCTATTATTTTCTTTCGTTTTCCCATTCTGTACTGCAAGATACAGCCTGCTATTACAATTATATATCTGATAGATGTTTTCCTTACCCTTTACTTTGATAAACCGCCAGAACTGGCTTTTATGGGAATTGCCTTTATTATGCCACAAGTGTACAACAGCATTTCCATTTGTGCTGGCATCATCGACATCCCATACAAAATCCTTCCCTCCAAGCTGGTGTTCATCCAGGTTCCAGGAACGGATCCGGTATGCTTTTTCCTTATCTACCCATTCAGCGGTAATCTTTGAAGAAGTGCCGGTGTAAAAAAGATGCAGGCAGTTTCCATCAACTACGGCGGAATCATTATTGACATTGACATCATAGACCGAGCCTTCTGGGTTCATGGTAAACACTGCAGCGCCGTTTTTGGATTCCGACTGTTTGTTTGCTTCTGGAAGCTGAGACTCATTGCCATTTAAAGCAGCACGGTCAGTCAGCGTAACTAGCCACTTGGTTGGTTTATTTGTGGTAGCTATTTTAACATGCTCCCCAACCTTGTCCTTTTCGGTACCTATATACAGTTTTTTATTTTTCTTGTCTCCTTTTAAGGACATAATATAATACGTATCCTTTTCGTTCCCTACTGGTACGAAACGGAATTTCTGGTTATCCTGTTTTACATTTTTATGGACCTGGTGAAGTACCTTGTTTACATCTGTGTTATCGCCTTCTGTATCAATATAATATTGGCTCTGGCTGTGCCTGATCGCATAATACTTCGTACTGTCGACCATATGTTCAGAAAGCTGCATTTCACAGTTATCGCCATTTGCATCATCCAAATGTACAACCGCTTTATACCCGTTGCCACTACCGTTTATATTCCATCGGTAGAGGGTCTGCCTTAGCTCGTTATCATCATCTGTTTTAAGTGAAATCGTAAGATCCTGACCTACCGGCATAGTAGCGCCATCCAGTTTGGACGCCCCCTTTTTTTTTGCCGGTACGGTGGCTGCCGATGATATACACAATACCGCGGCCAGTAAAATGGACAAACACCTTTTACTTCTTTGCATATAATTTACTCCTTTTCTTTTTATTATAAAGGATTACCCTTCTATTGTCTATTGCTGTTTCACAAAGGCAGAAGAAATCCATGAATAGTAGTTACTATTCACGGCCTGGGGGCCGCTCTTAGTAACCATTCGGGGCGATATTGGAAGTTTGCTTCGCAAAATCGCCCCTCACCCCTGCATCATGTTCTCACGGAATGCGCAGTTTATGCGCATTCCTGGCCCTTGAATAGTAACAAATAGTAACCTTCAGATTACAAGAGCGTTCAACTGATACATC